>JACQDE010000007.1 GCA_016201285.1 Acidobacteriota bacterium | reverse complement strand
GCTCGTTGGATCGGGGAGTACAATCACGACCGGCCGCATCGCGGGGTGGCAAACCGCACCCCACGGGAGGCCTTCTTGGCTTTCACAGGTGTACTAAAAAACGAGGCCCTGACTGTCTAAATTAGAAGGGTGCACTACAAAGCTTGGCCTGTGGACCACATGCTTTGGTTTTGCGTCGTAAAGGTGTAATTGTACGTCGTGGTGGGCAGATTCGTCCCTAGGCCATCGCCCCAGGTGAGGGAGGGCCCCGGAAACACTAGGACGAATAACCCGACGATCCCAAGAAGCCGAAGGATCGATCTCATGGTAGGAACCTCCTCTTGTCAACGAGGCTGAACGGGATATACAGCGCAGAGGCGTAAGGAGCATCCGCAGGAGAGGCGCCCCCTGAATGTTAGCGATGCGACTGCGTGAAATCCCCCTATGCTGGCTTATAGATGCTGCGGTGAGAAAGTAAAGAGGGCGGGGTCAAATGGACATTCATGATGCGGGTGTGCCAGCGTGACGCCGAAGCGCCATCGCCTCCCTCGAGCCACCCCACATCCCGGCACATGGGCCGAGACTGAGCACTTATATGGCCAGTGAGAATTGCAGAATTAACCTTTTCTTTTGAATGGGTCTCGGAGCAACGCTCTTTCTTTAACGGAAAGTGTAGTAATTAAAGATGCAATAGAATGCATCTTTTTCTTTTCCTTGAATCTCGATTGTCCAAACAAGATTTCACGCCAAAGTTTCGCTCTGTGGTCGCAGTATTTTGTCAAACCTGTTCGAAATACATGCGGAGCAAAGACGGAGCGTGCGTGGTTCTTCTACAGGTAGTGATCTTCGCCACGCACTCCTTCTGGTCTGAAGTTTGAATGCACATGTCGCTCTCGGTCCCCACTTGCGGATTTACAAGAAGTTGGGCGGCGGGCTGGGTGTAAAGGGGGAGGGGACAGGAAAGATTATCCCTCCGGGGATTGCAAAGTCGCTGCGGCGCAGGGACACGCGCCACGTGTCTCATTCCGGCCAGCCGAGCGAATAGTATTCGAATCCGAGTTCGTTCATCTTCGCCGGTTCAACCAGGTTGCGCCCGCCGACTTCGAGCGGGTGTGCCTTCGAGGCGTGCACGCGCCTCAAGTCGTGGCCGCGGAACTGCGCCCATTCGGCGACAACCAACAGCGCGTCTGTGCCGCTCCGTGCAAAGCGCGGCGCGCTGGCTTAAGATGTTGAGTTCCGCCGTGTGCCTCGGATGACCAACGCACAAAAGCTCGCCACACTCAACGAGTGCATCGTCTCCTGCTGCCGCTGTCCACGGCTGGTGCGCTACCGCGAGGAAGTCGCGCGCACGAAGCGCCGCGCCTTCCGCGGCGAGACGTACTGGGGCCGCCCGGTCCCCGGCTTCGGCGACCCCAAAGCGGAACTGCTCATCCTCGGCCTTGCGCCTGCCGCGCACGGCGGCAACCGCACTGGTCGCGTCTTCACCGGCGACCGTTCCGGCGACTTTCTCTTCCGCATGTTGCACCGCGCCGGTTTCGCGAATCAGCCCATGTCGAAGAATCGCGGCGACGGCCTCGCGCTGCGCAACGCCTACGTTGCCGCCACCATCCGCTGCGCCCCACCGGACAACAAACCGCTGCCCGCGGAAATCTGCAACTGCCGCCCGTTCCTCGAAGCTGAGCTGGAAATCCTCCGCCCGCGCGCTGTGCTCGCGCTGGGGAAAATCGCTTTCGACGGCTATCTTTCCATGCTCGTCGGGCAGGGACTCATCCAGAACCGTGCGGCGTACAAGTTTGGCCACGGCGCGAGTTGGAGGCTTCCCGGCGGGCTTCCGCGCCTCTTCGCCGCCTACCATCCCAGCCAGCAAAACACGCTCACCGGACGCCTCACCCCGGCGATGTTCTTGAACGTCCTGCGGCAGGTACGGCGCTTTCTCTCTTCTGGAGTCCAAGCATGAAATCCGGCGGTACTCTCATTCTCAAGCGCAGCGAAATCGCCGCCGGCCTTCGCGTGAACCTCGCCGATTGATTTTGTTGCCGACTCGCCGTGTAACGGGTTTGTAGGGGCGACCGGCAGGTCGCCCTTGGAGTGCGGCTCCCGAAGCCTCGGGATCAGCGTCGCCTTCGCGCCGAGATTGATCTCGCGCCGGCCCCCGCCTCGCCGGTTGATTTTGTTGCCGGCTCGCCGTGTAGCGGGTTTGTAGGGGCGACCGGCAGGTCGCCCTTGGAGCGCGGCTCCCGAAGCCTCGGGATCAGCGTCGCCTTCGCGCCGAGATTGATCTCGCGCCGGCCCCCGCCTCGCTGATTGATTTTGTTGCCGGCTCGCCGTGTAACGGGTTTGTAGGGGCGACCGGCAGGTCGCCCTTGGAGCGCCAGTCCTGTTCCAACTTGATCCGCCTCGGGCGGAAGCGAGGAATCTGTTTTTCGTTCGCACGGCTAGTCAGAAAAAGTTGGACCAGCCTAGCCACTGCTTTTTTCCGGCGGCGTCCGACCTTCTTCCTGCTTGCTCACAATCTCCGCGTAATACTCCGGCCGCGTGTGTTTCAAGTGGTCGGCAGACGCTTTTCCATTCCACCAGGACTTGTCCATCGGATAGACGTCCGGGTCGAAGATCACCATGTAGAAGTGCCAGATGAGAATCGAAAGCGTGGCCAGGATGGCCTCGTAATAGTGGACGGCGGTGGCCGCGTCCGCCACCCACTTCGGGAAATTCCGCAGCGTGAAGTTTTCGAACCACAGCAGGAAACCCGTGCCCGCCATCACCACCGAGCCCCACATGTACGCCAGGTATTCGATATTCTCCGCGTAGCTGAACATTCCGAAGTGCGGCCGCTCCTGGGAGAGCCCAAGGTTGTAGCGCACCGTGCCCCGCAGGTCGGTCACGTCCTTCAGTCTGGGCAACAGATTCCGCAGGATGATCCGGTCGTGCCGCCGCAGGATCAGGTGGACGGCGTGATAGACGATGGAGGCGATTAGCACCACCGCGGCGATGCGGTGCGTCGTCGCGCGAAAGCGCATCTGGCCTTCCCACTGCACGATCGGCGCCGCCCACCACGACTCCGGGAATTTCAGCGCGAAGCCGGTGATCACCAGCGTGGGAAAGCTCAGCACTGTCAACCAGTGCGCGATGCGGAAGTGCAGGTTCATCCGCGGCACTTCCTCGCCGGTGCGGACGCGTGGCCCGCCGCGCGCGAGCTTAGCGAAGAAGTCGAGCCCGTTGTGCAGCACCATGAATCCCAGCGCCAACGGAATCAGCCACAGGTACGCCACGCGGATGAACGCCGCCACCGGGTGCTCGGCGGTCGTCTCCGGCAGCACGTGCACGCGGCCGATGGCGAAGCGCCCCCCCGCTCCCGTGTGGCACGCGCCGCAGGTGGCGCCGATATTCTTGGGGTTGATCGTCGAGCGCGGGTCGTCTGAGCGCAGGATGTTATGCACGCCGTGGCAGGAGGCGCAGTTGGCCACGGTTTGCGATCCGGAGCGCGCCGCCAGTCCATGGAAGCTATCCTGGAACGCGGGCACTTTGTCGAGCGGCAGGTTGTAGCGCGCGGCCAGTCGCTCATCGGAATGGCAGTGCCCGCAGGTGACGCTCGAAACGCGCGCCGGGTTCACCAGCGATTGCGGCTCGCTCGGCGCCAGAATGCTATGCTCGCCATGGCACGAGGTGCACACCGGCGAGCCTTCCACGCCGCGCGCCACTGCTTGGCCGTGCACGCTTGCGGCGTATGTCTTCTGGATCTCCCCATGGCAGGCGCCGCAGGTGGCCGGCACATTCCAGTGATTGATTTTCGAGCGCGGATCGGTGGCGCGGAAGATGCCGTGGCTCGCGTGGCAATCGGAGCACGAAGGTGCTTTCTGGTTGCCCGCCTCGACTTGACGCCCGTGCCAGCTCAGCCGGTAGGCCTCCACCGGCCGCGCGTAGGGAATCTTGTGCCGCGCCAGGAATTCGGGATTCGCGTGGCACGAGCCGCACGTGTGGGAGAGATTCCTCTTCGCTACCGGAGAAGAGGGGTCGCTGTGCCGGACAATCTTGTGTGCCGAGCCGTGGCAGGTGAGACAGAGCGGCGTATCCGCGTCGCCGTTCTTCCGCGCGGTACAGTGAGTGCTCAGCTTGTAGTCCCGGACAACGTCCGCGTGGCAGGTGGCGCAATCCTGCCCGGCCAGCACGCTGGCGCGCCGCACCTCGTGGACGTTGCCGTGGCAACTCGCGCACGCCTGCGCGCCCAGCGCCCCGTGTACGCTTTTCGGCACGCTGGCTGCTGGCTCGGCGTGGCAGGTGGAGCACTGCGGCTTCGTGATTCTCTTCGGGTGCGGGTAATCCTTGATGTCCGTGTGGCGCACTTGGCAGCCGAGGGCGGCGTGGTTGCTCGCCTTGAGCTTCGCCGCGTCCACGTAAATGCTCTTGCCCGACTCTAACTTCATCTCCTTCTCGCCGTGGCAGGCCATGCAGGCGGCGTGCTGCGGGAGTCCGCGGGCGTCGGACGGCTGCTGGAACGCGAACAGGAGAATGGCAAGTACAACGACAACCAACATGATGACGCCTTTCTGCAAATGGGCCCGGTCAGGTGTTTGGTCTCGTGGCGCGGCCGGGGACACTTCCTTTCCGAATCAGCCGGCGATTCCTCCTACTGATACGCGAACAACATCGCGTAAATAATCCAGATCACAATGCAGAACCCGAGGGCCAGCGCGGTCCACGCGAAAGTGCGGATGGTCCGCAGCACGATGGGCGGGTGCGCCTCGGCCATGGACGCCTCGAGCTTTCCGCTGTGCACCAGCGTTTCGTATTCGAGCGGCTTGTCCCGCTTCAATTCCGCCAGTGGCATGCGGCCGGTGAAAATGGAAGTGTCCATGGGGAATTTTTCCGGCCGCAGGTGCGTGTTAAAAAAGTGCACCGTGAAAATGAAGCCGGTGGCGAGCAGCGCCTCGTCGCTGTGGATGATTGTGGCGACGTTAATCGCCCAGCCGGGCAGGAAGCGCGTGAAAAACACCGGGAACCACAGCGTCAGGCCCGTCGAGCCGATGATCGCGATTCCCCAGAACACCGCGAAGTAGTCGAACTTCTCCCAGTACGTCCAGCGCCCGTAGTGCGGCCGTGGCCCCAGGCCCACGAACCACTTCATTGTGGCCGCGAACTCGGTCACGTCCTTCCGCGTCGGCAGCATCGTGTTCGGTCCGAAGATCAACCCCCGCCACGAGCCGTATTCCTTCTTCAGGCGGAAGAGATCTTTCAGGTGGGCGAGAAACGTCGCAAACATCATTACCGCGGCGGCGCGGTGGATGTAGCCCGCCGTCTCATACCCGCCCAGCAGCCGCGACAGTGTCGCCGCCCACGCCGTGTAGGAGAATTTCAGCGTCAGCCCGGTCAGCGCCAGGCTCATGAAGCTCACGATCATGCACGCGTGCAGTGTCCGGTTCAGCCGCGTGAACCGCACAAACTGCCGCTCTTCTGGTCGGCCGTTGGTCATTTCAATTGTCCGCCGCCGGGGGTTTCGGCGGTTCCGGCTTGGCCGCAGCGGCGAGTTCGGCGGCCTCCGCTGCTTCCGCCTCGCGCAGCTCGCGGCGCATCTGCAAGGCGCGTGGTAACCAGAGGAGAGTGTGGAGCCCGCCGATAACGAATGTGCCGAGCAGCAGCGCCGTCATCCCCCAGAACGTCCAGAAGAGGAACGGGTATTTTTCCGGGTCGTGGTGCGTGGCGTGCGTCAGGTAGCCGGCAAAGCGCCGCGTCGCGTCGGGATGGCACTGCTGGCAGGTCTTCACCACGTTGTCGCGGCTCAGGTGCGAACGCGGGTCGGACACCTTGAGGATGTCGTGCGCCCCGTGGCAGTCGTAGCACTTCGCCGTCTTCGTGTATCCCAGCCGCGAGACTTTCCCGTGGTAGGTGTCGAAGTAGGTCCGTGCGATTTCCTGGTGGCACCGGCCGCACTTGTCCATGATCTCGAGCTTGAAACCATCCTGATCCGCCCGGCGGATGGAATGCGCGGAGTGGCAGTCCTTGCAGACCGGCAGCTCCTTGTCCGTTGTGGAGACCTTTCGCGAATGGATGCTCTGCTCGAACTGCTCCTGGATGCCGTGATGGCACGCGCCGCAGGTTGCCGGCACGTTCTTTTCATTGACGCTGGAGAGCGGGTCGGTACGAGGCAGCGCGCTGTGCGCGGTGTGGCAACTCGTGCACGTCGCCGTCACCGTCAGCCCGCTTTTCAGCAGCCCCTTGCCATGGATGCTTTCAGTGTAGTGCTCGATGATCTCGTGCTGCCGCCCGGTGTAGCGCACTGCGGCCTTCTGCCCTTCGCGATGGCACCGCGCGCACAGGGTTGGCACGTTTGTCGCAAAGGTCAGCGACTGGGAATTCTGCTTCCCGAGCACCGCATGCGTCCCGTGGCACTCTTCGCACGTCGGCGCATTCGCATCGTTCTTGGCCAGCAACTGCCCGTGTGTGCTTCGCTGGTATTGCTGGCCGATCTCCGCATGGCAAGCGGCGCAATCCACTTTTTGCGTGATTGTCTCGCAGGGACGCACCCGCGAGGCGTTTACCTGGGAATGGCACTGGCTGCACGCGACCTTGGCGTGCCGCGACCCGGCCAGCTCCGCCGCGTGCACCGCGAGCGTCCGGCCGTCCTTCGACGCCTTCAGGTGCTCGTTGGCATGGCAACGCAGGCAGTCAGCATCCGCCATGCCCTGCGTGTAATACACCTTCCGCACCTTGTGCGGCTGATGGCAATCCACGCAGGCCGGCAGGACGTGCTCCTGTTTTTCCCACAGCTCCCCGCGGATCACCTTCCGGTGCACCGCTTCGATTTGTGCGTGGCATTTCGTGCAGGTGGCGGCGATGTTCCGCCGCGAAATAGAGGAGGCCGGGTCCGTGTGCCGCAGGATCGAGTGCGCCGTATGGCACGACGCGCAGTTCGGCGCCACGATCAGCCCTTTCCGCAGCAGCCCCTCGCCGTGGATGCTTTCGGAGAAGTTCTCGATGATGTTGCCCTGGTGGATGTTCCGGTTCAGCTGTACCGGCGTGCCCTCGCGATGGCACTGGGCGCAGACGAACGGCACCTTCAGCGGCGCCACCGCCGACCGCGGGTCCTTCACCGAAACGATGTCGTGGTTGCCGTGGCAGTTCACGCAGCTCGGCGCCAGCGGGTCGCCGCGGGCGATGGCCTTGCCGTGCAGCGACTTCGCGTGTTGTTGCTGCTGCGCGTCGTGGCACAGGCCGCAATCGACTTTCTTGAGCGGCGCTTCGTGCGGCAGGTCCTTGCCTTCGAGGTCGGCGTGGCAGGAGGTGCACGTCAGGCTGCCGTGCGCCGACGCGGCAAACTTCTTCGCGTCCACGTACACGGAGACGCTTTTTCCTTTGCGGGTGGCGGTCAGGCTTTTCTCGCCGTGGCAGGCCAGGCAAACGGCGTCTTTTTCTTCCTGCGGCGCGGCCGGCAGAGCTGCCAACGGCAGGCTGAACGTGAACAAGAACGCGCTGATCAGTGCGAGGCGCATCGTGTTTGGCTAGGGCGCGGCCCGCATGGCGATGTCTCGTTGTCGCGATCGGTTACTTCAGTCCGAGGTCCTTTAAGACCTTTGGGTCCGGGTCCTCCATCGTCAGAATGGTATGGCACGCATCGCAGTCCGGAGAAATCGTGCGACCGTCGCTGCTCGTGTGGCTGCCGTCATGGCAGCGGAAGCAGCCGAGAAAATCCTGGTGACCGATATTGTTCGGGTGCGTTCCCCACGCCACCTTCATCTCCGGAAAGATGTTTCGCAGGTAGATCCGCTTCACGTTGTCGGCCGCCGATTCGATCTGCGCCCGGTGGTTCTTGTACACGTCCGGATAGCTCGTCTTGTAGAACTCCGTCAGCGCGGCGACGATGCGCTGCCCGGCCACTTCGCGGCTGGAATAGTCGGCGCGCAGCGCCTCCACCGCTTTCTTCTTGATGTACGGCAGCGTGGTGCTGATGCGGCCTTCGACCATGGCCTTGTCCACCGCCGGCTCCGGCAGCTCGAACGCGTGGGTCGGCCGGTTGTGGCAGTCCATGCAGTCCATCTTGCGGTGTTCGGCCCGCGCCAGTTCCTCCGGAGTAGGCGTTACCTCGCTGGAGACGAATTCGACCGTCTTGCCGCTATCGTCGAGATACGTCACCCGCGGAATCACCTGCCGCCGTCCGTCAGTGGAGATATAGCTGATGCGTTCGAACGTATCCAGGTGGCGCCCGTGGATGCCGGTGCCGCCCTGCCAGTTGCGCCCGCCGATCTTCAGCACCAGCACGGTGGTCAGCGGCGTGTTCGCTTCGTCGTCCGAATACTTCGTCCGCACCAGGAACTTGTCCCCGGTGAATTTCTGCGGCCAGTGACACTGTTCGCAGGTCTCCCGCGCCGGGCGCAGGTGCTGTACCGGCGAGGGGATCGGCCGCGAGTACGTCTTGAACGTCACCGCGAACACCTGCCGCACGCCGGAGAGCTTCGAGCGCACGAACCACGGCGCGCCCGGCCCGATGTGGCACTGCACGCAGCCCACCCGCTGGTGCGGCGAGTTTTCGTACGCGCTGTATTCCGGCTGCATCACAGTGTGGCAGGTCTGCCCGCAGAACTGCACGGATTCCATGTAGTGGACCCCGCGGTAGGAGGCCGTGCCGAGGATGGCCACGTTCAGCAGCGTCATGCCGCCCACCAGCCCCATCGCGCGCCGGATCATCGGCTCGCGCAGGTCAATCTTTGGATAGACCTCGGGCAGCGTGCCGCTCGCGCGCAGCTTTCGCCGCCGCCAGATGGCCCCGAAGGGAATCAGCGCCAGCCCGGCCACAAAAAAGCCGGGCAGAATCAGAAAAATCAGGATGCCGATATAGGGTTGGGACGGGGCCCCGCCGAAGATCTCGAAGACCCAGAATCCCACCATCGTGAGCGCGGAGCTGGTCGTGAGCACCGCGCCCGCCAGAGTCATTACATTGTGGCCCAGGAAAAAGGCGGGACGTAACCAGAGGGCGATCCGTTCGCGAAGTTCCATCGGTCTGAGGACGGTGCAGCGCTGGCTTCCGTTCCTTTCGCGGGCGGCCGCGTTCCAGACTACTTAACAGCTTACATCAAATTGCTCAAGTGCGTTCGGTCTCTTCCCCGGCGGCCGGACGCTCCAGGTTGCGGATCAACAGCCACAGGCAGACCACGACGAAAGCAATCACCAGCAGAGAGAGTGCCAGTCCCTTCCGCCGGAAGGTGTACTCGGCCAGCGCCTGCACGCCGTCCTGGTTCGCCTGCTTGGAGAGCTTCTCGCCGGCCTTCGTGGTTTCCTCGACACGCGCGCCATCCATCGTGTGCAGGTCCACGCGCGCCTTGATCAGTTTTTCCCGCGCCGCGGAGAGCGTCACGCGCGCTTCGCCGACTTCCATCCCCTTCCGCTCGGCCGTATCCACCACCGACAAGGCCTCGCCCAGCGACGCATCGAGTCCCGTCAGCGCGGTGTAGATCCGCCCGGCAGCTTTCCCGCCGTTATCGCCTTCCACGTGACACGTCATGCAGATGGATTCCTTGCCCGTGCCCACCATGGTGTCGCTGGTGTGCTTGATGGCGTGGTTGCCGTGGCAGGTCAGGCAGGACGGGATTTTCGTCTTGGCCCACGCGTCCTTGTGCGGGCTCTGGTCGAAAAGCTGTTCCTGGAACACATGGCACGTGCCGCACACGCGCTCCACCGAGGTGACCCCCGGTGGCGTGGCGCCGTGGTTGCCGTGACACGTGACGCAGGTCGGCGCGGCCAGGTCGCCGCCCTTCAGCTTGTCGAAATGCACGCTGGCCTGGTAGCTGAGCAGTTGGTCGGTGCGGATCTTGTACGGCTTCATGTACCCGGCGTCGGCATGGCACCGCCCGCAGGTGTTGGGGATCTGCTGCGGGTGAACATTGGAGATGGGGCTGGAGGCGGGCCGGATCTTGTGGACGCCGTGGCAATCGCTGCACACCGCCACCCGCGCGTCCCCGCTGCTCAGCCGCTTGCCGTGTACGCTGGTCTGGTATTGCGCCAGTTGGTCGGTGCGCAGCGACGGATTGTACGCCCGCATGAACGCGCCGTCGGAATGACATTTCGCGCAGAGCTGCGGGATTTCGCTGCGCTTCGGCGCCCCGCGGAAGCCACGGGTGCGGCTCATGGACTTCTCCATGTCCTCTTCGCGCGGGTCGCCGCCGTGACAGTTCGCGCAGGTGAAGCCGCGCGTGGCGTGGACGTCGTCGGCAAACTGTTGCGCGGGCTCACCCAGCTTGCCATCGAGTTGTGCGTGGCAGGTCCGGCAATTGTCCACCGGCGGCGCCGCCTGTTGCGCGGCCGCTGCCGCCGCTCCGCTGAGCACCATCACGAGCATTGCCAGGAGTCGCAGGATCATCGCTCAGCTTCTCCACGCCCACAAGGTCATGACGAGAATGTAAGCCACGATCACGGCGCCGGCCACCGCCGGAAGCCGCCGCAAAGGGCCTTCTTGTTTCCGGTCGAGGAACGGCACGATCATCCATAGCAGCGCGCCCAGGCCGAACGCCAGCACGCCGAACTGCTCGCCCTCAATAAACACCACTCGCCCGGGGATCAGCTTCAGCGTCTGGAACAGGAACAGAAAATACCACTCCGGCTTGATGCCCGCCGGCGTCGGCGCGAACGGGTCCGCCTTCACGCCCAGTTCCCACGGGAAGATCGCTGCCAGGGCTGCCAGCACACCCAGCGCGATGTACCACCCCATCACGTCGCGCAGCAGAAAGTTCGGAATGAAGGCGTAGGTCGGCACCGGCTTGTCCGGTTGCCCGCGTTCCACCGACGGCGGCACGCTCATCCCGAAGTATTGCACCAGGAACAGGTGCGCCCCCAGGACGGCCGTCGTCAGCAGTGGGAAAATCGCCACGTGGAAGCCAAAGAAGCGCGTCAGCGTCGCGCCGGTCACTTCTTCGCCGCCGCGGAAGAACGTCAGCAGCCACTTTCCGATCAACGGCACCGCAGCCATCATCTGCGTGCCGACCTTCGTCGCGAAGAACGCCAGTTCGTTCCACGGCAGCAGGTAGCCGCTAAAGCCGAAGCCCAGGAAGAGGAAGAAGAGCGCACACCCCGTCACCCAGGTGAGCTCGCGCGGCTGGCGATAGGACTTCAGGAAGAACGCCGAGAACATGTGCAGCATGGCCGTAAAGATGAGCAGGTTGGCGGACCACGAGTGGATGCCGCGGATCAGCCACCCGAACTGCACCTTGGTCATGATGAACTGCACGCTCTCGAAGGCTTCGCCGGGTGACGGCCGGTAATACAGCAGCAACAGGATGCCGGTTACCACTTGGACGCTGAAGAGGAACAGTGTCATCCCGCCCAGGTAGTACCAGATGGTGTGCCGGTGGCGTGGCACCTGCTTGTGCCAAAGAAAGCTGAGTAGTTCCGTGCCGAACCGTTCTTCGTACCAACTCTTCAGCAGTCGCATGGGATTAGGATCGAGACCCCTTGCTGACGATAATTTCCTGGCCCCGGGTGTGGACTTCAAACTGTTCGAGCGCCTTCGGCGGTGGTCCGCTCACCACGCCGCCCTGTAGGTTGTACACACCATTGTGGCACGCGCACCAGATGTCGTGCTCGCTCTGCCGGTACTGCACGGTGCAGTTCAGGTGGGTGCACACGGCGGCGAAAGCGCGGTAGGTTCCGTCCACCATTCGGATCAGGATCCCCGGCCGATTGCCCATCCGGAAGATTTTCGCGGCGTTCGCTGCCAATTCGTTGGCTTTGGCCGCCACGGTGTCTGCGTCCAGTTCGCCGCTCTGCGGCGGCAGGACGAAACGCAGGATGGGATACACGAAGGAGGCGAGCGAAGCCATCACGCCGGAGCCGACCAGGAACCCCAGCATCCGCCGGCGTCCCGGCTGCTCCGGCTGGCCGTTCCCTGAGACAGTCTTCTCCATTCCTGCCCCCTTGCGGGCTTCTCTCGCCCGAGATGGCTTGCTGCCTGCTTACTTCTTCAGGGTCCGAAGGAACGCGATCACGTTGGCTGCTTCTTCGTCGGTCAGCTTGACCGGCTTCATCTTGCCATTGCCCTCGGTGAAGTCCTTTTTCAGTTCCGCGTCTTTCTTGGCCTGCACTTCCTTCGAGCCCAGGTGGCGAAATTCCACTTTCATCGCCTTCGCCATGGCGGGCTTGCCCTCGCCGCCGGGGGCATGGCACGTCGCGCACTTGCTGGTGTACAGCGCCTTGCCTTTTTCCACATCCCCGCCGCCCATCGCGACGAGCGGAAGAGCCAGCGCCACAGACAGAACCAGTCCGAGCTTGATCCAGGATTTCACCTTTCCTCCTTATGAAGCAGCAATGTTGGGATTCAATCTAATTTCACACGTCCACTGGCGCACTCACAAAATGCGGCTCCACCTGCACCGTGGCCCTGAGCGACTTGTTCACAAAGCAGTTCTTCTCGGCTTTGCTCAAGACCTTTTGCGCCTTTTCCACGTCCTGCGGCGCCACGCCGATTTCCGGCGCCAGGGTGATTTCGGTGAAACGATACCCTTCTCCGGGAATCTTTTCCAGTCTTGCGTGCGCTTTCATCCGGAACGACACCACTTCCAGCTTGGAGATCTCTGCAATCGCCAGGAACGTCGCCGTCAGGCAACTCGCGCTCGCCCCGGCCAGCAGGTGTTCCGGCGTCCACTTGCCCGCTTCGCCGGCGAACTCCGGCGGGGCCGAGATTTCCAGCGGCGGCAATCCTTCGGCGGTCAGGCGGCCTCCGCGCTGCCCCGTCCACTCCATCTGCACTTCGTACACGTAGGAATCGAGCAGGTTCACGGTTTTCTCCGGTGCGTTTTCGTCGCCGCGCGGGCGGCAAGAATGCGCGGCTTCCTCTCCCCGCCGAACCCGTGGCTTGCCTTGCCCGTGGCCTGCGTCCGGTTCCAGCAGTGACGGCACTGAAAGCTTGCGTCGTGTTCCGAGAGAACCACGTCGATGGCGGAAAATGGACGCCCGCAAATCGGGCAGGCTTTGACTTCCATCGTCATGCTCCCTTGTCCGGCATCGCGGCTTGGCATTCCAGCGCATGGGAGGCGATGCGGATCAATTCTCTCTCGTTGAGTGGGATCGGAATGCAATCGAACGCGCCCCGGCTCATCGCGTCCAGATAAAGATCCACATCGATGTCGCCCGCGACGAGCAGTACCGGCGGCAGCTTTTCGGCTTCCGCCTCTGCGCGGAGTAAGTCCTTCCACTCCCGGCAACTGGAGCACATCTGCGCCACGATCAGGTTCACGTGGCTTTCTTCGAGAGCTGCCTGCACCTGCTCGAGCGAGTCCAGGGCCTGCACCGCGCAGCCGCGCCGCACCAGCGCTTCCGCGACGTGCGCCAGCTCCGGCAGCTTCCTGGACCAAAGCAGAACCTGGGCCCCGTCAAACTGGCTCACGGCATCACCTCGGCGGAACCGCCTCCGGCGAGCGCCCGCACGGCGCCGACAATCTCCGCCACCCGGCAGGGCTTTTCGATCACCACGTCAAATCCGGCGGCGCGCGCCCGCGAGGCAAGTTGTGGGTCCGCTTCCGCGGAAATCAGGATGGAGTAGATCTGCGGATACCGCTGACGAACACAAGCGAGCACTTCAAATCCGTTGTGCCCATCCGCCAGCCGGCAGTCGGTCACCAGCACATTCACCGGCTGCGTGGGATCCAGGCGCATGACCTCATCCACCGTCTCGGGAGCAACCACCGCGCAGCCGCCCCGGTGCAGTTCGCTGCAAACGCACCACCGGAGCAACCGGTTGTCTTCCACCAGGAGCACGCGAGGAGATTTCATCGTCTTACACCTGCTCCTTCCGTCTGCACCTATTATTCATAAGCAACCACCAGACCGAAGGCGCCGCCCCCTGTGTGCGTCTGCTATCTCATTGAATGCCTGTTAGTTAATTAACCGAAATCAGGCCGCGCGTGCTCGCTGGAATCCGAAGTGTGCGGAAATTTCGGCCTTTGTTCTCAAGAATCTGCGTCATATGGCCCAAATTCCATTTCACGTTCGAGGCCTCTAGTCCACGGTAACGTCTTGTTCTATAACAGGTTGCAGGTTTGCCCTTCACTGGCCTTGAACGTGCCACTGTCCACTTGCAAGCCAGGGGGGGTGCATGGCTTCGCAGCACCGTTCGATTCCACGAAGAATCTGGAAGACACTCAGTTCAGTTGCCACTGGAATCACCCTTTTAATTCTGACCGTCATCGCATCTGCCGCCGGCACGTTCATTCTTCAGCGACCGTTGACCGACCCCGAGCAGATGCTGAAAGCCTATTCGCCGGCGACGCTCCGCTGGCTGGATGCCGGGCAACTCACCGACGTTTTCCACTCCTGGTGGTTCGTCAGCCTCCTCGCTCTGCTTTGTCTCAACATCGTTTTCGCATCCCTCGAGCGTTTTCCAACGGTATGGCGTTACTTTTCGCGGCCCTATCGCCGGCCGGACGCGCACTTCCTCACGGGCCTTCCGTTGCACGTGGAGATTCCCGTCCGCAGCACGCGCAGCGGAGTCGAAGCGGCAGAACGTGCCTTCCGCCGTCTGGGCATGAAGCCGCAACACGTTGGGTCCGGCGAGGAGTTTTCTTTGTACGCTGAGCGTCACCGCTTTGCCCGCCTCGCCGCCTATGTGGTTCACCTGAGCCTGCTGCTGATTCTCGGCGGCGGCATCGTGGACGCCATCTGGGGCTATCGCGGCTACATGGCGCTGACGCTGGATGACAAATCCAACGCGATTGATTTGCGCGACGGCACGAAGAAAACCCTGCCGTTTACCGTTCGCTGCGACGGTGCCGGCCAGGAAAACTACGCCGACGGCTCCCCGCGCCGCTGGTGGAGCCGCCTGGCCGTTCTCGAAGACGGCCGCGAAGTGAAGCGCAAGGAAATCGAAGTCAACGAACCTCTTGTCTATCGCGGACTGCGTTTCTTCCAGTCCGGCTATGGATCCACCGGCCAGGTCGGCAGCATTCGCCTGCTCGCTGTCTCCAAGAAGGACCCCGCCAACTCCCATGAGCTTGTGCTCCATCCCGGCGAAAACGTGTCGCTGGATGGCGACACGGAAGTTCGTCTGGCTGCGTTCGTGCCAGACCTCGTGATCAACGGCAACCAGATCGAGTCGCGTTCCGACCAGCCCAATAATCCCGCTATCCAGCTCGCGATCCGCTCGAAGGCGGCCGGCGACACCAGGCTGTGGCTCTTCGCGAACTTCCAGGCCTTTGCTCATTCCAACAGCTCGCCATACGACTTCAAGTACAAGGATCTGGCGATGGGCTACTTCACCGGCCTGCAAGTCTCCTACGAGCCGGGCCAGTGGGCCGTGTGGGCCGGCTGCATCCTGATGGGCATCGGTCTGATGATGGCTTTCTACTTTGTCCATATTCGCTACTGGGCCGTTCCGGTAAACGATGGCCGCGGGCGGCTGGTGCTGTGGGTGGGCGCCGCCGCCAGCAAGAACCGCGAGCAGTTCGAAGAGCGCTTCCGGCGGTTGGTGCGCGAGATTGAACAGGAACTGAAGGCGAATACTGCGGCCGAGCGGCGCGTCAAGGCCGCCGCGCTGGTCGGCGCCTGAGCACATACCTGCATGGGGGATTGATGATGGAACGAGCAAAAGCGGAATCGCATCCCGTCCCGAGCGGCAACATGCTGACCGTTCTGGTCAGCCTGTGCGTTGTGTTTCTCCTCTTTACCGCGTTTCTCGGGGCGGTGAAGCGCGGCGAGCTTTTCACCGAACAGAATCTTCTGTACGTCGCGCTGATCTTGTACGGTGCGGCGACTGTTCTCTATCTGGGTTTCGGCGTAACCGGCATTCACCGTTATGTCCAGGCGGCCTCCCTCGCCACCTGGCTCGGCTTCCTCACCAATACACTGGCCGTCGGCCACCGCTGGTACATCGCCGGCCACCCGCCGTTTTCCAGCATTTATGAAATGCTGCTGAGTTTCGTCTGGACGCTGGCTGCGCTCACCATCTTTGTCGAGCGCCGCTATCACGTGCAGGTGATCGGCACGGTAACCATGCCCATCGCCACGCTCTCGGTCATCTTGATTCAGTTACTGCCCTCCGAGGTGCGCCCGCTCGTGCCCGCGCTGCAATCCACCTGGCTGCACATTCACGTCAGCTTGGCCATGCTGGCCTACGCCGCCTGCGCCGTCAGCTTCGCGCTGGCGATGATGTTCCTCATTCAAGACCGGCTTCGCACGGAAACGTTCCTCGCCGCCACCAGCGCTTTTCTGCTCAGTGTCTACATCGGCATCGCCACCCGCTTCGATCCCTCCGGCGGCCTGCGTCTGATTGCTTGGGACGCGCAGGGAAAACAGGAAATCTTTTTCGCAGAAAAAACACGGCTGATGGTGGTCGTCCCTGAGCTCGGCTGGTTCTTCTTCCTGGTTCTCGCCGCGGTGCTGGTGCCGCTGGTGCTCTACTTCTGGGCCACGATGAACCGCATCGGATCGGCCCTGACGTGGGCCAACCGCGCCTTCTTTGTTGGCGCCCTGCTTCAAGTTGTCGCTCTCATCGCTTTCATTCTTCGCGTGCGCGAAGGTGTTTATCCATCGTCACAGGTGGAAGGTTTGTTCGCAACGAATCTCTCTGCGAGCCCGTTCATTCTGGCGGGTCTGGTGGGCGGCGTATTCGCTTCGATGCTCTATCTGCTCCTGCTCTGGCGGCGTTCGGACCTGGAGCGGATGCTGCCCTCGGCGGACACGCTGGATGTGCTCACCTACAAGACCATCGGCATCGGTTTCCCGTTGCTCACCCTGATGATTGCCGCCGGCGCCTACTGGGCCAACCGCACCTGGGGCTCCTATTGGAGCTGGGACCCCAAGGAAACCTGGGCGCTGATCACCTGGCTGGTCTATGCGGGCTACCTGCACATGCGCATCACCCGCGGCTGGCGCGGACGCCGCGCCGCCTATTTCGCCATCATTGGTTTTGCGGTTGTCCTGTTCACGTTCTTCGGCGTGACGTACCTGTTGCGCGGTTTGCACGCCTACGCCTGATTTGGGGACATCTGAGTGAAAGTTGTCGAGCGACTCCACAGAAAATTGCAGTGGGGCAAGGCCAGCAGGTTGGCTGCGTCCCTCTGTCGCCACGCGGGTTTTCCTTCCTGTTTTTGCTGTTCGTTGGTTTTTGTTCTCCGCCCTTCATCCCACGCAACCGAGGTGTGTCCTATGCGAGTGTCCTCTCTGCTGACGAGGGCCGGTACCGCGCTCTGCGTCGCCGCCCTCGCGCTTCTCTGTGTCCATCTGCTCTCTCCACCGCTCTATGCACAGGCTGTCCAGCCCGCCGTGGGCAACGCCAGCCAGTGTGCGAACTGTCACGAGGATCAAGTCAAGCAGTTCGCCACCACGCGCCATGGCAAGGCCGACACTTACAAGGCCTGGGGCTTCACGGAAAGCTGCGCTTCCTGCCACGGTGATGCCACCGCGCACATGGAATCGGCCGATCCATCGAAAATCCGCAACCCGCGCAAGCTGAGCACCGCCGAAGCTTCTGGCACTTGCCTAAAGTGTCATGGCAATCAGCATGTGCAGTCCTTCTGGCAGGGCAGCCAGCACGAATCCTCGGACCTGAGCTGCCTCTCCTGCCACAGCGTCCACCACGCGAAATCATCGGAGAAGCTTCTGGTGAAACGCACGGAGAACGAAACCTGTCTCTCCTGCCACACCGGGATGCGCAAGGCGCAGATGCAGCGTTCCACGCATCTGTTCCGCGATGAGTTCCGCAACGCGCGCATCAGTTGCACCGACTGCCACAACCCGCATGGCTCCCAGGCGCCGAAGATGGTGAAAGCCGCTTCGGCCAACGAAACCTGCTATGCCTGCCACACCGAAAAGCGCGGGCCTTTCCTCTGGCAACACTCTCCGGCACAGGAAAACTGCATGACCTGCCATTCGCCGCATGGCTCCAACAACCCGAGCCTGCTGACCATGCGCACCACGCAACTCTGCCAGACCTGCCACATGCAGGGACGCCACCAGACCGTCGCCGGGCGCTCCAACGCGGCGTTCACTTTCAACCGTTCCTGCCTGAACTGCCACTCGCAGATTCACGGCTCGAACCATCCTTCCGGCGTGGACTTCCAGAGGTGACCGATGCGACGCACATACATCCTAATGGTTGTCCTCAGCCTGTTCCTGGCCGGCGCGCTGGCTGCACCGGTTACCTTTGCGCAATCCACCTCCGGCAAGACGCCGGCGACGCCGCCCGCGCCTTCCGCAACGGTGAAAATGGAAGTCACGCTGGGCGGCCAAACTCGGATCATCACCGATGATCCGAGCGGAAAGTGGTCGAAGTTCGAACAAACCCGTGACGTCCCCAAAAACTTCACTCTCAACGGCTTCAACTTTGCCATCGAGAAGGAAGGATCTCCCTGGACGTTTACCGGCTCCGCCGAGGAAGCCACGCAACTCGACCAGCGCTATCGCTTCGTCGTAGAAAAGTATGGGGTGATGCGCACCACGCTCCGGTTCGACAGCTATCCGCAGTTCATCAGTCGAACCGTGAAGTCGCCGTTCACCGCCAGCGTGCCCGGCATCTATTCCGTTGCCGATAGCTTCCAGAGTGCGTTGCAGGCGGCCGCTTCCGCGGGCGTCCCGGCCATCGCGAGCGACCTGCTTCTGAACACGCCGTTTGCCGATCTGCGCGCGCGGCGCCAGCGCTTCTCAATGGACAATCAATTTACGATCAACAACAACTGGAGCACCTTTGTCCTGTTCAATGCGGAGCACCGCGGTGGCTTGAAGCCCATCGGTCTCGGGACCTATGAGCGGATTTCCACTCCAGTCGGCAACAACTTTAACGTGCTGGGCGACGAGTTGCCCGAGCCCATTAACTACCGCACGTACGAAGTACGGGCCGGCATTGCCTTCCATAACCAGCGAGCGTTCCTGCGCGTGGAATATGCCTACCAGTGGTTTACCAATCGTGCCGGCGTGCTCCGATGGGAGAATCCTTTTTCGCTCACCGACCAGGAGGGCACCTCCGGAGGAAACCTGAATCGCTGGCGCTTCGGTACGGGCCAACTCGATCTTTACCCGGACAACCGGGTACAAACCATCACGCTCAACGGTCGGGTCAAGCTGCCTGCCGATAGCTTCCTCTCCGGATTGCTGTCGTGGAGCTTCCGGCGACAGAACGATGCGTTTCTTCCATGGACCCTGAACACCGCGGTCGTGACTGGCGTACCCGTCGGCGTGACGCCGACCAACGCTGCCACCCTGCCGCGCGCCAATCTCGATGGCCGCGTCAATGTGTTCAATTCCGACGTCGTGCTCGGCACCCGCAACTGGAAGCAGTTGTTGCTCACCAGCCGCTACCGCATGTACCGCTACCACAGCGACACTGCTCCGATCGCCCTGCCGGGCTATGTGGCCTTCGGCGATGCCTACTGGCGCTCCAACCTCTCCTGCGTCAACCCGGATCGCACCACCAACCTCTGCACCAACGTTTTATTCACCGCTGCGAACGAGCCGGCTTCGTACACGCGGCAGCAGGTCTCGTTCGAAGTGGTCTGGAAGCCCTGGAACGAGTTCCAGTGGAAGATCGAGCCCAATTGGGAAGGCTGGAACCGCGAACATCGCCAGGCGGACCGCACCAATGAGTACGGCGTCACCAACCAGGTCATCTTCAAGCCGGTGAACTGGTTCAACGCCCGGGCGAGTTACCGTTACGCAAACCGCAAGCCGGAGCGCTACGACAGCGGGCCGCTGGAATTCGGATTTATCAGCTCCGCGTCCATTCTGCCTGCCGGCGGGCATCTGGCAGGCCTGCGGCGGTTTGATCAGAACCACCGTATCCGCAACAATGCCGATCTCGTACTGAACTTTATGGGCGACAGCAAGTGGAGCCTCTCTGCCACTTACGGCTACCACAGCGACCAGTACGACGAGAACTTCTTCGGGCTGGGCAAATTCCTCACTGGTTCGGCGGGCGTGGATCTGAACTTCACCCCTAGCGACCAGTACGGATTTGTCGCCTATTACAACCACGACCGGAACCGCTACAACTACCGCCAGATCGCCAAGGGCGGCGGCGCCAACACCTGGGTGTTGCAGAACGAGTGGGACCGCGACACACGGGACAAGGTGGACAGTTTCGGCGTCGGGTTTAACGCTTCGGCCGTCGAGCAACGTTTCCAGTTCAACCTCTCCTACGACTTCTCGCTGGCCAGACAAACCATTACGACCCGCAACCCCAACACCGTCCAGGCCAACATGGTGAACGACGCCACGGCTTTTCCGTGGCCGGACATCAAAAGCCGCTTCCACGAATTCCGCGCGGATGGCAGCTATCGCTTCCGCTCGAATGTGGTGGCGGGCGTTCGCTATCTGTTTGAGCCGTACCGCCTGGACGACTTCGCTACCGATGTGATGCGGCCGTACATGTTCGGCTTTGAAGCGCCGGAAAATGATACGCGCCGCGCTCTCTTTCTCGATTCACGCTACGGTAGCTACAACGGGCACCTGTTTGGTGTCTACGTGAAGTACACGTTCTGAACTGGCCGGGAGGGCCGCTCGCATCCGGGCGGGCCTCCCGTCTCCACTCTGCAAGGAAATTTCTCGGTCCTGTTTACACATGCAACGCACTGCCTCTCCGAAAGATGTTGAAATAAATGATACGAGTTGTATAGTTCTGCTTAGGGCCATGCGAGTTACTCTCCCTTCCGGCCCGGGTCCTAATCGCCGCGCATCTCTTGAGGAGTGTCCTATGAATGAAAAGAGAAGAGCGGACGGCTGTTGGTTCTCCTCTTCGGCCGCTCGCCTGAGGAGCACACCATGATTCAGCCTCAAGTTGGTCATCCCAGAATCCACTGGATCGCTACGGCGCTCGCGCTTTTCATGTTTGCCGCCGTTCAGCTGCTGGCCGGCCCGCAGGGCATGCCCGCGCAGGGCGCCTCGAAGCCCGCGGCACAGAGCGCGCAAGCGGCGAAGGCGGATGGAGATTACGTCGGGACAGAAACCTGCCTGGGCTGTCACGAAGATCAACAGCGCCGGTTCAAGAATACGGTTATGGGCAAGGTAATGGCCAAGACCCCACACGGCGCAGGAAGCTCGCGGCTGCGAATCCTGTCACGGGCCCGGCAAAGCCCACGTGGAAGCTGGCGGCGGCAAAAACTCCATCCCCATCCGCTTCGGCAGGGATTCCAGGAACTCGATCGAAGAACAAAATGCCGCTTGCCTGGACTGCCATTCGCGCGGCAACCGGATGTTCTGGAAGGGCAGCCCGCATGAATCGCGCGCGATGGCCTGCGTGGACTGCCACCAGGTGAAGCAGGAGCGGAAGGTCGCGCTCTCATCCGATACCCGCTATAACGCTCCACTCAGCGAGTACCGCGGGGTCAAGAAGCCGCAGCCGGAACTTTGTCTGAGCTGCCACCAGATGCGCCGCGCGCAGTTACAGCGCTCCTCGCACATGCCGTATCGCGAAGGCAAGGTGACCTGCACCAGCTGTCACAACCCGCACGGCACTCCCAACCCAAAGCAGCTGATTCAGAGCACGACGAACGAGAACTGCCTCTCCTGCCATACCGAGCGCAGTGGTCCTTTCCTGTGGGAGCACCCGCCGGTGATGGAAAACTGCGCCAATTGCCACGAGGCACACGGGACCAACAACCCGCAGTTGCTGAAGGTGCGCATGCCTCGCGTTTGCGACACGTGCCATGTCACCAGCCGGCACCCCACCTCGCCGACGCTCCTCAACTCCATCCGTGATTTCAACCGGGGTTGCACCAATTGCCACTCCGCGATCCACGGTTCGAACCATCCCTCCGGGAATATGTTCCTGCGCTGAGGAGGAGAGCCATGAATCGAAAGGAGAGAACAATGAAAAAGAGCCCAATCACAATCATCCTGTTGTTTGCGTCGCTGTTCCTCCCGGCTCTGCTGTTCAGCCAGGAAAAGCCCGCCCCGCCTGCGTCGCCCGCTCCGGCGACGCATGGAAGCGTCGAGTTTGGAGTCCGGGGAGTGACCGGCGATGTGTATGGACGCCCGGATCTTCCCTTTACCCCCAGCCTGCTCAATTCGAAATTTAACGAATATGGCGACCGCAGGACAGGCTTTTTCGTCCGCAAATTTGATCTGCATTTCGACGACGTACTCGGCTCCAAGAACTATGTGGAGCTGAAGTCACAGAGCACCTTCTACAAAAACCAGAGTTTTCTGGCCACCTTCGGCCGGTACCGCAAGTTCAAGTTTCAGTTCCGCTACGACGAGATTCCACACATCTTTACCAACACCGCCCGCAGCCTGTATGTTCAAACCAGCCGGGGCGTGTTGACCATTCTCCCTGCAACGAAGCAAATCTTGCAGGACAGGTCCTCCACAGTTTGCGCCACGCCTCCGTGCACGGCAGCGCAGATCAACATCAGTTTGCCTGGATTTGTTTTGACACAGGTGGTGCCGGGAGAAAACTTCATCACTCCCTCCCTCCAGCGCAAGGCTGGAACCGGATTGGCGAGCTGGGACATCACTCCAGATTGGAATGTCTCGTTCCTGTTCTCGCGTGAAAATGAGGTGGGCACGCGCCCGATTGGGCTGCTGTTCAACCCCAGCCCGAGCGCAAGCGCCAGCAGCCAGCCCTCAAGCGTTTCTGGCCGCCAAAGCCCCGGCACAGGCGCGGAGGTGCCCGAACCGATCGATTACTTCAACAACACCGTAAGAGTCATGACCGAGTACGGCAAAAAGGACTGGGGCATCCGAGTCGGCTATACCGGCTCTTTCTTCCAAAACAATACCAATTCGCTCCTGTTCGACAATCCGTTTGCCACCGCGGACGTTGCCGTGCAGCTCATCCCCAATGGCACGGGAGGCTGCACGACTACAGGCGGGCGGCCGAACTGCGTGATTGGCGCCGTGCCCTCTCGCGGCCAGGTGGATTTGTGGCCCGACAACGACGCGCACTACCTGAGTTTTGCCGGGACATTTGGCCTGACGAAATACCTGCAGGTCGTCGGTTCCGTCAACCCCGGCTGGCTCCGGCAGAACGATCCATTTCTGCCGTACAGCGCCAATTCGCAAATTTTCTTCGCGGACAGTTCGGGCGCTCTTACGATTCCGGCAACCGACCTGAGTTTACTACCGGCGCGCAGCCTGAATGGCAAGAAGCAGACGTTGGCCATGAACTACACGGCGGTCTTCAGTCCTCTGAAGAACGTGGAGGTGAAAGCGGCGTACCGCCACTACGACTACAACAATAACACCCAGGTTCTCACCTTGATTCCGATCCTGGGAGATACCATCGGCGGGAATACCGCAGCGACGGCGCAGCTGACTCCGGGCACGGCTACTTCCGGGAGTGGCGCCGCCGAAGACACCGCTGCACGCACGACCGGTTTCAACAAGAAGACGTTCGAGTTGAGCGGAGACTGGTTTTTCACCAAGAACAGTTCCGTGAGGTTCGGTTACGAAGGGGAATGGTTCGACCGTTCCCGTCGGGATGTGGCGCACTCCGTCGAGCACTCGTTCTTCGGCGCTGTTGACCTGATCCCGCGCAAGGACCTCCTCTTCCGGTTTTCCGCCCGTCATCAGGACCGTAAGCCAAAGCTGTATGAGGACGAGGCTTCCGCTGGCGTGGAATGCGACCTTACAATTCTCGCCGCCGCTAGGACCGCAGGTATTTTCCCGGAAGTCCATCCTTGCGGCCGCAGGTTCGATGAGTCCGCCAGACTACTGGACCGCACGGATACGCTGCTGCAGTTCAATGGAGAGAAACTCACTCTCTCGGGCAGCTTCCAGACAATTCAGCAAAACTTCAACCGGCGCGGCGTGGGGAGTAACAGCCATGACCCGCTCAACTTCCTGGTTGGCTCCGCCGCGACCACGACGCCCTATTTTCTGTATGGGGCGTTGAAAGACTTTTCCTACATCTACACCTTCGATGCGACCTTCGCGTACTCGCCGGAGGTGTCATTCTTTGCCGAATATACACACGAGAGGTACAACAAAAGAATGATCTCTCGGAGCCGCAGTCCGTTTGCAACCGCAGCTCCCTTCTGTTCAGCCGGCGGCTGTGAGAGCGCCAATAACGATTGGGAGAGTTCGTACCGCGACTTGTTTGACACCTACGCCGCAGGCATGGACCTCTATCTTTGGAAAAAAGTCTACCTGACGACGTACTACTCTCTGTCGGCGGGCAAAGGCCAGGTAGCTTCGCGATTCCTGGGCGATGCGACTCGGCTTACAGCAGGCGATCCCGACAAGTTCGTCCTAGTTGGGGCCTCGGCAGCCCTGCCCTACCCGGACACGACCACCCGGATTCACGAACTTACGGTTGTGTAGTGCACCCCTCTAAAACTAGACAGGTAGTTTCGGTATGATGCGGGGCCTCCGACTTCAAAGGCGGCGACATGAGCAGGAAACCGCGAGTGCAGCGGACGGCGGAGGAGAAGTGGGAGATCGTGCAGGAAGGGAT
>JACQDE010000006.1 GCA_016201285.1 Acidobacteriota bacterium | reverse complement strand
GATTTCCGGGCGCAGCAGCGAGACGACGTAGGAACAGACGGAGAACTTGAAGCCGGGGAAAATCTCTTCGGTGACGGCGGCGCCGCCCAGCACGTGCCGCCGCTCGAGGACCAGAACTTTTTTGCCGGCGCGGGCCAGGTACGCCGCGTTCACCAGGCCGTTGTGACCACCACCAATGACAATGACATCGTATCCCGTGCTCATGAATCCCCTTGGGCGGCTGGTCATTCTACAAGGACTCCCCTGCACCGACAAGCTTACTGGATTGGGAAACGCTAAAGCGCACACCTATTCTGGTTCTGATATGCTCTGCTTTGAAAGTCATACCCGTGACGTTTAGCCGATTGACGATTCGTATGATCCCGGTGTGCTGCACGAAGTCTGCGTTCTTGCTCAGTTTGGTTCTCGTTCTAATTGCCCCGAGCTTTCGCCCTTCATCTCTCGCACAAACTGCGACTAGGGAAACTCCAAAGCGTGGGGGATTCTCAAGAGACGCGATAGAGCTTTGGGATCCCGAAGAAGATAAGAAACGGACAGTGCGGATTCCTTCACCTGACGGAAAGAAAACAATCGTGGCTGAGTATGACGTTCGCCAGTTGATTGAAGGAAAGGAACTCGAAGTGAATCTTGTGAGTGTTCTGGCCTATGGAAAAACCTTCGAGACTGATATCGGATACATGGTTTGCAGCGAAGTAGCATGGGCGCCGGACTCGAAGGCATTCTTTGTGACCTACTCTGATGGCGGTGCCGTCGGAAACTTTCACGTGGTCATCTATTACCTGGGGAAAGATGGCCTTTCGGACATCGAGCCCACAGCGCAGGTCATGAGTGACTATTTATCCCGGCCAAGGACCTGCTTTGATGATGAGGAACCCAATATCGCGGCGATCGCTTGGCGTGGAGATTCCTCTCACATTCTACTGGCGGCGGAAACGCTCCCCCACAGCAACTGCGAAGAAATGGGAACGTTTCGCGCATACAAAGTTGAATTGCCAAGTGGGAAAATCATCCGAAGCTATGGGCAAATTACGGCCAAAAAACTCTTCTGGAAACACCTTGGTGATGAACTCCGCAACGCTGACGATGAATGCGCCCAAATCCCCAAGCCGAAGTCCTGCGAAATTCCAGGCCTACATCCAAAGAAAATAAAATGAGCACTCACTTGTGAGAGACGCATTCGACCAATATAATCTGCGCGCGTAAGCTTTGGTTGAGGAGAACTACCGTGCCGATCGGAACCGCCTTCCACGAACGAACTCTGCCGCTGTGCGAAAGCCTGAACTACCGCGAGTGGTCGGGCTATTACACCGTGAGCGTCTATGAGATGCATCACGAGCACGAGTACAACGCCATCCGCAACGCCGCGGCGCTGATTGATGTCTCGCCGCTGTTCAAGTACCTGGTCACCGGTGCGGACGCCACGAAGTTTGTCAACCGCGTGATTGCGCGCGACATCAACAAAGTGAAAGTCGGGCAGGTGATCTACTGCTGCTGGTGCGACGAGCAGGGCAAGGTGATCGACGACGGCACGATTACGCGCCTCGCGGAAAACAAATATCGCTGGACCGCCGCCGACCCCAACCTGCGCTGGTTCCGGCAAAACGCGCTGGGCATGGACGTGGCCATCGAAGACATCTCCGAGCAGACCGCGGCGCTCGCGCTGCAAGGCCCCACCTCCGGGCGGCTGCTGAAGCAGGTCAGCGACGCGAACATCAACAGCTTGAAATATTTCCGCATGACGCACGGAAAAATCGCCGGCGTGGAAGTGGACATTTCGCGCACCGGCTACACCGGCGACCTGGGCTACGAAATCTGGATGCCGTGGAACGAGGCGACGAAGATCTGGGACGCGCTGGTGACCGCCGGGCGGCACTTCGACATCCACGCCGCGGGCATGCTCGCGCTGGACATCGCGCGTATCGAAGCCGGCCTGCTGCTGATTGAAGTGGACTACACCAGCAGCAAGAAAGCGCTGATCGAATCGCAGAAGTATTCGCCGTACGAATTAAACTTCGGGCGGCTGGTGCACCTGGACAAGGAAAACTTCATCGGGCGCGCGGCGCTTATCGAAGAGCAGAAGCGCGGCGGGCCGGCGCGCCAACTGGTGGGCCTGGAGATCGACTGGCCGGAAGTGGAGAAGCTGTACGAAGCGCAGGGGCTGGCGCCGACGGCGCCAAGCACGGCGTCGCGCGTGCACGTGCCGCTGTATCGCGGCGGCGTGCAGTTGGGCAAGGTCACGTCCACCACGTGGTCGCCGCTGCTGAAAAAAATGATTGCGCTGGCCAGCGTGCCGCGGCAGCACGGCAAGACCGGCACCAAGCTGCACATGGAGTACACCATCGAAGCGGTGCGGCACCGCGTGGGCGTCACGGTGGTGCCGATGCCGTTCTTCAACCCGCCGCGAAAGACGGCTACGCCCGTTGAGTAGCGCAACGCGAAATCATTTCCGCCATCCAAGGAGACTCATGCGCAAAGTTGTGGTGTGCTTCATCGTGTTGCTCGCTGCAACGCTGTTCTTCCCCGCCGGCGCGCGGGCGCAGACGGACTGGACAAAATACGAAGCGCAGGCCACCGAACTGCTCCGGCAATACTTCCGCATCGACACCAGTAACCCGCCGGGCAACGAGCGGCGCGCCGCGGAGTTTTTCTGCGCGCTGTTTGCGAAGGAAGGCATCGAGTGCCAGATCTTTGATATCGCGCCGGGACGCGCGAACGCCTACGCGCGGTTGAAGGGCGACGGCTCGAAGCGCCCGATGATTCTGCTGAACCACACCGACGTGGTGAATGCCGATCCGAAATTGTGGAGCGTGCCGCCGTTTTCGGGCGAGTTGCGTAACGGCGCGCTCTATGGCCGCGGCGCGCAGGACATGAAGTCCGAGGGCATGCTGCAGGCCATGGTGATGATCGCGCTGAAGCGTGAAAGGGTAAAACTTTCGCGCGACGTCATCTTCCTGGCGGTGGCAGACGAGGAAGTGGGCACCATCGGAACGGAATGGATGGTCCAGAACAAGCGCGAACTGGTGGCCGGCGCCGAATTTCTGATCAATGAGGGCGGAGAAAACCTGATCGAGGAGGGTGGCGCGGCGCCATTCTGGGGCGTGGACGTGGCGGAAAAGGCGCCGTACTGGCTGCGGCTGACGGCGCGCGGGAAAGCGGGACACGGCTCGGTGCCGCACGCGGACGCCGCGCCGCACCGGCTGGCGCGGGCGCTCCAGCGCGTGGTGGACTACGAAACGCCGGTGCGCGTGACGCCGCTGACGCAGCAGATCTTCTGCGACATTGCGCGCGTGCGGTTCCCCTCGGAAAAAGAAAAGTTCTGCAACCTGGAGACTTCCCTGCGCGACGCGGCGTTCCGCAAGCGCGTCAGCGAGAACGCCGACTGGGCCTTCATGCTGCGGAATACGATTTCGCTGACGGTACTGCGCGGCGGGCCGCAGACGAATGTGATCCCGGCGGAAGCGGTGGCGGAATTGGACGCGCGCCTGCTGCCGGGTGAGGAGCCGCAGAAGTTTCTCGAAGAGATCAAGCGCGTGGTGGCCGACGACTCGATTGCCATCGAGCCGATCTCCAAGATCCGCACGCCGAACGAGTCGCCGACGGACAACGAGATGTGGCGGGCGTTTGAAGCGGTGGTGGGGAAACATTTTCCGAAGACGGTTGTGTCGCCGCGGCTGACCAGCGGCTACACGGAAAGCCAGATCTACCGGCAGCTCGGGATCGCGTCGTACGGGTTCTGCCCGTTCGTCAGCACGCGGGAGGAAGCGGACACGCCGCACGGGACCGACGAGCGCATCCTCTTGAAGGAATACCAGGCGGGGCTGCGGGTGCTGTACGACGTGGTGACGCGCGTGGCGGGAAAGTAGCGGCGGATTTACTCCGCCCCAGACGTTTCGCTTGTCAGTGTTTCGCTGCGAAGCTCTGCGCGCCGGCCAGCAACAGCCGGAGATCGGCGCGGGAGAGGTATTTCCCGCGGACGATCACGGCAAAAATCTTCCGCGTGTTGCTGATGCTTTCGAGCGGATTGGCTTCCAGCAGCACCAGGTCGGCTGTCTTCCTCCGTTCAACCGTGCCGAAGGAATCCGACTGGCCGAGAAATTCCGCCGGATTGCGTGTCGCCGCTTGCAGGGCTTCCATCGGAGTGAGTCCTGCATCCACCAACATCCGCAGCTCTCCATGCAGGCTGTAGCCGGGCACCAGATCGGGCGCGGGGCTGTCGGTGCCGGCGAGAAACTTCACACCGGCGCGGTGCATCGTGCGCACCAGTTCAAGATGTTTTTCCAAGAGCGCGCGGCGAGACTGCAAGTCCTCCCCGCTGTAACCGGCAAACCTTCCCTGGAGGGCCTTTGCCCAGCGCTCGCGAAGCGAGGACGGGACTTGCTGCCACGGATGGCCTTGCTGAGTTTGCAGATCACCGGCGAGGGGATCAGCCAAGAACGTGAACCGGCTCAGCAAGGCCAGCGTCGGGACTTGCCAGGTATCGTTCTTGCGAAAAACCGCGCCGAGCGATGCGGCCTTCTCCTCGCGGAATCCGGCGAGCAGGGCGCGGGTGTGTGCAGCTTCGCTTCCATCTGTGCGGGCAGCGCCGGGCGGCGTATTCTCCTCGACGCAATTCAGAAAGACGGGCGTCAAGTGTTCCAGGCTGCGCTGTCCGGCTGCTGATGCTTCTTCCGCAGTCACTGTCTCCGGCACGTGCCCGGCAAAAGGAATTCTGTTGCGGCGCGCTTCGTCTGCCAGAGCGAAAAAGGCACCGCGGGGCAGCCGCGACTGCACCTTGATGAAGTCCACGCCCTCCTGCTTCAGCCGCCGCACCGCGTTTCTGGCTTTCTCCTCCGTGCTCACCGCGATCGAGGGCTGAAAGCCGGGCTCGGGTCCATCCACGTACGGCCCGGCGAAGACAATGCGCGGGCCGAGGCGTTTACCACTCGCAATTTCCGTGCGCAGCGGCACGAGGGAATCCAGATAGCCGCCCATATCGCGCACGCCGGTGATGCCGTTGGCCAGCAAAAGGGGAAGAAAAAATTCTCGGCTGCCCTGCGGCTCGCCCGCGGCGCTGAGGTGCACGTGCATGTCCCAGAGACCGGGGATGAGGAACTGTCCGGCGGCATTCACGAGCTTTGCGTCCGCGGGAACTTCCGCTGTGGCGCTCGGACCCACTGTAACAATGCGACCATCGTGGATCACCACCGTCATGTCCGGCTTGGGCGGCGCGCCGGTGGCGTCAACTACCGTCACGTGAGTAAGAACAAGAACCGCATTGCTTGGCGGGAGACTCTTCCAGAAAAGGAACGCCGCCAGCACCACCAGCAGCACGATGGGAAGTAATGCTCTGCGAAATAAGGTGGCGCTCATTTGGCCAGGCGGTTGTACTTTTTCAAGACATCGCGGAGGCGGTTGTGGGGCAGGGCGATGACCTTGTGGTTGTCGGCGCCGGTCATGGTTTCCGCGGCGACCATGGCGTTGATGATGGCCTCTTCGGTGGCCTGAATCGTCGCTTCGAAGAGCGGGTTCATTTTTTCGTTGGGCAACATGGACAGATTCACGGGGCCTTTCTCTTCCTCGGCAGCGCCGGGATTGGCGGTGGAAAAGGCGATGAAGATGTCGCCGGAACCGTTGCCGGCGATGCTGCCGTTGCGGGCGAGGCCCATGGCTGCGCGGCGGGCGAGGCGCTTGAGCTGGTGAGGGAGCAGGGGGGCGTCGGTGGCGATGACGATGATGATCGAGCCGGCTTCGTCGCGCTGTGGCGCGTTCAATTGCGAATATGGGACGTCTTCGCTGATTTCCCGGCCGACGGGAACGCCGGCGACGCGGAGCTGCGCGCGGCGGCCGTAGTTGCATTGGACGAGCACGCCGACGGTGTAGCCGCCGAGTTTTGTGTCGAGCAGGCGCGAGGCCGTGCCGATGCCGCCCTTGAAGCCGTTGCAGACCATTCCGGTGCCGCCGCCCACGCTGCCTTCGGTGACCGGGCCGGGCTTCGCGGTGTCGATGGCCTCCCAAGCGTGCTGTTCTTTCACGTGGAAGCCGTTGACGTCGTTCAGAAAGCCGTCGTACGTCTCCGCCACAACGGGCAGCGACCACCAGTAGCCGGTCTGGTCGGCAGGCGCCTTCTTCACGCGCCAGGAAATCACGGCGTCGCGCACGACGCCGACGCTGTGCGTGTTGGTGATCATCACCGGGCCTTCGAGGAAGCCGGACTCCTCGACCCAGGTGGTGCCGGTCATTTCGCCGTTGCCGTTGAGCGAGAACCAGCCCGCAAAGACGAAGCTGTCCGGACGCTTGCCGCGCGGAAGAATGGCGGTGACGCCGGTGCGCACGGGGCCTTTGCCGGCCACCAGCTTCCCTTCCCCAGAGATGATCGTGCTGTGGCCGACTTCGATGCCCTGCACGTCGGTGATGGCGTTGAGCGGGCCGGGGGCGCCGTCGAAGGGCACGCCGAGATCGCGCGCCCGCGGTTTTTGCTGGGCGAACGCCGGCAGCAAGATTGTTCCGCATGACAACATCAGCAGAATCGAATCGCGCAGAAATCTGGCTCTCATCGAGTTTTCTCTTTTCTATTTTCTATTTTCGATTCTCTACGCCTCTGTGGCTACTTCTTCGGAAACACCGGCTGCGTCCAGGCGATCGCGCCGTTGGACGACTCGATGCGCGCGCGAACGTAGAGCTCGGTGCCCTGAAATTGGTAGGAAGGCGCGAACGAATTATCCTGCTTGAGGACAGCGCCGTCTTTGCCAATGAAAAAAGTGCGGTAGCGCGGGGCGGTGTAACCTATTTCGCGCGGCAGCTCGATGCGGATCTCGCGGTCGCTCACTTCGTAGCTTTTCAGCTCGACGCCGGTGCTGGAGTAGAAGTCGCCGCGATCGAAGGCGGCGAGGAGGGCCGCGGCGGAAAGATCCGTTGCGCGGACCATGATCCAGCCGCGGCCAGGATTTGCTTGCGCCGCGGAAAACTCACCGGAAAAGTGGTGGGCGTCGTCGGTGGCGACACCGAAGATCACGCGGCCGGCCGAAAGAACCTTGTCCCAGATTTCCTCGGCGGAGGGCGAGCCACCGCCGCCGTGGTTATTGATGAGCGGATGGCCGTTCCAGATTTCGAAGTGGCGCGCGCCGGAGGCGGCAATCTGTCCGGCGGTGAGGGCCCAGCCGAAATTTGGATGATTGATGTGCGGGACGCCGCCAGCGGCGCGGACGGCGCGGGCATCGCGGGTGAGGATTTCCGGAATGGCCGTGCCGCCTTGAGGAGGCACGGCTTCGCGCACGCCAATGCCAATCAAGTGCACGGGGGCACCTTCAAAGCGGTCGGTGACCTCCTCGCCCGGCAGAACGAGGAATTTCCCAGGCGCGGCAAAGACGGCGTTGAGGCCGTCCACGGGCGTGAGCGAATCGTGGTCGGAGAGCACGACGAAATGGTAATGGTGTTCGCGGTACCAGCGCACGACGGTGTCCGGCGCGGAATCGCCGTCGGAGTTGATGGTATGGGTGTGCGTATTGCCGCGGAACCACCGCGCCTGCGCTGCGGCGGCGTGCGCCGACAAAAGCATTGCCAAGAAGCAAAACAAACTTCGCCGCATCGTGGAGCCTCCCCCAGACGGTCCGTGCAAATCAGAGCCGCAAGGGTCTGGCGATTCTATCCGCGCTTGGCAGGCGCGACAAGCGGCGACGAGCAGCAGGATGGCGGGTTTCTCGATTCGAAGCAACCGGCAGGGTCTTTCGATTGGCGCGAAGCGGGAAATCGCTGTACTCTTTCTGGCGGCCCGGCAGGATTGAAAGATTCTGCCTGCCAGTCCGTAATAAGGTGCAGAAGGAATGCCCTTTTCCCTCAAACGAATGTTCCTCGGCTCGCCGCTGCGGACGGCGGAGCTGCACGAGCAGCGGCTCTCGAAGAGAGCGGCGCTGGCGGTGTTTGCGTCGGACGCGCTTTCCTCGACGGCGTACGCCACGGAAGAAGTGTTGCTGGCGCTGGTGGCGGCCGGGGCGGCGTTTTTCTATCTGTCGCTGCCGGTGGCGATCTGCATCGCCGCGCTGCTGGCGATTGTGACCACGTCCTACAGCCAGACGATCCACGCCTACCCGAGCGGCGGCGGCGCGTACATTGTGGCCAAAGAAAACCTGGGAGTGACGCCCGGTCTGGTGGCCGCGGCAGCGCTGTTGATTGACTACGTGCTGACGGTGGCGGTGAGCGTGGCTGCGGGCATCGCTGCCGTGACGTCGGCGTTTCCAAATCTGCTCCAGCACCGCGAGTTCCTCTGCCTAGTGGCCATCTACATCATCCTGTTGGCCAACCTGCGCGGCGTGCGCGAATCGGCGGCCGTGTTCGGCGTGCCGGTGTATGCGTTCATCGTTTCGGCCTTCCTGCTGATCGCGGGCGGGTTCTTCCGCATATTTTTCTACGGGGTACAGCCGGCGGCCGCGCCGCCCGCGGTGGCGCCGGCCGTCCCGGAGATGGGAACCACGTGGCTGTTCCTGCGAGCGTTCGCGGCCGGATGCACGGCGCTGACCGGCGTGGAAGCCATCTCCAACGGCGTGCAGGCGTTCAAGAAGCCGGTCTCGCGGAACGCCTCCATCACGCTGCTCTGGATGGCCGGAATCCTGGGCACGATGTTCCTGGGCGTCACGATATTGTCCCGCTCCTACGGAATCGTTCCGCGCGAGGGGGAGACCGTCCTCTCGCAGATTAACCAGGCGGTGTTCGGCCGCGGGGCGATCTATTACTTCATCCAGGCCACCACGATGGGCATCCTGATCCTGGCCGCCAACACCAGCTTCGCCGATTTCCCGCGGCTGTCCTCGATTCTGGCCAAGGACCGCTTCGCGCCGCGGCAGTTGGCGAACCTGGGCGACCGCCTGGTGTTCTCGAACGGAGTGATTCTGCTGTCGCTGTCGGCGAGCGTGCTGATCATCATCTTCCGGGGCGATGTACATGCGCTGATCCCGCTGTACATGGTGGGCGTATTCGTCTCGTTCACGCTCTCGCAGGCGGGGATGGTGGTGCACTGGCTGCGCACGCGAGCACCCGGCTACCAGTGGCGCATGGCAGTGAACGGGGTGGGCGCGGTGACCACGACGGTGGTGCTCGGCGTGGTGGCGATCATCAAGTTCAAGCACGGGGCATGGGTGGTGATGCTGGCCATCGCATTGCTGGTGACGGTGTTCCGCAAGACGCGGGAGCACTATTTCAAGCTCAGCGTGCAGATCTCGCTTTCCGATTTCGACCGGCCGCAGGTGGCGCGGCACACGGTGATCGTGCCGGTGGCACCGTTCCCGAGCCGGGTGGTGCTCACGGCGGTGGAATACGCGAAGTCGGTGTCGAAGGACGTGCTGGCGGTGACGATCAACACCGACAGCCACGACCACGAGGAGATTCGCAAGACGTGGAAGAAACACATTGATGACGTGGACCTGGTGATTCTGGAGTCACCCTACCGCTCGGTGGTGAAGCCGCTGCTGCGGTTTATTGACGAGGTGGAGGACCTGCGGTCGGACGACAAGCTCACGGTGCTGCTGCCGGAGATCGTGCCGGCGCGGTGGTGGCACAACCTGTTCCACAACCAGACCAGCCTGCTGCTGAAAGGCGCGCTGCTGTTCCGGAAAAATATCGTGGTGACCAGCGTGCCCTACCACCTGGAAAAATAAATTAGCGAAAATCAGGGGCCAGAGCGGCGCCGTAGTGACGGGCGACGAGTGCGGCGACGCGCGCAACGGCGTCGTGCAGCGCCGAAGTCTCGGCACGGTGGCGGCCGGTGAAGACCACGAGCACGATGGGCTGGTCCTTCACCCAGAGGACGCCGGCATCGTTGGCGATGAAGGGCTGGCCGTCGCCGGTCTTGTGGGCGATGTCCACGTCGCGCAAGTAGCGCGGGAAGCGGTTGTTGACCTGCTGCTTGCGCAGAATGGAGAGCATTAGCTCGCTGGCCGCCTTCGAGACCAGCTCACCCTTCGCCATCAGCTCGAACACCTTGCCCATCTCGCGCGCGGTGCTGTGGCCGAAATAGATGTTGCTCTCGTAGATGGTTTTGCGGAAGGCCTCGCGCACCTGCGCGTCGGTGTACTTGCCGAAGGGAAACTTCATCACTTCTTCGCTGGACGCGCTGCGGAAGCGCGGGTCGAGCGTGCCGAGCCACGTGCGGTCCCAATCTACGTCGGAGAATTCGATGGTGGTTTTCGGGAGGCCGAGCGAGCGCATGAATTGAGTAACGTTGGCGCGGCCGACCTTGTCGGCGAGGAGATCGGTGGCGGCGTTGTCGCTGATGATGATCATCAGCGTGAGCAGGTCGCGAATCGTGGGTTGGAGGCCCGGGTCCATCGTGTAGAGCACGCCGGAGGGCCAGCGGGCGTCGGCGGCCTTGAGCTCGACGCGGTCGGAGAGGGAAAACTTCCCGGCTTCGGCCTGGCGCAGCACCTCGGCCATGATGGGCACCTTGATGATGCTGAAGGTTTCATAGACGCGGTCGGCGTCGAGCGCGATCTTCTCGCCGGTCGAGAGGTTCTTCATGTACACGGCCATCTCGCCGGGGAATTTTCCGCGGATGCGCGCGAGTTCGTGTTCGAGCTTCTTCGTGTCGCCCGCTGCAGCGGGCGGCGCGAACAGCGCAGCGAGAATGAGGGCAAGACTCCAGACGATTCGTTTCATTGGTTCACCTGAAAATCAGCGGCTATTGGTTGCAAGCGCTTCGATGCCGGCGCGGGCGCCGCGGAGCAAAGCGGTGTTTTTTGCCACAGCCTCTTCAAGGATGCGCGCCTGGTCCTTCGCGACGTCCCGCTTCCCCGCTTCCATCGCTTCGGTGAGCCCGGGAAGTTCGAGGTGCGCGTAGGTGTAGCGCGCGGCGTAGAGCAGGTGCTTGAACCACTCCCTTCCGGGGATGCCGGGCTCGTGGAGCCAGTTGCGCTCGACCTGCAGGAGTTGCGCGTTCAGGCGGGCGAGGGCGGCGGCGTCCGGCTTGGGCTGAGAGAGCACGCGCTGCGCAGTCGCGTTGAGCTCGCGTGCCGCGGCTTCGAACTCGGCGATGCGCGCGAGCAGCGGCTTGAGGTCCACCTCGGTTTTTGCGTTCGCGCCCTTGTTGAGCTCCTGCACAAAGTCGCGGAGACTCGACGCGTAGGAGGCGAAATCAAACGGCAGGATATCGGCGTTGGCCAGGCGCAGCGCCAGCACGCCCCAGAACTGGGACATCAGCGCGTGGTACTTGAAGCCGGGATCGCCGAATTTGTTCATCCAGAAATGATTGTCATAGACGGAATGATAGACGCCGTAGGGGCCGTTGAAGTCGAGCAGCACGCTGGACATGCCGACGTGGTTCAGGAAGACAGTGTGGTCGGAGCCGCTGCCAATTTTCGGATTCACGAGCTCCGCATCAGTGACCGCGGCTTTCTTCTTGGTCTTGCGCACGGTCTCGCGCCAGGCGGCGTAGAGCGATTTGCCGGAGGGATCGCTGAGCGTCCTGCTGATCTCGACGAGCAACGGCGCGAGCGAGGGCACGGAGGAGGGCTCGAAGTTCGGGCCGGAGGCGGAGGAGTCCACGTTGATGTAGGCCACGCCCTTCCTGCGCAGCTCGTCCTGGAAATGCTCGCCCCATTCGGTAGAGCCGGTGAGGCCGTATTCTTCGCCGTCCCAACTGCACATGACGATGGTGCGGCGGGGTCGGATGCCCCGGTTCTTCAGCTCGCCGAGAGCGCGGGTGAGTTCGAGCTGCGAGGCGGTGCCGCTGGAAGGGTCCACGCCGCCGAAAACCCAGGCATCGCGGTGATTGCCGAGCACGATCCATTCGTCGGGGAGTTCGGCGCCGCGGATGCGGCCTTCGACGACGTAGTTGGGCACGACGCTGGTGTCCATGTCCGCTTTCAAGCGAACGCGCACAGCGGAGCCGCCGAGCCGGTACTTGATCGGCAGGCCGCCCTGCCACGCGGGCGGGGCGAGCGGGCCGTCCATGTTTGCGAGCAAGGGCTTCGCGTCGCGCCAAGAAAGCGGAATCGCGATGATCTTCGGAACGGACTGCGCTTCTTCGACGGGGATGCGCTTGGCGTCGGGGAGCGAGGCCCAGCCGGGCGTGAGCGGATCGCCGGGCACGATGAAGTCGTAGGTGATGGCGCCGCGCTGGATATGGCTCTCCGGACCCCACGGGCCGTTGGGATAGACTTTGCCGCGCTTGTAGCCGTCCTCGGCGGGATCGGAGTAGATGAGGATCGCAGCGGCGCCTTCGCGCTGCGCGGTGAGTGCCTTGAAGCCGCGATAGCTGTACGGATTCGAGTAGCGCACCAGGACGATCTTGCCCTTCACGTCAATTCCGTTCTTGCGGAGCAGGTCGTAGTCCTGCGGGCTGCCACTGTTGGCGTAGACGACCGGCGCAGTGACTTCGCCGGATGCGGAGAAGCCGAGATAGGCGCCGCTGACATGCGCGTTCTTCGTGTCGGTGTCGAAATCGTATTCGTCCTCGCGGAGGGCGGCCTTGTAGGCCACCGGCGCGACCATTTCGAGGGCGACTTCGCGCGGCGAGGACTGCAGCACGTCGTAGCGATGGATCACGACGTCCTCCCAGCCCTGGAGCTTCCACAACTCGGCGATGTGGCGCGCGAGCAGGTTATTGCGCGCGGAGCCGGCCGGATGCGGCTCGGCGGTCAAGAATAGGTGATGGCGCTTGGCTTCCGAAGCTGAGGGAATGGCCGCGAACTTCTGTTCGAGGCGGAGCTCGTCGGCAGCGTTGCGCAGGGTGTAGCCGGTCGCGGCCAGCGCGGGTTCGACCGCGGGTGCTGTTGCAGGTTTCCGCTTCACAGCCTTTTGCGCATAGGACGTCGCGACAGATCCGACGGGCACACAAATCATGACTATGGCGATGAGGAGCTGGTGAATGCGTTTCATCGGTTTTCCCCTGACACCTGACCCCTGTGACGTGTCACCGGCTTCATGAAGAGGCCGCGATTCTAGCAAAGAAAGTTTGCCTCGCGGGAAATTGTCGCAGGCCCGCGCCCGGCGCGCCGAGCGCGGAGCGGTGCTCACCGCGCTGTTCTTGTGCTAATCTCCGCATTCCCGCCCGTGCGGGTAGCGTCCGACCAGAAAGGAAAGAGCCATGCGTTCAATTCTGCGTCTCAAATCGCTGGGGATTCTTGCGGCGGTACTGCTGCTGTGCGCCGCGCTCGCGCTGCCGTCTGCACAGGCACAACAGGCGGAGCGCAAAGGGCCGCCGCCAACGCGCGCGGACAACGTCAAAGAAGTGCTCCACGGCGTGGAGCTGGTGGACCCCTATCGCTGGCTCGAGGAGCAGAACGCCCCGGAAACGCGGGCGTGGATTGACGCGCAGAACCAGTACACGCAATCGCTAATCGGCAACCTGCCGGGCCGCGCGGCGATCGAGAAGCGGCTGGGCGAGCTGCTGAAAGTGGACACCGTCGGCGTGCCGATGGAGCGCGGCGGGCGGTATTTCTTCTCGAAGCGACTGGCGAACCAGGACCTCTCCGTTCTCTACGTGCGCAAGGGGCTGGCCGGGCAGGACGAAGTGCTGGTGGACCCGCACCCGATGAGCGCGGACCACCGGACGAGCGTGAGCTTCGCGGGCGTAAGTGACGACGGCACGCTGGCGGCCTACGCCGTGCGCCAGGGCGGCGCGGATGAGATTGCGATCCGCTTTCTGGATGTGGACTCACGCAAGGACCTGGCCGATCAGTTGCCGGCGGCGCGGTACTTCGGCATCGCGCTCAAACCGGACAAGAGCGGCTTCTATTACACACGCATGGACAAGGAAGGCCCGCGGGTGCGCTACCACGCGATGGGCACGGACGCGGCGCGCGACGCGGAGATCTTCGGCAAGGGCTACGGGCCGGAGAAGATCATTACGTCCGAACTGACCGAGGATGGGCGCTACCTGGGCATCATTGTGCTGCACGGCGCGTCGGCAGACCGCACGGAGATTTACTTGCAGGACGTGGCGAAGCCCGGCCCGCTGGTCATCGTGGTGAACGACATCGATGCGCGGTTTATCCCGGCGGTGGCGGGCGACAAGCTGCTCCTGTGGACCAACTGGAAGGCGCCGAAAGGCCACGTGCTCTCGGTGGCGCTCGCCAATCCGCGGCGCGAGGATTGGCGGGAACTGATCGCGGAAAGCGACGCCGTGATCGAGGGCGTGGCAGCCGCGGCGGGGCGCCTGTTCGTCGAGTACACGCGGAACGTCAGCTCGCAAGTGAAGATGTTCGCCGCAGATGGCAAGCCGCTGGGAGAAATGCCGCTGCCCGCGCTGGGCACGCTCGGCGGCATCAGCGGGCGGTGGAAGTCGAAAGAAATCTTCTACGGTTTCAGCTCCTTCGTGATTCCGACCACGATCTATCGCCTGGACACGGGCGGGGGCAAACCGGAAGTGTGGGCGCGGTTGAATGTGCCAATCGAAAGCGAGAAGTTCGAAGTGAAGCAAGTGTGGTTCGCGTCGAAGGACGGCACGAAGGCGCCGATGTTCGTGCTGCATCGAAAGGGGCTGAAACTCGATGGGTCGAGCCCGGCGCTGCTGACCGCCTACGGAGGCTTCGCCGTCAGCCTGACGCCGTCGTTTTCCGCGCGCGCGGTGCTGTGGGTGGAGCGCGGGGGCGTGTATGCGGTGGCCAACCTGCGCGGCGGCGCGGAGTTCGGCGAAGAGTGGCACAAGGCCGGCATGAAAGAGAAAAAGCAGAACGTCTTCGACGATTTCTATGCCGCGGCTGAATGGCTGATCCAGAACAAGTACACCAGCAGCGAGAAGCTGGCGATCTCCGGCGGGAGCAACGGCGGGCTGCTGGTGGGCGCGGCGCTGACGCAGCGGCCGGAACTGTTCCGCGCGGTGGTGTGCTCCTACCCGCTGCTGGACATGGTGCGCTACCACAAGTTCCTGGTCGCGCGCTTCTGGGTGCCGGAGTACGGCTCCTCGGAGGACGCCGAGCAGTTCAAGTACATCCGCGCGTATTCGCCCTACCACAACGTGAAGCCAGGGACAAAGTATCCGGCGGTGCTGTTCGTCACCGGCGACGCGGATACGCGCGTCGATCCGCTGCACGCGCGGAAAATGGCGGCGCTGGTGCAGGCCGCCACCGGATCGGACCGGCCGGTGCTGCTGCACTACGACACCAAGGCAGGCCACTCCGGCGGGCGTCCGGTGAGCAAGACGATTGCGGACACGACGGATGAGTTGGGATTCCTTTTCTGGCAGCTTGGCGGGCCGCAGTAAGCAGATCCTGCCGGTTCATTTTGGTGCAGTAGGGGAAAGACCGACCGGCTGCAAATCTGTGCACTTAGTTGGACCGGCTTAGTACCAGGTACCGGCCAGCGGGTTTCCCCTTTCTCCGTCTAACTAGCTGACAATAAAGCACATGTACTTTCTTTGGTGTTTGGAGTCGCAGGTGCAACAAATTGGACGAGGGGTAGTGTAGGAGGAAGGCAGAAAGGCATGAAAGCCAAGCTGCTCATCAAGTTTCTGGCACTGATACTCGTTGCAGGCGCGCTGCCCGCAATGGCCAACAGCATCCCGATTCTGCTCGGGCCGCTGGTTCCCGTGGGTTCTTGTGTGCCGACGACCGCATGGACCTGCGCTGGGCCGTCCACGGTGGTTGCCGCTGTGCCCGGGCTGGGCACGATCACCATGACCGGCTTTAAGCCGTGGCCCTCCACGCCCGGAAACATCGGCGTGACGCTGGACAGCAACTCGAGCAGCTTTGTGCCCTACGTCGGCATCACCGGCGGAAACAACCAGGACGAAATTGACCTCCAGACGCCGGAAGTGCTGCAGATGACGTTCAGCAAGGCGGTCACCGTCACGACGCTCAACCTGAACAAGCTGTTCGTGGCAGGCGTGCGCGGCGATACGAACGTGGAAATTGCCGCCGTGAACTACCTGTTTAACGGTTCGTTCCTGGGCACGAGTTTCTTCTTTGGCACGCAGAACGGGATGCTGACGGTAAACAATCCGTTCGGGTCGGCGCTGATCGACACGCTGCAATTCTGGGCCGTACCGACCAGCAGCGCCACTGACGCCAGCAATAGCGACTTCGGCGTCTCCGCGCTGACCGTGACGCCGGTGCCGGAGCCGGGCACGCTGCTGCTGCTGGGCAGCGGGCTGGCCGCGATCGCCGCGAGGCGGCGCCGGAAAAGTTCATAAATCTGTATAGCTGTCTCTCCTCGGGTGGGCGGGGCAGGAGGGTTTCCTCCTGCCCCGCTTTTTTTCTACTGCCCGCTCCCTGCCGCCTGCTAGCTGTTACAATGCCGCCGCATTTCAATCCTTCATGAGCGACGCTTCCACGCCCAAACTCGTCCGCGCCATCGGCCGGTGGACGCTGGCCGCGCTGGTGGTGAACTCGATCATCGGCAGCGGCATCTTTGGCTTGCCGGACGACGTCGCGCGGCTGCTCGGTCCCGCAGCGCCGTATGCCTACCTGATCGCGGCTGCGGGCATCGGCATCATCATGGCCTGCTTCGCGGAGGTCGGGTCGCAGTTCCGCGAGGCGGGCGGGCCGTATCTCTACGCGCGGGAAACGTTCGGGCAGTTCGCCGGCGTGCAGATGGGCTGGTTTGCGTGGCTGGTGCGGCTGACGTCGGCCGCGGCCAATGCCAACGTCTTCGTGCTGTACCTCGGCGAATTCTGGAAAGGAGCCACTTCGCCGGCGCCGCGCGCGGCGCTGCTGACGCTCGTGCTCGGCGCACTGGCCGTGGTGAATGTGCGCGGCGTGCGCGCGGGGGCGCAACTCAGCAATATTTTCACGGCGGCAAAGCTGACGCCACTGGCGATCTTCGTCGTCGCGGGGCTCTACTTTGTGGGCGGAAAGATCTCCGTGGGCGCGTCGCCAGCGGGGACGAACAACTGGATGGCAGCGGTGCTGGCGCTGATCTTTGCGTACGGCGGGTTTGAGGCGGCGCTGATGCCCATGGGCGAGGCGAAGAACCCGCGGCGCGACACGCCGTTCGCGTTGTTCGTCGCGCTGGCCACTTGCTCCGTGTTTTACACGCTGATCCATCTGGTGGTGATGGGCGCGCTGGCCGACCCGGGCGCGAGCGAGCGTCCGCTGGCCGATGCCGCGCGGAGTTTTCTGGGGAACACCGGCGCCGGACTGATCGCGCTGGGCGCGATGGTTTCCACCTACGGGTATCTTTCCGGGCAGTTCGTGAGCGCGCCGCGGCTGACGTATGCGTTCGCGGAGCAGCGCGATTTCCCGCCGTTCTTCGCGGCGGTGCACCCGAAGTTCCGCACACCCTACGTTTCCATTCTGGTGTACACGGCGCTGGCGTGGGCGCTGGCGGTGTACGGCAGCTTCATCTGGAATGCGATTCTTTCCTCGGTGGCGCGGCTGTTCACTTACGGACTGGTGTGCGCAGCGCTGATCCGGCTGCGCATCGCGCGGCCGAACGCCGATGCGTTCCGGCTGCCCGCCGGCTGGCTCTTTGCGCTCGGCGGAATTGCATTCTGCGTGGTGATGGTGCTGCAGATGAACCGCGACCACGTGAAGATTGTGATCGCCGTTGCGGTCGTGGCGCTGGTGAACTGGCTCTTTGTGCGGCGCAGCGCTCGATCGGCATCTATGACGCCATAGCCGCCCGCTTGTTCCCGTTGTCGCGCGGTGCTAGTCTCGCTCCATGAAAAAAGTCGCCCTCATCATTTTTTCGCTGCCGGTGGCATTGGCGCTGGCGCACATCTGCGGGGTGATGTGGTTCGGGCTTGACTCGCCGGTGGAGATCGTCAAAGAAGACAATGTTGCGGTGCCGATGCGCGACGGCGTGGTGCTGCGCGCGGACATCTGGCGGCCGGCCGGCGCGGGCACGTTTCCGGTGCTGGTTTATCGCACGCCGTACGACAAGCGGCGCGCGCCGGAAAGCTACGCGACGTACCGCAAGGCGGCGGAGCGCGGCTACGCCGTGGTGATGCAGGACGTCCGCGGGCGCTACGCCTCCGCCGGCGAGTTTCTGCCCTACCAGCAGGACGGCAAAGATGGCTACGACACGATTGAGTGGGCGGCGAAGCAGCCGTGGTCGAGCGGCGCGGTGGGCACGTTCGGGCTTTCGTACCCCGGCGCGGTGCAGTGGCTCGCGGCGATGGAGCGACCGCCGCACCTGAAGGCCATGGTTCCAGCGATGACGTTTTCCACGCCACGGAATTTCTTCTACTCCGGCGGCGTGTTTGACGGCTCGTGGGCGGGCTGGATTTGGAACAACATCGCGCCGGACGTGCGCGTGAAAAAGAATTTGCCCGGGCCGAAGACCGGCGAGGAAGCGCGCGCGGCGTGGGAGAAAGACCGGTCGAAATTGCAGGGGAGACTGCCGCTGGCGGCGCTGGGCGAGTTGCGCGAGATCGCGCCGTGGTATTTCGACTGGATGCGGCATGAGCCGACCGACGCGTGGTGGGAGTGGTGCGAGCTGCGCGGGAAATATGACCGCACCGATGCGGCCGTGCTCAACCTTTCCGGCTGGTACGACGAAGCCTACGGCCCCGAGGGCGCGACGACGAATTATTCGGGCGTGGTCGCGGCGCGCAAGGGACAGACGGACAAGCGCGCGCACCTTCTGATTGGCCCGTGGGTGCATGGTGTCGGCGCGACGAAAGAAACGAAAGCCGGCGTGCGGGACTTCGGCCCAGGCTCGGCAATTGACTACGACGAAATCGTGCTGCGGTGGATGGATCGCTACGTGAAAGGCATCGCGAACGGCGTGGACAAAGAAAAGTCCGTGCGGGTGTTCGTCATGGGCAGCAACACCTGGCGCGAGGCGGATGCGTGGCCCATTCCCGGCACGCAGCAAATGCCGCTTTATCTCGCCGCGGGCGCGGGCAAGGCCGGCGATCTCCGCCAGAGCGCGCCCACGAAGGATGTGGCGCCCAGCTCGTTCATCTCCGACCCGGCCAAGCCGGTGACCGATCCGTATCCGGCGTACAGCGGCGGGCACGACTACAGCGAAATGGCCAAGCGCAGCGACGTGCTGGTGTTCGAGACCGCGCCGCTCGAGCAGGATACGGAAGTCGTCGGCAACATCACGGCCGAGATTTACATCTCCTGCGACGCGCCGGACACCGACTTGTGGGTGAAGCTCCTCGACGTTTCTCCCGACGGACAGGCGGTGAATCTGATGAGCCCCGGGCTCGACGTGCTCCGCGCGAGCTACCGGAATCCGGGCGGCAAGCGCGAACTGCTCGAGCCGGGTCGCGTGTATAAGCTCGAGCTGAAGAACCTCATCACCGGCAACCTCTTCAGGAAAGGCCACCGCATCCGCGCGCAGATTTCCGCGGCGTTCTTTCCGCATTTCTCGCGCAACCTGCACACCGGGAAGCTGGAGATGGAATCGGCGGAGATGCACAAGGCAACGATTCGCATCCACCACGACCGGAAGAATGCGTCGCGGATTGTGTTGCCGGTGATCGGGCGCTAAATGGGAGTGGCGGCGTAAAGCTGCCGCTACGTTCGATAACCGCCTCGTATCGTCACCTACTGTAAAACGGCGACTTCGGTTACAATCCTGCCGATTGCAGGAGGCTGCCTGAAGATGTTTGCACGGGACGCAAAACGGAAGTTCGCCATCGTCGTGCAGCTCGCCGTCGTTTTGAGCATGACTGCCAGCGCGCAGGCACCCCTCGCCGCGCAGGAGGCCGGAGGGGTGCAGGCCAGCGGCGCGAAGTACCGCGTCCTCCGCGCCGTATCCGGATCGAAAGGCTCGCAGCAGGGCGGCCGCTACGTCATCGAAGACCCGCGCACGGTCTTCCACGTTCCCGCTGACAAACAAGTGATCGTGTATTTCGAATGGGAAGGCCCGCCGGGCCATCATCGCTTTGAAGGCTTCTGGAAAAATCCCGAGGGCAAGGTCAGCGTGATTTCCGATTTCGAATACGACAGTCGCGAGCGGCGCTTTGGCGGTTACTGGTCGCTGCTGCTGAGCGAAAACATGCCGACCGGCCTCTGGACGCTGGAAGCCCGCGTGGATGGCGAACTCTCCGGCGCGCATACGTTCCAAGTGGTCGCCGACGGGAAGCCCGCCGAAATCGCCGCCACTCCCGCGCGCGTCCCGCTTACCCCCGCGGAGATTTACAAGCGCGCCCTCGCCACCAGCGTCTTCATCCAAAAGCTCGACGCGAGCGGCATCAAGTTCTCCACCGGCTCCGGCTTTTTCATCGGCGAGAATCTTGTTGTCACCGCCTTCCAGGTGATTGACGGCGCGGCGAGCCTCCGCGTTCTACTGCCTGGCGGCAACACCGTCACGACAAATCAGGTGGTGGCGTTCCACCGCCGCCAGGATTGGGCCATCCTCAAGGTGGAAGCGGGCACGATTCCGGCGCTCCCGCGCGCGCCAGCGGATTCCTGGACCGTCGGCGACCGCTGCTACTCGCTCGACGTGCCTGCCGAAGGCAACCACGTCATCGTGGATGCCGACATCATCGGGAAGAACACTTTTCCCGGCGCGGGCGAGCGCTTGAATCTCTCCTTCGCCTCCGCCCGCGCCGCCGTTGGCGCCCCGCTTCTCAACGAGTACGGAGAGTTGATCGGCGTCACCGGCGGCAGCTTGATTCCCGGCGCGAACACGCTGCAGGGCACCCGCTTTGGATATCCGATCGGCGCGCTGGAACTCGGCGGGGCGCTTCGCGGCATGATGGCCGTGCCCATCACGCTGGTTTCCTTGAATCCGCCCCGGATGGGAACGCTTGCGGAACTCGCCCAGGCCGGCCACATGACGCCGCCGCTTCTGGGCCACGAGAACGTCATGAGCGGCACGCTCTCCGCGGAGATTCTCCGCAACGAGCAGCTCCCGCGCGCCGTGAAAGAGAAATCCGAGTTTTCCCGGAAGGAAGGGCAGTTCTTCATCCTGCTCGGCGTGGACCCCAAGGAAAAACGCAAAACGCTGGTCAGTCTGAAAGTCTATGATCTGGACAACCGGCTCATCGTGCAGAGCGAGTCAAATAGCCGGGATTTCCGCCCCGGCGTCCTGAAATTCATGGATTGGAAATTCCCCATTGCCACGATGACGCCCGGCATCTACCGCCTGGACGTCTGCTTTGACCAGGACCCCGCCTGGCGCACCTTCTTCCGCATCACCGATTGAGCGCGCGACCTGCGGCGGGCGCCTTCAGGCGGACAGCCACGCGGAGCGTTTCCGTCATTCTGAGCAGAGTCCCCACATGAAGAAACGATGACGGGAGCGGCTTCGGCAGCGTTTCGACGGCAGGACAGGCCTCCAAGCCTGCCTGCTTCCCTTTCATAGCTGGATGGACAGGCGTGGGCGCCTGCCCTACGGCAACGTTTCCTTCAAGACGCGCAGGATGTTTTCACCCATGATCATGCGGATTTCCGCCTCGGAGAAATTTTCGGCGAGCAGCGCTTCGGTGATGCGGACGAGTTCGCTCGAGTCGAAGGGCGCGGTGATGGCGCCGTCGTAGTCGGAGCCGAGAGCGACGTGCTGCGCGCCGGCGACGCTGGCGGCGTAGCGGATGGCGCGGGCGATGGCTTTCGCGTCCTTGCCGCACACGGCGGTCTCCCAGTAGCCGATGCTGATCACGCCGCCGGTGCGGGCGACGGCCTTGATCTGGTCGTCACTCAAGTTGCGCGTGTTGTTGCAGGTTCCCTTCACGCCGGTGTGCGAAACGACCACCGGGCGCGTGGCCAGCGCGATCACGTCGGCGAAAGCCTGCGGCGAGGCGTGGGCAAGGTCCACGATCATTTTCCTTACCTGCATCCGGCGGATGAGCTGCTTGCCCATGTCGGTAAGGCCGCCTTTGGCCGTGCCGTGCGCCGAGCCGGCGATGTCGTTGTCGAAGAAATGCGTGGGCGCCATCATGCGGATGCCGGCGCCGAAGAGCTTGTCGAGGTTGGCGAGGTCGCCATCGAGCGCGTGTGCGCCCTCGACGCCGAGGAAGCCGGCGGTGATGCCGGGGTCGGCCATGCGGCGCGGCGCGGAGAGGCGCTCGCGGCGGGCGAGATAGACGGTGAGCTCGGCAGCGGTGCGTACGAGGACGAATTTTCCATCGGACTGCTCCGCAAACTCACGGAGGCGGGTGGCTTGGTCGAGGGCGCGCTCGGTGAGGCTGGACCAGGCGGCGAAGGGGCGAACCTGGAGAATCATGAGCGGCTGAATCATGTCGCTGGAGGCGTCGTTGCGCTCGATGTTGAGGCCGCGCGGAACTTTGGTGACGATGGTGAACGCCTGAAGCGCGACGTTGCCTTCGAGCAGCCGCGGCATGTCCACATGGCCACGCGAGCTGCGGTCGAGCAGGTTGCGGCGCCAGAGCAGCGAATCAGCGTGCAGATCGGCGATGAGCAGCGTCTTGTGGAGATCCCGCGCGCGGGGGGAGGGCGCTTCGGGCGCGTGGGAGATGGTCTTGTTCATGATTCTTTCCACGAGCGCCGGGCCGAAGAGGAAGGCGCCGAGGATCAGCAAGACGGCAACAGCTCCCACCCATCGGATAATTTTTCTGACCATCGGCGCAGCACCTCCGTGCGAAAACCCAGACGCGTCGGAGTCTACGAAATGGCACGGGGTTGTGCAATGGAATCCGCACGGGCGCGCACGGGCAAGCTCTTGTGGCCGGGAACAGAAGCGGAACGTATAATGTCCGGCTGCACCCGTCTAGATATACCTGTGGTTTTTCCGGGAGGAACAATGAAACGCTCGAAGATTTCGGTTCTGCTGGGTCTGTGCCTGGTGCTGGGGCTGGTCCAGGCGCAGGCCCCCTTCGCATTCGCTCAGGACAAGCAAACGAAGCGCGCGATCACGTTTGACGACCTGATTTCGATGCGCCGCGTGAGCGATCCGCAGATTTCGCCGGACGGCAAGTGGGTGGCCTACACCGTCGCGACGCCGGACAAAGCGGCGAACCGCACGGTGCGCAATATCTGGCTGGCGCCCACGGCGGGAGGGGAGCCGCGGCAGCTCACGCGCAGCGGGCGCGACATGATGCCGCGGTGGTCGCCCGACGGCAGCAAGATCGCGTTCCTTTCCAGCCGCGACGGCGGGATGCAGATTTATCTGATCGCGCTCGAAGGCGGCGAGGCCACGAAGCTCACCAGCATTTCCACCGGCGCGGACAATATCCAATGGTCGCCCGACGGCAAGATGCTGGCGTTTACTTCGAGCGTCTATCCCGATTGCAAGGACGATGCCTGCAACGCGAAGCGCGACGCCGACGCCGAGAAGAACAAAGTGAAGGCGCGAATCTACGAACATCTGCTCTACCGGCACTGGAGCGACTGGTGGGACTACAAGCGGAGCCACCTGTTCGTCGTGGCGGTTGATGGCGGCCCCTCGGCTTCGCCCGGGGCAGGCACGCCGCGGGACCTCACATCGGGCGCGGACTACGACGTGCCGCCGGTGCAGCGCGGCGTGGCGGAGTCCATCGCGTGGTCGCCGGACAGCAGGGAGATGTGCTTCACTGCGGTCACCGACAAAGTGGAAGCGACGAGCACGAACGGCGACTTGTTCGTTGTGTCTGTTGCCGGCGGCCCCTCGGCTTCGCTCGGGACAGGGAATAGCAAGCGCATCACCACCGCGCTGGGCTTTGACGCTGATCCCGTCTATTCGCCGGACGGAAAATCCATCGCCTACCGCTCACAACTCCGCGCCGGCTACGAAGCCGACCGCTGGCGGTTGATGCTCTATGACCGCGCGAGCGGCAAGCACACCAACTTGAGCGAAAACTTCGACCGCAGCATCAACAGCATCACGTGGTCGCCGGACAACAAGACGCTCTACTTCAACGCCGAGGACCGCGGGTACATGAACATTTTTTCCATGACGCCGACGGCGGGCAGCGATCCGAAGCCGGTCCTGAAGGATTCGTTCCACGCCGAGTTCGCGCTGAGCGGCGACGGCAAGACGCTCGTCTTTACCCGCGTGAGCATGGCCACGCCCGCGGAGCTGTTTGCCGCGAACGCGGACGGCTCCGGCGTGCGACAGCTTACGAAGCACAACACGGAAAAACTCGCGCAGCTCGACTTGAACAAGGCCGAGCACATCTGGTTCGACGCGGCCGACGGCGTGAAGATCCACGCCATGCTATTGCGCCCGCCGGGGTTCGACGCCACGAAGAAATATCCGCTGGTGGTGATCTGCCACGGCGGGCCGCAGACGCAGTTCAGCGACGCGTGGAGCTACCGCTGGAACCCGCAGGTGTTCGCGTCGCCGGGCTACGTGGTGCTGATGGTCAACCGGCGCGGCTCGACGGGATTCGGGCAGAAGTTCACCGACGAGATCAACGCCGACTGGGGCGGCAAAGCGTATCAGGACGTGATGAAGGGCGTGGATTACGTGCTCGGGAAATATCCGTTCGCGGACGGCACGCGCATGGCTGCGGCCGGCGGCAGCTACGGCGGGTACATGATCAACTGGATGGCGTCGCAGTCGAAGGGCCGCTTCAAGGCGCTGATCTCCCACGCCGGCGTGTACAACTTCGAAAGCGAATACGGCGCCACCGAAGAGCTGTGGTTCCCCGAGTGGGACTACCGCGGCACGCCGTGGAACGATCCGGGTAAAAACTACGAGAAGTTTTCGCCCAACAAATACGCCGCGGAGTTCGGGAAGTACAAAACGCCGACGCTGGTGATTCACGGCGAGCTGGACTTCCGCGTGCCATACACGCAAGGGCTGGAGTTTTACTCCGCTCTTCAGCGGCAGGGCGTGCCGTCGAAGCTGCTGATTTACCCCGATGAGGGACACTGGATCCTGAAGCCGCAAAACAGCGAGCTGTGGTACAAGACGTTTCTGGATTGGCTGGCGACGTATTTGAAGTAAGTATCAATCTCGTTTCGCGAGGAGGCGCCGTGAAGTGCTTCAACCACCGGGACCAGGATGCCATCGCCATCTGCAAACACTGCGGGAAGGGGTTATGCCAGCAATGCGTCGTGGAGACCGCGGGCGGAGCGAGCTGCCGGGGAAATTGCGAGGAAAACGTAGCTGCTCTTCACCTGTTGCTCTTGCGTGGGAAGAAGGTCTACCAGAAGACCAGCAAGGCGCAACTGCGCACAGGCATCTTTATCGTAGTCATGGGGTCTGCCTTTCTTGTCTTCGGCGTATTGGAGGAAATTCCGCCTCTGAAAATTGGGCTTTGCACGATGGGCACAATCTTCATCATTTGGGGTGTGTTCGTTTGGAGGAGCGCCAGAGAATTCAAGCAAGTGTGACGGTTCGGTAGCACAGGCACTCTTGCCTGTGCGAAGCAGAAACGGGCGCGCAGGCAAGAGTGCCTGTGCCAGGGGCCTATTCCGGACACTCCACGCATCTGAGACGTTGGGTTCCGCCGAGCCTGGCGGGCTCGCGGAGCGAAAGGTTCTTGCTGAATGCATCCGCAAACGCCGGAGCGGCCAGGGCCAGCGCCACGACGAGAATCGGTAGAAAGCGCACGGGCCTGAACACGCCGGTTTCTCCTTTGAACAGGCCTGCCCTGTAGCGTTCCAGTTGCGCGGCGGCTGGAGTGAATCGCGTGAGAGCGTACCACCCCTCACCGTCACTGATCTTAGCCAGGCCTGAACCTCCAGAAGTTGCGCCAAAATGACTATTTTGCGGCGTCCCTGTTCCCTGCCCTGCCTCCTATTTTTCTCCTTCGCCGGCGTGCCGGAATGGGACTACAATGTGCCCACTTGCCCGCCCGGCCGGCCGCGTCCCTGGCTGGCGCCGCGCGGGGTCAAAGAACCGCCGCCTGCTGGAGACGCACCATGCTCGAAACCGTTGACCTGAAGAAGACTCTCTCGAAGTCTGCCTACGCGAAGCGGATGCCGGAGCTGCAGGAAAAGCTGCGCGGGCTGCAGTACGCCGTGCACGAAGCGGAAGTGCCGGTGATCATCTGTCTGGAGGGCTGGGACACGGCGGGCAAGGGCCGGGTGATCAAGAAGCTGACGGAAAAGCTCGACCCGCGGCTGTTCCGCGTGCATCCAGGCTCGGCGCCTTCGCCGCTCGAACAGCGCTACCACTACCTGTGGCGCTACCAGATGAAGCTCCCCAACGACGGTGAAATGGCCGTGTTCGATCATTCGTGGTACGGACGCGTGCTGGTGGAGCGCTGCGACAAAGTCGCGCCGAAGAAGGTGTGGCGCGAGGCGTACGAGCAGATTAACGAGTTCGAGCGCTGGCTGGCGGACGACGGGCAGGTGGTGATGAAGTTCTGGATGCACATCTCGAAGAAGGAACAGAAGCAGCGCTTCAAGGACTGCCTGAAGGACCCGCTGCTGCGCTGGAAGATCACCAAGGAATACCGGCGGCACCACCGGCAGTACAGCAAGTGGCTGAAGGCGGTGGAGGAGATGCTGGCGAAGACGGACACGCCGCACGCGCCGTGGACGGTAGTGGAGGCGAACGATCTGCGCTGGGCCCGGGTGCGCATCTTTGAGACGATCGTGAAGCGCATCGAAGAGACGCTGGCGCGGCGCAAGGCGCTGCCCGCGGCCGTTTCCCGCACCGCGGCCGCTGCCGCCGCCACCAAGACGGAACGCGCCGAGCGCGCCGCCCGCGACAAGGAACGCGCCCGCGAAGAAGAAAAGAAGACGCTGGCCGCGGAAGTCCCCGCGGCGCCGTAACGCCGACATCGGGCCGGCACATGATGCAGGGGCACGGCCAGCCGTGCCCGTCACCCTGACGGAGGTCGCTGATGCTCGAAAAACTCGACATGACCAGAAAACTATCGCAGAAGCAGTACGACGAGCAGATCGGGCGGGTGCAGGTTCGCCTGCGCGAGCTGGGCTTCGAGCTGTTCAAGCAGAAGGTGCCGGTGCTGTGCGTGTTCGAGGGCTGGGACGCGGCGGGCAAGGGCGGGGCGATCAAGCGGGTGTGCGAGATGCTGGACCCGCGCGGGTTCACCGTCTCCACCTACGCGGCGCCGAAAGGCGAGGAGCGCACGCGTCATTATCTGTGGCGTTTCTGGCGGAACGTGCCGCGTGCCGGGCACCTGGCCGTATGGGACCGCAGCCACTACGGCCGCGTGCTGGTGGAGCGCGTGGAGGGATTCTGCAACGAGGACGAGTGGCGCCGGGCCTATCGGGAGATCAACGAGTTCGAGGCGCACCAGGCCGCGTTCGGCGTGGTGATCTGCAAGTTCTGGCTGCACCTCACCAAGGAGGAGCAGCTCCGGCGCTTCAAGTCCCGCGAGATTGACCCCTTCCGTTCCTACAAGCTCACCGAAGAAGACTGGCGGAACCGCGCGAAGTGGAAGGAGTACCATGAGGCGGTCGAGGACATGCTGCAGCACACCAGCACGCCCTACGCGCCGTGGACGGTGGTCGAGGCCAACAACAAACTCTTCGCCCGCGTGAAAGTGGTTCGGACCATCGTGGACGCTATCGAGAAGCAGATCCACTAGGGGCCGCGGGGCGCTTGCTCTTGATTCGATTACGCGCTGCTCCCCAGAACTCGCCGGAGCGCCGCCAGGAGCGGCTGGCCGCCCAGCCGCTTGGACACAAAGGCATCTACAGAGGAAAGGACGTCGGGGGGAATATCGTCGCGGCCGGAGACCATCACGATGGGCACCCACGGATGTATGTGCCGCAGCTCGCGGGCCAGCTCGTGGCCGCTCATTTCCGGCATCTCGCAGTCGAGAACCGCGGCCTGAAGGGAATTTGCCATGGCGAGTTCGAGCGCCTCGCGGCCGTTCGCCGCGACCAGGACGGAGTATCCGTGGTGTTCCAGGTAGGATTTGTAGAACGCGCGGACGTTATCCTGATCGTCCACCAGGAGCAGGCGTTTCCGCCCCTCGAGGCCCTGGCTGGCATCCTGTTGCTGCATCGCCGTTCTCGCAACGATTCTCGAAGAAACAAAGAGCCGAAGCTGCCCAAAATGGAACAGCCCGAGTCTTGTGTCTGACCCAGCACCTGTAGAGCGGAAGGATGCTTCGAAGCCAGGAATTCCGCCCTGAATGCTATTCGTTGAGCACCGCACCCAAACGCCCGCGGTTCACCTGCAATCCGCCGTTGTAGCGGATGTATCCCTTCTTTCGGAACTTATTCATGAAGAAGCTGACGCGGGAGCGGGTGGTGCCGATCAGGCCGGCCAGCACTTCCTGGCTCATGCGGGGCACGTGAATCCATGAAGCGCCGCCCTTGCTGCTAAACCGCGTGAGCATCAGCAGCACGCGGGCCAGGCGCCGTTCGCTGGAGTTGAAGAGCTGGTCGATCAGGTTTTCCTCAATCCGCTTGGTTCGCGCGATCAGGTGCTTCATGAAGAATTCGGAGAAGGAGTGTTCCTGGTAGAGGAGCCGCTTCATCGCTTCCGTTTCGATGAGTGAGATCTTGCAATCGGTCACCGCCGTAGCCGTGGCCAAGCGCGTCTTCCGATCAATCAGGGAACACTCGCCGAAAAATTCGCCCGTGCCCAGCACCGAAATGGTTCCCTCTTTCCCGGCTCGGGAGACGACCGAGAGCTTCACGACTCCCTCGAGCAGATAAAGGACGCCCCGCACAGGCTCTCCCTGGGCGTAGATTACCGCCTTGCGCTTGGACTGGGTCACGCTGCGGCCGGCGCCCGGCTGGCTCAGAAAGGCAATCGGGTTGAACTGTTTGGAATCCCGCTTGAATAGACCAGATTTCGCGTGGGGCTCTTTCCCCAATGGGCAGGCTCCTGTACCGCGCGTGAGCCTAGCAGACTGAACTAGGAATACTGTTCAATATTGGACACTTATCGCCGTGGTACGTTCGCATTGGACCATGGCCATCGACCGTGCTGTGTGCCGCGCTTTGCAGTGCCCCGAAAATAGGCAAAGGGCAAGCCGTGTGAATCGGGCCGGGCGGTGTCACGGAGGAGGTGGAGGAGGGCCACCGCGGGTGCTGCGCCAGGAGATTCGCCTCCACGGCTGGCGCAAAGAATGATGTCAACCCACGTCTACGCCTTTCGGGGGAGAATAGCAAGAGAACTAAACTTCAGTCGGCGATGCAGAACTCGCTGGACGATTCCCTCCCCGAGGCGGGAGCCTCGAGGCGCGGCGTGGCGGAAAGCAGTCGGGCAAAAGAAAGAATTTAGTTGAGCCGCGAGTGAGCCGGGGCGGCTAGGTGAGCGACTTCGGCCGGAGAACGTTTCGAGCCAGGCCCATCGCTTCGAGCGTGCAGATGAAGTACCAGCCGATGTCCACCTGCCACCAGCGCAGGCCGAGGCGGGCGGAGGCGGCATTGTGGTGGTGGTTGCGGTGCCAGTTTTCGCCCCAGGCAGCGAGCTGCAGCGGGCCGAGCCACCAGACGTTCTGGCTCGTGTCGCCGTCGGAGGCCGTGCCCAGGTGCGTGAGGCTGTTCACGAAGCACTGCATGTGCAGCGAATAAATCAGGCGGATCGCGCCCATCCAGAAAAATCCCTGCCAGCCGAACGCCACGCCGCAGAGCAGCGACAGCGCGAGCAGCGGCACTTCGGCGTACGTCCAGAACTTGTAGGTGCCGCGGGTGAACTCCGGGCACCAGCGCTTCGCATCAGCCTTCTCCGATTGATAGAGCCAGCGAATGTGCGCCCACCAGAAACCGCCATGCTTTGGACTGGAGATATCGTCGGGCGTGTCGGCGGTGGCGTGATGATGGCGGTGATACGCGGCCCAACTGGCCGGCGCGCCGGAGCCGTTAAACATCGCGCCGAAGATCAGCAGGTTCTCCACAAACTTGTTCAGCTTGACGGTGCCGTGCGAAAGCGAGCGGTGATAACCGACGGTGGTGCCGAACCCGCCCAGCAGCGTGAAAAGCAGCGTCAGCCCAACGACGGGCAGGCTGGGTGTGGGATAGAGAATCAAGCCGATGACGGCGAGGACGTGAATGGCAACGAGATAAAACAGGATCATCTCTTTGCCCCTAGCCGGCTTCCAGAAGGGCTGCTCCCAGGGTTTCACCGGCGCGGCGATTTCACTCATGCATGCTCCTATCAATCGGCTGTCGTGCATCATTCCTGGTCGTGCGGGATTCTGACTCAGGATATTCAAACGGCGAGCATGTGTTGAAGAGACCTGAGCAGTGAACGAGGCAATGATAGGCGTATGCGGAGAATTGGTCAACGTGAAAATGACGGAGAGTTACGGGGAGGAAGACGTGCGCCGCCACATCCACACCAGCCATACCACGGTGAGCGCCATGCCCCACCAGCCGAGCGTGCGCGTCATGCCGCCGATCTTCTGGTCCAGGTGCAGCACGCGCCACTGGCTGAAGAGAATCTCCCAGTCGTGCTCGCCGGAGCCGACCAGCGGCAGGGTGACGCGGCGCGCGTCGGCCATGTAGGTGCCGATGTAGAGAAAGTTTTCAAAGAACCAGAACAGGCAAAACGCCACGCCAGCGGTGTGCCGGTGCCACCAGAAATAGACGGCGATGCCCAGCGGCACGAGCAGCTCGAGCAGCGTGCCGCCCAGAATGTTCATCGTGTCGCCGAAGAAACTGAACAGCGGGTGCCCGGCTTCGTGAATCACCAAGTTGAGGCGGTCAAGAAAGAGAAAGTCGTCCTCGGATTTCGCTGCGTACCACAAGAAGCCGAGAAAAAACACGAGCCACGCGACAAGCGCCGCCGTCGAAGGGCGCCGCCAATTTTCCTCCGGCCGGTTTTCTAGGAGCGCTGCAATCCATTCTCTCACGCCGCGGATTCTAGCACGCGACTTGCGCGTAGCAGCGCTTCTCGTCATACGGCGAATCGTGAACTGCGCGCCAGCAAAAGGAATAGCCGCATGAATTGGGCCGATTCGCGGATCCGCTCTGAATGCTTGGGGTTGCGGGCGGCGTCCGATTTACTTGGCGATTTGCATCTCCAGATTCCGCTAGTAGATGCGAGGGACTAGTACTTGTAACTGGCTTGGAATCAATAGCTTGCGGCGCTTGACATTCGAAAACCGCGGGCGTAGCGTGGCCTCACAGTCTGGGTGACTGAACAAAAAGTGTAACGCATCCCCCAATTCGGTTTGTCCGAGAAAAGCACTCGTGGACCGGGCACGCTGAACACGGTCCTCCCGGACCGCCGCTGAAATCCCCAAAACCAAATCAACTTTGCGCAACGCGCAATGGAGGTGAGTGTCCATGTTTGACTGGCTGACGTTTGTGTTCGAGCACTGGTTCCTTTCCGGACTCGTGCTTGTGGCGCTGTACACGGTTTTTCGCTCGATCTGGCGCATCGGGCCGACCGAGGTCGGCCTGGTGACCAAGCGGTTTTCGAGCAAGAAACTAACCAACGACAACCCCATCGCCTTCGCGGGCGAAGCCGGCTATCAGGCCGACCTGCTGATGGCCGGCCTGCGCTGGAAACTCTGGCCGCTGTACACGGTGGACAAGTATCCGTGGGTACAGGTTCCAGCGGGTGAGATCGCCGTGGTGATCGCGCAAGTGGGCGCGCCGCTGCCGATTGGCGCCAAGTCCGCCGTCTTCCGCAAGGAGTTCGCCAACTTCTCCGATCTGCGGGCGTTCGTCGCCGGGCGCGGGCAGAAGGGCGTGCAGCGTCCGGTGCTGCCGCCGGGTACGCTTGTGCCGATCCATCCGGTAGGCTTCCTCGTGGTGACGAAGAGCGAGGTGTACGGCCTGCCGGTGTCGTCGGACCTGCGCGCGAAGGCGGGCCGGAACACGAAGCTCACACCGACGGTGCTGGGGCTGCATCCGGAACAGCTCGAGCTGGTGCGCATCGAACCGCAACCCCGCGGCAAGGACGGCGCGACGCTGGACATGGTCGGCATCGTCACGACCTACGAAGGCGACCCGCTGCCGAGTGGCGACATCGCCAGCCGGCTGGGCGGCTTCGTAGATGTGGGGCAACTCGAGAAAACCGGCGAGAGCGACGCCGAGATCATCGAGACATTGCTGGGCAGCAAGAACCAGTTGCATAACAACTATCAGGACTACCAGGCGTTCCTCGATAGCGGCGGGCACATCGGCCTGCAGCACGACCCGCTGCTCTACGGCGCCTACGCGCTCAATCCGTTCCTGGTGAGCGTGGAGATGGTGCCGATGCTGGTGGTGCAGCAGGGCCAAGTGGCGGTGATTAAGGCGTACGTGGGACTGGTGACGCAGGACACCAGCGGGGCCGAATTCAAGTTCGGGTCGCTGGTGCGACCCGGCCACCGCGGCATCTGGCAGGAGCCACTGCGGACCGGAAAATACCCGCTCAACCCGCGCTGCTACCAGGCGGAAATCGTGCCCACCGCGATCCTGACGTTGAACTGGGCCGAAGCCGTCAGCGAAGCGCACAACCTCGATGCGCAGCTCCAGCAAATCGTGGCGAAGTCGAACGAAGGGTTCGTCTTCAAAATTGATTTGCAGGTGCAGATCCACGTGCCGGATACCAAGGCGCCGCGCGTGATTTCCATGGTCGGCACGATGCAAAACCTCGTCAACGAAGTGTTGCAGGCCGCCGTGGGCAACCACTTCCGCGACAAGCTCCAGTCCATGCCCGCGATCTGCTTCATCGAGACGCGCCAGATGGTCCAGGAGGAGGCATTCCGGCACATCCGCGAGCAGATCGAACAGTACCAGGTGGAAACGCGTGGCGTGTACATCCAGGACGTCATCCTGCCGGCGGAACTGGTGAAGGTGCTCACCGAGCGCGAGATCGCCAACCAGGAGATCGAAACGTTCAAGAAGCAGCGCTCGGCGCAGGATGAACGAATCGCCATGGAAAACGCCAAGGGTACGGCCGACATGCAGGCAGACCTGGCGCGGTCCAAGGTGGGCGTGGCCATCAAAACGAACAACGCCGACGCGCGCATGGCCGAAGCCACCGGTGAATCGGAGTACATCCGCAAAACCGGCGCGGCGAAAGGCGCGGAGGTCGAAGCAGTGGGTCTGGCGCGGGCGAAGGGCTACCAAGCGCAGGTGGCCGCGCTCGGGCAGAACGCAACTGCGGTGGTCAACGTGGTCGGCGCGCTGGCTGAGAAGAACGTGCGATTCGTGCCGGAAGTGCTTGTCACCGGCGGGAACGGTCACGGAGCGTTGGACGGCTTGGCTGCAACCGCCATGAAGTGGATTACGTCCGCCAGCGCTGATGCGCCGCCTCGCTCAGAGAAAAAATAGCGTAAAGGCAGCCGGAACTGGTCCTGACGATTGTTGTCGGGAGGCCGGCAGACAAAAACTAGCGCCGGGCTTCCTGGTTGCAGTTCTCGACCGGGGAGCCCGGCGCAATTCCTTGTCCCCAAACCTGATGGTAGAATTGGTCAGTAGTGCGCCCGTAGCTCAGTTGGAGAGAGCGTCTGCCTTCTAAGCAGAGGGTCGGGAGTTCGAGTCTCCCCGGGCGCGCCACTTTCTTCAATGGCTTGCCGCCATTTTCATTTCCGCGACAAACGAAGTGTAGTTGATTTCGTAGATGGTGATTTCCGGTGAGTCTTTGTCAAGAGATCATCTCGCGCATATTCTGTGAGCAATCCCCGCGGCTTAATGTGGGACTCTACCGGCGTAAGTAGCGGGCGGCGACGACGCCGGGCATCTCCACGATCCGCTTTTCTTCCGCGCAGATCACCAGCCGGACAAACTGCGCCATGCTCCACGCCAGCGGCGTGGCGCTGCCGGTGCCTTCGCCAAACTGCCACCGAAATCCCGTCGGCTCGGCCTGATCCCACACCTGCTCCGGAATCATCCAGCCGCGATTGGCGAAGCCCATCATGGCGTCAATGTACGGATCTGGATCTTTGCCGGCGGCCAGCACATACTCGCCGCGCTCGCCGGTCAGGATGGGCCAGAGCCGCCCCACGCCGGTCATGTCCGGCGCCCAGGGACCGCCGTAGGATTTTTCGCCGTAGCCGTCATGGTTGTAGCGGTACCAGCCGAACCCGTTCGGGGTTGCCGCGCGGATCACCGCGTCGACTACGGCGAGCGAGCGCACGATGTACGGATCGTCGGGTGGCTTGATGCCGAGCCGCACCAGTTCCAGAAAGCCGGCATCCACCACGTCGCGCTCATCCCAGGCGCCACCGCCGTTGTTGATGTCGAGCTTGAAGCCATCGTTGGGGTCGGTGTTGTTGTTGATCCGGATGTAGTAACCCTGGCCGCCGCCCGAAGCGGCCAGTTTCTTGTCGAGCGTGCCGGTGGACGTCACCATCCACTTCTCGAGGCTGGCCACCCACTCATCCGCAAGTTTCAAATAGCGATCGGCGTCGCCCGCAGCATCATTTTTTCGCGCGATCTCCGCCGCGCAGACCAGGCCGGCAATTTCCGCGGCGATGGTCGCCGGCGAATAACCTTCTTCTTCCTCCCACCGCTCCTGCGGCGTGCGCGGGCCGTTCTTGGCGATGAACTCGGCGGCGGGCCGCAGGTGTTTCTCCCAGGTCTCCTTGCCGGTGTGACCCAGTTGCCAGGCCAGAATGATGGGGAAGGCCTGCTCGTCCATCTGGATGGAAGGCCAGTACGGACGGCCGTCCAGCCAACTGTTCTGCGGGAAGCTGCCGTCCGGCCTCTGCTGCACGCGGAGGAGGTAGTCGAGCGCGCGCTCGGCGGCGGCGGAGTCGCCCATGGCCAGGAATGCCGTCGCCACGTGATAGAGATCGCGCGCCCACACCAGGTGATAGCCGCCGATGTTGGGCTTGTCCGAAGGAGTCGCTTCGCCCCACGGGATGCTCGCGGAAGCAATCATCGCGCCGCGGTGGGTCTTGTCCTCATGCGCTTTCAACTGCATGGCGGCCATGCGAAACTGCTGGCGGTAAGGCTCACGCACCGCGCGCAGGCTGTTCAGGTAGGCGCTCCATCCGCGCACGTAGTCCGCGCGCACCGCCGCAAAGCCGCGCGCCAAGCTCGAGCGGGCGCTGGCCAGCGCCTCCGCGGCGGATGGGCCGAAGCCCAGCGCGAGCGTCCAGCTTGTGCCGCTGCCGAGCTTCGCGGTCTGGAAGAGGTTGCCGTTCTCCGCGCGCGCGTAGCTCCAGGTAAGTTTCTGATGCAGGAGCAGATCGGTCCGGCCGTCGTTGACGCCCACAAAGCCGTTGGCCGTGCCAGTAAACGGCGGGCTGGCCGCCAGGGCAGAAGCCAGTTCGCCATCCTGGGCCACCAGCGCATCGTTTTCGCGCCAGCCGGTGTCGCCGGAGCCGGTGTTATTCAGCGAAGGATCGTAGAGCGCATAGACGGCATAGCGGTTCGCCGTCGAAGACGCCGTGCTGAACGTCACCTGAACCAGCACCGTGGCGCGGGCGGGGTCGGTGATGTAGGTCTTTGTCAACGTGAAGAGCCCGCGCGGGTGGCGGCTGGTCTGGCGGAACACCAGCGCCCGCTCATCCGCCCAGGTGATCGAGTGCTCGAGGTCCCGCGACTCGAGCCACACCGAGCGGCCGTCGCTGACGGCGAATTCGAGAGAGCGCACGTTGGCGACATCCAGCCGCGGGTAGTAAACCTCCGTCATCACGCCGCCTTGCAGCGTGAACCAAACTTTGGATTCCAGCGTCGCCGACGTCCCCACGCCCTCCTTGCCGCCGGACGTCCAGGCCGGCACACTGCCCGGCCCGCCCGGCGCCACCTGCGCGGGAAGCAGCGCGGGCAGGAGCATCGCAAAAACGAAGATCGCGATCCGGGAGAGATGACGAAGCCGCATGGTGAGTCCCCTTTCCGCAGAAAGATTCGAAGCGATTGAACTTTGCCCTGAGGAAGTTTTCCTAACCGGCCAACCATCTCTCAAAGAACGCCCGGGCCTTTGCGCCCTCGCAGCGGCGCCGCACCGCGTCCATAACGTGCAGGCGGGGGGTCTCGTCTCGCCCGTAGAAACCGATCCAGTAAGGAACGTGCAGATCCAGCGGGATCAGTTCCGCGCGGATTTGCAGATGGCGCACGCGAAAGAATCCCGTTTGGAAGATGAGGCGCTGGATCTTGTCCTCCAGCAGCCGGACCGCCAGGGCATCGTCCAGCGTGGACGATGGCCGGTTCCGCGTCTCCACCCGCACCAGTTCTGTTTCTTCGGGCCGGTGGTCGAACTGGTAGAGATCGAGCGAGCCGCTGACGGCATCGAGGGCGAACCAGGAGACCTGGGGAACCGCGCCACTGACGATCTCCACCCGGTACAGGCGGAAAGGCACGTACGCTTCCGCAATCGAGCGCAGGACGCCCCAACGCGCGCGCCGCAGGAAGCCGCTCAACCCCCGATGGAATTCCTCGAGGGCCTCCGCCCGCGTGACGTTGGGCCGGAGTGTTGAGATTGTCGCCACCGCTGGTTCCACCGCACCGGCCGGCCCGCCGCCTCAGCGGAAATAGATCCACAAGCCCACGACCGTCGCCACAAGCACTGCGCTAAACGCAATGTTGAGCCGGTGCTCGAGCAGCGTTTCGCTTCTCAGCGAGACCTTCCTCACCGCCGCGGCCGTGGTATCGATTTTGTCATCGACGGTCGCAAACGTGAGGCCCGCCAATTTTTCACGCGCCGGCGCAGGCGTCATATAGCTCACCACCACGAGCACGACCGTGCAGACGACGAACATCAGAATCGCGTAGTGCAGGAAGTTCATGTCCAGCAACCAGCGCACACCGCTTGCTTCGAAGCGCGTCCCCTTGTCCATCACCTCGAGGACAAACCGCGTCGCGCCCATCACAAAACCCGCCAGCAGCGAGCTGATGGCCCCGGTCCCGTTCAGGCGGGGCCAGAGGATGCCGAAGATGAAGCAGACGGCGATGGGCGGGCTGATGTAGGCCTGCACGCTCTGGAGATAGATGAAGAGCTGGGCGCTGATCAGCTTGATGAACGGCACCCAGAGAAGCCCGAGGACCACGAGGATTCCCGTGGCCGCGCGTCCGAAGGTCACCAACTGGTGCTCGGTCGCGTCCGGCCGCACTTTCTTGTAGAAATCCAGAGTCACCAGGGTGGAGGCCGAATTGAAGACCGAACTCATCGCGCCCATGAGCGCGGCGATCAGCGCCGCGATCATCACCCCGACGAGGCCGTGGGGAAGCAGGCTGATGATCAGCGTCGGATAGGCAATGTCGCCATTCAGCACCGCCCCATTCGCTCCGAACTTGAAAATTCCGGAGTCCTTGTAGAGCGCGAAGGCAATCAGCCCCGGCAGCACCAGGATGAACACCGGGAGGACCTTCAAGAAACCGGCGAAGATTGTGGCGGCCTTGGCATGGCCCTCGTCCTTGGCGGAGAGCACGCGCTGCACGATCACCTGGTCGGTGCACCAGTACCAGATGCCCAGGATGGGAGCGCCAAGAAAGATCCCGGTCCAGGGAAACTCGGGATGGCTGATGGGCTTGATCATGCTGAAGTAATGCGCCGGCAAGGCGGCGCGCAGTCCATCGAAACCGCCCACCTCGTGCAGACCGACAACCGTGAGAATGATGGCGCCGATCAACAGGATGATGGTCTGCACCAGATCCGTGTAGATGACAGCCGACAGGCCGCCGGCAATGGTGTAGATGCCGGTGGCGACGACGAGGATGATCGCCGCCGTCATCGGGTCCCAGCCCACCACGCGCTCCAGCACCACCGCCGCGGCATACAGGTGCACCGAGATCTTGGTGAAGATGTAGGCGAGGATCGAAATGCTGGCCAGATAGACGCTGCAGGAGCGATTGAAGCGCCGTTCCAGGAATTCCGGCATCGTAAAAACATTCGAACGCAGATAGAAGGGCACGAACACCCAGCCGAGAATCAGCAGGATCAGGCAGGCGAGCCATTCGAAGTGGCCCACCGCCAGGCCCGAGGTCGCCCCGGAGCCCGCCAGCCCAATGAAGTGCTCCGTGGAGATGTTCGAAACGAACAACGACGCCCCGATGGCGAACCAGCCCACATTGCGGCTGGCCAGGAAGTAGTCCTCCGAGGTGCGTTCCTTGCCCGCGAAATAGAAGCCGATCCCAAAGACGATGGCGAAGTAAACGACGATGATGGCGATGTCCAGCGGCGCGAGAGAACGGTGGGTCACAGCCATCGAAGCGAATAGCATCATCGGGTTCTCCCCTGAAATGCGAGCGATTTTGTGTTGAGGATGCGCGAGGAAATGACGGAGCACCGCCGGACCGTGGCGCGATCCGGCAGCAGACCAACATGTCGGAAGTGCTTGCCCCTGAGCGTGTCCTTCATTCCCGGGCCGCAGTGCCGCAGCACTCTACACCAGCAGAATGCCAATCTCAATCTCCATTCCAGAGGGAAGCGACAGCGGCACGTCCCGGGACGTATGCAAATCTCAGCGGCTCGCGGACCCCGGGACAGCGGGAGGCCACACGACCGCCGCCGCGCCGGGCTTTTTCCCCGCGGGTTTTGGAGACGCGATTATTCACTTGACACACCATAGCTACAATTCGATACTATCCCCGCTCCTTCTTGCGGGGGTACAGTTATGGACATGGATTGGCTACGGAATGTGTGTGAGTGGATTGTTACACACTGGAAGAGCATCGGTTTGCTT
>JACQDE010000009.1 GCA_016201285.1 Acidobacteriota bacterium | reverse complement strand
AGCGCATGAACATCATGATCTACCGGGAAAATACGGAAGACGTGTACATGGGGGTCGAGTGGCAGGCCGGCACGCCGGAAGTGAAGCGGCTGCTGGAATTCCTGAACAACGAAATGCTGAAGGGCACGAAGAAACAGATCCGCTGGGACTCCGGCGTCGGCATCAAGCCGATTTCCGCGACGGGCACGAAGCGGCTGGTGCGGAAAGCCATCCAGTACGCGCTGGACTTCAAGCGCAAGAGCGTGACGCTGGTCCACAAGGGGAACATTCAGAAGTTCACCGAGGGCGCGTTCCGCGATTGGGGCTACGAGCTGGCCAAGGAAGAGTTCCGCGACCGGATCATCACCGAACGCGAAAGCTGGATCGTGGACAACAAGGACAAGAATCCGAACTTGACGATCGAGCAGAACGCGGCGATGGTCGAGCCGGGGCTCGAGAATGCGACGGAGGCGTTCCGCAAGGAAGTCTGCCAGGAAGTGAAGAAGGTGCTGGACGCCATCTACGCGACGCACGGCGGCGGAAAGTGGAAAAAGATGCTGCTGATCAACGACCGCATCGCGGACTCCATTTTCCAGCAAGTGGTGACGCGCGCGGACGAGTATGAAGTCCTGGCGACGCCCAACTTGAACGGCGATTATTTGTCGGACGCGTGCGCGGCGCAGGTCGGCGGGCTGGGCGTGGCGCCCGGAGCGAATATCGGCGACGGGTACGGTTGCTTCGAGGCGACGCACGGCACAGCGCCGAAGTACGCGGACAAGGACGTCATCAACCCCGCGGCGGTGATGATGGCTGGAGTGATGATGTTCGACTTCCTCGGCTGGCCGGAAGCGGCGCGGCTGGTGGAAGACGGCATCGCGCTGACCATTCAGCAGAAGCGCGTCACGTATGACCTGGAGCGGTTGATGGAAGGCGCAACGAAGCTGAAGACGTCGGAGTTCGCGTCCGCCATCATCGAGAATATGCAGGGAAAGCTGGCGACGAGGTAGATAGCGCCTGCTACTCTAAATTTGCGGGTCGTGCCGTAAGGACTATTTCTTCGGAGGCAGCCAATGCCACTTTTTCGATTGAGGGGTCGTGCCGTTGTACGGATATCTCCGCAAGACCAGCGTATTAAGGAAGAAATTGTCCACCGCTTGATCGAGGAAAACCTTGACCGGTTTTTTGAAGATTTTTTGCTCGTGGCTCGAAAACCGCGAATCGGTGGGAAGGAGTTTGACACGCTGGCGGTAGACCGAACGACTAGCGCTCCTGTGATTATTGAGTACAAGCGTGAAAAGGACCGCGGAGTATTTGAGCAAGTCGATCTCTATTACGTCAAACTCAAACACAACAAGCCGGATGTGATGATCCTTTTGCAGAAATCCAATGCGGTTGAGGACCTGGAGCAAGTTGATTTTGAAAACCCGCAAATAGTAATCGTCGCAAAGGAATTCACGCCTGAACAGCGTGAGCTTCTCACCTTGAAGAAAGACTATCTTCGGCTTTTCCGGTATCAGTTCTATGACGACAAGATTGTAAGCCTTGAACAGGTGGAGCCTTTGACAGCTCCCTCCGAGGTCGCAAGTGGCGCGCGGCGAATTGCGCACTTTCCGGGGGGAACCTATGACCTCGATCATTTTGGCATGAATCCAAGCACTAGACAGTTGTACGAAAAGCTTGACAAAGGAATTCTGTCCTTGGATTCGCGCGTCAAACCGGGAAAGATTCTCAAGTACTTCATCGGATACGCTGCGACAGGACCTTACTTTTGTTCGGTAAAGCCAAGGGTGAAATCGCTTCGCGTTGAGGTGAAGTGCCATTCGAAACCTGGAAACTACAAGCGATTGCATGTTTATGCGCTACCCGAATACAGAACGATGACGCACGGGTTCGACATGAGTTCCGAAATGCAGATGGGCATCGCGTTGAGGATCATTAAGCAAGCACTTACAGAATCGTTGTAGGAGGGGCGTGAAATGCGCAAAAAAGTGACGGTAGTAGGCGGGGGGTTTGTAGGCTCGACCACCGCGCAGAGAATATTGGACCGCGAGCTGGCTGACGTGGTGCTCACCGATATTCTGGAGGGCGTGCCCGCCGGGAAGGCGCTGGACATGATCGAGTCCGGGCCGATTCAGCGGACCGACTCGCGCGCGGCGGGGATTACCACGGCCACCGGCGACTACCGCGAAACCGCCAACAGCGACATCGTGGTGATCACCGCGGGATTTCCGCGCAAGCCGGGGATGAGCCGCGACGATTTGTTGAAGGCGAACTACGACGTGGTGAAGGCCGTGGTGGAGCAGATTGCGAAATTTTCGCCGAACGCGATCCTCATCATGGTGACGAACCCACTCGACGCGATGGCGCAGGCGGCGTACAAGGTGAGCGGATTTTCAAAAAACCGCGTGCTGGGGATGGCCGGGGTGCTGGACTCTTCACGCATGAGCACGTTTGTGGCGGCGGAGCTGGGCGTGAGCGTGGAAAACGTGCACTCGTTCGTGCTCGGCGGACACGGCGACGACATGGTGCCGCTGCCGCGGTACTCGACGGTGGCGGGGATTCCCCTGCCGGACCTGCTGCCGAAAGACAAGATCGACGCGATCGTGACGCGCACGAGGAAGGGCGGGGCGGAAATCGTCAACCTGCTGAAGACCGGGTCGGCGTACTACGCGCCGTCGGCGGCGGCGGTGGAGATGGTCGAGGCCATTCTGAAAGACAAGAAAAAAGTTTTGCCGTGCGCGGTGTACCTCGAGGGCGAGTACGGAATCAACGGGCTGTTCGTGGGCGTGCCGGCGAAGCTGGGCGCGCGCGGCGTGGAGCAGATTATCGAAATCAAGCTCTCCACGGAAGAAAACGAGGCGCTGCAAAAGTCGGCGGCGTCGGTGCGCGAGCTGGTGAACGTGCTGGGTTTGTAGAGACGGAAGGGCGGCCACGCAGGGCCGCCCCTACGACCACGAGCTACGGAGTTTTCTTGGCGGGCACAGCGGCTTTCTTCGCCGGGGCCTTCTTCGCGGGGGCCGCGCCCGTCTTGGCCGGCGCCTTCGCGGGCGGAGGAGCTTCCGGAGCACCCGTGGCGACAAGCGTGGCGGACTTGATCGTGTCGAGTTTTGGAAAGTTTTTTTCGAGATACGCCTTGCCGCCCTGCGAGATTTCCCCTTGCTTTGAAGTTGTGGCTTCGCCGTAACCGCCATAGAGCTGCTCGACCACGTCCATCCCGTCGGAAACCTCCCCGAACGGAGAGAAACCCATCGAATCCAGGCGAGAATTGTTGCCCAGATTGATGAAGACTTGCGTGGTGCGCGTGTCTTTTCCGCCCATGGCATACGTGATGCGGCCCTTCGTATTGTGGTCCTGGACCGGATCGTCCTTGATCACGGCGTTCTGCCACGCCGTGGAAACCTTGGGATACGCGCTGAGGCCAAACTGCACAACGAACCCAGGCACCACGCGGAACAGGCTGGCGCCGTCGAAGAAGCCATGCTTGACCAGATTGTAGAAGCGGTCGGCGCCGAGCGGGGACCAGGCGCGGGTGACTTTCACGGTGAAGTCGCCCTTGGTGGTGACAAACTTCACTTCGTAAGTCCCGGGCGCCTTCGCTTTCAGCGTCGCCGGTTGGAGCAACGCAGAATCGTAAGCCGCGGGGGCGGCTTTCTTTGGCGCTGCCGGAGACTTCCTAGGCGCGGTTTTTGTCTGCGCCCAGGCGGCGCTGCCCATTCCCGCGAAAAGACAGACGATGAATACGGCGGCAACTGCTTTGAACACCTTCATGGGTTTCCTCCAAAAGAAATTGAAAGCGGCGTAGTGCTGCTCCAACAAAGTCTGCCTAGCAACAAGAATCGAATGCAGATCCTTCGCTTCGCTCAGGATGACAGGCAAGTGCACCTCTGCGCCAGAGGTCATTTGCTGCTGCCGGATTGCATGGAGCGGCTGACGCGCTCGGCCTGTTCGAGGACGCGGAGCGTGTTGCCGCCGAGAATCTTCTCGATATCTTTTTCCGAATAGCCCTTGCGCAGCAAGGCTTCGGTTATCTGCGGGAGTTTCGAGACGTCTTCCATGCCGAAGGGCATGGTGGCGCCGTCGAAGTCGGAGCCCAGGCCGACGTGGTCCACGCCGGCCACTTTCACGGCGTGGTCAATGTGCTCGACGATTTTCTCCCAGCTCACCCTGGGTATCTTGCCGGCGGCCATCATTTCACGGGCGCGGCGCCCGCCTTCGATGACGGAGCAGGCCTCGTTTTCGCCGCAGAGTTTTTCGACTTCCTGCTCGACGATGGCAACGTCCTTGCCCAGCGCAAGGTTGGCGTCGCGGGCCTCCTGGCTGAGAAAGGTGTAGTGAAAGTTGATCTGGATGACGCCGCCGTTTTTCGCCAGCGCGCGGAGCATGTCGTCGTTCATGTTGCGCGGATGATTGCAGATCGCGCGACACGAGGAATGAGAAGCAAACACGGGGGCTTGCGTGACGGCGAGGACGTCGTAGAACGTTTTGTCGGAGACGTGGGAGATGTCCACGATTACGCCGAGGCGGTTCAGTTCCCGCACGACGTCCTTGCCGAAATCGGTGAGGCCGTTGTGCGCGGGCTTGTCGGTGGACGCGTCGGCCCAGTTGTTGTTGCCGAAATGCGTGAGGGTGAGATAGCGGACGCCGAGGGCGGCGTAGAGGCGAAGCATACCGAGGTCGTCGTCAATCATGTGGCCGCCTTCCATGCCCATCAAGGCAGCGATTTCTCCCTGAGCGCGGGCGGCGCGAACTTCGGCGGCGGTGGTGGCCAGCGCAAGGTCGGCGGGATGCAGACGAACCTGCTCGCGGACGGCGTCAATTTGTTTGAGGGCGCGGGAGACGGCGAGAGGGCCGGTCACTTTGGAGGGAACCCAGATGGAGAAAAAGATGGCGCCGAGATTGCCATCGCGCATGCGCGGGATATCGATGTGCCCTTTGGGGTCGCGGTGCGCGAGATCGAATTTCTCCCACACCATGCGCTGCGGCGTGTCGTCGTGCGTGTCCACGATCAGGGCGCGCTTGTGGAGGGCCCTGGCGCGGTCGGAGATGCCGTCGGCGCGAACGCCGGTCAAAGCGGCCGCGAGCAATAGCACAGCGGTTGCGTAAAGCAGTTCAACGCGCATCGTCTTCGTCACCGATTTCTCCATGGATAGCAGCTCCCTGTTGAGAAAAACCTGTGGCAACCTGCGCACAACCAGCGCAGGTTGCCGCTACAAAACCAAAATCCTCCCCCTCAGGCGCCGTCAGAAGGTCCGGAGCGCTCGGCGGGCGAGAAGAGCGCCGCCTTCAAATAATCGCGATTCATGCGGGCGATGAACTCGATGGGAATCTCCTTGGGGCAGGCCGCTTCGCATTCACCGTGATTGGTGCAGGCGCCGAAGCCTTCCTCGTCCATGCGGGCGACCATGGCGAGGGCGCGGCGGTCGCGCTCCGGCTGGCCCTGGGGCAGATAGCCGAGATGCGCGATTTTCGCGGCGACAAAAAGCATCGCGGAGCCGTTCGGGCAGGCGGCGACGCATGCGCCGCAGCCGATGCAGGCGGCCGCGTCCATGGAGCGGTCGGCGGCGGGCTTGGGCACGAGGATGGCGTTGCCGTCGGGCGCGTTGCCGGTGGGCGCGGTGATGAAGCCGCCGGTGGCGATGATGCGGTCGAAAGCGCCGCGGTCCACGATGAGGTCCTTAATCACGGGAAAGGCGTTGGCGCGCCAGGGCTCGAGAGTGAGGACGTCGCCATCCTTGAAGCTGCGCATGTGCAACTGGCAAGTGGTGGTGGCGGGGCGCGGGCCGTGCGGGCTGCCGTTGACGACGACGCCGCACTGTCCGCAGATGCCTTCGCGGCAATCGTGGTCGAAGGCGATAGGCTCTTCGCCCTTCAGGATCAGGCCTTCGTTGACGACATCGAGCATTTCCAGGAAAGACATGTCCGGGCTGATGCCGCGGGCTTCGTAAGTGACGAAGCGGCCTTCGGCATGGCGGTTTTTCTGGCGCCAAATGTGCAGGGTCAGGTTCATCGTTTTGTGCTCGGTTGGTGCGGCCATTGGTTCACCGTTCGGTGCGAAATGAATGCTCAGTAGGGCGCAGCCCTTCGCTTCCGCTCCCTTCGGCTTCGCTCAGGGCGAGTCGGGCGACCTGCCGGTCGCCCCTACGGACTTGACGGCGGGCGACCTGCCGGTCGCCCCTACGGACTTGACGGCGGGCGACCTGCCGGTCGCCCCTACTTGTAGCTGCGCGTCTGCAAATGGACGTTCTCAAACGCCAGCGGCTCGACGTGACGCACGGGCTTCTTGGCGTCGCCGGCGAATTCCCAGGCGGCGACGTGGCAGAATTTTTCGTCGTCGCGGAGAGCCTCGCCGTCCTCGGTCTGGAATTCTTCGCGGAAGTGGCCGCCGCAGGATTCGCGGCGCTCGAGCGCGTCGAGGCACATCAGCTCGCCAAGCTCGAGGAAATCGGCGACGCGGCCGGCCTTTTCGAGCGATTGGTTGATCTCCTCGCCCTCGCCGAGCACGCGGACGTTTTTCCAGAACTCCTCGCGGAGGGCGGGGATTTTTTGCAGGGCGGTCTGCAAGCCTTTTTCGTTGCGGCCCATGCCACAGAACTCCCACATGATGCTGCCCAGCTCGCGGTGGAAGGAATCCACGGTGCGCTGGCCGTTGATGCTGAGAACTTTCTGCACGCGGGCGGCGGTGGACGTCTCGCCGGACTTGAAGGCGGCGTGGGCGCCGGCGAGCTTTTCAAATTTGTTGGAAGCGAAATAATTTCCGATGGTGTAGGGGAGGATGAAGTAGCCGTCGGCAAGGCCCTGCATCAGGGCGCTGGCGCCGAGGCGGTTGGCGCCGTGGTCGGAAAAATTGGCTTCGCCGAGGACGAACAGGCCGGGGATGGTGGACATCAGGTTGTAGTCCACCCAGAGACCGCCCATGGTGTAGTGCGCGGCGGGATAGATGCGCATGGGAACTTTGTAGGGGTTTTCGCCGGTGATGCGCTCGTACATGTCAAAGAGGTTGCCGTAGCGCTCGCGGATCGTGGCCTCGCCGAGGCGCTGGATGGCGTCTGCAAAGTCCAGGTACACGCCGAGACCGGTGGAGCCGACGCCGCGGCCGTCATCGCAAACGGCCTTGGCGGCGCGGGAGGAGATGTCGCGCGGGGCAAGATTGCCGAAGCTGGGGTACTTGCGTTCGAGGTAGTAGTCGCGCTCGTCTTCGGGAATCTGACCGGGGGAGCGCGCGTCGCCTTTCTTTTTTGGCACCCAGATGCGGCCGTCGTTGCGCAGCGATTCGGACATCAGCGTGAGCTTGCTCTGATGCTCGCCGGTGACGGGAATGCACGTGGGGTGAATCTGCGTGTAACAGGGATTGCCGAAGGCAGCGCCCTTCTTGTAGGCGCGCCAGATCGCCGTGCCGTTGCAGCCCTTGGCGTAGGTGGCGAGATAGAAGACGGTGCCGTAGCCACCGGTGGCGAGAACCACGGCGTCGGCGATGTGCGATTCGATTTTGCCGGTAATCATGTCGCGCGTGACGATGCCGCGAGCACGGCCGTCCACCAGGATGAGCTCCTGCATTTCGTGGCGCGTGAACATTTTCACGGCGCCGAGTCCGATCTGCCGCTCGAGTGCCTGGTAGGCGCCAAGCAGAAGCTGCTGGCCGGTCTGGCCGCGCGCGTAGAAGGTGCGCGAGACCTGCGCGCCGCCGAAGGAGCGGTTGGACAACATGCCGCCGTATTCGCGCGCGAAAGGCACGCCCTGGGCCACGCACTGGTCAATGATGTTCACGGAGACTTCGGCAAGGCGATGGACGTTGCCTTCGCGAGAGCGGAAGTCGCCGCCCTTGACGGTGTCGTAGAAGAGGCGGAAGACGCTGTCGCCGTCGTTCTGATAATTTTTCGCGGCGTTAATGCCGCCCTGCGCGGCAATGGAGTGCGCGCGACGCGGCGTGTCCTGGTAGCAGTAGCACTGCACCTGATAGCCCAACTCGGCCATAGTGGCGGCGGCGGACGCGCCAGCGAGGCCCGAGCCGACCACGATGACCGTGTACTTGCGCTTGTTGGCCGGGTTGACCAGCTTCATGTCAAACTTGTGCCTGGTCCACTTCTGCTCGATGGGACCCGGGGGGACGTTGGACTTGAGTTCCATGGTTTGGCTTCCCTACTGCAACTTCAGGATCCCTGCCAGAACAGCCAGGGGAATCAGGACGAACCCGCCGACAACAATTATTGTGAACAGCGTGGCGAGCCGCCGCGCGAAAGAGTCGAAGCGCGGCTGGCTGAATCCGAGAGACTGGAATAGGCTCCAGATGCCGTGGAAGACGTGTAAGGCAAGACACGCCATGGCCACAAGGTAAAAAACCGCGACCGGCATCACGCTCAGGCCGGCGACGAGGTTGTGATAGACATCGCCTTCCTTGAAATCCGGGTGCACCGTGCCGGTGGTGAGGTGCAGGAGATGGAAGATGATGAAGGCAGCGAGGATGGGCCCGGTCCAGCGCATGGTGCGCGAGGCCAGGCTGGCTTCCTTGTAGGAGGTGACGCGATAACCTTTGGGCCGCGCGCTCCAGCTTTTTACGCTGAGGGCCAGGTAGGCCCAGATGTGCAGACCGACGGAGAGAAGAAGTCCGAAGCGCACGCCCCATAAAACCGCGGGGAATTTGCGCAGAGCGGCGCCGTAGGCGTTGATGGCCACCGCGCCCTTAAAGACGGTGAGGTTGCCGACCATGTGCCCGACGATGAAACCCGACGGCTCTGCACAATTGCAGCAGCGGGAGCGGAGGAACTCACAAAACCCTTCCTTTCATCATGGCATCGGACATGGAAAGATTACCGGAAAGCTGATGGAGGATCGCGGCGGATGGTCGGCGTCTCGAAATCGGAGAAGGGCTCTGCACAAAGAAACCGTGGACAAACCGGTAAGCGCAACAGTATATGGATTCGCCGGAGGGTTTTCAAGCCGACGGGCGGAAAGTAAATTCGGGATGTGCACCGGAGAGATTCAGCTATAATATGCCGTCGCTTCTGAGTCCTCGGAGGACGCTGGATGAGCACAGAAAAGCTGGTGGCGGATCTCACCAAAATCGTGGACGAGCTGGTGAAATCCGGCGACCCTGTCGATATTCCGACGCTGGGGAAGCTGGGACAACAAATTGCCAAAGCGTTCGGCGTGAAGGGTGATGAAGTCGCCGTGCTCGCAATGATCTTTAACGATAAGTTCTTAAAATTCGTTGTGCCGGAAAAGCTTCAAAACATCGGCACGATCCCGGTGACGAGCACCACGGCGCTGGCGGCGCGGACGGCCCGCGACAAGCGGCCGGAAGTGATCAACAACTTCGCCATCGCCAAGCACTCGACGGTGTTTGAAGCGGTGCCGCTGACCGATCAGCGCGGCGATCCCATTCAGAAAATCATGAGCGCGCCGGTCCTCTCTGACAACAAGGTGATCGGCGTGATCCAGGTGTCGCGGAAAGGCAAGACGCAGGCCGCCGCCGGGCCGGACTTCACGCCCAAGGAGCTGGGCGATCTGGTCGCCGTGAGCGTGCAGATCGGCCGGTGCCTGAAGCTCTGCCCGGTCACCTGAACCGTGAACAACTTTTCCCGACGTTTTTTGCTTGCGTGCTGCTGCTTGCTCTTGCTGGCGGCCGCGTTGCCGGCGTGGCCGGACGGCGCCGCGAGGCGCGTCCACATCACGCTGCTGGGCTCGACCGACCTCCACGGAAATATCTTCCCCGTCGACTACTACACGCACCAGCCGGCCAACCGGGGCCTCGCCAAGATTGCAACGCTGGTGCGCGAGGCGCGCGGCGAGCAGAAGAACGTGCTGCTGCTCGATTCCGGCGACACGATCCAGGGCACGCCGCTGGCGTACTACTTCGCGCGCAAAGACACGTCGAAGACAAACCCGACGATCGTGGCGATGAACGCGCTGGGCTATGACGCGATGGCCGTCGGCAACCACGAGTTCAATTTCGGGCTCGACGTGCTGTGGAAAGCAAAACGGGAAGCAAAGTTTCCGTGGCTGGCCGCCAACATCAAGCAGACGTACAAGTCCGGCGTGGAGCACATCGAACCGTACATCATTAAGAACGTGGGCGGGGTGCGCGTGGCCATCATCGGCTTCATCACTCCGGGCGTGCCGCGCTGGGAAATTCCGGCGCACTACCGGGGCTACGAGTTCGAGAACATCGTGGACGCGGCGAAGCGCGTAATCCCGGAGGCGAGGAAAAAGGCGGACCTGGTGGTGGTGATCGCGCATTCGGGGCTGGAGCGCGACCCGCAAACCGGCGAGACCTACGCCGATCAGATGGACAACGAGAACGCCGTGGGCGCGCTGGCGGAGCAAGTGCCGGGCATTGACGTGATCTTCTTCGGGCATTCACACCGCGAGCTCCCCACGAAGTTGATCAACGGCGTTTTGCTGGTGCAGGCGAAGAACTGGGGCCAATCGCTGGCGCGGGCGGACGTCGAGCTGGAACGCAGGGCGAGCGGCTGGAAGGTGGCGTCGAAACGCTCGACGGTGATCCCGGTGACGGACGCGGTGGCCGCGGACCCGGAGATCCTGAAACTCGCGCAGCCGTACCACGAAGCGACGGAAGCGTACCTGGACACGCCGATTGCCACTTCGAGCAAGGCGCTGGATGCCTCGACGGCGCGGTATGAAGACCATCCCTTCGTGGACCTGATCCACAAAGTGCAGATGGAGTACGGAAAGGCGGACGTTTCGCTGGCGACAATGTTTTACTCGCGGCTGCAGATTCCGGCAGGCCAGGTGACGCTGCGGCAGATTGCCGGGCTGTACATCTACGAGAACACGCTCTACACGGTGGAGATGACGGGCGCGCAGCTCCGGCAAGTGCTGGAACACGCGGCAGAGTTTTTCCCGGCGTGGCCGTTCCCGGAGGGCGGGCGCGTGCGCCTGCCGGGCTACAACGCTGATTCCGCCGAAGGCGTGGAGTACACGATGGACCTGACGCAGCCGGCCGGGCAGCGCATCCGCGACCTGCGGTACAAGGGAAAGCCGCTGGCCGACGACACGAAGCTGCGGGTGGCGACGAACAATTACCGCTACGCGGGCGGCGGGCACTACACCGCGCTGCAGGGCTTGCCGGTGGTGTACCGCTCGCCGATGGAGATCCGCGAGCTGATCATCGAATCCGTCAGCCGCACCGGCGCGATTCTCCCGGAGGCGGACGGCAACTGGAAAATCGTGCCGCGGGAAGCGTTCGAGGCGCTGGTGCGGGAAGCGCGGCAGCGGGAGCTGGGGAACTCGGGCGGGCCATGAAGACGGAGCGCTTCCCTGCTCTGCGGAAATCCTGAGGAAAGAAAGTCATAAAGATGTTGACACTTCATGCTGTTCTTGTTAATTTTCAGCGCGAAAAAAAATTCATGACTCTCCAGACACAACTCACACCCGCCGCCGCCGCGGCCAGCCCGGCAAAATAGATGGCCTTCGTCGCGAAGAAAATCTTCATCACCAAAGGCGTCGGCAAACACCGCGAGCGGCTCTCCAGCTTCGAGCTGGCGCTGCGCAACGCGGGGATTGCCGCGTGCAACATCGTGCGTGTCTCGTCCATTTTCCCGCCGGGCTGCAAGCTGATCTCGCGCAGCGAAGGGCTGAAGCACATCAAGCCGGGACAAGTGGCGTTCTGCGTGATCAGCGAGAACTCGACGCGCGAACCGCACCGGCTGATCGCCGCCAGCATCGGCCTGGCGCTGCCGGGAGACAAGTCGATGTTCGGCTACCTCTCCGAGCACCACTCCTTCGGCGAAACCGAAGAAGTGGCGGGGGAGTACGCGGAAGAACTGGCGGCGGAAATGCTGGCGACGACGCTGAATGTGGAGTTTGACCCGGATTTGTCGTGGGACGAGAAAAAAGAGGTGTACCGGATTTCGAACCGCATCGTCCGCACGATGAACATCACGCAGTCCGCGGTGGGCGACAAGCGCGGGCTGTGGACCACCGTGCTCGGCGCTGCGTTCCTGCTCGGCAGCGACGATTAATCGCAACGGGCGGACCCGCAGGTCCGCCGCTACCTTTTCCCTTCTGACTTCTTCCGATGACTTACACGTGCAGGCGTTTCTTGAGGCGCTTGCCTTTGTGATAGCCAATGCGCTCGAGGACCGCGCCGACAATGAGCGGGAGCGCAACGGTAGCGTCGTCGAGCACTTCGGCGAAACGCCCGCCTTCTTCGGGCGGGACGAACTTGCCCCAGGAGACGGCTTCGGTGTAGGTGCTGCCGGAAAGCCCGCCCCAGTTGACCGGCTCGGGACAGATGCGCAGGCCGTAGTTGTAGCGCTTGAGCGGAATTTTTTCGTAGCCGCGGCGGGAGAGCAGCTCGGCATAAACGCCGAACTGCTGCGACCAGTTGCGCGGCACGCCGCCGCCGACGGTGAAGATGCCCATCTTCCGGGTAGTCAGCATGGTCCTGGCAAATTTTTCAAAATCTTCGAACGGGTCGTAGCGCAGCAGGGGCAAGCCCTTGCGCTGCCGGACAATCTTGTGAAGGGCGAAATCGATGCCCAGCTCGGAATCGGTGAAGGCGGGGACGAACACGGGCACATTGTGCTCGTAGGCGGACTTCAGGATGCCGCGGCCCTTCGCGGTGCGGTGCAGGAGCTCGCCGATGCGCTGGTGGATCTTCCAACTGCAAACGACGTCGTCAGCGTCCCAGTCCTCGAGGATGCTGTCCACCACCTCCTCAACATGGTCGAGGTTGACCTCAGGCTCGAGCGAATCGTAGACGCGGTTGTAGCCGGCGCGGAAGAGCGTGCGGTCGCTCATCTTTTCGTCGTAGCGGAAGTGCGAGCGGCCGGTGGCTTCGACGAGGCCATGGGCCATCAGCGCGCCGGTGGAGACGATAGCGTTGACGATGCCCGACTCGACGAGGTCGCAGAAGACGAGGCCCATCTTGCCAACCGTCAAAGCGCCGGACAGAGTGAGGACGACGAAGCAATCCTTGTCGCGGGCCATGGCTTCGAGGACGTCAGCGGCGTCACCGACCTGGCGGCCGGTGAAAGCAGTCTGGCCCATGGCGCGCACGAGCTGGTCAATCGTGCGGCATTGGGAAAGGTCCAGCGGGTAGATGGGCTTCAGGCGATCCTTCACCGGGTCATGCAGGATGCGACCTGTCACTGTCTTTTTGGCCATGAGTCCTCGTTCAGCTCCGGCCTGACCCGCGGGGCCGGATATTTTTTGTTTGCGTCACGCAACTATTGATATTACAAAACCTCCCGCAATGAAAGAGAGAAACGCAGAGGAACTTTTTCCGCGATGAAAGGGTGATAAGATTTACGCATGTCTGAGAAATTCACCGTGGGCCTCATCCAGATGAGCTGCTCGCTCCATGGGGAGGACAATCTCGCCAAGGCAGAGGAGCGCATCCGCGCGGCGGCGGCGCGCGACGCGCAAATCATCTGCCTGCAGGAACTTTTTCGCTCGCAATACTTCTGCCGCGAGGAAAATGCGGAGCTTTTTGCGCTGGCCGAGCCGATTCCCGGGCCCTCAACGGAAGCTTTGTCCAAGCTGGCGCGCGAGCTGAAGGTGGTGATTGTTGCTCCCCTTTTCGAGCGGCGCGCCGCGGGGGTATACCACAATACGGCGGCGGTGCTGGATGCCGACGGTTCACTCCTTGGGATTTACCGCAAGATGCATATCCCGGATGATCCGTCCTATTACGAAAAATTTTACTTCACGCCGGGCGACCTGGGCTTTCCGAACTTCGACACGCGCTACGGACGCATCGGCGTGCTGGTGTGCTGGGACCAGTGGTACCCGGAAGGCGCGCGGCTGGCCAGTCTGCGCGGGGCGAATATCCTGTTCTACCCGACGGCGATCGGCTGGCACCCATCGGAGAAGCAGCCGCACGGCGCCGCGCAGCTCGATGCCTGGCGCACGATTCAGCGCTCGCACGCGATTGCGAATGGGATTTACGTGGCCGCGGTGAACCGCGTGGGCTACGAGGGGCCTCCGCAGAACGGCCTCGAATTCTGGGGCTCCTCGTTCGTGGCGGGCCCCTTCGGGGAAATCCTTGCGGAAGCGTCGCCGAGCGGCGAGGAAACACTGGTCGTCGAATGCGATCCGCACCGGACGGAGGACGTCCGGCGTAACTGGCCGTTCCTGCGCGACCGCCGCATCGATGCTTACTCACCCCTCCTGGAGCGATGGCTCGAGTGAGCGCCTCTCCCCCAAGAGAATCCACCCCACACGACCGCGCAGCCAAGAGTGGCCGCGCTACTTTGCAACCCACACCGCACGCACTGGGGTTCCGCATGCCGGCCGAATGGGAACCGCACGAGGCGACGTGGCTCGCCTGGCCACACGAGAAAACGGACTGGCCGGGCAAGTTCGCGCCGATCCCGTGGGTCTATGGCGACATTGTCCGAAAACTTTCGCGCGTGGAACGCGTGCGCATCCTGGTGGAAAATGCCGATGCCGAGCAACAGGCGCGGCGCGTTTTTACCAAGTGCGGTGCGGACCTCGACGCGGTGGAGTTCTTCCGCGTTGCCACGAACAGAAGCTGGACGCGCGACTTCGCGCCGATTTTCGTCAAGAACAAAAAAGGCGCCGTGGGCGTGACGAACTGGCAGTTCAACGGCTGGGCGAAATACAACAATTGGAAAAAGGATGATGCGGTGACGGAGCGGCTGGCGCGGAAGTTGAAATGGAAAATGTGGGAGCCGACGTACAAGGGCCGGCGCGTCGTGCTGGAAGGCGGAAGCGTCGACGTGAATGGGCACGGCACGATGCTGACGACGGAGGAGTGCCTGCTGAGTCCGGTGCAGGCGCGAAACCCGGGCCTGAACCGGGAAGACTTGCAGGAGATTTTTCGCGAATACCTGGGCGTGAAGAAAGTTCTGTGGCTCAAGAACGGAATCGCAGGCGACGACACACACGGTCACGTGGACGACCTGGCGCGCTTCGTGAATCCGACGACGGTGGTGACCGTGGTTGAGGAAGACAGGATGGACGCGAACTACGAGCCGTTGCGGGAGAATATGGAGCTGCTCCGCGAAATGAAAGATCAAAACGGGCGCAGGCTGCGTGTTGAAAAGCTGCCCATGCCGGCGCCGGTGTACTTCGCAGGCCAGCGGCTGCCCGCGAGTTACGCGAATTTTTACATTGCGAACAAGATGGTGCTGGCGCCGACGTTCAATGATCCGCGGGACGCCGAGGCGCTGCACACGCTGGCGCGATTATTCCCTGAGCGGCAGGTGGTGGGGATTCAATGCCTCGATCTTGTGCTGGGGCTGGGGACGCTGCATTGCATGACGCAGCAACAACCGGCGTAGAAAATAGAAAAGAGAAAATCGAAAATAGAAAGCAGGAAAAGACAAGGAACTCCGATGGAAAGAGCGGTAAGCATTTCGATTTCCGGGTGGATCGTCATCGGCTTGATTGCCGGATGGCTGACGGGGAAGCTTACGCGCGGAAGAGGGTTCGGCTGCCTGGCGAATGTGATTCTGGGCTTGGTCGGGGCGCTGCTGGGCGGATGGATTTTTACGAAGCTGGGAATTTTCGGCGGCGGATTCTTGTACAGTCTAGCCGCGGCTACGGTGGGCGCGGTGGTGCTGGTGTCCGTAGCGCGGATGTTTGGCGGCGACAAGTAGAAATTCTTGCGCAACGCCGCACGGCGCAGCGTGCAGAATTCGCGCGGCGCTTCGACTCCCCCACCTCCACCATGGCTGCCGTTTCTGCCTTGAGACTCGTTTCCCTCTGGAAACGCTCGAACCGGGAAAAGCGCTTGGCATAGTATAAATGCGATGCTAGTATGTATCACATGAGAAAAGCGTCCGTGCGCGACCTGCGTTACCGCTTTCCTGAGGTGGAACTCTCCTTGCGCGAAGGGGAAGAGATCCAAATCACCAAGCGCCGACGGGTGATTGCGCGGCTGGTGCCGGACAGGTCGCCAGCCCCCCGAGGGGCGCGGCCGGACTTTCTTGCCCGCCTGAAGAAAATCTATGGGCGCAAGCGGCTCAAGGTGAGCGGAGCGGAGCTTCTGGCTCACGAGCGGGGCCGCGATTGAAGGCCTACGCGGACACAAGCTTTCTGGTTTCCCTCTACACTCCCGACGTGAATTCCGCGCAAGCTGCGACCGTGATGAATCGGGTTGTGTTGCCGGCACTCTCCACGTCGCTGGGCGAACTGGAGTTGATCAACGCCCTGCATCTGCGCTTGTTTCGCAAGGAACTGCGGTCCAAGGAAGTGCGGGCGGCACGCGCCGCATTCCGGAAGGATTTGGAGACGGGAATTTATGCGCTGGAACCCTTGTCGGCCGCAGTATTCGTGCTGGCCCGGCGAATCTCTCAGAAGCGCACCCCGCGGCTCGGAACCCGAACCTTCGACATATTGCACGTCGCCGCTGCAGTCGTCTTACGGGCCGACACCTTCCTCACTTTCGATACCAGGCAGGAGCGCCTCGCCAAAGCAGAGGGATTGCGAACGCTCTAACCTGTATTATTCGTGAATTTCATAGTCAAATTGTGCAAGAGCGAGTTTTCAGCAAGGGTGCCCTGACGGTGAAAGGCCGTCCCGCTAAAAGTTGGTCTGTAGATGCGTAGTGTCCTAATTTCACGCCAGATAAGATAAACCGCGCTTTAGATTGGCACACTGCCGTATTTCACCGGGCTGCGACGGAGAAAAGCGGCGTGTGATAGGATAAATGGCCGCGTCGAGGAAAAGGAAGAGGACAACATTTGAAGCAACAATCTTTATGGGCCGTGCCGCTGGGGGGACTCGGCGAATTCGGGATGAACATGCTCGTGCTCCGCTACGGAGACGACATGATCGTGGTGGACGCGGGGATGATGTTTCCCGAAGCCGAGCTGCTGGGCGTGGACGTGGTCATCCCCGACATCACTTTTTTGAAGCAGAACCGCAACGCGCTGCGCGCCATCGTGCTGACGCACGGACATGAGGACCACATCGGCGCGCTGCCGTACATCCTGCGCGACATCAACGTGCCGATTTACGGCACGGAGTACACGCTGGCACTGGTGAAGCGGCGGCTCGAGGAGCACGGGCTGCTGGACCAGGCGACGCTGCGCGAGGTGAAGACTCCCTCGGTTGCGCTCGGGACGAGCGGGCGGAAAATCCAGATCGGCGCGTTCGAAATCGAGTACATCTACGTGACGCACAGCACGATTGACTGCGCGGCGCTGGCCATCCGCACGCCGATCGGCGTGGTGATCCACACGGGCGACTTCAAGATTGATCCCACGCCAACCGATCTGCGCCCGTTCGATCTGCACAAGTTTGCAGACTACGGGCAGGAAGGCGTGCTGGCGCTGTTTAGCGACAGCACCAACGTGGAGCGGGCGGGGTACACGCCGTCGGAGCGCGCGGTGAAGCCGCGGCTGGAAGAACTGTGCCGGGCGGCCCCGCGGAAGGTGATCGTGTCGTGCTTCGCGTCGTCCATCCACCGCATCCAGCAGGTGATCGAAGTGGCCGGAATGCTGGGGCGCAAGGTCGGCTTTGTCGGACGCAGCATGGTGGACAACGTCGAGCTGAGCCACTCACTCAGCCGGCTGTCCATTCCGGATGGGATTGTGGTGCGGCCGCAGGACCTGAAGTCGTTTGACCCCAAGAAGCTGGTGGTGCTGGTGAGCGGCAGCCAGGCGGAGCCCATGTCGTCGCTGTCGCGCCTGGCGGTGGACAACCACCGCCTGCTGTCCGTGGACGAAAACGACACAGTGATTCTCTCCTCGCGGATCATTCCCGGGAACGAGAAGCCGATCTTCCGGATGATTGACCACATGTTCCGGCGGCGGGCACTGATCTACTACGAGGACGGCGGGCGCGCGCCGATTCACGTTTCCGGTCACGCCAGCCAGGAAGAGCTGAAGCTGGTGCTGAACCTGGTGCGGCCGAAGTATTTCATCCCGATCCACGGTGAATACCGGATGCTCTTCCGCCACGCGGCGCTGGCGCGGCAGGTGGGCACAGTCTCCGGCGAGATTTTTGTAATCGAAGACGGCCAGCCGATCGAGTTCACCGAAGAGGGCGCGTACCGGCGGGAGAAGGTGGCCGCGGGACGCGTGCTGGTGGATTCGGGGTCGCTGGAGGAGATCGAGGAGGTGGTGATCCGCGACCGGCAGCACCTCTCCGAGGACGGCGTGGTGGTGCCCATCATTGCCATTGATAAACACACCGGGACAGTCGAAGGCTCGCCGGAGATCGTCAACCGCGGGTTCCTTTCCTCCGATGACGGCCAGGAAGTAATGGCCGGAGCGCGCGAGGTGGTGCTGCGCACGATTGAGCAATCGAATCCCGAGGAAATGGCGGACTGGAGCGTGATTAAAGAAAAAATCCGCGTGGATTTGAAACGCTACCTGAACAAGCAGACCGCCAAGCGCCCGTTGATTCTGCCCGTGATCCTCGAAGTGTAAGACCGTGGACGCCGGAATTCGCCCGTACAAGCCGGAAGACTTCGAAGCGCTCTACCGACTCGATCAGCAGTGTTATGCGCCGGGGATCGCCTATTCGCGGCGGACGCTGAAATGGTATTTGGACCTGGAGGGCGCCGACTGCCTGTTGGCGGAACGTGACGACGCGATCGCGGGATTCATCGTCACCGCGCGCGACGGCAACCTGGGGCACATCATCACGCTGGACGTGGCGGAGGCGCAGAGGCGGCGCGGCATCGGCACGGCGCTGCTGGCGGAGGCCGAGGCGCGGATGATGGAGTCGGGCGTGCGGCGGATGTCGCTGGAAACGGCAACGGACAATTTGCCCGCGGTTGCCTTCTGGCAGAGGCACGGGTATCGTACCGACGCCGTTCTGAAAAACTATTACTCGGACACGCTGGACGCTTACGAGATGTGCAAGATGCTGTCGGCAAAAGCGCAGCCAAGGCAAACCTAGCGTCGAGTGCCGAAAATACATTGAGCGGGAATCGACAAACGGAAAAACAAAACATTAACGCGGAGGACGCAGAGAAACAGAGAAAGATGGCATTTGAAATTAGAGATTTGAAATTTGAAAGGGAAACAAAAGAAGCAAGCCGGCGAGAATACCGCTTTCATTCGCTCGACAAGTAACTCGCGGAATTTGCGGAGGAGCGTTGAACGATTTTCTGCTGTCCATCCTGCTGGGAATCATCGAAGGGCTGACGGAATTTCTTCCGGTGAGCTCGACGGCGCACCTGCGCATCGTGGAAGCGCTGATGAACGTCAGCCTGACGAGCGGATACTGGAAAATGTATACCGTGGTGATTCAGTTGGGCGCCATTCTGAGCTTGCCGGTGTATTTCGCAGGGCGCATTCGGAATTTTGCGGGGACGTTTCCGCGAGGCGCGGGCGGCGAGCGTACGTGGCTGACGCATCCGCTGAGCCTCACGATGCTGGCGTTCGTGATTACGGCGGTTCCTGCTTTCCTGCTGACCAAAATCATTGGCGAGCATCTGGAGAGCTTGTACGTAATGGGCGGCTCGCTGCTCGCCGGCGGAATTGCGATGTGGGTGGTGGACGCGCGAAACACCGCAGCGGAGCAGGCTGGAGCAAGCGCGCCTGCGAGCCGCATACGCACGTGGCACATGGAAGAAATGACGCTGGGCCAGGCAGCGTGGATCGGCGCCTGCCAGGTGCTGTCGGCGGTGTTTCCGGGGACGTCGCGGGCCATGGCCACGATCGCGGGAGGTCAACTGGCGGGAATGTCGCGCGCGGCGGCGCTGGAGTTTTCTTTTTTTCTTTCGATGCCGACGATGGCGGCCGCCGCGGGCTACCAACTGCTGAAATTTCTGCTGGGCAAAGACGAGAACGCAATCGGCGCCGGGCAGATTGATGCGCATGGCTGGATCGTGCTGGGAATCGGATTCGCGGTGTCGTTCGTGGCGGCGTACGGCTCGGTGGCATGGTTCATGGCCTGGGTGCGACGGCACGGATTTGTGCCCTTTGCCATCTACCGGATTGTTGTGGGCGCCACGGTGCTGGCGTGGGCGGCGGGAATCTTCTAAGCGCGTCCTCCAGGGCGACCTGCCGGTCGCCCCTACCGCGGGCGGGTTTGGGTTACCAGCAAACACGGGCGCGGAAGATATTTGTTGTGCGCCGGAATGCGCTTGGTATAGTGAATTTGTTGTTCGCGATCCTCCGGTAGGGCCACCGCGCGACAGCGCCCGCGCGACCCGATCATACGCTGGAGCCTTCCCCCCATTTGACAGGAGATCCTTGTGCGCATTCTGACGCCAACCGAGAATCACCGTTTGAACGAGCTGGTGGGCTTCCTGGGTGTCACCCTTGCCGTCCTGATGGCGCTGAGCCTGCTTTCGTACAATCCGCACGATTCCGCGCTGAACGTGTCCGCGCCGCTGCCGGTGGAAGGCATGCGCCCGGCGCGGAACTGGATCGGCCCTTTCGGGGCACATGGCGCGGATTTCCTGTTCCAGTTGCTCGGCTACGCGGCGTTCCTGCTGCCGGTGACCATCTTCGTGGTGGGCATGCGATGGTTTCGCAGCCAGGCGGTGACCTCTCCGATCGTGAAACTTTCCGGCATGGCGCTGCTGATCGCTTCCCTCTCCGCACTGCTGACGTTGGTGGGACTGCCCGAAGTGCGCAGCACGCTGCCGGCGGGCGGCGTGCTGGGCGTGCTGCTGAGCAAGGCGCTGCTGGCCGGGTTCAATCCGGTGGGGGCGCACGTACTGGCGGTCAGCTTTTTCCTGACCGCACTCTTTCTGACGACACGTTTTTCCTTCTATTCGACAACCGAATGGCTGCGCGAGAAGGCGAGCCCGTTCGCGAAAGTCCAGGCGCGGTGGAAGGCATGGCGCGAGGCGCGGGAGCAGAAGCGGTTGAAGAAGCGGGTGGCGGAGATTCAGATTGCCGGGCGGCCGCCGGCGCCGCAACAGACCATCGCGCCGGCCGAACCGGCTGAGAAGCCCCGCAAGGAAAAACTGGAGCCAACGATTGAACTGACGCTTGTGAAATCCAAGGACGCAGCGCCGGCGGAACTGATGACCAGCAGCGCCTCGGAGCCGAAGATCGCGCGTGGCCGGACGAATTACCGGCTGCCGTCGCCCGGCCTGCTGCGGCTGGCGGAGCGCGCCGAACGGCTGGAAGAAGACGATCTGAAGGAATGCGCGCGCGCCATCGAGCAGAAGTGCAAGGAGTTTGACGTCAACGGGCACGTGACGCAGATCAACCCCGGGCCGGTGGTGACCACGTACGAGTTCAAGCCCGAGGCGGGCGTGAAATACAGCCGCATCATCGGACTCTCCGACGACCTGTGCCTGGCGCTGAAGGCGGAATCCATTCTGATGGAGCGCATTCCGGGCAAATCCACGGTGGGCATCGAGATGCCGAACCATCACCGGCAGACGATTGTGCTGCGCGAGGTGGTGGAGTCGCCCGAGTTCGTGAATTCGACTTCGAAGCTGACGATGGCGCTGGGGAAGGATTTGGTGGGGCGAATCCGCGCGACGGAACTGGCGCAGATGCCGCACCTGCTGATTGCCGGCTCGACGGGCACGGGCAAGAGCGTGCTGATCAATTCGATGATTGTTTCGATGCTGTACAAGGCAACGCCGGAAGAGCTGAAGCTGGTGCTGGTGGACCCGAAACGGCTGGAGCTGGGACTCTACGAGGATATTCCGCATCTGTTCACGCCGGTGGTGACGGACCCGAAGGTGGCGTCGAACGTGCTGCGCAACGCGGTGCGCGAGATGGAGCGGCGGCTGAAGCTGCTGGCGCAGCGCGGCGTGCGCAACATTGACCAGTACAACCGCACGTTCGCCAAGGGGCAGTCGCTTGATTTGTTTGAAAGCATCGAGGACCAAGAGCACCGTCCGCTGCCCTACATCGTGATCATCATTGACGAATTGGCTGACCTGATGATGGTGGACACCAGCAACGTGGAAGAGTCAGTGACGCGGCTGGCGCAGATGGCGCGCGCGGTGGGCATCCACTTGATTTTGGCGACACAGCGGCCGTCGGTGGACGTGATCACCGGATTGATCAAGGCGAACTTCCCTGCGCGCATCTCGTTCCGCGTGGCCAGCAAGGTGGACTCGCGGACCATTCTGGATGCCAACGGCGCGGAATCGCTGCTGGGCCGCGGCGACATGCTGTTTCTGCCGGCGGGATCGTCGCGGCTGCACCGGGTACACGGGCCGCTGGTGACCGAGGATGAAGTGGTGGCGGTGTGCGACTTCTGGCGGACGCAGGCCAAGGCCATTTACAACGAAGAGCTTCTCAAGGCGCCCAAGGAAGAAAGTACTTCTGGCAGCGAAGAAGGCGGAGAAATCGAAAACGAGGAAGTGGACGACGAGCTTTATCAGGAAGCGGTGCGCGTGGTGTGCGAAATGGGACGGGCGTCCACGTCAACGCTACAGCGGCGGCTGCGCGTGGGCTACGGGCGCGCCGCGCGGTTGATTGACTTGATGGAAAAAGACGGCATCGTGGGCCCGCCGGACGGCCCGCGACCGAGGGAAGTGCTGAAGAAAAAGGACTGGATGAAGGAATTTGATGAGTCCATGAAGTGACCTAGTTTGGGTCAAACTCGGTCCCCCGGCACCATCCCTTCTCTCAATAATTCCAACGTGTGGAGGGAGAAACCGACGATGCCGGGCTAAAGCCCGCCGCTACATGGCGGCGCTCACGCGCCACACTCTACACCACTGCCCTTCCGGCTCCGCGGTGAGTCGTTTGACAGTTTTGCGCGCAATCCCTACAATGAAATCTCTTCCACGGTGCCGGGGTAGCTCACCGGTAGAGCGCGGCCCTGAAAAGGCCGGCGTAGGGAGTTCAACTCTCCCCCCCGGCACCACTTCATTGGCCTTTCCCGTTGCAACGTGCACAAATCGGTCCGGCCATGGATTTTTGTGTTATAGTTCTTGGGTAGTTTCCAAAGCTCAGATTGCGTCAGCGCTATCCGGGCCGCATTGTAGGGCCTGCCCCGCCTGATTTCGTCGGGTTCCTCAACGGCGTCGAAAAGCAGTCTGAATCCGGCCTGCTGGCAACGCATTCCGCCACAGGAATTGAAAGGAATCAGGGAGAAGAAGCATGAAGAATCTGTTTGTGGGCAACATGAGTTTTCAGACGACGGAAAGCGACTTGCGCGCGCTATTCGAACCGTTCGGGCAGATCACGCGCGTGCACATCGCGATGGACCGGGAGACCGGCCGGGCGCGCGGCTTCGCGTTTGTGGAAATGGCCAATGACGACGAGGCGGCCAAGGCGATTGCGGGGCTCGACGGCAAAGAAGTGGGCGGACGCAACCTGAAGGTCAACGAGGCGCGCCCCAAGACGGAACGCAGCGGGCCATCCCGCGGCGGAGGCGGCTATCGTGGAGGTGGCGGCAGCGGAGGCGGCGGAGGCCGCGGCAAGGACCGCTTCTCGACCGAAGACCACCGGGATTCCGCGCGGCAGCCGCGCGAACCGCGCTGGTAGCATCGCACGATCCCCTGGCCGGCAAGGAGGCCCTATGGCAACGCGCTCGAGAACTACGTTTGAAAAGCGGCAGAAGGAAATGAAGAGAATGGAAAAGCAGCGCATGAAGGCCGCGCGGCGCGCGGAAAGAAGCCTCGCCAAAAAGACGGGAAGCGAAACGCCGGTCGAGACACAGAACGACTTCGAGACGGTGCCCGCCGAGTCCGAACCGCAAAGCTGAACCAGCAGCATTCGCACATTTGTTCCGTCACAACAAAATCTCGCACGCTCCGCGCACTCAATTCAAAATTCTGAAGCCAACGTGAATCAGGCGGAGGAGTCTTGGTCTCCGGAGGAGTCTGCCAGGAACACCGGCAGCACATAGGATTCATCTCCATTGTGCGAGCCGCTCGGGCTGCGAATGCGCAACGAGCGCACAAGGTGAGGCGCGCGGCCTCGGATTTGGGCATAATACTGGCCGCGACACCGGAACGCTGCACGTCTTCCATCTACGGAGAGTGGCACGATGAATTTTTCCGCGCGTTTGTGGATTCTTGCCGCCCTTTGGGGATTCTGGCTTTCGCCGCCATCCCCGGCCCAATCGCCGCCTCAGGCGCTTACGCTCGAGGATTGCATCCGGCTGGCGGAGTCGGCGCCCTCGCCGGTGCGGCTGGCGAAGCAGCAAAGCGAGATTGCGAACCTCGGGCTGAAGCAGACGCAGGCGGCGTTTCTGCCCAAGGCGCAGTTTGGGAGCGGCTTCACCTACAATAGCCCGCTGAAGGGCAGCTCACCGACGCAAAGCTTTGTTGCGCTGAACGGCGTACGGGAGTACCTGTTCCTGCTGGGCACGACGCAGGAGCTGGACCTCTCCGGCCGCCTGCGGGCGGACAAGGAACGCGCGCGCGCCGAGTTCGACGTGGCGCAGGCCGGCGAGACGATCACGAAGCGCGACCTGAAACGCAGCGTCACTGCGGCGTACTACCGGCTGCTGCTCGCGCGGCACGTTGCCCGGGCCCTGCGCGATTCGGCGGCGGAGGCGGAAAGCTTCGAGAAACGCACGCAGCTTCTGCTCGAGAGCGGAGAAGCCTCGCAGGCCGATCTGGCGAAGGCGTCGGCGGCAGCGGCAGCGCTGCGGCACGCGCTGAGCGAAGCGGAGTTGGACGCGCGGCTGGCGAACCAGGAGCTGGCGTCCTTCTGGACCACGGCGGTGAACGATCCGTTGTGCGTCGCGGACGTCTTCGAGACTGCTCCCGGGGCGGGGGAAGCCGGGGCCACCGCTGGCGGCGCGCGGCCGTTCGCGAGCCGTCCGGAGTTCGGCCTGCTGGCCGCGCGGAAGCGGAGCTTCGTTGCGGAATCGCGACGGATCCGCGCGGAATTGCTCCCGCAGGCCAACGTGAATTTTCAGTACGGCCTGGATTCGAATTTTGTACGGGGGCGCGATCATGGTTACGCGGTGTTTGTGAGCCTGAACGTTCCGGTGTTTGACTGGTTCCGCACGCTGAACGCCTCGCGGGAATTCCGCGTGCGCGCGGAGCAGACCGAAACCCAGCGGGCCATGGCCGAACGCGCCTTTTCGCGCGAGTATGAAGCGGCCCAGGCGCGCGTGGAGAACGCACTGGAGCAGATTTCGCGCGCCGCCCGGCACGTGAAACTTGCCGAGCAGGACCTGCATCTGAGCCGCATCCGCTTCGAGGGCGGCGAAGGGCCGGCGCTCGACGCGGTGGCCGCACAGAACCAACTGGCGCAGGCACGCGTCAATTATTTCACGGCGATTGCCGGCTACTGGAACGCTCGCACCGATCGGGAGGTCGCAGCCGGACGATGAAAACCATAACGGCATTTGTGTGCATCCTCCTGCTGGCGGCTTGCGCCGGGCAGAAAGAAGAGCCGGCGCCGAAGCCTGTTGTGGAAGTGAAAGTGGCGCGGGCGGAATTTGCTGACGTGCAGTTGAGCGTGCAGGCACCGGCCACCCTCCATCCGCGCGAGCAGGCCAGCATCGCTTCGAAAATCACCGCGCCCATCCGGACGCTGTTCGTGAAAAAGGGAGACGCCGTTTCCGCGGGGCAGGTGCTCGCGCGCCTGGAGAACCGCGATCTGGTGGCGCAGCGCGTGGAGGCACTGGACCGGGCGCGAGCGGAAGCCGCGGCCACCGAGGCGGCCCTCGCCCAGGCCCGGAAGAACCTCGACCGCCGGCAGAAGCTCTTCGACGAGGGCGCAATTCCCTCTCGTGAGCTGCTCGCCAGCCAAACCGAATACGCGCAGGCCAAGGCGAACTACGACGTTGCGCACAAGTATCTGGACCTGCTCCTGAGTGCGGGCCAGCGCGCAGAAACAACCGGCGGCGAGAAGGCCAGCACAGCGTTTCTGAACGCCCAACTGGAATTCACCGAGATCCGCAGTCCCTTTGCCGGAGTGGTGACCGAGCAGTTCATGTATCCCGGCGACATGGCCAAACCCGAGTCGCCGATCTTCACGGTGATGGACCTCTCCGTCGCGGTAGCGCGGGCCCAGGTGCCCGACGCGGAGATTGCCGGAGTGGCACGCGGGCAGGCCTGTGCGTTTGAGAGCGCGGATTCCCCGGGCAGCCGCTCGAGCGGACGCGTCTCTGTGGTGAATCAGGCGGTGGATCCCGCGCGGCGCACGGTGGAAGTCTGGTGCGAGATCGCGAACCCGCGGCGCGCGCTGCGGGCGGGTGTTTTTGGAACGCTGACCCTGCTCACCGGTTCGGCGCCGAAAAGCGTAGTGGTGCCGAAAGAGGCGGTGCAGTTCGTAGAAGGAACCACGAAGGGCACGGTGTGGGTGGCGGGGGCGGACAAACACGTGACGCGGCGCGAAGTGGAAACCGGCGGACTCTTCAAGGGCAGCGTGCGAATCCTGCGCGGGCTGAAGGCGGGCGAGACGGTCGTGATCGAGGGCGGCTACGGCCTCCCGGACGGCACCGAGGTGCGCTGGACCGAGGAGAAGAAGCCGTGAACTCGAAGCTCGCGGAGTTCATCGAAGCGCAGGGGCGCGCGCTGGTGATCGTGGCGCTGAGCTTCGCGGTGGCAGGCTTCGCGTTCATCTTCCGGCTGCCGATCGCCATCTTTCCACAGACGGATTTCCCGCGCATCGTGATCCTGGTGGACAACGGAATCGCGCCGGTGGACGTGCAGATGCTCACGGTGACGCGGCCGATCGAGGAGGCCATCCGCATCGTCCCCGGGATCACGGACGTCCGCTCGGTGACGGCGCGCGGCGCGACCGAGATCAGCGTCTTCTTCCGCTGGGACGTGGACATCCTCCACGGGCTGCACCTGGTGCAGGGGCGCATCGCGCAGATCATGCCGTCGCTGCCGCCCGGTTCGCGCTTCTACATCAACCGGCTGACGTTTTCCGTTTTCCCGATGATCGGCTGCAGCGTGACCTCCACGACGCGCGACACCGCCGAACTGTGGGACCTGACCTACTACACGATTGCGCCGCGGCTCTACCGCCTGCCGGGCGTGGCGGAGACGCGCATCGTGGGCGGACGCCCGCCGGAATTCCACGTCCTGGTGGAACCGGAGAAGCTGAACAGCTACGGCCTGCCGCTGACGCGCGTGGCCGAAGCGATCCGCAACACGAACATCATCGTCGCCGCGGGCATGGTGCAGGAAAACTACCACCTGTACCTAACCACGGTCACGGGGCTGATCCACGACCAGGAGCAGATTGAGAACACCGTGGTGGACGTGGTAAAAGGGACGCCGGTGTTCGTGAAGAACATTGCCACGGTCGTGCGGGGCGAGCGGCCGGTGTACAACATCGTGACCGCCAACGGGCGGCCCGCCGTGCTCGTGAACGTGCTCCAGCAGCCGGACGGCAACGCGGTGGAGATCGCGGACGCGGTGAACCGCGAGTTGCGCGAGATCCGCCGCACGCTGCCGCCGGACATCGAGCTGGCGACGTTTTACGACCAGTCGGTGCTGGTGCGGGATTCGATCACGGGCGTGGTCGAGAGCATCCTCATCGGTCTGCTGCTCTCCATCGGCGTGCTGGTGGGATTCCTGAAGAGCTGGCGCACGACGGTGGTGGCCGCGCTGGTGATCCCCATCGCCGTGCTGAGCGCCGTGGTCTTCATGCGGTTGTTCAACCTGAGCTTCAACCTGATGACGCTGGGCGGGCTGGCGGCGTGCATCGGCGTGGTGATTGACGACGCGATCGTGATGGTGGAGAACATCATCGTGCACCTCTCGCTGGGGCAGGCGCCGGTGGAGGCGGCCAAGAGCGCCATCACCGAGCTGACGCCAGCGCTGATCGGGTCGACGCTCACGCCGATCATGGTGTTCGTGCCGCTGGTGTTCCTCGGCGGGATCACGGCGGTGTTCTTCCGGGCGCTGGCCTTCACGATGGTCACGGCGCTGCTGGCCTCGCTGTTCCTGGCGATTTTTTTCACGCCGGTACTGGCGGCGGTGTTCTTCCGGCGGCCGACGGGTCCGGCGGAGACGGATCTGCACCGCGCCGAGGAGGCGGGTGAAGGCCGCATCCTGCGCGGGCTGACGGGGCGCTATGCGAAGGCATTGGCCTGGGCGCTGGACCATCCGGGGCTGGTGCTGCTGGCGAGCCTGGCCGTGCTGGGAGGATCGGTGGTGCTGTACTTCCAACTCGGCAGCGGCTTTCTGCCGGAGATGGACGAGGGCGCCTTCGTCCTGGATTACGTGATGCCGTCCGGGACGTCACTCGCGGAGACGAACCGCGTTCTGGTGCACATCGAGCAATTCCTGCGGGAAACGCCGGAAGTGGAAAGCTACTCGCGGCGCACCGGGGCGCGCCTGGCGCTGGCCATCGCCGAACCGAATACCGGCGACTTCCTCGTCAAGTTGAAGCGCGACCGTAAACGACCGCTCGCGGAAGTGACCAGCGAGTTGCGGCAGAAGATTACGACCGCCGAGCCCGTCATCGAAGTGGAGTTCCCGCACATCCTCGAGGACCTGATCGGCGACCTGGCGTGGTCGCCGCAGCCCATCGAGGTCAAGGTGTTCCACGACAACCCGGAGGTGTTCAAGAAGGTCGCGCACGACGTCAAGGAATGGCTGCCGAAGGTGAAGGGCGTAGTGGACGTGATCAATCAGACGTTCGTGATTGGTCCGGCGGTGAATTTCCGGGTGAACGTGGAGAAGGCGCAGCGCGCGGGGTTCGGGGTGCGGGACGTCGCGGAGATCGAAGCGGCGATGCTCGACGGCGAACTCGCGACGAACATGATCCGCGGGCAGCGGCTGATCGGCATCCGCGTGCGGTACCCCGCGAAGTTCCGCACCACCGTAGAGTCCCTGCGCGGGCTGCTGCTGACGTCACCGAACGGCACCACCGTGCCGCTTTCAAGTATCGCCGACGTCGAAATCGAGCAGGGCCAGACCGAAATCCACCGCGAAAACCTGCGCAACCTCGCGCGCGTGACGGCGCGCCTCGACGGGCGCGACCTCGGCTCCGCGATGCAGGAAATCCGCGATCGCCTGTACCGGGAAGTCAGCATACCGCCGGGAACAGTGATTGAATTCGGCGGGCTCTACCAGATTCAGCGGGAGTCATTTCTGGGGCTGACGCAGGTGCTGCTGATGTCCATCCTGTTGATCTTCGTGATTCTCGTCTTCGAGTTCCGGTCCTTCTCGCACCCGATTGCCATCCTGGTGGCGACGATGCTGTGCAGCTTCGGCGCGCTGCTGGCGCTCTACGTGACCGGGCAGACGCTGAACATCTCCTCGTTTATGGGCGCGATCATGGTGGTAGGGATCGTGCACAAGAACGGCATTCTGATGCTCGATGCGGAAAAGGAGTTCTCCACGCGCGGGCTGCCCTTGCGCGATGCGATCTTCGAGGCCGGGCGACGGCGCCTGCGTCCCATCCTGATGACCGCTCTCGCCACGGTCTTCGGAATGCTGCCGCTGGCGCTGGGTGTCGGCTCCGGAGCGCAGATCCTGCAGCCGCTGGCGATCGCCGTGATCGGCGGCGTGACGGTTTCCATGGTGCTCTCGCTGCTGGTGACGCCGGTGCTGTATTTCCGTCTCCGGCAGTGGATCCACTAGAAACGCGGGCAAGCAGCACAGGCGCGGGGGCACGCTTCACCGGGCGCGGCGGCCGTCTTGCTGTCCGGGCCGGAATATGTTATCCGTGATGATTGTCTCCTATGCGCTCTGTGCTGATGTTCATCCGAAAAAAGCTGCCGGACCAAGTGCATGCCGTCCTCCGCTTCTCTGCGGTGACTTTTCCAACGGGCATCCGGGCATGCCCCGAACGGCGCAGGGGTAGCCGAAAACGCCATGCTGGGTGAAGACCGGAGAAACAAGATCCTGCAACGAGTGGGCCCACTCCTCAACGACATCGACCCCGACGTCCGTCTGCACGAGGTGGTGCTGGACTCCACGCGGCAACAGCTCGCCTTCGTGCTGCAGAAGGGCGAATGGCCGATCGTGATCGGTATGAACTGGCTGGATTATGTGAGCCACCGGGACGAGGAATTGAAGGAGCGGCTGGCGGCGAGTCTCAGGACGCGCGTGGAGGCGGCACGCATCCGGCAAGAGCGGGAAGAAGAAACATAGCGAAATCGCACATCAGGGATGAGATTCTTCGCCCCGACGGAAACCATCGGGGCTCAGAATAACACATGGCGACTTTGGCAGGGTCCCATCACTTCAGAATCCGGGCGGCGGCTTCGACGTCGGTCACGCCAATGACAACCAGCGCGCGCTGGGCGCTTTTTCCGATACTCCCATAGACATATTCGATGTTGATGCCCTTCTCGGCCAGCTTGCGGGTGAGGCGTCCGAGCGAGCCGGGCCGGTCGGCGAGATGGGCGGCAATCGCCGTTTCCTCGCGGTGTTCCAGTTTCATGGCGTCGCAAACTTGTTTCGCTACATCCAGCGGAGTAGCCACCAGGCGGATGGTATCCGGCGCGGATTCGCTGGCCTGAATCGCGTTGATGTTCACGGCGCGCCTGGCCAGCTCGGTGCAGAGTTCGGCCAGCGCCCCCGGCCGGCTCTTCAGCGCGACTCGGAGCTGTTTGATGACTGCCATAGGGCCTCCCTTCCCGTAACGTGTCTCTTGCCGGTTGGCGCCAAGACTACAAATTCAACGCGCCGTACTTTTCGTCCGCCACTTCCCGCGCCCGCTCGTACGATTTCGGCGGCGTCTTGCCGTGCGGGTTCGTCCAGCGTCCGGGCACGGCGTGGCCGCATTCCGGACACGCGCCGTTTTTCAGGCGGTTCTCCAGAACTTTGTGCCACGAGCGGCGGATCACCACCCCGCCACAGGAAGGGCACAGGGTGTTGGCGGCGTCGCTGAAGATGTTGCCCTCATAGACATAGTGAAGCCCCACTTCGCGAGCGATCTTGCGCGCCTGATGCAGCGTGGCGGGCGGAGTGTTGGGCTTGTCGCGGAGCTTGAAGTCAGGATGAAAGGCGGTGAAATGGAGCGGCACCTCGGGCCCGAGATGATCGAGGATCCACTCGGCCAGGCGGCGCGATTCCCTGGGATCGTCGTTGAGCGTGGGGATGATGAGATTGGTAATCTCGAACCAGACGTTGGTTTCCTTCTTCAGCCACTCGAGCGTTTCCAAGACCGGCTTCAGGTGCGTGAGCGTGATGCGGCCGTAAAATTCTTCGGTGAAGGCCTTGAGGTCCACGTTGGCGGCGTCAATGTGGTCGTAGATGTCGTGAAAGGCTTCGTAGGTGACGTAGCCGTTGGTGACCATCACGGTGTTCAAACCGTAGCTCTTGGCGGCCTGGCAGATGTCGATCACGTACTCGCCCCAGATGGTGGGCTCGTTGTAGGTGAAGGCGATGGAGGGGCAGCCGTAACGGATGGCCATGAGCACGACGTCTTCCGGCAGCATGCGCGTGGAGTGCACCTGGTCGTGCTTGGACTTGGAGATGTCCCAGTTCTGGCAGAAGAAACAGCCCATGTTGCAGCCGGCCGTGCCCATGGAAAAAATTGTAGTGCCGGGCAGGAAATGATTGAGCGGCTTCTTCTCGATGGGGTCCACTTGAATGGCGGCAGGAGACGCGTAGCCGAGGTTGTAGAGCTTGCCCGCGCGGTTGATGCGGATGAAGCAGAAGCCGGATTGTCCTGTGCCGATGTGACAGTGCCGCGGACAAAGGTAGCAGTGCACCTTGCCGCCGGCCTCAGGTTCCCACCAGCGGCCTTCGTGGAGGGTTTCCGATTTCTGGAAGATTTTCAAGTCCTGCATGGCGCTTGCCTTCACATCGCCGCGCGGCTATCAACAGCTAGCTGATCCGATAAACGCATTATACACCTTTCCTTTGAGACGAGCGCATGCGGCGAATTTGGGGCTGTGCAGGGTACGCTACAAACCAGCGCGTGATAGAATCCGATTCGAGCCTGTTCGATTTTTACTAGCATGACAAAAGACCATATCTTGCGAGAGATACGACGCACCGCCGAAGCGAATGGCGGTGTACCGCTGGGTTGGCGAAAATTTTTTAGCGAGACGGGCATCAAGGAAAGAGATTGGCTTGGAAAGCATTGGGCGCGTTGGAGCGAGGCGATACGCGAAGCTGGTTATGCGCCGAATCAATTAACTGCCGCCTACTCGGAAACAGCGTTGCTGGAGAAGTTCATTGAACTCGCCCGCGAACTGGGACAGATTCCGGTCAAAGGTGACTTGCTAGTTAGAGCGCGGCGGGATACGGAATTTCCCAATCCAAAGACTTTTGAGAAATTCGGTTCAAAAGCAGCACTTATTGACCGGGTTTGTGAGTATTGCCGAACTCATACGGGCTACGATGATGTGCTCACCTTTTGCGCGGGTTACACGCCCCGCAACAAGAACACGGTTGAACAAACTGAGCGCGGCGACGAAGTGTTTGGATTCGTCTATCTCACCAAGTTCGGGCACTTTTTCAAGATTGGGAAGACCAACGCTCCCGGGCGAAGGGAAAGGGAGCTTGCGATACAACTACCTGAAAAATCCAAAACCGTTCACGTAATTCGCACGGATGACCCAACAGGTATCGAGGCGTATTGGCACAAACGATTCGAAGAAAAGCGAAAGAACGGTGAATGGTTTGAACTGGACTCGAAGGACGTCGCGGCATTCAGGCGGCGGAAGTTCATGTAGTAGGGCGTGTGGCTTGGGAGAGGGGATCCATCCGTGAGCCTGAAACCGCTTACAGCTTACGTCGAGGTGAAGGCAGGCTTCGATCTCTTATTTGAGAACCTCAGCCACGATTGCCAGCCGATACAGCCATTTGTCGGCTGGCAGGGTGGAGGGGGAAAGTTCACGGTTTATTGGAATCCACAGCTTCGCTTTTGGTCCCTTCTCGACTCCAAGAATGTTGAGGCACGTTACTGGTGTTGCTTCGGTACCGACGATCCCACCCAGCATGCGAGCGTTGGTATCGTTTGCGAGGTTAATCCTCCCAAAGAAAACTTTGACCGGAGGACGGCCGGTGTGCTCCTTCGAGATGACAGGGGCAGGATTTATCTTGGACATAGCGGAAAGATTGGTGGGGGACGCAAGGGCATAGGCAAGTCAAATTTCCTTGCCTTTTATCAGGGAGAGCTGGAGACCGTGCGGTGGCCGGATGATAGGACATCCGAGCTTATCGTCATTGGTCAAGTCGATGGCCGACAGTTGCCCACTCAGATTGCTCATTTTGTTCACGAGGTCGAGCAGTTTAAGCAAGACGCCGTTCGAAATAAGGGGCGCTTGCCGCTGTCCAAGCTCCCGGCCTCATTCAAAGCTGAGTTCTCCGGCCGTCGCAGAAGCTACAAACCCAAGGGGACTGTGCTTAGCGAATGCGACCATGGTCTTCTGATTTCTGCACTCGCCGAAGAGCTTGAGAAGCGGAACTTGAAGTATGGCAATGACCGCCTTCGTGACTTATTCGTGGTCTCAGTGCGAGGCCAACTACAAATTCTGTTCGAGGCCAAGACTGACCTTGGAACAGCCAGTATTTATGGTGGCGTGGGTCAACTTATGTTGCACGGCGCAGCTCAATCCAGCGTGCCGAAGCGAATTTTGGTTGTCCCCGGAATCCCGAAGCCGAAGACTCGTGCTGCACTCAAGAAGTTGGGTATCGTGGTACTTACATACGAACAGAATACTGACAGTTTCAAGTTTGTGAAACTCGATCATGTTTTGCAGTGACGTGCAATCATGCCGAGCGTCAGTGCGCTCCTTGCCGGAGTTGTAGCTCAACGGTTCGTGTCTTTCAAAGCGCTTCTCATTCTGCAAGCCGCAAACTAAAAAGTTTCTCTGCGGGCGGGCGACTTCCAATTATTTGCGGCGGGCAGACTGCGCGCGCTGTCGGGTGGCGACCCAATTCAGAAAGCTGCGCAGGCGTGCGCGCTCGCGCCAGAGGAGTTTCAAGGTGCCGCGGGCGTCGAGCGCTCCGGCGTCCTTGCCGAAAAATGTTTCCAGACGCCAGCGGATGTAGGGACTCTTCCACGGGTGCAGGCGGTAGCCCTTGGAGATTACCCAGTAATAGCGGAGAGCTCGAAACATTTGTCCTTACGCGAATCGCGGCGCGCCACATCCTATCAGAACCCAGGCTATAGGAATTTGAAAGAGAGATTCTTCGTCCGCCGCGGCGGACTCAGAATGACAAGAAGGGCGATTCAGGCGCCGGGAACAGAAGAGCGGAGCTGCGCGGCAGCGGCGTCGAAGAATTGCTGGATGATGCGGCGGGCGGCGACATCAATCATGCGCTGGCCGACAGCGGCGATCATGCCGCCGACCTGGGCCTCGCCCTCGTAGCGCAGCTCGGTCTGGCCTTGCTTTTCCGTCAGGCGGATGCGGCCCTCGCCCTTCATAAAGCCGGGTGTTCCCTTGCCCTCGAGCATTATGCGCAGGGATTCAGGCTGTTTTTTCTCACTGAGCTCGACGGCGCCGGAATAGCTACCGGAGATCGCGGCGAGCGCAAACTTGACGGAGACTTTGTAGCGGTCGGGACCTGCGGCTTCCAGCTTTTCGCAACCGGGAAGACACTTGGCGAGTTTCGCGGGGTCGGTGAGCAGGTCCCAGACCTGCCCGCGGGCGGCGGCCAGCAAAATTTGCCCCTGGACCTTCACGCCTTCGTTCCTGCGGCGCGAGCGACGGCGCGCTCCAGCGCACGGCGCGTGAAGACAGCGGCCATTTCGCTGCGATAGCCGGCAGAGGCATGCAGGTCTGCAAGCGCCTCAACGCCACGCGCGGCGTGGCGGGCGGCTTCGGCGAGCAATTTTTCGCTGGCTTTCTTGCCGCGCAGGGCATCTTCGACGTTCACAGCGCGATAGGCCTTCGGCCCCACGCCGGTAACGCCCACTGCGATTTGCGCAAGCTTTCCCGCAGCCAGAGTGACGCGGGCGGCGACGCCAACAACAGCATAGCCGGACGCGGGCTGGGAGAGTTTGCAATAGGCGGCGCCGGTTCCCTTCCCGAGCGCGGGGACGCGGATTTCGGTGAGGATTTCGCCGGGGCGCAACTGGGTGGTGAGCATGTCGAGGAAAAACTCCGCAGCGTCCACGGCGCGCACGCCCATGCTGCTGTTCATCGTCATCTGGGCTTCGAGTGCGAGGATGGAGGCGGGGTAGTCCGCGGCGGGGTCGGCGTGGGCCAGACTGCCGCCCAGGGTGCCACGGTTGCGCACCTGCACATCGCCGATGGCCGCGGCGGTTTCGGACAGCAGGGGGCACTTCGCGCGGAGCAGGCTGGAATTTTCGATTTCGGCGTGGGTGGTCATCGCGCCGATGGCGATCATGCCCTGCTCTTCGCGAATGTAGTCCAGACCCTTGAGGCGGCCGAGGTCAATCACGAAACGCGGCGCGGCCAAGCGGAGCTTCATCATCGGCAGCAGGCTGTGACCGCCGGCGAGGAGCTTGGCTTCGTCGCCGTGGCGGTCAAGCAGGCGCAGGGCTTCTTCCAGGCTTTTGGGAGCGTGGTATTCGAACGGCGCGGGAATCATTTGGCCCTCCTGCCCGCCTGCCGGCGGGCGGCTGCTTTTGCAGGAGCCCGCGGCGCCCGCCTCGGCGGGGCCTCGTGCATGAGTTTCCAGATACGCTCACGCTTCGCGGGCATGTCCACATGGCGGACGCCGAAGGGAGCCAGCGCGTCCACGACGGCGTTGATGATAGCGGGGGTGGCGCCGATGGTGCCGGCTTCGCCGACGCCCTTGACGCCGAGCGGGTTGACAGGCGACGGCGTGACGGTGCGGTGCGTCTCCATCCACGGCAGAGCGCCGGCGCGCGGAAGCGCGTAGTCCATTAGCTCGCCGGTGATGAGCTGGCCGTGCTCGTCGTACACCGCCTCCTCGAACATGGCCTGGCCCACGGCTTGAACGATGCCGCCGTGGACCTGGCCTTCGACAAGCAGCGGATTCAGCACGTTGCCGCAGTCGTCCACGGCCACGTATTTGAGCAGGCGGACATCGCCGGTTTCGGCGTCTATCTCGACAACGCAAACGTGCGCGCCGAAGGGAAAGGTGAAGTTCGAGGGCTCGAAGAAGGTGGTCGCGTCGAGGCCCGGCTCCATGCCCGGCGGGAGCGTCTTGGCCACGTAGGCCGCACCGATGGCTTCGATCAGGCCGATGGATTTGTTTCCGGCGGACTTCGACCAGATTCTCCCGTCGCCGAAAACCAGTTTCTGCGGGTCCTCGCCCATCAGGTGGCCGGCAATCTGCGCGAGTTTGTCGCGGAGCTTGATCAGCGATTTGTAGGCGGCGGTGCCGCCGACGGCGGTGCCGCGGCTGCCGAAGGTGCCGATGCCATAGGGAACTGCGGCGGTGTCGCCGTGGACGACGTGGACATCGTCGGGAGTGAGGCCGAGGATTTCCGCGCCCATCTGGGCGAAGCTGGTTTCCTGACCCTGGCCGTGGGGCGAGGCGCCGGTAAGGATGGTCACTTTGCCGGTGGGCTCGACGCGCACCGTGGCGCTTTCCCATCCACCGGCGGGCATGGCGCTGGAAGGCCCCATGGCGCAGATTTCGACGTAGGTCGAGAGGCCGATGCCGAGGTAGCGGCCCTGCTTGCGGAGCTTGGCCTGTTCCTTGCGGAGTTTTGCGTAGCCGGACTTTTGCAGAGCCAGGTCGAGGCTCTTCTGGTAGTTCGCGCTGTCGTAGGTGACGCCGGTGGGCGTGGCGTACGGAAAATCTTTCGGCTGCGGGAAATTTTTCCGGCGGATCTCCGCGGGATCTTTTTTCAGCTCGGCGGCGATGAGGTCCATCAGGCGCTCGATGTAATAGGTGGCCTCGGGACGGCCGGCGCCGCGGTAGGCGTCGGTGGACATTTTGTTCGTCAGCGCGCCGATGATCTCGATGCGGATGGCGGGGACTTTGTAGCAGCCGGCGAGCATCAGGCCGGTAAGCGTGGGGATGAGCGGCGTAAGCAACTGGTAGTACGCGCCGAGGTCGGCGACGATGCGCCACTTCACGCCCAGCAGCACGCCGTCTTTGGTGACAGCGGCCTCGACGTCGCCGATCTGGTCGCGGCCATGAATCGTGCAGAGGAAATTTTCGCGGCGCGTCTCCACCCACTTCACCGGACGCCCCAGGCGCATGGCGAGGTGCGCGATCACCGCTTCCTCCGGATAGACGTTCAGCTTGCTGCCGAAGCCGCCGCCGACTTCCGGCGTGATGACGCGCACGGAATGCTCCGGCGCGCCGAGCATGGCGGCGAGCTGCGTTTTCAAAAGGTGCGGAATTTGCGTGGACGACCACACGGTGAGAGTTTTTTCGCCGGGCTTGTATTCGGCGAGCACGCCGCGCGGTTCCATAGCCACGGGAACCAGGCGCTGGTTGAGGATGCGCTGGCGGATGACTTTGTCGGCCTGCTTGAAAGCCTTCTTGATGTCGCCGCCCTCGAGCTCCCAGCGGTAGGCAACGTTGTCCGGGCTGGGTTCGTGGAGCACGGGCGCGCCCTTGCTGATGGCTTTCTCCGGGTCCACAACCGGGGTGAGCGACTCGTAGTCCACGTCCACCAGGTCGAGGGCATCGCGGAGGGCGTAACGGTCGGAGGCGATGACGACCGCGACGGCTTCACCAACAAAGCGCACGCGGCCGGTGGCCAGTACGGGACGCGGCGCGGCCTTCATGTCCGGAAGCACAGCGGCGCAGGGAACGGCGCCAATTTGTCCGCGAACGTCTTCTGCGGTGAGAACGGCGACCACGCCGGGGGCGCTTTGCGCCTTGCTGGTATCCACGAACTTGATGAGGGCGTGGGCGTGCGGGCTGCGCACGAATCCGGCGTGGAGCATTCCGGCGAGCACGAGATCGTCCACATAGTGCGCCAGGCCATGGATGAGGCGCGGGTCTTCTTTGCGCTTGAGCGGCTTGCCGATGTACTTGGTTGCCGTGGCCACGGGAGCCTCCAAAATCAAAGAGCTGGCGAGCTGCCGCTCGCCCCTACATTCGGCGAACAAAAACGTCAGCGTTTGCGCGTTTTCATTTTCGCGGCGGCATAGCGAACGGATTCGATAATTTTCTGATAACCGGTGCAGCGGCAGAGATTGCCGTGCAGCGCGTGACGTATTTCCGCTTCCGATGGATTGGGATTTTTTCCGAGCAGCTCGACGGACGCGCAGATCATGCCCGGTGTGCAGAAGCCGCATTGCAGGCCGTGCTTTTCCCAAAAGCCTTCCTGGACGGGATGCAGTCCGCCATTGGAACCGTTGAGACCGGAGACGCCTTCGATGGTGGTGACGCTTGCGCCGTCGGCCTGGACGGCGAGCACGGTGCAGGATTTGACGGCGCGGCCGTCGAGGAGCACGGTGCAGGCGCCGCAGAGGGACGTCTCGCAGCCAACGTGCGTGCCGGTGAGGCCGAGGACTTCGCGCAGATAGTGGACCAGCAGCGTGCGCGGCTCCACATGGCTCTGATGCGGCTGGCCATTGACACGAACTTGAATCTCGACGGACATGACGCCTCCATCCACCGGGAACGCGAAGAACGAGCCACAACGACCGCCTATTACGGCGCGAGTGGGAGGGAGGGAACATTACTCCCGGCATCGGGAAAATTCAAGCGAGCGCTCGGGGCAGAGGTCGGCTCGCGAGTTCACGGACGGCTGGTGTGCATGGCCACGGCGGTCCAAGCGCCGCCTTTGTTGGTAAACGTCAGCGTGAAGAAAGAAGTGAAGGGAGCGGCATCGCCGGAGCCCACCGAGCCGGGAATGGCGGAGCGCTGGCGGGGTGAAATGCCGCGCACAACCGCCGTCTCGCCATACACGGCTACGGTCACGTTGCTGGTCTCCAGCTTTGAATATTTCAACTGCCCGGAGGCAAGCTGGTCGAGCAATTGCGACCGCGTCATCTGCTCGCCGGTGCGGTGCGTCCAGATGAAGGTTTCATCCAGGAAAGATTCCAGCTTTTTGACGTCGGCAGCGAGCATGGCCAGATGCAGAGCGGCCTCTGCAGCGGCAACTTCCTTTTTGGACTCTTCTTCCGGGCGGGGCATGCGGGTGGCCTGCCAGCTCACGACCTGCCACTTGCCGGCGCGTTTGAGGAATGTGCCCGAGTTCAGGAAGTTCATGATTTCTTTTTTGCCGTCCTTCTCGGTGGTGCCGACCAGTCGGAAGGCGACAATCGCGGTGTTGCCGTACTGCTGGATGCGAATGTCTTCGGCAGTGTAGATGGACGTCGGATCACCGGGCTTGGGCGCCGGGGCGGAGCGGACATCGCGCAAGATTTCCGCTTTGCCTCTCCGCCGCCCGGTCGAGCCGGTGTAGATGAGGTCGTCGGCCCAGAAGCGGTCGTGAATCGCGGCGTCGTTGCGCGAGGCTCCCGCGAGAAACTCTTTCAGCAGCCGGGTGAGTTCGGCGGAATCCGGCGCGGTCTGCGCGGGCAGGCCGAGAGGCAACATCAGCAGTACGGCCGCAAGCAAAAGAACTCGCTTCATGCGTTTTTCTCCTCTGGTTATCGCTGAGCGAATTTACTCCCGGCACTGCAAGAATTCAAGGAGTCGCCGAAATCCCAAAGAGAGATTCTTCGCTTCGCTCAGAATGACAAAGCCTGGAAGGGCTCAAGAGGAGATGCGGCGGACCCAGATGCGGGAGGTGGCGGGTTTGCCGAGAAAGGTGCGCGGGGCCGTGCCGCCCGCGATGGTGAGGGTCATCGTCTCGTCGTATTCGCGGTGCTGAATGCGCGCGCGGGCGCCGGGGCGGAGATTCAGTCCGGCGACGAAATCGAGAAACTTTGGGTCCTTCTCATACACGCGGAGGATTTCCACGGAATCGCCGACGGCGGCTTCCGCGAGAAGCATGGCGGATTTCTTGCGGCGCAAGCGGGCGTGTCCGCCCTTGAGCGGAACGCCGTGGGGGCAGGCGCTGTCCGCGCCGAAGCGCTTGAGGAGCAGGTCCACCACCTCGGGGGACATGCCGTGCTCGAGCCGCTCGGCTTCCTCATGGACCTTGGACCAGTCCACGCCGATGATGTCGGTGAGCAGCTTTTCGGCGAGGCGATGCCGCAGGACGAGGTGCTCGGCGACTTCGCGGCCCTTGCGGGAGAGGTGGATGCGTCCATCGCGGGCGACGCGGAGATAGCCGTCGCGGGCCATGCGCTTGAGGGCGGCGGTGACGGCGGGCGGGGTGACACGCAATTCTTCCGCGAGGCGCGCGCTGATGGGCACCTGCTCTTCCTGCACGATCTCCCAGATGGCCTTCAGGTAGTCTTCGCGGGAGACGCTGGTTTTTTCGCGGCGCAATCGGCCTCCGAGAAGATCAAAAAGCAGATTCCTCGCTGCGCTCGGAATGACAAGCGCAGATTCCCCGTCCCGAACAACACCATCGGGACTCGGAATGACAAACGAGGTACGCGTTTCATTATAGGGGAAGGAGTGGGAGAGGAGAAGCAGAAGCAAGGAATACAGTAGGGAGTGATGGCAGTTTAATTATTTCGGCACGACGACAAAATCGTACGAGTACTCGGCCCCATCCTCGTTCCAATCGTCACGAATCGGCTGTGACCGATCGGCCAGCAGCTTGCCATTTTCCGCATTTCTGTACAGGGTCAGCAGTTGTTCCACTGAGCTCCATCTGTCACGCTCCCCTGCCAGAAGGTTTTTCCAGACCTTTCTTGCCTCAATGGCGCGATCTATGTCGCATTCCGACAGCATTCGGATTTCTACTGAAGGAAGGCACTCGCCGATGTGACCGTAGTCCATCAGGCCAGCGTCATGGTGCGCAGCGGCTTCGGCTTCTAAGTCCTTCTTTGTGATTGTAACGATTCCCCTCAGGTCGCTGGCAAATGGTTGAAGGCAAAAATCGTTTTTGCGCCTTGCAAAGGTGGAAACGCTAAACAGGATGTCTGGTAATTCCACGGGACAGTTATTTCGGTCGACCAGACGAATGGTCACGCGATTTGGAAGAAGTAAGTTCTTCATGGGCTTCCTCCCGAGCGGCGCCCACCGCTCCGCAGCTCCGCGACTAGTACGTTGAGGTGCTCTTCGATTTCGTCGCAGATCTGGCGGTAGAGGAGCATGTCTTCACCGTAGGGGTCGGCGATATCCCAATCCACGACGTTAGCGCCGGGGAAGAGCGCGCGGCCGGGCATGCCGGTCATGTTGACGATGAGGTGGAAGGAGTCGGGCTCGACTTCGCGCAGGCCCTTGGAGAACTGGCCGTCCACGCGGACGCCGCGTTCGAGGAGGGTTTGCCGGGTGGGCTCGACAATTTTTCCGAATGGGGAAAGGCCGGCGCTGGCGGCTTCGATGACATCGGAAGCGGAGTGGCGCGCCAGCGCCTCCGCCATCTGGCTGCGGCAGGTGTTGCCGATACAAACGAAGAGAACTCTCTTTGGTTGCGGCATAGAGCAGAAGCATTGCGCCGGCCAGAAGCCGGCGGTACACCAAAACCACCGGCCCTTCGCTTCGCTCAGGACAAGCTGGAAGCCGGCGTTACAAAGCGGTACGGTCGCCGTTGCGGACGAGTTTCAGAAAGTATTCGTGGACGGTGGTATCGCCAGTCAGCTCGGGATGGAACGTGGCGACGAGCACGCGTCCCTGGCGGACCAGCACCGGATGGCCCTCCGCTTCGGCGAGCACTTCCACGCCGCTGCCTTGCTGCTCGATGATGGGCGCGCGGATAAAAACCATTTCGAGCGGCTCCGCCTTCAGCTTGCAGGGGCCGAAGCGGACGTGGCTGGAGAGCTGGCGGCCGTAGGCGTTGCGGGCGACCACCAAGTCCGCAAATCCCAGAGATTCCTGGGCGGGGTTGCGCACCTCGCGGGCCAGCAGGATGGCTCCGGCGCAGGTGCCGAAGAATGCGCCGCCGCGAGCGGCAAATTTTTCCAGTGCATCCTTCAGCCCTTCTTCCTTCAAGAAGTGGAGCTGCGTGGTGCTCTCCCCGCCGGGCAGGATGATGCCCTCGACGCCGGCCAGATCGGCGGGCACGCGGACGAGCACGGGTTCGGCGCCCAGTCTGGCGATCACCGCGGCGTGAGCGTCGAAGTCGCCCTGAACGGCGAGGATACCGATTTTCATTTGCGCAACCATTGCGATAAATGCCCGCCTGACCCTTCGGCTTCGCTCAGGGCGTGAGGTGGCCGCTACGATTTCAACGAAACGCAGGCGGGGCTAAAGCCCGCCCCTACAAACCCCCGCCTCTAAAGAGGCGGGCTACAAATGGCCGCGCGAAGGCGGCCGCTACGATTTCAACGAAACGCGGGCGGGGCTAAAGCCCGCCCCTACAAACCCCCGCCTCTAAAGAGGCGGGCTACAAATGGCCGCGCGAAGGCGGCCGCTACGTTACCAGCCGCGGGTTTGGAGGAGTTCCTTTTCGTCGAGCTGCCGGATGTCGAGTCCCTTCATGGCCTCGCCAAGTTCCTCGGAGGCCTCGAGCACTACTTTCGGGTCATTGAAATGCGTGGTGGCCTTGACAATGGCGCGCGCGCGCACGGCCGGGTCGCTGGACTTGAAGACGCCGGAGCCGACGAACACGGTTTCGGCGCCAAGCTGCATGACCAGGGCGGCGTCAGCCGGGGTGGCGATGCCGCCGGCGGAGAAATTCGGCACGGGCAGCTTGCCGTTTTCCGCGACCCAGCGGACCAGCTCGAGCGGCGCGCCCAGTTCTTTCGAGTCGTGGACCAATTCATCGCTGCGGCGCGTGGTGAGCGTGCGCATCTGGCTGATGATGGTGCGCATGTGGCGCACGGCCTCGACGATATTGCCGGAGCCGGCTTCGCCCTTGGTGCGGATCATGGCCGCGCCTTCGGCGATGCGGCGCAGGGCCTCGCCGAGGTTGCGCGCGCCGCAAACGAAGGGCACGCGGAAATCGTGTTTCCAGACGTGGTTGGCGTCGTCGGCCGGGGTGAGCACTTCGCTTTCGTCAATGAAATCCACTTCGAGCGCCTGGAGCACCTGGGCCTCGGCAAAGTGTCCGATGCGCACCTTGGCCATCACCGGGATGGACACGGTCGCCATGATCTCGCGGATGATTTTCGGCGCGGCCATGCGGGCCACGCCGCCTTCCTTGCGGATGTCGGCGGGGACGCGCTCGAGCGCCATGACGGCGCAGGCGCCGGCCTGCTCAGCAATGCGGGCCTGCTCGGCGTTGGTGACGTCCATGATGACGCCGCCCTTGAGCATCTCCGCGAGGCCGACTTTCACGCGCCACTGATTGTCTTGCATAAATGACATGGTGATCTCCTTGGCTACGACTTCGAAATTGTGGCACCGCCACCCCTGGCAGTGCTTGCTGGGGGCACAGGCAAGAGTGCCTGCGCTACCACAGTGTCAAATGAAAGCCACGCGGCCGGCGGCGACCTGCCGCGCGCCGCGCTGGCGCTTGCGCATCTCCGCGCGCAACACTTCACCGAGCATGGCCACGCCGCGGGTGATCTTGCGCTCGTCGAGGCTGGCAAAACTCAGGCGCAGCGTGTTGGGCACGGGATTCTGAAAACAAAAATACCGCCCCGGCGCGAAGAGAATCCCCTGCTCGCGCGTGTGGATGAGCAGCTCGCTGGCGTCGAAGCCGGGCGGCAGCGTGACCCAGAGGCACATGCCGCCTTCGGGACGCGTCCAAGTGGTGCCGTCGGGCATATGCTCCTCGAGCGAGGATTCGAGGATGGCCAGGCGGGTGCCGTACACTTTCTTCATTTTCGCCAGATGGCGCGTCAGATGGCCGCGGCGGCAGAACTCGGCCAGCGCGGCTTGCGCGAGCTGGTCGGTGTGCAGGTCGGTGGCCTGCTTCACCAGGCGAAGGCGCTCGATGACGCTTTCCGGCGCGACGCACCAGCCGACGCGCAGCCCCGGGAAAGCGATCTTCGAAAAGCTGTCAATTTGAATGACCACGCCGTGGCGGTCGAGGGCGCGCAGCGAGGGAACACTTTCTCCGCGCAAGTGGAGGCGGGCGTAGATGTGATCCTCGACGACGGGAACCTGATGCTTCGAGGCGATGTCCAGCAAGCGGCGGCGCTCGGCGATGGGTAGCGTGGTGCCGGTGGGATTCTGAAAATCGGGCGTGAGCAAAATCATCTTCACGCGGTTCTGGACCAGCGCGGCTTCGAGAGCTTCCACGTCCACGCCAACATAGCCGTGGCGCCGCGCGTCGGTGTGTACAGGCACGCCGAGGCAGTGCACGCGGGCGCCGGCAAAAATGGCGATCGCGCCGGGATACGTGGGATTTTCCATGATCACCGCGTCGCCCGGGCGGAGAAACGCCTTGCAGAGCAGATCGAGGGACTGCTGGCAGCCGCCGGTGACGAGGAGTTGCGAGTCGCGCGCGGGGATGCCGTCGGCGCGAAGCAATTCGCAGAGCACTTCCTTGAGCGGGGCGTAGCCGTCGGAGGCGCCGAGTTGAAGGATTTTGCCGCCCTCGCGGTGCAGGGCGGCGTTGCAGCAGGCCTTGAACTCCTCCACGGGGAAAAACTCTCCGGCGGGCATGGCGGTGGCGAAGGAAATGGCTTTGCCGGGGACGTCGGGCAGCAGGCGGCTCAAGGCTTCCTCGCCGCGCTCGTCGGCAAACAGCGATTCCCAGCGCACGCCGCCATTGCGCGAGGCGGACGGCGACGGCATGGTGGTAACAATCTTCGAATTGGCGAGGATGAATGTGCCGCGGCCGACGTGGCCCTGAATCAGTCCTTCCGACTCGAGCTCGGCGTAGGCGTTGGCCACGGTGGTGCGGTGCACGCCGAGCTGGGTAGCCAGCTCGCGGCTGGCGGGGATGCGGTCGCCCGCGCGCAATTCGCCGGAATGGACGAGCGCGCGCATCTGGTCGCGGATCTGGATGTACAGGGGGACGTGGCTTTCGGGTTGCAGTTGCAGTGGCAGCATTGGCCGTATCCTGCAGGCCACTGTACATCAGAATTGGCAGGCGTAAAGAGCCATTTTGTCTTTACGAAGAAGCGCCGCGGGTGCGCGCGCGCGGGCCGCTCGATGAAGTACTTGGCGATGTTGAATGGCCCGGGGATCTGGAGAGCCATGCGCCGCAGATCCTTCGCTTCGCTCCCCTCGGTTACCCTCGGGGCAAGCAGGATGACAACGCAGGGATTCTACTTCGATTCGGGGTTATGTCCGAGCTTTCGCATGCGCTCCTGCAATTTTCGCTTGAGGGGGGCGGGCGTGTTGGGGTTGAAGGCCACCAGATACCAGAGCGGCTGGGTGCGATCCGCACTCAAGCGGCGAAGCGTGGCCGCGTCGGTATTGGGGTGGCGGGCAACGTTCTCGCGGATGGCCGAGTAGGAGTGCCGGCCGAGGCGGCTGAGGGTCTTCGCGGATACCTTGGGATGCTCGCTGATCAGGCGCAGTAAGTAGAAATCCTCCCTGGGCGCCTCACGGGCGAGCTGTTCGAGAACCTGCGCAGTCGTATCCGAATGCAGGACGACGCCGACCTTCTGGTCCCAGCCGTTGTTGATCCGGTTCAGCTCCACGGTGCGCGCGTGGATCAGCTCTTCGAGCGAGCGGCGCTCCTGGTTCAGACGGCTTGCGGGCATCCGCGTATGCTCCAGGGAATCGAGCACACGCAGCAGATGCTGGCGCTCGCCGAAAACGATCTGCGAGGATCTCATCGTTCTGCCCTTTCGCGGATACCGCACTAAATCAGCGTGCCTCATGCCGACCTCACAACGAGAAACGGGCTCGTCGAACCGACGATGGAGCATCGGGGACACCGATGCTGCGCACCGCCTCACAACGGGGCTGCGAATCAGGCCGGATTATCTGCCCGCGAAAACCGGCAGTAAAGCGGGACGCCCCTGAATGTTCCATCCGCGCAACATGTCCAGCCGAGGCGTCAGGACGCAAGAAGCGCGCCGATGGTTGCAGCTCCCGCGGAGTCCCGATACGCTGAGTACATCCCTGCGAGAGCCAAGAGGAGCACCGCAATTCCCGGCAGAGCCGGACTGGTGCGAGGTGTCAGAAAAATGCAGATCCTTCGTCCGCTTGCGCGGACTCAGGATGACGGTCATTTCGAGGCGCGAAGAAAGGGATTGGAGGCGCGCTCGCGGCCGATCGTGGTGGCGGGGCCGTGGCCGGGGAAGACGAGGGTGTCGTCGGGAAGGGCCAGAAGCCTGGTCTGCAACGAGCGCATGATTTGTTCGAACGAGCCACCCCAAAGGTCGGTGCGGCCGATGCTGCCGGCGAAAAGCGTGTCTCCGGCAAAGAGTCTTCCGCCGTCGCCGGCAGTTCCCTCCCCTGCGGCGGTTAGGCTGCGCTCTCCACAAGAGGGCAAATGGAGGCAAACGCTGCCCGGCGTGTGGCCGGGAGTGTGGATGACGTGCGCGGCGTAGCGCCCCCAGCGCACCTGATCGCCTTCGCGCAGCAGCCCGTCCACGCTGGCGATTTCAGGAACGGGCATGCCAATCCACGCGGCCTGAATCTCCAGACCGCGGTAGAGCTCGAGATCTTCGCTGTGCATCAGGACGGGCGCGCCGGTGAGGTCGTGGAGCTTGCGCAGGCCGCCGACGTGGTCTATGTGAGCGTGCGTGTTGACGATGGCGCGCACGGTGAGGCGGTGGCGCGCGAGGATTTCCTGGATGCGTTCGACGTCATCGCCGGGATCGAGCACGATGGCTTCGCGCGTTTCCGGGTCGCCGACCACGGAACAATTGCACTGCAGCCAGCCCACCGGAAGGACTTCGTGAATCAGCGCATCGCCCATTTGCACGCAGTATAGCATCAAGAAACGCGCCAAACGCGCACCCGGCCGCGCTCTGATAAGATGTGACCGGCCTCACGATCCGGGAGCTGCGTTACCACATGCCGGCAGAAACTCTACTTCGCAAGCAGCACGAAGAGCTGGGCGCTACCTTCGGCGCTTTCTTCGACTGCGTTCTGCCCGAACGCTATACGAACCCGGCCGTCGAATGCCGGACGGCGCGGGAAAGCGTGGCGCTCTTCGATACGAATTACCATGCGGTCGCCGCGTTCACTGGACCGGATCGTGTGCGCTACCTGAACGCGGTGCTGACCTGCAACGTGAACGACGTCACCGATGGGCAAGGCGCCATCGGCCTGCTGCTGAATCCGCAGGGACACATCCTGGCGGAAATCCGCTGCCTCGCGCTGGCCGACCGGCTGCTGGCCATTTTCCACCGCGGCGTGCAGCAGCGCACGGTCGAGACGCTGGACAAATTCATCATCATGGACGACGTGACGCTGACCGACGAAACGGAGCGGCTGGGAAGCATCGCGATGGAAGGTCCGGCGGCGGGGCCAGCGCTGGCGGAGCTAAGCGGCGTCAAGCTGGATGCAATGATGGAGCATAGCCACGCCGAGGCTTCGGTGGGTGGTATTTCCTGCCGGGTGATTCGCGCAACGCACTTTGGCGAAACAGGAGCGGAGTTCATCGCCCCGCGCGAACAGCTAGCGGCGCTGTGGACGGCGCTGCTGCGGGCGGTGCGAGCGCGCGGTGGCGGGCCTGTCGGTTATCAGGCGCTCAACGCGCTGCGCTTGGAGGCGGGCATTCCCTGGTTTGGTTACGACTTCGACGACAAAATGATTCCGCACGAAGCGGGGCTGGAAACGAGCCACATCAGCTACACGAAGGGCTGCTACACGGGGCAGGAGATCGTCGAGCGGGTGCGCTCGCGGGGGCACGTGAACCGGCGGCGCGTGCGGTTGCAGTTTCTGGGGATGGAGCTGCCGCCCGGCGGCACAAAACTCTTCGCGGGCAAGCAGGAAGCCGGCGCGGTGACGAGCGCGGCGTATTCGCCGCAGTTGGGGCGCGTGCTCGGCATGGCCTACGTCCGCCGCGAATCCGCCGGGACCGGAAGCCTGCTCGAGTGGAGCGGCGGCGAGGCGGAAGTGACCTGACGCGGCTCGTGCTAATGCTAGTTTTGCGACGAGCCAAAGAAAGCAAAAGCAGATTCTTCGCTTCGCTCAGAATGACAAAAGGGTGGGAGTGCGCTCAGGCGAGATTCAGTGATTTGCGGAAGCTGCCGCGCTCGGATTCGATTTTCTTCTGCAGTTGGAGAATCGCGTAGAGGAGCGCCTCGGGGCGCGGGGGGCAGCCGGGAACGTACACGTCAATGGGGATCACCTGGTTGACGCCCTGGACGATGGCGTAGTTATTGAAGACGCCGCCGGAGGTGGCACAGGCCCCCATCGAGATCACCCACTTGGGCTCGGGCATTTGATCGTAGAGCTGCTTGATGACCGGCGCCATTTTCTGCGAGACGCGACCGGCGATAATCATCAGATCCGCCTGGCGCGGGGAGCCGCGGAACACTTCGGCGCCGAAGCGGGCGACGTCGAAGCGCGAGGCGGCCATGGACATCATCTCGATGGCGCAGCAGGCCAGGCCAAACGAAAACGGCCAGATGGAACTCTTACGCGCCCAGTTGACCACCTTGTCGAGCGAGGCGAAAAGGATGCCCTCGTCGGCAAGGGCCTGGCCCTCCTGCCCCGGCTTTTCCAGCGATACGCTTTTGCCAAGCGACGTGCTCATGCGGGTGCTCTCATGAGTGAGGCTATTTTCTCACAAGTGCCGTCTGTGAAGAAACCTACCTCGCAAGTTCCTGAAGAAACGAACGAATATCGTCAAATGCTTGATTTTGGTAGTCCCAGTATCCCTTTAGAGCGGCCACTCCCAAACTGAGAGTTGAGTTATCTTTGCAGCTCAGATAAACACGAGACTTTGCTTTTTCGCGATTCCCAGGAGATGCCCCATAGCCCACACATTCCAGATACTGCTCAATGCATCGCTCAGCAGCCTGCCCCCGCAGAGAATTAAGGCAGACAGTTTCTAAGCGATCCCGAACAACAAACATTCCCGTCGTGATATGCCCGTTCGTTGCGAATCTCCGATCGTCGGGAATTGGCATCCCAAATCGCCCGAAAGCCTCCCGCAACGATGCTAGGGTGCCCGATTCGTTGCCGTTGGCATCGGCCGTAATCGCCAGGTGGGTAACTTGCATGAACTCTGGTTGGCTTTTCGTGACCAACTCCAAAAAGCCGAGCAGCGCGTTCTTGCCTCCGTATTGCATCGGCTGGATACCCTTGATGCCGAGGAAGCGAAGAAAGGCTTCGAAGAAGTTCTTCTCGTCCGGCCCTTCGCCAAGAAGGAGACGCGATTGAACAACCCTCTTGCTGATTTGCTCTTTTGGACAATCTTCCTTTAGTGGACACTGCATTAGCGGATCTCGAAGCCAGCAGCAAGTGAAGCCTGTAGAGCAGCGAATTCGTACTCGCTTGCGTACACCTCGCCCTTGTCTTTTGCGAGCCGGATGACTTTCACATCTGCTTGAAACTCTGCATCGTCGGCGGCGGATGTTTCGAGTGCTTCCAAGCATTCCCGACTATGGCTGGTGACAAATAATTGAACATCATTCGTAACTGCCAGCTTGTGGAGTTTCGACCAGAATTGTTTTTGGGAATCGTAATAGAGGCCATTCTCGGCCTCGTCAAGCATCACGACACCGGCCCGGGCAGCCTCAATTGCGAGTGCCATGGAGACTAGTTTGTGGGTACCTTCACCTAAGACAGGCAATGGCGCAAGACGCGGAAGTCCAACATCACACATGACGACAGGCTTACCAGCAGAGAGACCAACGACCAAATCGACCAGCCTTGGTTCTATGGTTTGTGCAAGTTTGAGGATTTGATCCTTCCGTTTTTCCGTAACTACCTTGTCTAGCCTTTCAGCATCTTCCTCTTGAGAAACGCGTCTATACGCGGGAAGGATTATTCCCAAATAATCCAAAATACGCGATGGGTTTTGAAGCTCGGGCCGCCCGTCTGGGCCCATAAGTAAGGACGAAACGTGCAGTTTGCCGTTCGCATCCGTATATTCGATGGTGAGAGGTGCACTCCTTTCTTGGAAGCTACTTCCTGAGATTGCGGGCATCGTCAATTGTTGACCATCTTGAGGCCCCACAAAAATCACAGACCGCCGCCTTTTCCCGGAGGCATCCTCACTCTCAAATTCAATATGTTTGGCGATGTCAAAGCCACGAAATAGGTCCCGCCACAACTCGGTCAGAGAAATTTTCGACACTTCCATCTCGCCTGAAAATCCTCTGTGCATCCGGAGATTCAGGGCCATAGTCGGGTTATTGGCAGCCGAATGAAAAAACAACGCCTCCAAAAGAGCGGTTTTGCCTGTGTTGTTCCTACCTACAATGACGTTCAACCGCTTCAGGTCACGGAGATTAAGCTGTCCCAAACAACGGAAGTTTTTCACGGCAAAGTTCTTAAAGACCATACGCTGAACCTCCGACCCCGAATCTGTGGGATGATGCGGAAGTCATCCCCTCGACCTGTTGCGGCTCCCTCTTATTAGACCTTACACCAACATCGAGTCAAGGATTGAGCACAATCTTGCCGAACTGTTCGCGGCTTTCGAGCAGCTCGTGCGCGTGGGCGCACTGGGCGAGCGGCATGGTGCGGTCAATCACGGCGCGGAGTTTGCGCTGGCCAATGAGTTTCAGCACAGCGTACAGCTCGGCCTTGCTGCCCATGTAGGAGCCCAGCACAGAAAGCTGCCGGCTGAACAGGTAGCGGATGTCAATTTTACCCTCGGGGCCGGTGGTGGCGCCGCAGGTGACCAGGCGTCCGCCGGCGGCGAGGCTGGCGATACTGGCGTCCCACGTGGCCGCGCCGACGTGCTCGAAGACGACGTCCACGCCGCGGCGGTCGGTGAGGCGCTTGACTTCGTCGGCGATTTTTTGCTGCGAATGATTGATCACTTCGTCGGCGCCGAGGTGTTTCGCCTTCTGAAGCTTTTCGTCGCTGCCGGCAGTGGCAATGACGCGCGCGCCGATGAGTCCTCCGATCTGAATGGCGGCGCTGCCGATGCCGCTGCCCGCGCCGAGCACGAGCAAATCTTCGCCCGGCTGCAGCGCGGCGCGGCCCGTGAGCATGTGCCACGCGGTGAGGAAAACCAGCGGCACCGCGGCGGCTTCGTCAAAAGAAAGGTCGCCGGGGATGGGGATGACGTTGACCTCCGGCACTTTCACGAATTCGGCGCAGCCGCCGTCCACGATGTAGCCGATGAGCGTGTACTTGCGGCACTTGTTGTCCGCGCCGCCCAGGCACGCCGGACATTGCCCGCAACTCAGGCCCGGCGCGAGCAGTACTTTCTGGCCGACCTTGACGCGCGTGACCATGTCGCCGACTTTGGCGACTTCGCCGGAAATGTCGCTGCCGGGAATGTGCGGAAACGGAATCTGCACGCCGGGGAGTCCGCGACGCACCCAAAGGTCGAGGTGGTTCAGGGCGCAGGCGCGCACGCGCACCAGCACTTCGGTAGGGCCGATCTTCGGCTCGGCGACTTCGGTGTGACGCAGGACGTCCGGGCCGCCGTGCTCGTTGAAGATGATGGCTTTCATGGGACCTCCCGCGCACAAAATGTCGCGCTGGCGCTACGGTAGCATCCGTGCAAAAAGGTGTCTAGCAGAGGCGAGAGCAATTGACTGCAAAAACCGGAGTCGTGAAGATTGACACGGCCGTGCCGCCGCCGTAGGCTTGTTCGGAAGGCAGCTCTCCATGGATATTTTCGAAGAAATCATCCGGCTGCGGCGCGAAGGCAAGCGCGCGGCGCTGGCCACCATTGTCCACACGAACGGGTCGATCCCGAGCTATGAAAGCTCGCGGATGCTGGTGCGCGAAGACGGCACGATTGCCGGAACGATCGGCGGCGGGTGCATGGAGGCGGAGGTGTGGGCGGCGGCGAAGGAAGTGATCCAGGTGGAAGCGCCGCGGAAAATGGTCTTCAACCTGAACCACGAAGCCAGCTACGATAACGGGTTGATTTGCGGCGGCACGCTGGAGATTTTTGTGGAGCCGATTCTGCCCCAGCCGATGCTGTACATTTTTGGCGGCGGCCACGTGTCCATCGCGCTGGCGGGCGCGGCGAGCACGGCGGGGTTCGCCATCGGCGTGGTGGACGACCGCGAAACATTCGCCAACGCGCAGCGCTTCTCCATGGCGCGCGAGATCTACACGACGTATGAAGTGGCCTTCGAAAAAATCCAGCCCAATGCCTCGACATACATCGTGATTGTGACGCGCGGGCACCGCGACGACCTGCGCGTGCTGGGCTGGGCGGTGAAAACGGCGGCACGCTACATCGGCATGATCGGGAGCAAAAGAAAAGTGCTCTCGGTCTATAAGGCGCTCGAGAGTGAAGGAATTTCGCCGGAGAAATTCGAACACGTGCACGCGCCAGTGGGACTGGAGATCGGCGCGCTCACACCGGAAGAGATCGCCGTAAGCATCGCCGCGGAATTGATCGCCATCCGGCGCAACGCGAAAGACGTGGCGCACAAATCGTTGAAGGCCGAGATTCAGCGTACAACGGTCTAAAGATGCCGGCCTTCCCGACCAAAGTCGTCGGGACGCACAAATCGCGAAAGGCCGGCGCTACAGCGCAAAACCTGGCGGCCTAAAGGCCGCCGCTACATTATGCTTGCCGCCGTCATACTGGCCGCCGGTGAATCCCGCCGCATGGGCACGCCCAAGGCGCTGCTTCCCTTCCCTGCGGGCACAGTCGCCACCGAGGGCATCACCACATTCGTGGAACACTTGACGAGCATCGCGCAGCATCCGCGCATCGGAGTGCGGCGCGTGGTGCTGGGCGCGCACGCGGAGGAAGTGCGCCGCCACGTGCAGATGGCAGCCGACGATGTGGTCGTGAACGCTGACTGGGCCTCGGGGCAACTCTCTTCCATCCAGGCGGCGATCCGAAGCCTGCCTCCGGGCGGCACCGACGGCCTCATGCTGTTTCTGGTGGACCATCCTCTTATCACCAGAGCGCTGGTGGGCACGCTCGTCGAACGGTTTTATGCGACCGGGCGGCGCATTGTGATCCCGACGTACAACGCGAAGCGGGGTCACCCGGTAATCTTTGCGAGTAGCCTGTACGAGGAATTGCTGGCGGCGCCGGAGGACCAGGGCGCGCGCGCGGTGGTGTGGGCGCACGCGAAGGAAGTGCTGGAGATTCCCACGGACGAAGAAGGCGTGGTGCTGAACTTGAATGATCCGGAAACAATGAAACGCACTTTCCCTGCCTGAGAATTTCCCCTACCCGAGGTTTGTCAGCAGTGACTCCAACGCATCGACGGCAAGCTGCGCGCCGTGGAAAGTGGCGGGAGGCAAGCCGCCGAGGATGTCGGAAATATGCGTGGGTGTCAGAAGGCGCGCTTCCTGCAGGGTTTTGCCGCAGAGCATTTCGGTCAACTGCGAGGCGCAGGCAATGGAGGTGACGCAGCCGCGGGTCTTGAAGCGCACGTCCACGAAGCGGCCGTTTTCGACGCGCGCGGAAAGCTGCAGGATGTCTCCGCAGGCCGGGTTGGAGACTTCCACCACGGCGGAGGCATTTTCCAGGTCGCCGGCGTTACGCGGGTTCTGGAAGTGGTCGAGCACGGCGGCGCTGTACATGGAGTGAGTATTGCAGAGCGCTGCGCGGGGTTCAATGCGCGCATTCTGCGTCCCGGATGCCTGTGTGGGACGCGGCGGATTGATTGCCGGGCATCCTGCCGCTAGAATCCTTTCTTCAACAACGAAACGAGCCGAGCCATGCCGAACGAGATGCAGTCACATGAACCGCCGCTGTTTACCGTGGTCGCGGGAATCATTGGGCAGGGCGGCCGGATCCTGATTTGCCAGCGGCGGAAAGACGATACGTTCGGCCTGAAATGGGAATTTCCCGGCGGAAAAGTTTTGCCGGACGAAACGCCAACTGCGGCACTGGCGCGCGAACTGGAAGAAGAGCTTGGCGTCACGGCACAAATCGGCGCGGAGATTTGCCGCACCCGCCATAAATATCCCGAGCACGCCCGGGAAATCGAGCTGCTATTTTTCACCGCGCATCTGGAAAGCCCAAACGTGCAGAACCTAGCCTTCGAGCAAATCGTTTGGGAGCTTCCGGCGAGACTTTCGGAGTACGATTTTCTCGCTGCGGACCGGGAGATTGTGGAGCGGCTGGCGAAGGGCAAGATGAAGTTTCAGAGTGACGCTTCGTACGACCAAATGCAGATTCCTCGTCCCGATCAAAACCATCGGGACTCGGAATGACAAACAACGACGGTGGCGCAAGCAATCTTGCTTGCGCGTTAATTCAGCACGGGAGCGCAGCCAGGAGTGGCTGCGCTACACGAGCGTGCGGCCACCATCCACAACGAAAATCTGGCCGGTGATGAAATCGGACTTCGCGAGGAAGGAGACGGTTTCGGCGACGTCTTCTCCCTTGCCGACGCGGTGCAGCGGGGCGCGGCGGATGTAATCTTCGTCGGGGGCTTCGCCTGGAAACTGAATCGTGCCGGGGGCGACGGAGTTGACGGTGATTCCCGGTCCGAGGGCGCGCGCGAGGCAGCGGGTGAGCATGATGACGCCGGCCTTGGAAACACAGTAGTGGGTGAAGGCCGGCCAGGGCAGCAGGCCTCCAATCGAGGAGATGTTGATGATGCGGCCGCGACCCTGCTGCTTCATCAGTGGGGCGGCCGCCTGAGCGCAGAGGAAATGCGCCTTGAGGTTGGTGGCCATGATGGCGTCCCACTGGTCTTCGGTGAGCTCGAGGACCGGCGCGGCGAAAAACATGCCGGCGTTGTTGACGAGGATGTCCAGGCGGCCCATGCGGCGGGAGATTTCCGCGAAGAGCGACTTGACGTCCGCGGCGCGGGATACATCGGCCTGCACGGCGGCGGCGCGGCAGCCGCCGGCCACAATGGTTGCCACCAGCTCGTCGGCTTCTTCCTTCGAGCGCTGGTAGTTGACCACCACGTCGGCGCCCTCGGCGGCGAGTTGGAGAGCAATGCTGCGTCCGATGCGTTTTGCGCCGCCGGTGACGAGCGCAACCTGGCCGGCAAGCGGCAATTCCGGCATGACGAACCTCCTGAATCGAGTGCGACATAAACCATAGCATTGCAGGGGGGCGTGTCAACCCGGGGCTTTGACGGGCGCGCGCCCCTCGCCTAGAATCGTAGCGACGGGAAGCATCGCAAAACTAAAAGCACCGCCTGGAAGGCGGCGTTACGAGGAACGATGAAACTGGACCTGCTGGCGATTGCCGCGCATCCGGACGACGTCGAGCTGACCTGCGGCGGCACGGTGATCAGGACCGCCGAGCGCGGCTACAAGGCGGGCATCCTCGACCTGACGCAAGGCGAGATGGGCACGCGCGGCACGCCGGAGACGCGCCTCAAGGAAGCGGCGCGGGCGGCGAAGATCATGGGCGTGCAGCACCGGGAAAACCTGGGATTGCCGGACGCGCACCTGGTGGTCTCCGAAGAGTACAAGCTCGCGGTGGCGCGGAAGATCCGCGAGCTGCGGCCGCACACGGTGATCCTGCCGTACTGGGAAGGACGCCATCCGGACCACTACACGGCCTCGCAACTGGCCTACGAAGGCTGCTTTCTGGCGGGGCTGAGACAGCTCAAGCTGGAAGGCGATGCTTTCCGTCCGTTCAAGTTGATCTATGCCACGGCGTACGACCGCTCGGTGCGGCCAACGTTTGTGGTGGACATTACCAAGCAGTTCGAGCGCCGGAAGCGGGCCATCCTGGCCTACACCTCGCAGTTCCGCCCCCGGGCGCGCGAACGCGGCGGAAAGGTGCACATCCCGCTGGACGAACTGGAGGAGCGGATGCACTTGATTGCCCGCTTCTACGGGCAACTGGCCGGGGTGAAGTATGCGGAGCCGTTCCTGGTGCGCGAGGTGATGCAGGTGGAGGACGTGGTGGGCCTGCCAGTGCGGTCGATCTAGGTCGAACGGCGACCGAGTCGAATAGCCACACAAAGCAATCCCGAAAATGTGGAATCTGACGGAACGAGTCGCGTTGGTTACGGGGGGTAGCCGCGGTGTCGGTAAAGGAATTGCCCTCGAACTGATTGCAGCCGGCGCCTGTGTATACATCACAGGACGAACCGTTGCCGATATGAACTACATCGAAGGCCAAGGCACGGCCCTGGAATGCGACCATCGCAACGACGCGCAAGTGGAGGCGGCATTTCGCCGCATCGCCGACAAGCAGGGACGCCTGGACATCCTGGTGAACAACGTCTGGGGCGGGTACGAGGACATGATGGAGGGCGGTGAATTCACGTGGCCCCGGCCGTTTTGGGAGCAACCCCTATGGCGATGGGACGCGATGTTTCAAGCCGGAGTGCGCGCGCATTATGCGGCCAGTCGACTTGCTGCCCCCTTGATGATTGCCCGGCGAAGCGGCCTGATCGTGAACCTCTCTTATTGGGCCGCGCAGAAACATATCGGGAATGTCGCTTACGGTGTCTCCAAAGCGGCCACCGACAAGATGACCAGGGACATGGCGCAAGAACTGAAAGCGCACAACGTAGCGGCTGTTTCCATTTATCCGGGGCTAGTGAGAACCGAGAAAGTGATGGTCGCAGCGGGCTGGCTGGACCTCAGCAACTCCGAATCGCCGCAATTTATTGGACGGGCTGTGGCTGCCCTGGCAGCAGACCCCAACGTCATCGAAAAAACTGGAAAGGTGCTGATTGCCGCAAGCGTGGCTCAGGAGTACGGATTCACCGACGTGGATGGAAAGCAACCGCGTCCTCTAACGCTCGATGAGGCTTGAGCCAATCGGGGCTGATTTGCGGGCGATCGGGTTCTAGAAATTCTCGGCTTCCTGCGCGTAGATGAAGCCGGGAAGATTTTGAGTGTCACCGGCGCGCTCGACCTTGACGCGGAGGCGGGCTTCTTCCTCGGCGCCGGCTTTGCGCAGCATGGCATAGGTGGCGAGGGCTTCCGAATAAATCTTGGTGACCAGGTAGTTCTCGCCCGTGCCGCTTTTCTTCCAAACCTGGCCGACCTGGATCTTGCGCACGGGCATGGGAGCCTCTCAGCGCGACAAACTTTAGACACAAGTTTCGCCGGTGTCAATGAACCGTATCGCGCCATCTAAAATGTAACCGAAGGGAGCAACATCGCGCCATTTAAGATGTAACCCAACCAAAACGCGTTTTGGAGGAGGACAGGTTGGGGAACCACGGGCGATGGGAGTATCTGCGGGCGATTTATGGGCGC
>JACQDE010000064.1 GCA_016201285.1 Acidobacteriota bacterium | reverse complement strand
GGCTTGCTGGGCGTCCACGAGGTTGGTGTCCACCTGGGCGGGCTTGTCGAAGGCGGCCTTGATGGCTTTGGCGGTGATCTCGTTGAACATCACGCGGAAAATCTTCTTGCGCTCGGTTTTGTTGCGGCCGAGCTGCTGGGCCAGATGCGCGCAGATGGCCTCGCCTTCGCGGTCAGGGTCGCCGGCGAGATAGATGGCGTCGGCGTCCTTGGCGGCTTTCTTCAGCTCGCTGATGACTTTGGTCTTGCCGGGAATGGTTTCGAGGGTGGGAACAAAATAATTCTCCGGATCTCCGGCCGGGGCGTCGTCCGGCAGAGGAATGCCGAATTCTTTCTTCGGCAGGTCCATCACGTGGCCGTAGGAGGCTTTGACGGAATAATTGCGGCCGAGATACTTGTTGATGGTTTTCGCCTTGGCGGGCGATTCGACGATGACGAGTGAACGTGCCATTTGCAGTTGTGACTCTGGGCCTCTTCTACCCTAAACCCGAAAAGCCAAAAGGGAAAAGCGAAAAGCGAACAACAACATCCCCGCCTCTTCCCGACATCCCGAAGCCTCGGGAGCGTCGGGACGCAAAGGGTGCGGAAGAGGCGGGCTACAACAGCGAAATGCGAGCCCGCGACACCTGAGCGACGGACTCAACAGAGATACAGCATAGCGGCGGTACAGCGCAAGTGCCGCTTCTGCGCGTCGCCATGAATAATGATGCAGGAACGGGGGACGGCGACGCTTTTTTCGGCAATTGCGTTCTTTCATACACCCCCGGCAGAAGCAAGAGGATGGCCGGCACACGCCGGCCCCTGCAAGCGGGGGAAGCTTGCGCTCCAGACCGCGGCGGAGAAGCGTTCTTCGTGCTTACCAAATGGAGCGTTGACGCGGTTGATACTGGGACTTAAGATTGCGTCCGGCAAGGACGCCGAGGAGGTCCGATGCGCAAGGCGGTAGCCCTTTTTCTGGCAGTTCTGCTGGCCGCGCACGTTGCGCTGGCTGGTGATCCGTGGAAAGAGAAGCCCTACACGGCATGGACGCTGGAAGATGTGCAGAAAATCCTGGGGGAATCGCCCTGGGCCAAGGTGGTCACAGTGGAGGCTGCGTGGCTCAAGGGCGAGCCGCATTTCTTGCAGGGAATGGCTCCGGGATGCGGAGGGCGGCCGGACCTGAACAAGCCCATGCGCACGCCATCGCAGTGGGTGGTCGGGACGCCGTCCCAATCCATTGTGGCGTTCCAGGTGACGTGGGATTCAGCGAAAACGATGCGGGCGGCAAAGCTCCGGCTGGCGGTGCTGTGCGGAACCATGGACCAGGAGGACACCGCGGATATCCTCGAACGGGAAGATGACTCCTACACCGTGACGATTTCCGCGCCGGACATGACGCCGTTCGATGGGATAAGCGAAGAGGACCTGCTGGCCAACACCTACTTGATGCTCAAGACGACCAAGCAAAGACTCGCGCCGAGCAACGTGGTCATCGCTCACGGGTTCGACCGCAAGACGGTCTTCCGGCTGACGTTCGAGTTTCCGAAGAAGACCGACTCGGGCGCGCCAACCATATTGCCCGATGAAAAAGAGATCGAACTGGTGAGTACGGCGGGAAAGACGGTGCTCAAGACGAAGTTCCAGCCGCCGAAGATGCTGGCCAAGACGGCGATCGATTTCTAAGCGGCTGACGCAGGCGCTCGCCAGCTCACCGGGAAAACCTTTCCACAAAGAAGCTGGATTTTTCCGTGCTCGTCAGAGCAGGACTTTGACGAAGTTCTTGCCGGGGAGCTGGCGAACGAATTCTTTCATTTCGAGTTCGAAGAGCGCGGCAAGGACCTCGGAGGAGTTTAGGCCGGATTGCTCGACGAGCTCGTCCACGTGGCGGGCCTGGTCGGTGGAGAGCAGGGAGAAGAGCGCGCGTTCGGTTTCCGAGAGGGACTGCTCGAAGAGCGTGGCGCGTTCCTCCTGCGAGGCGGCCTCGATGGGAAACAACTGTGTGCGGATTTCGGTGGGGAGCTCTTCGACCACATCCTCCCAGCCGGTGACGAGCTTGGCGCCCTGCTTGATGAGCAGGTTGGGGCCAAAGCTCGAAGGCTGGGTGACGTTGCCCGGCACGCCGAAGACTTCGCGGCCGAATTCCATGCCCAGGCGGGCGGTGATGAGCGAGCCGGAATACTGCGCGCCTTCGACGACCACCACGCCAAGCGCCATGCCGGCGAGGATGCGGTTGCGGATGGGGAAATTCTGCGGCGCGGGGAACGCGCCGAGCGGAAACTCCGAGATGATGGCGCCGCGCTCCTCCATCTGCGCAAAGAGTTTTCTGTTTTCCTTGGGATAGACAACGTCAATGCCGGCGCCAAGGACGCCGACGGTGGCGCCGCGGGTGGCGGCCAGCGCGCCCTTGTGGGCGCAACTGTCAATGCCGCGGGCGAGTCCGCTGACGATGACCAGGCCGCGCTCGGCAAGGTCGCGGGCGAGGCGCTCGGCCATCTGCACGCCGTAGGGCGTGGGGCGGCGCGAGCCGACAATGGCAATGGAGAAACGGTCGAGCAGCTCGAGATTGCCGCGGATGTAAAGCAGCGGCGGCGGGTCGTAGATTTCGCGGAGCAGATGCGGGTAGGCGGGCTCGTCCCAGGTGAGGAGGCGGCAGCCGTTCTTGCGGATCGCGGCGAGTTCTTTTTCGGCGTCGCGCAGCGGCGATTGGGAATGAATGGCCTGCGCGACGGCGGCGGGCAGGCGGAAGGATTCGAGCGCGGTCAGCGAAGCGGCAAAAATGGCTTCGGGACTGCGCAGCTCGCGAAGGAGTTTGCCGGCATGGCGCGCGCCGAGTCCCGGCGTGAGAGCCAGAGCCAGCCATCCCAGGTAGTGGTTGAGCTCCATCGCGGCGGAGCGTAAGCGGGGAGGAGGGTGGGCGTCAAGGAGATGTTTATCAGAAGCGTTATGACGAAGAGTTGATGTATTCCGTGCGCAGCAAGCTGTGCAAGAAGGCAAAGCAGCGTCATCCCGAAGTCTCGGGACGCCGCACTCCAAAGTGCTGCGCGCTGCGAAATTCGTGATATGTTGCGCCGCATGCAAAACGAGGCGCGGTCTGGATTGGAAGCGTGGGCAGCGGCGGATCTGCCGAAGCCGCCGGTGACGCGGGGCGCGGGAATCCTCGGCGTGATCGGGCCGGGCGCGATCATCCTGGGACTCTCCATCGGCAGCGGGGAATGGCTGATTGGGCCGGCGGCATTCGTGAAGTATGGGCTGTCGCTGCTGTGGGTGACGATGGTGGCGGTGTTCCTGCAAACCGTGCTGAACACCGAGCTGATGCGCTACACGCTGTACACCGGCGAGCCGGCAGTGACCGGCTTCATGCGCACGCGGCCGAACTCGACGTTCTGGGCGTGGTTCTACACGGGGCTTTATTTCTTGCATGTGGGCTGGCCGGCGTGGGCGGCGAACGCGGCAGGAGCATTCTTCTTTCTGTTTCACAAACGGCTGCCGGGGCAGAGCGACGCGAATAGCGTGTACTGGTTCGGCGTGGGGACGTTTCTGGCGTGCGTGTTGCTGTTGCTCTTCGGGCGGCGGATCGAGCGGACGCTGGAAATCCTGAACTGGATCCTGATTATTTTTCTGCTGGGCGGAATGCTGTTCCTGTGCCTGCTGTTTTTTGTGCCGGGAATCTGGCTCGCGGCGCTGGCGGGATTTTTCGGGTACAGCGTCAAGACGGGCAGCTTTGTGTTCATTCCGCCAGGAGCGGACTGGTTCCTGATTGGCGCATTCGCGGCGTATTCCGGAGCGGGCGGCGTGAGCAACCTGATGCTCTCGAACTGGGCGCGGGACAAAGGGTTCGGTATGGGACAGGTGGTGGGGTTCATCCCGGCGGCGGTGGGCGGGCACAAAGTGAAGCTGGCACATTCAGGGAGCGTGTTTCCGATTACGCCGGAAAACATGCAGCGATGGAAAGCGTGGTGGCGGATTGTGCAGATTGACCAGTGGGGCGTGTTCTTTACAGGCGCGCTGCTGGGCATGGGGCTACCGGCGATTTTGTACACGATTTTCATCTTGCCGGGACGCGACATCCGCGACCTGGCGATTGCCGCGGAACTGGCGCAGGCGATTGTGGCGCGGAGCGGGCCGCTGCTGGGGGGCCTGGTGGCGTTGATGAGCGCGTGGGTGCTGTTCAAGACGCAACTCGACAACGTGGAAGGCATGGTGCGCGCGCTGACGGATATTTTGTGGACGGGGAGCAAGCGCATCCGCGGATGGCGCGGCGGAGACGTGCGGCTGGTGTACTACTCGCTGCTGGCGTTCCTGGTGGTGTGGGGTGTGCTGGCGCTGCGGCTGACGCGGCCGATCATTCTGCTGCAGATGGCGGCGAATATCGCTGGCGCGGTGCTGGTGGTGGCCGCGCTGCACATTCTCTACATCAACATGAAATTTCTGCCGAAAGAGCTGCGGCCGCCGGTGTGGCGAAGAGTGGCGCTGGTAGGGACGGCGGTGTTCTACGGATTCTTTGCCTACCTGTGGCTGATGGGCGGCGTAGCGCCGGATCTGGAGAAAGGTTTTTTGTTCAACATTCCGAGATTCCTGGGATTCGGCAGGTAGTCGTCTCAGTATTCGCGAAATCGAAAAGCGAACAACGGAGGCCGGGCATCAGTGTGCTTGCGCCAGCAGGGGCAAGCGGAGGATGAGAGGAAATGTCAGCGGGCGGCAGCGAATAGCCGCGACAAACCGCGCGGCCATGCAGGACGCTGCGACGTTTGAATATTTCGAAGGAACCGAAAAGAAGGGCTGGCATGAAGGCTGTGCCGGACGCGGCGCGCGGCGGCCATGTGCTATATTTTAGGTCTTTCGAACAGGTGAAGGAGCTTGGAGAAGCTGCGCATCTCGATTGTGGAGTATCTGAACACAGCGCCGCTGGTGTGGGGATTTACGGACGGGCCGCAGCGGGGGAAATACGAACTGGAGTTCACGGTGCCGTCGCAGTGCGCGGAGGCGCTGCGGCAGGGCACGGCGGACGTGGCCATCATTCCGGCGGTGGAATACCAGCGGATGGACCACGTGGTGGTGCTGCCGGGGATGGCGGTAGCGGCGAAGGGGCCGGTGCGGAGCATCCTCGTGATCGCGAAGAAGCCGATCGAGCTGGCGAAAAAGGTGGCGTTGGACACCAGCTCACGCAGCTCGCAGGCGCTGGTGCGGCTGCTGTGCCGGGAGCGGTGGGGAATTTCTCCGGAGTTTGTGCCGGCGGCGCCGGAGCCGACAGCGATGCTTGATCAGGCGGATGCGGCGCTGGTGATCGGCGATCCGGCGCTGCGCGTCGCGGTGAAGATGGACGAGCTGGCGGCGCGGCGGGCGAGCGACGGCACGTGCTGCGGCGGCGACCCGAACGACCTGCCGGTGCCGGGGCACGAGTCGCTGTTTGTGTACGACGTGGCGCACGAGTGGCGCGAGATGACGGGGCTGCCATGCGTACTGGCCATCTGGGTGGCGCGGCGTGGCGTGGTGACGCCGGAAGTGATGGCGGACTTCGTCGCGTCGAAGGAATATGGCATGGCGCGACTGCCGGAGATTGCCGAAGGCGCGGAAGCAAAGTTGAAAATGCCGGCGGATGCGCTGGAGAACTACTTGCGGAACAATATTGATTTTTCGCTGGACGAGGAAAACCTGGCGGGGCTGGAACTCTATTTCCGGAAATGCGCGGAGGCGGGGCTGATTGCGAGGGCGAAGGCGGTAGAGTTTGTGGAAGTGGAGAGCGAGAAGAAGGGTGTCGGGTTTCGGGTGCAGGGTGCAGAAGAAAGGTAGCAGGGAAAGAGGATGGGGATTACGCAACAGAAAGCGATGGAGCTGTTCGGGTCGGAGGACCTGATCGGCGTGGGGATGGCGGCGATGGAAGTCCGCCGCGCGAAGACCGATCCGCGCATCGTCACCTACCAGATTGACCGGAACATCAACTACACGAATTTCTGCACCGAGTACTGCTCCTTCTGCGCGTTCTACCGTCCGCTGGGGTCGAAGGAAGGCTACATCCTTCCACTTGAAGAGATTCACCAGAAAATCGCGGAGATGATCGAGCTGGGCGGAACGGGCGTGCTGCTGCAGGGCGGACTGCATCCGGACCTGCGCATCGGGTTCTACGAAACAATGCTGCGGTCGATCAAGGAAAAGTTTCCGCAGGTGCATCTGCACTGCTTTTCGGCGCCGGAGATTTTGTGCATCGCGGAAGTCTCCGGGCTGACGGTGCGGGACACGATTGCGCGATTGCGGGACGCGGGGCTGGACTCGATTCCGGGCGGCGGGGCGGAGATTCTGGATGACGAGATCCGCGCGCGGATCGCGCGGCTGAAGTGCACGAGCGACGAGTGGGAAAGCGTCCACCGCGCGGTGCACTCTCTAGGGATGCGGACGACGGCGACGATGATGTTCGGGTGCGGCGAGGAACACCGCCACCGCGTGAACCACTTCGAGCGCATCCGGCGGATTCAGGAGGACACGGGCGGCTTTACCGCGTTCATCCCGTGGATGTTCGCGCCGGACAACACGCCGTTGGGCAAGAAAGTACCGCAGGCAACGGCGGTAGATTATTTGAAGACGCTGGCCATCAGCCGGATCTATCTGGACAACATTGACCACGTGCAGTCGAGCTGGCTGACGCCTGGGGTCAAGGTCTGCCAGGTGGGATTGCAATTTGGCGCGGACGACGTCGGGAGCATTTTGATTGAAGAGAACGTCGTGTTTGCGGCTGGCGTGCGCAACCGCACGAATGAAGCAGAGCTGCGGCGAATGATCAGCGACGCGGGATACATTCCGGCGCAGCGGGATACATTGTACCGGGCGTACTTCCTGAAGTGAGTCTCATGGAAAAAGAGCATGAAAACGCTTGGCGTCGATTGCAAGCGATTAAACGGAGCTTCTGGTCATTTTTTTCCCTGTTCATCGTACTTGGGCTTCCTAGGGCGTTAGTTGGAGCCAGAGTTGAACGGTTGCCAGATCCTCTTCAAGATGCCATCACGGCCGCCTTAATGGCTTCGCTAATCGGCCTCGGCGCCACAGCCCTATTTGGCGTTGGATTGAAGTGCCCGAAATGCAGGAAACGCTTCCTCATCAGTTCCTTCTTTTCCATTCAGTGCGATCTGCTGCGTACCCGGTGCGCACATTGTGGGTTTTCTCTAAGAAGTAACCCTCGTCTCATTTAGGCCTGCCGCAGCGACAAGGGCAGACGCAGATTGCCGGATAGAAATCCAGGGATTCGCGCGTAGTACAGAGCAAATGGCATCGCTGAAGAAATTCCTGGCGAAGCTGTGGCTATGGATTCTGCTGCTGGTGATCCTCGTTTCCGCAGCGGCAAAGGTGGGCCCTACGGCGCTTGCGCCACAGAAATTTTCCGACTTCACAACGCCAACGCCGATCCCGGAAGGCGACACGCTCATCATTGGTTTTCTCGGCGGATGGGAAAAGTGGGACGAGCCCACGCGCGGCGTGCGGAAATTTGCATTGCGCCTACGCGCGAAAAACTTGCCGGGCGTGCATATCGAGACAGTGGAAAACCATCGCCGCGAGATTGCGCTGGAGTTGGTAAGAAAGGCTTTCGACCACAACGGCGACGGCAAATTGAGCGAGGAAGAGGCACGCTCGGCGCGGCTGATTGTTTTCGGGCAGAGTTTCGGAGGCGCGGCGGTGAATAAGTTATGCAAAGAGCTGAGGCCGCTCGGCGTGCCGGTGCTGCTGGCGGTGCAAATTGACAGCGTGGGCGTGGACGACGCCGAAGTGCCGTCCAACGTGCGCCGCGCCGTGAACTTTTTCCAGCGCGATGACTATTTTTTTATCCGCGGGGAGCGCGAACTGCGCGCGGAAGACGCGGCACAGACGGAAATCCTGGGCAATTATCAATACAAGTACCGCGGCAAGAAAGTGGACCTCTCCGACGGGCGCTGGTATCAGAAAATTTTCCGCAATGCGCACGTGAAGATGGAACAGGACCCGGACGTGTGGGCGAAGGTCGAGGAGTTGATTTCGGCGGAAATCCAAGAGCAGAAATAGAAAATAGAAAATAGGCCGCGTCAAAAAAGGCGGTGGTGTTCCCGGCCAAGAACGTCGGGACGCGGAAATCGCGAACCCCGCCGATACAGATGCCGCCCTGAAGGGCGGCGCTACGGTTTCTCGCGAAGGCGGGGGTGGATGGTGAGGTCGACGTCGGCGCCGTCGGGGAGGTCGAGAGGCTCGGCGGGGTGGAGGGCGCCGTTCTTGTAGCGCGCGCGGATGCGCCTTGCATCCCCACGAGTTTTGGCCTGATGCTTCGTGATCGGTTTTCGAGCATCGTCAGCAGCCGCAGGCACACCGGAACGCTCAATCCCCTGAATTCTGCTGTGGCTGTCCGTGCGGTCGAGGGCCAGGTTGGCGAGGCGGTCAGCGTCGCGGTTGAGCTCGCGGCGGACGTGCTCGAGGGAAAAGTACGCGAGGCCAGCGGCGAGCTTTTTCGCGCGCTCGAAAAGCGGGCGGAGGTCGACGTTTTTCACCTTGTAGAGGCCCTGCATCTGGCGGACGAGGAGCTCGGAGTCGCTGAGGACGCGGAGGTGGGCGATGCCGGCAGTCGCGGCAAAGTCGAGTGCGGCGACCAGCCCGTAATATTCGGCGACGTTGTTGGTGGCGCGGCCGATGTATTTTCCGATTTCCTTGAGCAGCGAGCCGTCGGGGCGGCGAACAATGACGGCATAGGAGGCCGGGCCGGGATTGCCGCGGGCGGCACCGTCAATGTGGGCGGTGTGAAGGGCAGCGGGGCGCTCGGGCTCGCCGAAGAGGCGCGGGCGATGGGCAAAAGATTTTGAATGGCGTTTCATAAGAGTTTTCCCGAATGGCTTCTGCGTTGAGGCCTGCGTACTTCAGGGGCTAAAGCCCCTTTCCCTGCAGTCAACCTAATGTCGGAGCGGAAGCTCCGACCCCCTGACCGAACAGAGTTGAAACCACGGCTAGTTTTCACCGGACTCGGAAGACTGCGCGACGGGCTGCGGCTGGGCCAGGGGCTGTGGTGGGCAGTAAAGGATACGAGTGCAGGTTTCGCAGTGGAAAATCTGCTCGTTGCTCGGGTCGCGGAGCAACTGGTAGGTGTGCGGGCGGACGCGGACGCGGCACATCGAGCAGGTTTCGTCCTCGCGGACTTCGGCGAGGGCGACGCCGTTGTGGCGGCTGGCCAGCTTCAGGTAGATGTCCAGCAAGTCCTCGGGAACGGCGGAGGCGGCCTTCTGACGCTCAGCTTCCAGAGCGACGCGTATTTTTTCGGCGGTGGAATACTCGGCGGAAATGGCCTGCTGCTCGACCTTGGCCGCGGCTTCGATTTCGGCGATAGCTTTCTCCGCGGCTTTCACCTGGCGCACAAAGTCTTCTCCGGCGACCATGCGCTCGAGGAGGCGGTCCTCGGCGGCGGCGATTTCCTTTTCGGCCATTTCGATTTCGAGGCGGAGCGCCCTGAAGGCCTCGTTGGATTTGACGGCGCCGGTCTGGTCCTTGTACTTGCGGACCTTTTCCTTCCACTGGTCAACGTCCATCTCGTAGGTCTTGCGGTCCTTCAGGCTCTTGGTGAGGGCGTCCTTGGCGTGGGCGAGCTGCGAACGGGCGGCTTCGACGCGGGCGTTGACCTCGACGAGATGCTTGGGAAAAGTGGCCAGGCGCGCGAGAACTTCGTTGAGGCGGATGTCCACGGCTTGGAGCTCCACCAGATGACGGACGTGAGGATGCATGGAGCGGACATTCTAGCACAGGCGGGAGCACGCAGCGGCTGCGGTAGAATAGGCGGAGTTGTGCAGAGGAGGCCGGGATGCCGCACGTGCAGATTACCTGGGTGGCGGGACGCAGCGCGGAACAGAAACGCAAGATCGTGGAGCGGGTGACGCAGGCGCTGGTGGAGGAGGGCCGGGCGAAGATCGAGAACATTCACGTAACGTTCAACGACCTGCCAGCGACCGATTACGCCGAGGCGGGCGTGCTGGTGGCGGACCAGAAGCGCGCGCCGTAGCGCGCGGCGCCGCGGCTTGCGGTACAAGAGCGAATTGGCTATTTCGGCGCGGGCTTCTGGTGGGCGCGGATGTACTCGAGGGCGAAGTCGCGCATGACCGGACTGTGCAAGCCGACCTTCATTGCCTCTTCCTGGGCATCTTCCAGTTTCCAGCCATCTTTCAGGACGCGGTAGATCATCCAGAAGGCACCGACGCGGTTGGCGGAGGCGCAGTGGACAAAGACGGGGCGGTTGGCGGGGTCACTCATCACCTTCAGGAACTCGTCGGCTAGTTCGGGCTTGGGCTCGGCGCCGTTGACGGGGATGTGGAAGTAACGGAGGCCGAGTTCCTTCGCTTTGGCGGCTTCCTCCTCGGCGTTGAACTCGGTGGCCTGGCGGAGGTTGACGACGGCCTTGATGCCGTCGGCTTTCAGGCGGGCGAGGTCGTCGAGAGTAGGCTGGCCGCCGGTGCAGATTTTCTCGTTGATGCGCAGAAAATTCTTGATGGAGGAGAAATCCTGCTTGCCCTGAGCGAAGCCGAAATGCTGCGCCGGGAGAGGAGTGACGGTCAGCGGCAGGGTGAGACAAAGACAGAGGAGTTTCTTCATGTCAGGCTCCTTGGAGTGCGGACGCGCCTTATGGACCGGCGCGGCTCGGCCGATGGTAAACAGTAGGATAGCGCAGGCCCGGGGTCTGCGAAAGGGCGGGCAAAGGTGGCCTACCGGACGAGCCGAACGCAGGCGGATCGCAACAAAGAAGAAATCCCGACGAGAAAAGGCGGGGAGTGTATCATGGGCGCCGGCAGCGAGTGGCCAGAGGGACTCCAGGCAGTCGTGAGTCATCCTTTGCGGCTGGCTGAAAATACGGCGAGCGACGAGACAGGAATGAGCTTGCGCCGGAACGGCGTGAATTCAAAGAAAATCGAGCAACTGCGCGCGTTCGAGATTGAAGAGGCGCGCAACATTCAGCAGGCCATGGTGTGCGTGGAGCCGCTGAAGCTTCATCCAGTGGAGATTGTGAGCCGGTTCCGGCCGGTGGCGGAAGTGGGCGGAGATTTTCTGGACTATTTCCGGCTGGAGGACCACCGGATGGGGCTTTACCTGGGCGACGTGGTGGGAAAGGGTCTGGCAGCGGCGATGTATGCGGCGCTGGCGATGGGCACGCTGCGCGGGATCCACAAAAGGGGCACGGCGCCGACGGCGGTGCTGGAGCTGATGAACGAGCGGTTACGCATGCGGGTGGTGCCCGGGCGGTACTGCGCGGTGCAATACGCGGTGTACGACCCGGCGACGCGGCAACTCAGCTACGCGAACGCGGCGCTGCCGCGGCCGATCCTGATCTCGCCGCAGGGTTGCCGGGAAGTGGGCGAAGGTGGGCTGCCTTCTGGTTTGTTTGCCGATGCGCAGTACGAGGGATACTCAGTGCAACTGGAGCCGGGCGAAGCGGTGCTGTTCTGCACCGACGGCATCCCCGACGCGCGCAACCCGCAGGGAGACGACTTCGGGTTGGAACGGGTGCTCGCGGTGTGCGAATCGCACGTGCGGGCCGATGCCGACGCGCTGCTGGACCGGTTGTTCGCGGAGGTGGATGCGTTCACCGGCGACGACCTGCCGCACGACGACATGACGGCCATTGTGTTGAAGGTCAGCTAGAAGCGGCCCCCCCGCCTGTTCCCGGCCAAAAACGCCGGGATGCAAAGGGCGCGAAAGAGGCGGGCTCAAAATCTCCGCTTTACGGCTTGGCCGGGGAACGTGCCACGAGCCCGTCCATCACCTTGAGAATTTCCTCCGCCTTCGCGCGCACGTTGTAGCTTTCCGTCAGATTCAACCAGAGGACTTTTCCGTCCGCGTCGAGCAGGAATTCGGCGGGGCGGGAGATGTCCGCGCCGCCGAAGCCGCCGGCGTGGAGAAGATCGTAACGGCGGATCACCTCGGCTTTGGTGTCAGAGAGAAAGGTGAACGTGAAGCCCTGCTTTTCGGAGTGCTTGCGAGTGACGTCCACTGGGTCCACGCTGACGGCCACGATGCGCACGCCGCGGGCGGTGAATTTTTCGAGACTTGCCTGGAGACTCCGCAACTCGGAGTTGCAGTAGGGTCACCAGTAGCCGCGATAGAAGACAAGAAGCAGCGCGGGCGTCCCGAGGCCTCGGGACGGGGCCGGGCGTTTGGCCGCGGCGGATGGGTCGGCAAGGAGCTCGGCGAGCTTGACGGACTTTCCAGCAGTGTCCGGCAGAGTGAAGTCAGGGGCAATCTCGCCGACCTGCGGGGCGCCCTTGGAGGCTGGAAGCTGCGTGAGCATGGGCGCAGCAGCGATCAACACGCCTGCCAGGAAGAGCGCGGGTACAACCAGAAGCCGGGCCGTTTTCATCCTCAGATTCCTCCGGAACGAAAAACTCTTGTGCGAGGTTAGATGTGCCGCCGGCAAAAAAAGATTCGCGGAGAAGCGAGTCCGAGTGCCCGGACGGAGCCGTACTCCACAATCGCCGCCAGAGGACGGCCCGCCGGGGCAGGCTGTCTACTTACGGACCTTGGCGAGGACCTTTTTGAGTTTTTTCTGCGTCTTCTTCAATTCCTCGCCGAGGGCCTTGGCCTTCTTCTGCACTTCTTTCGAGGTGGCCTTCGCGGCCTTCTGCAATTCCTTCGAGGTTTCCATCGCGATTTCGCCTGCTTCGCGGGCGGTGCGCTCGGCGGCGCCGATCGTGGTGCCAATGGCCGCGGCGGCCTTGGTGAGTCCGGTCTTTTTCGCCATCTGTGCCTCCCGGGGGCGGTCCGGCTGCCCCGACGATTCAGGGGCGACATCTTAGCAAGAAAAGAGTGAAAAAGTTAAAGGGTTAAAGAGTGGGAAATTCTCGGCGGGGAAACGTCCGACAGGGGAAGGGGGAGATTGCGGATTGCAGATTCGAAATTTCAAGGGCGGAAAGAACGTAGGAATGAAAGAATGGGCCCTGCGAAGCCAGAACCAGGGGAAAGCCAGAAGCAGGGACAAACCGAGAGGACAAAGAATCATCCGAAAAGCGAGAGGGTCGAAGGCCGACAGGTAAACACCGCGGGTGGAGGCAGCAGCAATGAGACGCAATCAGGTTCTTTCGATTGTGCTGTGCGTGGCGATGATGTTCGGGGCCGGTAGCATAGCCGGGCTGGTGGCGCAGGCGCAGAGCGGGACGAATGCGGCGAAGCGGGGAGCGGAAATCCTCTCCGAGGCGACGGCCGCGGCAGGTGGTGAGAGGGTGAAGAAACTTGAGAGCATCGAATTCAAGTCGGCGGGAGACGTCAACACGCCGATGGGACCCACAACGGTCGAGGTGGAGGTTGTCGTCGCCTATCCCGACAAGGTGCGGACGGAAAACGCGCTGGCCATCGGAACGATCCTGACCGGGTTCGACGGGAAGAGCGCCTGGATTTCCTCGGCGCAGGGAACGTTTGACCTGCCGGCCGATCTGATCGAGGAAACGGGGCGCAGCATCAACCTCATCGGCGGGTTCGGTCTCTACAAGAAAAGCCTGGCCGGGAAGGCGGAGGCGGAGTTCATCGGCGAGAAAGAAGTGGCGGGCCAGAAGACGTGGCTAGTGGAATGGAACGGGCCGACAGGCAAGGTGAAGCTCTATTTCGATGCGGCGGCGAAGATGCTGGTGGCGGCGAAGTACCGCGCGCTGACGATGCAGGGGGCGGTGGAAGAAGAGCGGCGGTGGAGCGATTTCCGGGAGGTCGAGGGCGTGAAGTTTCCGTACCGCTGGGTGACGTACCGCGATGGATCGCTATTCTCCGACCAGACGGTGACCGAAGTGAAGATAAATCCAACGGTGGATGCGGGAGTGTTTGCGAAACCGCAGTGAGGCAGGGGCCAGGGAAAAGACAACCCCCGTGAGGATCAGCAGCAGCGAGGAATCAAGAGACGGTGAGCAGTACTTTGCCGATGTTCTGGCGGGCGTGGATGAAGCGGTGGGCGTCGGCGGCCTGTTCGAGCGGAAATGATTTTCCGATGACCGGCTTGACTTCTCCGGCCTCGTACATCCCAAGAATCTCATCCATCTCTTTTTTCATCAGAGCTTCGCGACCCATCATGCGGCCGAGATGAACGCCGATGACGGCGAGATTCCGGTCAATCATGGGCAGCGGGTGGTAGAGGCGCGTTTGGAGGAGAGCTTTGGCGATGCGCCAGAGGCTGCGCTTGCCGTCCGGGCCGACCGCGGCGGAGAAGCCGTACACCACCAGGCGGCCGCACGGACCGAGGCAGCGCTGGCTGCGCTTGAAATAATCGCCGCCCACGGCGTCGAAGGCCAGCTCGATCCCGTCGGGCGCGACGCGACGGACGACCTCGACGAAATCTTCCTTGCTGTAGTCAATCGGATAGTGCACGCCGATACTGCGCAGGTAGTCCTGCTTGGCGGGCCCCGCGGTGCCGAAGATGACGAGGTTGCGAGCTTTGGCGAGTTGGACGGCGGCGATGCCGACGCCTCCGGCGGCAGCGTGAATCAAAATGCGGTCGCCCGCTTGCAGATTGCCCATCTGAAACATCGAATGGTAAGCGGTGAGGTAATTGACGGGCATGGCCGCGGCGTCTTCGAACGAAACGCTGTCCGGAACGGGAAACACTTGCAGGGCGGGGACGGCGACGAGTTCGGCATAGCCCCTGAATTTCGTGAGGGCAGCGACGCGTACGCCTTTCTGAAGATTAGCGGCTTGAGGCGGCAGGCTGGAGGCTATGTCCTCGATAATGCCGGCAACCTCGAGGCCGGGGACAAACGGAGGCTTAGGAACGCCGCCGTAGAGGCCCATGCGGGAGAGAATGTCGGCAAAGTTGATGCCGGCGGCCTTGACGCGGATGAGCACCTGGCCGGGTTTCAGTTGGGGATCGGGCAGATCCCGGAGCTCAAAAACTTCCGGAGAACCATACCGCCGAACGACGATTGCGCGCATCGAACCTCAGTGACCCGTGGTTCCCAAGCTTCGGGACTGCGGGCGGGCAGACTCGACAAGGTACACAGCACAGCATACACTATATAACTTTGCACCCCATCAGGAAGGACGACAGATGAAGCCAGCTTCCCTTCGAAGTGTTCGAACCTTAGCCGGAGCCTGGATCGCGCTGGTGGCGCTTGCGGCCATCCCGCAAAGCGGGACGGCACTTCCGCTCCCGCGAGAGTCCCGAAGCGTCGGGACGGGCGTCAAGCGCGGCGCGGCAGCCACGGCCGCGGAAAAGACGGCAGCGGAGAAATCACCAGTGCTGGCGGCGATGGAGGCAGAACTGGAGCGCTCGATGGGGGTGTTGACGAACACGCGCAAGGCGGACCCGCCGGCCTACTTTATTGGCTATGCGGTGACCGACCAGACGCGTGTGGAGGTGATGGGTTCGAACGGGGCGCTGCTGAACAGCCAGGAGACGAAGTCGCGGTACCTGCAGGTGCAGGTGCGCGTGGGGAGCCACGAACTGGACAACACGCGGAAGGTGGGCGAGCGGGACCGCTTTGGCTTCGGCGGCGCGGTGGCGGTGCCCATCGAGGACGACGTGCCAGTGCTGCGGCGGATGATCTGGCTGCAAACCGACCGCGAATACCGCGAAGCGGCCGAAGCGCTGATCCAGATCCGCACCGGCAAGGAAGTGAAGGCAGAGACAGCGGAGACACAGGCGCCGGATTTTTCGAAGGAAAAACCGCAGACCTACTTCGGGCCGCAGGCGAGCTTCCGGATCGAACGGAATCCGTGGGAGGAGCGGGTGCGGGCGTACACGCGGATGTTCCGCGGATCGGCGGCGGTGCTGAACTCCATTGTGACGTTCAGCGCGGTGGCGGAAAACGAGTACCAGGCGAACAGCGACGGGACGCGGCTGCAGTTCGGGCAGACGCGCTACCGGCTGGAGCTGCAGGTGCAAGGCAAGGCCGAAGACGGCATGGACATCAACCGCTACGCGAACTTTGACTGGACCGATGCGGCGGGTGCGCCGGACGATGCCGCGGTGACGTCGCAAATCAAACAGTTGATCGGCGAGACGGAGAAGTTGCGCGTGGCGCCGCTGGTGGAGCCGTTCGCCGGGCCGGTGATGCTGACGGGCCGGGCGGCGGCGGTGTTCTTCCACGAAGTGTTCGGGCACCGCGCCGAGGGTCACAGGCAGAAGGACGTGAACGAAGGGCAGACGTTTGCGCGGAAGGTGGGCGAGCAAATTCTGCCGGCGTTCCTCTCGATTGACGACGACCCGACGACGAAGCGCGTGGGCAAGCAAGACCTTCTCGGCCACTATCCCTACGACGACGAGGGATTGCAGGCGCAGCGGGTGCCGCTGGTGGAAAAGGGCGTGCTGCGGAACTTCCTGATGTCGCGCTCGCCGCTGGTGGGCTTTCCGAACTCCAACGGACACGGGCGGCGGCAGGTGGGCTACAACCCGGTGGCGCGGCAAGGGAACCTGATCGTCCGCAGCGAGAAGAAGATCACCAACGCGGAGCTGCGGCAGGCGCTGATCGCGGAGATCAAGAAGCAGGACAAGCCGTTCGGGCTGGTGATTGACGACATCGCAGGCGGGTTCACGAACACGGCGCGGGGGCTGCCGCAGGCGTTCCAAGTGCAACCACTGGTTGTGTACAAGGTGTATGCCGATGGACGGCCGGATGAACTGGTGCGCGGGGTGGACATCGGCGGGACGCCGCTGGTGTCGCTGACGAAAATTGCGGCGACGGGCGACACACCGGAGGTGTTCAACGGGTATTGCGGCGCGGAATCGGGCTGGGTGCCGGTGTCGGCGGTGGCGCCGGCGATGTTGATTACGGAGATGGAGGTGCAAAAGAAGGAGACCTCAACGGACAAGCCGCCGATCTTGCCGCATCCGAGCCACGATCCAGTGAAAGGGGTGCGCCCGTGAGCCGAGTGAATTGGATTGCGCGCTTGGCGTTGATGATGGCGCTGGCGGCTTTCGCCGCGCCGGTCTTTGCGCAGGTGCAGCCCGGGGACGCGGACCAGACGCTGCGGGCGATGCGCGACGAGCTCGAGCGGTCGAAGGCGCGGCTGCGCATCGAGAACCAGGAGCGGCCGTTCTACATCGAGTACCGGCTGCTGGACGTGAACGTGCGCACGGCAACGGCTTCGTTTGGAGCGCTGCTGGGGAGCACGACGGGGCGGAACCGGTTCATGAGCGTGGACGTGCGCGTGGGCGACTACATGCTGGACAGCTCGAACTTCGTGAGTGACGACGGCTTCCGCGGGTTCATCGGCTCCACCGGGCAGGTGGGCATTGACCGCGACTACGACTCGCTGCGGCAGGACCTGTGGCTGGCCACCGACCAGGCGTACAAGGAAGCGCTAGTGCGGCTCTCGCGGAAGCGCGGCTACATCCAGAGCCTGGCGCGGCAGCCGGACATTCCGGACTTCTCGCGGGTGGAGCCGCTGGTGAAGGTGGACGCGCGCGTGGAGCCGGATTGGACCACGCGGAACTGGGAAGACGAAGCCAAGGCCGTTTCCGCGGCGTTCCGCAGCTACCCGGAACTGCACTCCACGCGGGTGACGTACTACCTGATCTACGCGACCACCTACTTGATGAACAGTGAAGGGACGCAGATGCGGACTTCGCGGAGCCTGGCGGCGATCGAGGCGAGCGCGGATACGCAGGCGCCGGAAGACGGCATGGGGCTGCATCATTTCTACAGCACCTACGCACCGCGGCCGGCGGCATTGCCGGCGGTGGCGCAGGTGCGCGGGGAACTCGACCGGATGAGCCGCGAGTTGGTGACGCTGCGGGCGAGCCCGCCGGCGCAGGACTACGCCGGCCCGGTGCTGTTCGACGCGCAGGCCAGCGCCGCGCTGCTGGCGCAGATGCTGGGGCCTTCGATTTCCGGGGCGCGGCCGCCGCTTTCCATGTTGCCGATGATTGACCAGATGATGGAGCGGCTCGGCGGGCGAAGCGAATGGATGGGACGCCTGAACACGCGGGTGCTGCCGCAGGGTGTGTCGCTGCGGGACGACCCGACGGTGAAGGAGTACAAAGGCACGCCGTTGATCGGCAGCTACGATGTGGACGAGGAAAGCGTGCGCGGCGAGCCAGTAACGATTGTGGAGGACGGCACGCTGAAGAATTTATTGATGTCGCGGCGGCCGGGAGGGGACTTCAACCGGTCCAACGGGCACGGGCGCTCGGCGGGGTTGAGCGAGCCGCGACCGGCCATGAGCAACCTCATCTTTGCGTCGTCGCAAGGCGAAAGTCCGGCGGTGCTGCGCAAGAAATTTCTCGAGGCGTGCAAGGCGGCGGGCCGCGAGTGGTGCGTCGTGGTGAAGCAAATGGATAACCCCGCGCTGAGCACGCAACGGCAGGATGATTTCGCGGAGGCGTTCATGTCCGCGGGCGGCGGGGGAGCGGACCGCGTGCCGCTGCTGGTGTACCGCGTCTATATGGCAGACGGGCGCGAGGAACTGATGCGCGGGTCGCGGCTGGCGGGACTCAACCTGCGCGCGCTGCGGAAGATTGAAGGCATCGGGAACGACGCGGCGGTGTACGCCTTCCACCAGAACCCGGCGCAGGGTATCGCTGGAACGGCGCTGGGGGCGTTCGGGTCGGCGCAGGGCGGGCTGCCCAGCACGGTGATTGCGCCGTCGCTGCTGCTGGAGGACGTGGATGTGCGCGGGGCGCGCGGCGAGCCGAGAAGGCCGCCGCTGGTGCCACCACCGCCGATGAATTAGTCCCGACGCTTCAGGACACGTCACTGCTTGATGTCCGCCAGCGTATCTTCGCTGTGGTTCAGCAGCAGCTTCTCGGGTTTCGCGGGCAAGACGAAGTCGAACGGCGTATCCTTCTGCGTCACCGTGATCCAACCGAGCCGCGTGACCTTGCCACCGACGCGCTGGTAAAGCGCGAGGGCATCCTTCCAGCCTTCCGGAACGCCTGATTGGCCGATTCGCCCGGAGATTTTCCACTTGCCATCGCCGTTGTCCGACACTTGGTAGTACATGTTGTAGGTCGGAATGCCAGTGCCATAGACGTACTGGCGGAAGAACCAATCGAGGCGCCGGTTGCCGTCGAGGTCCAGGTTGGGCGTGATGTGTTTTTCGGCGACGGCCTTGAAGTCTTCCGTCGAAGCGGGCTTGTTGAAGTAAGTTTTAGTGAAATCCTGCATCATGGCGATGAACCGCTGATCCGGTTCCTTGGCCCGCGTGTCAAACATCATCATCCGCAGCATGTGCAGGATCAGGCCGCCCTTGTAATAAATGACGGCGCTGTAGCCGCGCGGGGCATCGGAGGAACTGAGGCGCGTCCCCATCCAGACGGGCCCCAGCGACTGATATTGACGGCTGCGGAGATCGCCGGAGGTCATGTAGAGCTTGTCCTGGCGGATGCGGTTCACATACTCGCCGACATCCTGACGATACTGAATGTAGAGATTGCCGGAGAACTGAGCGAAGCCTTCGGAAAGCCACTGGTCGTGATAGCTCTTCCATCCCACCGCGTGCCCCCACCATTGGTGGGAACTTTCGTGGGCGCGAAAGAAATCGCTCAATTCGAGCTGGTCTTTGATGCCGAGGGCATTGCGCTGGGTGGAGTCGAGGAAAGAAAGAGCAGAAAGATAGAGGAGTGTGGGCCAGCCCTGGCCGTAGGCATACGGGATGTTGGTCACCGCGAGACGCTTGAAGGGAAAGGGGCCGAAGTACTTCTCGAAGACGCGGACGGTGTTGGCCAACTCGGTGCCCATGGTCTTGACCATGGCGGCGGGACTGAGCGTGCCCATGGCGGGCATGCCAAAGCCGGTCTGATCCATTCCGGTCATGGGTTGATCCACAATCGTTTTGATAAGGTTCATGTTTTCATCGGGATCGCGGTTCGCATAGACCTCGACGTCAATCGCGCCGACTTTCTCTACCTGCAGCTTGTAGTCTCCGAAGGCAAATCCTACGACCGCTAGCGGGATTTCGCTCTTCCAAGTGGAGAGCAAGTTGTCGCCGTCGGGGGTTTCCGAGACTTTCTGGCCGGTCACCACCAGGGTGTATTTCTTCGGGCTGCGGAAAGTCATATCGAAATTGGAGCGCGTGGCAAAACTATTGGCGAGGGTCGGATACCAGCCGTAACTTTGACAGAAGAAATTTCCGGCGCCCACTTTGCGGATGACGCGCTTGCCGGCATAGCGGAATTCCAGCGTATCGGCGGCACCCGCCTGGGTGGGTTGGGGGAGCACGACTGCGACATAGTCGCCATAGGACTGGTTGCGGTCTTTTTGTTCGCGCGGCTGGAAGAAGGGCAGGGCCGCGCCTTTGGAATCTTTGACGGATTCAACGCGCAGGTTGGACGTGAGGAAGAACAGAAAGACGCGCTCTCCTGCATGGCGGTAGCTGAGAGCCAGGCGAGTGGCGGCTGAGAGTTCGGCGCCACCGGTGACGGTGGCATCAATGCGATAGTCCGGAATGAGGAAATCTTCCCGAGCCATGGGATCTCGAAACGCATCCGCGGCGCTGACTCCCCCGGCGGGGAATTTCATCCAGGTGTCGAATCCAATACCGCCGCCCCAATTCGCAAAGCGTCCGACGAGAATCTCTTCGGGCTGCAGGGCGTCGAAGCGGAGGTGGACCCAGCCCTTCTCGGCCGTCTTGACGTCGGCGGCAAACAGGGCGGTGCGCTTAGGGTCGCCGGAGAGCACGCTCTTGAAGAGACGCGGGAGAAGTTCGACGCCGACGTCTTCGCGCTCCTGCTGGCGACCGTTGTAAAGCGAAGCCAGGTCGACTGGCGGGGAGGGCAGCCAGCGCACCTGCCGCGTGACCTGGGCGAGCGTATCGTCGGCGAATGAAAGGACGGCGTCGGTGAACTCCAGGTTGAGCTTGGGATTTCCCACGAAGAGATAAAGCTGGTGGGCTTCGAGGGAGTTCGGTGGATCGATCTCGACCTTGCCCCGGCCGCGAAAGGCCGCGCCAAAAACAACGCCGTTAACCACTCGCGAAAACTGGATCGTGCCGGAAAGCAGGGTGATGCGAATCCTGTCATGCTGAATGACCACGTTTTCCGCGGTCGCGGACTTCGCCGGATCAAAGGAAGCCTGAGCCAGCGCGTTCCACACCTGTGTAGCATCCTGCGCGGATGCGGTGGCCGCCAGCCAGAAACAAAACGAGGAGACAAGGAAAATGGATTGCACCAGCCGAGCATGACGAGAAATTCTCATTTTGATATCTCCCTGCTCAATAAACGCCGACAGTATGAAACAGAGCCTGCCAAACCTCAAGTGGTGGCCACTTGGGTGTATCGGACCGCAAGGCAGAACGCCGAGGCGAGGTGTCAGGCGGGGGAAGCGGTGACGCGGAGAAGTTGATGGCCGATGAGGACGATGTCGCCGTCGGCGAGAGGAGTCTTTTCGCGAACGCCAACGAAGGTGCCGTTCTGGGCTTTCAAGTCTTCCAGAACGAAATTTCCATCTTTGAAGCTGATGCTGCAATGCTGCCCGGAGAGAAAGGGATCCTCGGGGAATGAAATGGTGCCGCGGGTGCGGCCGAGGATGTTCTCGCCCGCTTCCAGTGGATAGTGGTTTTCTTCGACGCCGCCGGGAAGCAGGCGGATCAACTCCCCCACAGGCTTGTCGCCGTCCCGAAGCTTCGGCATGGCCGCCGCAGCGGACTTCGCGGCGGCAGGTTGGCCAAGCGAGACAAAACGAAACATCTGGCGACCCATGAGAATGATGTCGCCGTTGCGGAGCTTGTGCGGCTTATTGAGGCGCCAGAAGATGCCGTTGGCGCTGTTCAGGTCCTCGACGGCGAGGCCCGCATCGGCAACCGTGAAGCGGGCGTGACGCCGGGAAACCAGGGCATCTTCGGGAAAGAGGATGTCGCCGTCCACGCGGCCGAGAGTCACCACGGGCTTGTCGAGAACACGCTCCTCGCCGTGGGAGCCATCGGGGCGAACGACGAGCAAGGAATAGCGCAGGCGCGGCCGGACGATGGCGGCCACCGGAGAAACACCGCTGACGATGGTGCCTTTGTCGCGAGGCGCTTCAGCGGCCTTGGAGACGTCCACGCGGCCAGCCATCTGCGGAGCAAGCGGAACGACTTCCACGGCCGCGCCCTTCATTTCGCGCCAGAGAATATCGAGGGCGATGATCTTTTCCGTCTTGCCCTTGACCTCGGCTTCCGCAGCTTTCTGGAAAGGAATTGTGGCGGCGCGCAGCCGGTTCTCAAGATTGGCGCGCTCGTCGTCTTTCGACGCGGAAACGTAGATGGCACTCGCCTTGGCGAGAGTCTGAATGCGAGCGGCGGTGTTCACGACGTCGCCAAAGACATCCTTGTCCTTGATCATGCCGGGCCCGAAATTCATGCCGATGCGGACCTGGATGCGCTCCTGTTCCTGCTGGTGGGTGTTGTAGGCCTCGAGGGTGCGCTGCATGTCCACGGCAGCACGGACGGCGTTGATCGGGTCTTCGAAGTAGGTCATCAGGGCGTCGCCGATGGTCTTGCAGATGGTGCCGCCGTGGCGCTCGGCGATGGGGCTGAGCATGTCGATGCATTTGTGGACGTAGACGAGGCCGGCGACGTCGCCGAATTCTTCGAAGAAGCGAGTGGACCCGACGATGTCCGTAAACATGACCGCGACTTTGCGCGAAAGCTTACTGAGCTCTTCATCGAGCTGCTTGCGCCTCTCGATGAGCTCTTTCAGTTTCTGAGATGAAGAGTCGTCCTGTTTCATGTTCAGGGCCGCTGGTGAAGCCAGAAGCCTATCTTCAAAATCTTCTGATTGCAACCGGAACGGCCCGGCGGGCGTTCGGGCAGATGCCGGAACCGGGCACATCCCGATCCCGAAGCATCAGGAGCGGGAAGCGCCGGAAGCAGCAGCGGACAACCCCACTTGTCTGCCGTGGTAGTCCTGTCCGTCCTGGCGGACAATTCTGCCATAAAACCGGGGTGCAGGAGAGGACGATGTGATGAAGATAAGGAACAAGCACGTCTCCAGGGGCAACCCGGGGTAAGGGATTGCGTTAACGTCAAGTACAGGACGGATTTCCCATTGACACCCCCCCTGCCATTTGCCAACATTCGCGCGAGGAGCTTCTCCGGCTTCAGGAGTCCGGTGGACTCCGCCGGAGTCCGAAAACCGGACCCGCTACCAGAGGAGGGCGATTTTCCGTTTGCACGGGTGGCTGCGGGAAGGGTGTCTGGAAAACGGAATGCGCGGCAGAGCGTGAAACGTGGCGGTGCACAGCCACTGAAGCACCGCCGCGTCCTGGCGTTTAGAGAGGCGAGGGGTGGAGAATCCGCCGCAAGCGAGGCTTGGGACATCGCACGTTGACGTGGCAGCGTTGCAACTGCGAATCGGCGCGCAGACGGATGTGGGACGGGTGCGCGATCAAAACGAGGATCGCGTGCTGGTGTTCGACCTGAAGCGGCACCGGGAATTGAGCGCGGTGGGAACGGAAACAGCGTCGCTGCGGCCGCCCGGGGTGCTGCTGGTGGTGGCAGACGGCATGGGCGGGATGAGCGGCGGGGAAACGGCGAGCCAGATGTGCGTGGAAAACCTGCTGACGCTGTTCCTGGAGAAACTGGATCCGCCGGCGGAAGGCGCCGATGCCAAGCAGACGTTGAGCGACGCGGTGCGGGATACGAACAACCTGATTTTCTCGCGGGCGACGGCGGACATGAAGCTGCGCGGGATGGGCACAACGCTGACCGCGGCCTTTCTGGAAGCGGAGCGGATGTGCGTGGCGCAGGTGGGGGATTCGCGAGCCTATCTGCTGCGGGACGCCGAGATGGTGCAGTTGACGAAGGACCAGACGCTGCTGGCGACACTGAAAGAGCAGGGCAAGCTGCCGCCGGGCGGGCTGGGCCGAGCATGGAAAAACATGCTGCTGCAGGCGGTGGGCGCGCAAGAGAATTTGCAGGTGGCCATGTCGGAGACAACCCTGCGCCCCGGTGACTGGCTGCTGCTGTGCAGCGACGGACTGCACGGACCGGTGGATGAGACGGACATCTGGATGATCCTGAAGAGCAACGAGTCGCCGGCCGAAAAGGCGAAGATGCTGACGCTGCGGGCAAATGAGAAGGGCGGGCCGGACAACGTCAGCGTGATCGTGTGTGAAGTGGTGGCGGGCCAGCGGGCGGAGAGTTAGGGAGAGCGGCGCTGAAGAAGCTGGGCAAATACGAGATCATTGAAGAGCTAGGCCGCGGAGCCATGGGCGTGGTGTACAAGGCGCGCGACCCGCTGATCGGGCGTCTCGTCGCGCTGAAGACGATTACCGCGGGCTTGGCGGACAACCAGGAACTCCTTCAGCGATTCTACCGCGAAGCGCAATCCGCAGGCGGCCTGCAGCACCCCAACATTGTGACGGTGTACGACCTGGGCGAAGAAAACCAGACACCGTACATCGCCATGGAGTTCATCGAAGGCGCCAGCCTAGAAGGCATGATCCAGAAGAAGGCAGAACTGCCGCTTTCGCAAAAGGTGGGATACATCGTGCAGGTGTGCCGCGGGCTGGGGTACGCGCACCAGCGTGGCGTGGTGCACCGAGACGTGAAGCCGGCCAACATCATGGTCACGAAGGAAGGCGTGGTCAAGGTGGTGGACTTCGGGATCGCGCGCGTGATGGCCGCCTCGAAGACGCAGTCCGGACTGTTCATCGGCACGGTGGCGTATATGTCGCCGGAGCAGGTGCGCGGCGAGCACGTCGACGGGCGCTCGGACGTCTGGTCGGTGGGCGTGATGTTCTACGAACTGCTGACCTACGTGCGGCCATTCGCAGCCGACAACATGGCGGCGATGATGTTCAACATCGTCAGCCAGGAGACGAAACCGCTGCGGGATCTGCTGCCAGGAGCGCCCGGGGAACTCGAGGCGTCGCTGCAGAAGATCCTGAAGAAGGAAACCGGGGATCGCTACCAGTCCATGGAAGAAGTGCTGCTGGACCTGGAGCCGATCCACAAGCGGCTGCAGAGCGACATCGTGGGCGAACTGGTGACGCAGGGCCAGCAGTTGATCGAGACGGGTGAGTATATGAAGGCGCGGGACGTGCTGCGGCAGGCGGCGCAGCTCGATACGGCGCAGACGCAGGTGAAGCACCTGCTGGAAAAGGTGAATGCGGAGTTGAAGCGTGGCAAGGTGCTGCCGCAACTCCAGGAACTGGTGGCCAAGGCGCAGGAGTTGCTGAAGGCGGGCAAGGTGGCGGAAGCGGCCGCGGAGGCGGAATCGGCGCTGAAGCTGGATTCCGGATACGGGCCGGCGCAGGAACTGATGAAGCTCGTCCGGGACCGCGCCGAGGTGGCGAACAAGGTCAACGAAGGCCTGCAATTCTCGCGGAAGCACCTGGCTGAAGGCGACCTGACGGGCGCCGAGAAGAAGGTGGACGAGATCCTGTCGCTCGAGCAGGAAAATCCGCAGGTGTTCGAGCTGAAGAAGCAGATCCAGGAAGAGAAAACGCGGCGGGAAAAGCGCAAACAGCTCGGCGAGCGACTGCAGCGGGCGCGCAGCCTGTGGACGCAACAGAAGTTCGACGAATCCATCGAGCTGTTGAACGAACTCGACCGGGAATTCCCGAACGAACCGGAAGTGAAGAGCCTGCTGGCGAGCGCGAGGGCGGACCAGGGCGAACAGGACAAGCAGGGCCGGCTCGCCGAAGCGCGGAAACTTCTGAGCGAACAAAAGTTCGCGGAATCGCTGGCCATCCTGGACGGGCTGCTGGAGATCAACCCGAGTGACAGCAGCGTGCAGCGGTTGCGCGACCGGGTGATCGAGGAGCGCAAGGACCACGCCAAGCGCATCCGGCTGCAGCACGAGCACCAGGCGCTGAAGAAACTGGTGAGCGACGGCAATTACGCGGAAGCAATCCAACGCGCGAACACGCTGCTGGACGAGTTCCCGGGCGAGTTCGAGCTGACGCAGTTGCGGGACTTCGCAAAAGCGCAGTTCGAACAAGCGGAGCAGAAGAAGAAGCTGGAAGAGAAGATCCGTGAAGTTCGCGCACTGGTGGAGCAAGGCAACTTCAAGCAGGCAGCGGCGGAGACGGAGAAAGCGCTGGCGGCGCACCAGGGGAACGCGGAACTGCAGGAGCTGCTGAAGACGGCGACGGCGAAGAAGAAGGAACAGGACGACCGGGAGAAGAAGGAGTACATCGACAAGCAGCTCCGGGCGATGAAGGTGGCGCTGGAGCACGAAGACTACACCGAAGCGATCGACCTGGGGCAGAAGACGCGCGTGCTGGCGGGGGACCACAAGGACGTCACCCGGATGCTGCAACTGGCGGAGCGCGAGCGGGAATTGCGCGACCGGAACAAGGAAGCCACCGAACACTTCAAGACCGCCATTTTCCGGATGGACGAAGGGAAATTCGACGAGGCCGAAAAAATTCTGGAGGATGTGCAGAAGACGCACATTTTTGACCCGCGGGTGCACAAGCTGCTGGAAACCGCGCGGGAGAAGAAACCACTGCCGGCGGCGGATGAGACGCGAATCGGCATCTTCCGGCCCGGTGCCGAAATCGGCACGCCGACGGGAGCCCCACAGGAGCCGTCGAGAGAATACGTTTATGTAGCGCCCAAGCCGCCGGAAGCCGCGGCGGCGCCGCCTGCGGACAAGACGATGGTCGGAACGCCGGAGCAGATGGCGCAGGCATTCTCGCAATTGGGAATCACAGAACCTCCCGCGGGACCGCCGCCACCGCCGCCCGGGGCGATGCCTCCAGTGGCGGAGCCGCCCTCCGCCCCACCGGCGGAGAAGCCTCCGTCTGAAAAAGAAAAGAAGAAGAAGGGGAAGGAAAAAGAAAAGCCGGTGGAGAAGGCTGCGGCCCCCGCGCCGCCGTTGAAGCCCGTCGAACAGAAGCCTGTTCCACCTGCCGAAGTGAAACCGGCGGCGAAGCCCGTTCCGGCGCACGACGAAACCGTGCCGATCTTCAAACCGAAGAAAGAGAAGCCTGCGGAGGCGCCCGCGGCAATCGCCATTCCGCTGCCGGCCGAAGCGGCGGTGCCGGCGTGGAAGAAGCCGGCGGTGATGGGATCGGTGGCCTCCGTAATGGTGCTGGCGGTGGTGATCGGCTACATGGTGACGCGGCCGAAGCCGACCGGCACGGGAGCGGGCGCAGGCGGCACAGAAATCACGAATCCGCAGCCGGTGGCGCCGTCGGGGCCGACGCCGAGCCAACTCCAGGAAAAGTTAATGGACGAGGCGCGGTCGCTGATGGCCGCGAAGAAATTTGATGCGGCCGCGGAAAAACTCCAGCAGGCGAAGAACATCAGCGGCGGAACGCACGCGGCCGATATTGACGCAATGGTGGGGACGATTCAACGAGTGAAGAGCGGCGACGCGGTGTTGGCAGCGTTGCTGGCCAAAGAAGACGGGCTCTGGAAAAAGGGCGTACAAGCCTACTCGCAGAGCCGCGCCAGCGAAGCGAGAAAGGCGTTCGACGAGATTGTGAAGATGCAGGGCGGGCAGCGGGCCGCCGACGCGCAGGACTACCTGACGAAGAGAATCCCTGACCTGGAAAAGGCAGACAACCTGCTTTTGCAGGCGCGGCCGCTGGCGCAGAAGAAGGACAAAGTGAGCCTGGAGCAGGCGCGCAGCCTGGTCCAGGAGGTAATCAAAATGAACGGCCCGCTGACAACCGACGCGCGGAGCCTGGAAGGGACGATCAACCGGAACATGGATGCGCTCTCGGGGGCGGAAGCGGCGGCGGCTACGGAGAGAAAGATCAATGATCTGAGAAGCGGCGCGGCGCAGGACATCCAGCGCGAAGAGTACGGCTCGGCGCGGGGCAAAGCGGACGAAATCCGCGAGCGGGGCGGGGATCCGAAGGATGTGATTGGCGCTATTGACAAGGCCGAGCAGAAGAAGGCGGATTCGTTCCTGTCGCAATTCAACAACGCGAAGAACGACGCGAACGCGCTGAAGCAATTGCAGGGAGATTTGCAGAAGTACGGCGGCGCGCAGGGACGCATTGGGGAGACGGCAAAGGACCTGCTGGCTCGAATCCCGAGCGAACTGGAACGGCTGTCGGCGGCGAGCCGGCCCGTGACGCCGCCCTCCGGCAGCGCGGGAGGTGGCGGATCGAGCGCACCGCCGGCGGTGACGCGGAGCGCGAAGGTAACTCCGCTGCTGCTTTCGCCGCAAAAATGGACGCAGCCGACGCCGAACGCGGGGCAACTGGTGAACTCGCGGTATGTGGACGGCGGGCTGAAGGTGGAAAAAGACCCGGTGCCGAACGACGTCATCCAGCGCGCGGCTGCGGGCAGCACGGTACAGGTGGAGCTTTCTCTGAATGAGAGCGGCAAGGTGACCAGCGGCAAGGTGCAGGGGGGCGACGCGGGCATTGGCCAGGCTGTGATCGACGCGGCGAAGGCGAGTTGGCAGTTCAACGAGCCGCGAGTGAACGGGAAGCCGGTGACGACGACGGTGGTGGTGCGGGTACAGTTCTGAGCTGAGCAGGTCCTTCCTCTTTTTCTTCCCACAAAATCAACGTGACTCGTGATTTGTGAAAGGTTGTGCCCTGCGGGCTTCCGGACGCGATGTGGCCGCGCCTTGCAGGCGCGCGGGGCGCAGCAAGCGCCGCCGCTACGATCTTGAAGCGCCGGAGTCCACAACACGCCCCCGAAGTCTCGGGGGCCGGGACGCACAAGACCCGAAGCCCGCCGCACGAAGTGGCGACAGGTTGATTGCCTGTCCAACAAAACAAAACGCCCGGGGGAGCGGAATCCCCCGGGCGGAAGCGTTTTCGTTGGGTCCGGCTAGAAGATGAACTTCAGGCCGAACTGCATGCGGCGGCTGCTGGCATTCATGAACTTCTCGCTGCGGAAGGTGCCGAGGCCGGAGATGGGGTCGCGGGCGTCAATCGTGTTTTCCGGAATGACGCCGGTGACACCTGCCGGAGTATAGCGCGGCGAGAAGGCAAAGGCTGGCGAAGGCTGCGCATCGGTGGCGAAGACGTTGCCGATGGGGTTGCCGGGGTTGCGCCGGTTGAGCAGGTCATAGACCTCCCAGCGGAACTGGATGGTCTTGCCCTCGCCCCAGTGGAAGTTCTTCAACAGGGAGAAATCCCAGTTGATGATCTTCGGACCAACGAGGCTGTTGCGACCGGCGCTGCCGGCGATGAAGGTCGAGGCGCCGACGGTGAACGTCTGCCCCGGCCTGAAGCCCAGAGGAACCTGGACGAAGTGGGCGGCGGACGGGGCGATCGTGGCGCCGTTCCGATCCGCATAGCCCAGCGCGGTACTGGTGCAGTTGGCGTCCTTGAGCAGGGCCACGCTATCGAGCGGTGCGCGGGGATTTCCGATGGCGGGGCGCGCCGTGCTGGCCCGGCCAAAGCCGCCCGGGTCGGCGCAATTGGCAAGGAAATTGCCGTTGAGCGGCGTATAGGGCTGGCCGGACTGGTAGGTAATGATGCCGGCAAGCTGCCAGCCGCCGACGAGGAAGTGCCCCGAATTGCCGAGGGACCACAGGTAGCTGCTGACGAAACGGTGGCGGCGGTCGAAGGAAGAGCTGGCACGGTCGCCCAAGAGGTTGCCGGGGTTCTGCGCGAAGGGTGAGATGGCTTCCGCAGGCTCGAGGCCAGTGGGAGAGGCGAGGAAGGTGGAAACGATGTCGGTGCGCAGATTGCGGACGCCGGGGCCAAAGATCTCGCTGGTGTTGTCGATATTGTGTCCCCAGGTGTAGGCGATGGTAAAGCCGACATCCCCCAGGTTTTTCATCGGGGCCATGCGTCGCGTCAGGTTTGTCTGGAGCGAATGGTAGATGGACCTGCCGCCATTGCCGACCTTGGTGATGGCACCGCGGGAGTTGCCGGGGAGGACGCGGTTGTTGATGCAGAGGGAGCTGGGCCCGATGATAGCCGTGCAGGCGGTGTTCCAGCCGTTGTAGGGGTTTTCGTCGGTGCGCTGGAAGAGCTTGGAGCCCTTGCTGCCGACGTACCCGATCTCAAACAACATATTGGAGGAGAGTTCCTGTTGGAGGCCGAAGGAGAAATTGTGAACGTAGGGGTTTACCAGCCTGGTATCAACGGTGTCCTGAGCCGCACAGTTGATCAGGGGGACGGTGCCGGCAAAGGCCTGCTGCAGAGTGGTGCTGCAGCCGGTGACGTTGACGTTCAGGTTGGCGGGCACGAACGGCTGATTGGGGAACGTGCCGCTGGGGGAGAGCTGCGTCAAGCCGCCGACGGTGCTGGCGACGAAGAAAGGCGACACGGGCCCGCTCTGCCAGATGAGCAGCGGGATATTCAGCACCATGGGGTTGTACATCAGGGCGTAGCCGCCGCGGAAGACGGTGTGGGACCAGGGCGACCAGGCGAAGCCGAGGCGAGGCGCAAAGTTGTTGTTGTCGCGGCGGACAAATGGCGCGCGATGGTTCAGCTTGGAGACGCGGTTAATAGGTTGACCGAAGTTCTCATAGCGGATGCCAAGGCTGAGGGTGAAGTTCTTGGAGACCCGCCAGTCGTCCTGGAAGAAATAGAACTGGTCGAACTCGCGCAGCTTGAGAGTGGCGCTGCCCTGGCCGGTAATCAAGCCGGTGTTGGGATCGCTGATGAGGTTGGGCAAGCGCTGGAAGACGAACAGGGCCCTGGTGGCCCCCGCGGTTGGCTCGGTGGCAAACGCGTTCAGGCCGGGGGAGCCGCCGCGGCCGAAGAAATAATGGCCGAGGTTGGAAGGCACGCTGTCAATGTCGCTGAAAATGCGGACAAAGTTCACCCCGAACTTCAGGCTGTGATTGCCGCGATGGTAGGAATAGTTCTCCTGCAACTGGAAAATATTGGTGTCGAACTGGCTGGGACCGGTGTCGCGGCCAAGAGTAAAGCGGGTCCCAGCGGAACTGAACAGTGGCTGGAAGACGCCGAAGCCGCCGAAGTTGTCGGTGACCGTAGCGGCAGCCTGCGTGCGAATGGTGCGAGCGGGCATCTGGAACATTCCCGTGCCGGTGGAAATACGGCTGAACGAGAAACGGAATTCGTTCAGGGCGCGCTGCCAGTAATAGCGGTGGTTCACGAGCAGGCTCTGGCTGCGCTGGCGGGTGACGAGACGATAGTCCGGGAAAAGGCCGAGGTCGGAAATGGCGCTATCGCCGGCGGGCGCCAGCGGGAACCGCGGGGCGCGAATCTCGTCGAACAGGTAGCGGCCGTAGAGGTCGCTGGAGTTACTGAGGCGATGATCGAGCCGCGCGGACCACTGGTGATCGCGAACGTCGAACGTATTGCCGTCTCGCACCAAGAACGGAGCAAAGGCGACGTTGGTGGCGCCGACCAGAGCGTTCGTCGGATTGCGGCAGGGATTGAGGAGATTGAACCCCGTGGCGGGCGCGGGAGGCAACTGAGCGAAGCACGGGGCCGCCTGGCCGGGAACCGCCGTGACCGAAGGAACAGCCAGCAACGCCAGCAGGGCGTTCGTCTGCGGCAAGCCGCGCAGAGTGGTCAGGCCCGCGGCGGTCGGATAGGTGCCAATGACCGGGAAAACATTGGTCAAATTGTTGCGCGCGCGATCCCACTGGTAGGAAATAAAGTAAAACGTCTTTTCTTTGACGATGGGTCCGCCGAGAGTGGCGCCGATCTGATTTTCGTAATAGCGGGCGGGCTTTTTCAGCAGAGCGACGTCCTCGACCTTACTGAGGGCATTGAAACGGTCGTACTGGCCGTACCAGAAGAGAGTGCCGCCCATACGGTTGGAACCGCTGCGAGTGATGACGTTGACCGTCGCGCCGCTATTGCGGCCGAACTCGGCCTTGAGCTGGTTGGTAAGGATGGTGTACTCGACGAAAATGTCGGTGTTGGTGAACTGGGTGGCGGCGCCGCCGAAAAGAGGCTCGTTGTTGTCCACGCTGTCGATGATGAAATTGTTATCGCGGCCGCGGGAACCATTCGAGGAAAAAGGCACGAGCGTGCTGCCGAAGCTGAAGGTGCGGACACTCAAAACGCCGGGAGCGATCAAGCCGAGGTTGTTCACGTCGCGGGTGAGAATGGGCAACTCACGGACCTGGCGCTCGGGGAAAGACGAGGCAATGGTCGGGCCGGTGGTGTCGGTCATCGGCGACGTGGAGGCTTTGACCTCAATGGTGACCGCTTCGGCAGCGAGCTTGAGCTGGAAATCCTCAACCGTGACGCGGTTGACGCTGACCAGCACGGGAGTGTGCTTGACGGACTGGTAACCGGCGTTTTCGGCAAGAACTTCGTATTCGCCCGGGGGAATCTCCGGGATGCGGTAATAGCCCTCAGAGTCCGTGCTGGTGACGTAGCTGCGGCCGGTCGCAGGGTTGCGGACGTTGATGCTGACCGCACCAATCCCCTTGCCCTGGACGTCGCGCACCTGTCCGGCAATCACGCCGCTAATCGTCTGAGCCGAGAGGGAGACAGCGCCAGCCAGAAGCGCGAGAAGGACCAAACCAGACCACCCGAAACGCCCGAGTCGCCCGTGCATGGGTTTAACTCCTCTCATGAGTTTCATTAGGGGAAGCTATTGCAAACAGCACCATTCAAGCAACCAGAGCCGAAACTCGTGTTTGACACTGCCGCGACTTCCCCGCAGGCAGGGTCCGAACACAAGTGGGGCTACTCTGCAAAATTAAGGAAGCAAAGTCAAGGACTTATTGGGATGGACGAAAAGATGTTCAGTGCGAGTAAGTGGTTTGGATTAAGAGGCGTAAGAAAGAGTTTGTTCTTGACTTTGGGGGAAGCAAAATAGTAGCTTGCGCCCGCGAGTCTTTTTTCCCTGGGGCCCGGTTTTCACGCCGATACGCGATAGCAGGAGAGTCCGACGATGTCTTCGAATCCTGTTCCAGCTAATCAGACGATGAGTGTACATGCCTCTCGGAGCCACCGCAGAAACCAGTGGGCGAGTCTCATTCCGGTTTTGGTCCTGGCTCTGGGGCTGGGTGGGTGCGCGCTTAATTCGCTGGGGCTGCCCGGTGGATTACCGATCCCGCCCGGCGGCGGATCGCTGAGCATCACGCGCACGACGCTGGTGGACGCCGTCAAGGGGCGTACGTACTTGATTTTCATCCCCACCCTGGGGGGAACCGGAACGCTGACGAGTTGCAATATCATCGTGGGCGCTTTGCCGACCGGGTTGAGCGTCGGCGTGGATCCGGGAAACGCGGCCCGCTGCCGAATCACAGGAACAGTTGCGACGAGCGTCGCGCCCGGAGCGGTTACGTTTACCGTGCGTGCCAGCGACTCGGCGGTGCCTACGAACACGGCGGCGCAGTCGTTTACGTTCACGGTGCGGCCGGAGTTTCAGATCCTGACGACGACAGCGTTTCTGAATGGCGTGAGCGGGCGAAGCTACGGTGACACTACACCGGCAGTGGGGAAGACGCCACAACTGGTGCAAACGGACGTCGGTAAAGTGGTGACTGGTGTGCCGACCGGGAACGGGCCAATCGTAGCGGCCGGATGCGCTTTCACCATCGTCGGCAATCCGGGCTTCAACCTGACGCCGGCGCCTAACGCGCCAACAGCTGCGGGCCAGGATTGTCCGCTCAGTTCTGGCACGACGAACCTGGGCGCCGCGGGAGCGTATAGCGTCTCGGTTGCGGTTACGGACACGCCTATTACCGATCCGATTCTCGGCGGAACCGTTGTACCCGCGGGCACGGTAAACAATACGGCGACGCCGCTGGCCCTGACGGTGAATCCTGCTCTGACACTGGCGCTGGCGCAGTCCACGAATGCGACGCCGACAGTGGCGCTGCTGAATGCCGTGCAGGGCCGCAATTATGGAACAGGGGCGCAGGCGGCGGGCGCACCGACGTACACTGGCGCGGGCGGATTGACCACGACGGGCAACTACGGCTGGTGTATCTCAGCGGGCGGTTTGCCGGGCGGGTTTGCGACGGGGCCGGTGGCCGTGAGCACGAATTGCGCGGCGCCGACAACGATCGCGACAGCGACGAGTGTGACAGTCACAGCAGCGGCCGCCGGCGCGGCCGGCGGGCCAACGGCATTTACGCTCCGAGTGGACGATACCGGCAACGCAGCCGTTCCCGCAGCCGTTGCCTCCAGCACGGCGCCCACGGTGGGCACAAATCTGACGATCAATGCGCTGCTCAGCTTGGCGGGGAACCTGGCCGACCCGCTGCCGGATGCGGTGGTCTTACGGACCTACGGCGGCGCGGGCTTCACATCGGTGATCTATACGGCATCGAACGGCGTGGGGGCTTATACCTTCGGTACGCCGGCCAGCTCCGGCGGGCCGGCTTCGGCGTTTCCAACGCCGATGGCGTGCGTAGCCGCGGCAACGACGTTTACCTGTTCGAGCGCGGCGATTACGGGCACGGCAGGCTCCTACCCGAGCATTCCGGTAACCGTGGATGATGCGGGGAACGCGGCGGTGCCGGGCTCCGTGAGCGTTCCGGCGACAGTTACGCTGACTCGGTCATTGACCGTGCAGCCTGCGCTGAACTTCCTCTCGGTCAGCTATGTGAACCCGCTGCCGGACGCAGTGAACGGGCGGTCGTGGGGGACGGGCGTGGGCTTCTCGCCGCTGGTGTACACGGCGCAGAACGGACTGGGCGGCTATTCGTTCGCCATTAGCGGCACGTCGTTCCCGACGGGAATTGCATGCGCGACATCAGGCGCTACGTTTACGTGCGATACGACGGTGGCGGCGAGCGTGAGCGGCGCGGCGGGGGCCTATAACGGCATCCTCGTCAACGCGAATGACACGGCGAACGTGACCACGCCGAACGCGGTGACTTCCGCGACGCAACCGGCGGCGGTTTCGCGCGACCTCACGGTGAATGCGGCCTTCAATGTGGTTCTCGGTGTGGGTTCGCCAGACCCGACCACGCCCGCAGGGCATGCTGTCATTGGCCGGACTTACGGGGTCTTGCCGCAATCGCCCGTGGTCTATCAGATATCCGGCGGCCTGTCCACGCGGACGATTTCAACCGCGGGAAGTTCACTTCTTACGGATACGAACATCACCTGCCCGGTTGGGGCCTCGACGGTCACGTGCAGCAGTGCCGCCGGAGTGACGAAGAGCACGGTGGGAACGGCCGCGGACCTGCTCATCACCGTGTCCGACACCGCCAACAGCGCCACCCCCGGCGCCTCCACAGGGGCCCTCACCTACACCTTTACAATTTGGCCGGCCATCACGTTCGGTTTGGCTCCGGCGCCGACAGGTCTGGCGCCGAACGGTGTGATCCCCGATGGCGTTGTGGGACGAACCTATGGGACGCCGCTGGCGAACCTGGTCTTCACCGCCTCGGGCGGTCTGGGCAACGCTGCCGGTTTCGGTCTTACCGGCACGCAGACCGGTACACTTTCCGCGAACAACATCGTTTGCAGCCCAGCGACCGCACAGGTGGGGGCGAGCGTGACGGTGACGTGCAACAGCTCGGCGGGCGGCGGCGTAGTGACCGCTCCAGCGGGTGCCAGCCGCACGCTGGTGATGACCTTCGGCGACGCAGGCAACTCGACGACGCCGGCAGGCTCCACCAATGCGGATACGGCGGGATACAACAACTACAGCAACACCATCGCGGCGGCGCTGGCCATTGCGCTGCAAGCGGGCTCGCCTGACCCGGCCAACGCCAACGCGCAGGCCGTGGTGGGACGAACCTACGGCGCGGCGCCGGAAGCGCCGGTGGTCTATGAGGTCACGGGCGGATTGCCGGGATACTCGTTTGTTCGCTCGGGCACGCTGCTGGTGAACTCGAATATCTGCGGGACGCAAGTGACCACCGCGACCACGCTGACGTGCAACAGCGGCGGCGTCGGCGTGACGGGAACGACGGGCGCGCTGACCGTGACGGTGACTGACACGGGCAACGCAACGACGTCTGCCGGCTCGATCGGTCTGGCAAAGACGTACACCGTAAATCCGGTGGTTTCGATGACGGTGTCGCCGGATCCGACCTCGCCAACCACGACGGCTGTGATCGGGCGGGCGTACGGAATCCCGGCGGGATTGCTCTCGCCTACATACACCGCTAGCGGTGGGCTTGCGATCTACACGTTTACAGTGGGGGCGCCGGGCGCGGGCATCACCTGCGTCTCGGGCGCGACGACGGTGGTGTGCGACAGCGCAGCCGTGACGGCGGTGGCGCCGGCGTCCTTCAATGTGTTGGTGACCGACGGCAGCAACCTGACCACGCCGGCGGATGCGACCGGCGTGACCCTCACGCGCACGTTCACAGTGAACCTCGCACTGACCATTACTACGGCGTCGCTGCGGAACGGGCTGGTAGACTACACCTACGTGCCGACCGGGCCGGGCGAGACCGTGCTGACAACGGGCGGCTTGGGCGGAAATACATGGGTGCCGCCGGGAAGCACGGGCGGGGCCTGCACGGGCGGATTCGCGCCGACAGGCACGATACCGCCGGGCTTGACGCTGGGCGCAGCGACCGGCCTGATTTCCGGCATCCCGACAACGGAGAGCCCGCTCGTGACGGACTACACATTCAACGTGTGCGTATTTGACACGGCGAACACGACGACACCCTCGGGCGCAGCGCTGCCGGGCGCGTCCTATATTGTGAACGTGCTGGGCACCTACGCCGCGGCGGCTTCCCCCGGGACCGATACCCTGGAAGTGATCAACACGACGACGAACCTGTTCGATTCGAGCATCGCGTTGGGCGCGCTCAGCAACCCGATGGGAGTGGCGGCTACGCCGAACGGGCGGAAAGTCTACGTCACGCTGAACGGCACGAACAATGTCAAGGTGGTTGACACGATCAACGGCGCCGTGACGACCATCGGATTGGGGACGTGCACCGGCCCGCGCGGGATCGCCATCGGGCTTCCGGGCGGATTGCCCACCGCGTTCGTAGCTTGCTCGAACGGCGAAATTGCCGTGATTGACGCGGCGACGGACACCTTCGTCAGCTCGGGCCCATTCGGCACGCCCCTCACCGCCAGCTTCTACGGCGTGGCGATTACGCCGGACGACTCGCTGGTGTACGTCACCGACGTGGGTAACGACCAGTTCGTGGTGCTCGATGCGATTTCCGTGGTCGAGATCTTCGGCTCGCCGTTCACGGCGGGCGTGACCACACCGCACGGCGTCGCCATCAGCGCCGACGGGAACCGGGTGTACATCGCCGGGACAGGCTCAAACGACGTAATCGTGCTCGACGCCGCCGACAACACAACGGTGGTGGCCGGTCCGATCTCCACGGGCGCCTTGAGCGCACCGGAAGCGTTCGCGATCACGCCCGACGGCGCGCGCGTGTACGTCACCTTGAACGGCACGAACCAGTTTTCGGTGATTGACGACACGCTCGTAACGCCGGCGTTAATGGCTGGCTCCCCCGTGGCCCTGGCGGGCGCCTCCGCGCCGTTCGGGATCACGATTCCGCCGATCGACGCGCTGTTCCTACCGACTACCGGTGTGCGCGTGTACATTGCGCAATCAGGGCTGAACAACGTGGCGATCCACAACAACGAAACGGTCACACCGTTCGGGGCGAACGCCGCCTCGCCGATTGCCTTGACGGCGCTGTCGGGTCCGCAGGGAATCGGTCACATCCCTGTGCCGCGGTAGCGGCGTAGCGCCGGCCTTCAGGCCGGCATTACAACTGTTCGAAGGCCCTGGCGATTGAAGAAGTCGCCAGGGCCTTTTTGTTTTTGGTCAAGAGTTGCGGAGGAGCTAGAACTTCAGCGCCAGGCTGTTCTTTTGAAGGAGGGTACTCAAGTCGGACGACGCGATCGTGAGCGCGAGCTCGACGCGATCGTCGGGCTGATTGAGGCGAAGGTCGCCGAGGACGCGGGCGAGTTCGAGATTCGATTCGTTGAGGCGGAAGGCCTGGTAGGTGACGGCGGCCTGCATGAGCTTGGCGACGACCAGGGCGTCAGCGGCGGTCTGGCAGCGCAGCGCGGCGGCGGCACGGAAGCCATCGGACAACTGGAACTGGAGGGTGGCGGACTGGAGGCGCGAGGCGAGCGTCTCAAAGCCAGGGACGCGGGAAATTTCCGGCAGCATCTGCTTGACGGCGAGCAGAGTGAACTGACTGTCCATGGCGATCCACACCGGCGACTTGCCGTTGAGCGCGCGGATCAGGTCCATCAGCGGGCGATTGTCGAGCAGGCTCGCGCCGGCGGAGGCGCGGCGGTCGAGAATTCCTTCGGCCGTATCGCGGAAGCCGAAGATGGCCGTGCTGGGGTCGGCAAAGGCAAAAACAAACTCGCGGCCCTGATCGTTCTTGCCGAGATTGAGGACCAGGGAGCCGGCGTGACGGTAGTAGGGCAGGTTGCGCTCCTTCGCCAGGCGCTGAATTTCATCAGCGGGGAAGTTGCCCTCGGCGATGCCGACCATGCCCACCTGCTCGCCTTCCGCCGCGGGCAGGAAGGCCCAGCTCAACTGATAGACCTCGGTATCGAAGTCCACACCGATGTATTTCGTCCATTCGGCGAGCTGGCGGAAGCGCTCGGGGAGCACCTGCGTCTTGAGCTGGGCGTAGTTCGGAGAATTTCGCAGCGAGCGAACGTCAAGGAAGGTGATTTCACCGGCCTCGCGCGGATAAAGGCCCAGCACCTGATTGGGAATGGCCTGCGCGCCAGCACCGGAACTGAAGGCGAACAAGACTGCGAGAATTCCTAGAGCGAAAGACAGCTTCTTCAAGAGAGATCTCCTTGGTTGCTCGTGATTCGATGCCGGTTCATGATGCGAGGTGGCTTCTCCGGGCGACCAACCCAAGCAACGTAGTCGAGTTGGCATAGCGGAGTCAAGCCGGACCGCTGCGGCAGCAAGGCGCGCAATCCGTGCGACCTATTGACCCAGGGCTTGCGCCCTGGGCTACAAGACTTCCGCCCCTTCGGGGCTCAAATTCGTGGATATCAACCGAGCCAGATAGGTTCTTGTGAAAAACACCGCAAGCACGGAACGACCTGGCACACGGTTCAAGTGACGCGGATTTTCTTGCCGAAATAAAAATAGACGCGGAGGCGCTCGAGCAGGTGCGCCCACATGCGCTCGACGGCCCGCCGGGAGGCGCCGGGCGGGAGATGGACGTGCTCGAGAGAAACAAAGGCGCCGTAGGGCGTGCGCTCGGCGGAGAGGCGCACTTCGGACGGCCGCGGACCGCCCTCCCACGTGAACGAGACGCGGTGGCCCCTGGCGATTTCCAGAAATGCACCCGTATTCCGCGCTCCCTTCTGGTGCTTCCACTGCCATTCAAAGCGGCCGCCGACTTTGGCCTTCAGCGTGACCTTGCCGGGAAGGAGCCTGGCCATGACGGCGGGGCTCAGCCACGCGCGAATGACCTCCGCAGGAGTGGCGCGAAGGAGCGTGCGGAGATAAAGCGCGTCGCCGGAGGGATGCGGCTCGAGCAGCGTCTTCATGCGGAGCAGAAAATCCGCCCAGCCGTACTGATAATCCTCGCTGGGCGCGGGCGAGGTGTTGAGGTGGACGACGGTGATGAGGCACGACGCGCCTTCACCCTTGACGGTGAGCACGGCAGTGGAGCTCCCGCCGCTGAGAATCAGCATCGAGCCGGGAACGACGTCGAGAACCGTGCCGCGCCATTCGAAGCGGCCCTTGCCGGGAGCGGCGTCGGCCCAGACGCCCCACTTCCACACGAACGGCTTGCCGGGGCGCGGGTCGAGCTCGACGTGGCCCATCATGATGTCGCCGAGAAAACGCGGGCTGATGAGGGCGTCCCAGGCGCGGGCCGGCGGAACGGCAACGGCTAGCGATTCGACAATGGGTGCGGAAGGCTGGCGTTTGGGCAAGGCAGTTTCTCGGACGACGGGCGAAGCGAAATTATACACCAGCAAAGGGGCGGCCCAATCCCGAATCCCGACGCTTCGGGATCGGGATTCGGGATCGGGACTTCGGGAGGCGCGGCTTTACTGCTATATTGGGCGGTCGTGCCGGAGCGAGCGATTCTCCCGAGGCTTCGGGAGGCACGACACGGATTTGCGGTGCCGGGAACGGTGGAAGCAATCGAGGGAATTCGGGAGAAAAAAATTGCCGCACTGGCGTCGGTGGGGACGGCGCTGGCGCTGGTATCGCTGAAGGTTTTTCTGACGTGGTACACGGGCAGCCTGGGTATCCTCTCGGAGGCGCTGCACTCGGGACTCGACCTGATTGCTGCGATCATCACCTACCTTTCGGTGCGCATTTCCGACCGGCCGGCGGATGCGAGCCACACCTACGGCCACGCCAAGGTGGAGAGCTTTTCAGCATTTGTGGAGACGGGCCTGCTGCTGCTGACGGCGCTCTACGTGATTTACGAGGCCTTCCACCGGCTGCTGACGCGCCATGTGCACCTGGAGCCGAGCTTGATCGCCATCGTGGTGCTGGCGGGGATGGCGGGGATGGACGTGATCCGGTCGCGGGCGCTGGACAAGGTGGCGAAGAAGCACGAGAGCGAAGCGCTCGAGGCGGACGCGCTGCACTTTTCCACCGACGTGTGGAGCACGCTGGTCGTGATGTTCGGGATGGTGTGCGCGTGGGTGGGGCAGAGGTTGAACGCTGAATGGCTGTTCTATGCCGACCCGCTGGCGGCGCTGTTCGTGGCCGGGGTGATCATCTGGGTGGGCTCGCAACTCGGGCGGCGGACGCTGGATGCGCTGCTGGACGCGGCGCCGGCGGGCATGCAGCAACGAATCGCGACGGCGGTGGAAGAGTTGGACGGCGTGCTCGGTGCGGAGCGGGTGCGGGTGCGGCGCGCGGGGAAGCATCATTTTGTGGACGTGACCATCAGCGTGCCACGCACGGCGAGTTTCGAGCAGGTGCACGCCATCAGCGACGCCGTGGAAAAGCGCGTCGCGCAGATCGTCCCCGCGGACGTGATGGTGCACATGGAGCCGCGCGCGCACGGCGGGGAAACGCTGTTTGACGCCATCCGCGCGATGGCCCACCGGCGGGGGCTGGCGATCCACGAGATTTCGGCGCACCAGGTGGACGGAAGGCTGTTCGTCGAAATGCACATGGAAGTGGACGAGCACCTGAGCCTGCGCGAGGCGCACCGGCGGGCCACTGAGCTCGAGGAAGAAATCCTGCGGGAGGGCAACGGCGTGGCCGGGGTGAACATCCACATCGAGCCGCTGGGCATGCACATCGCCACGGCGGGCGAGATGAAGGAACTGGCGGCGGCGGTGCAGGCGCATATGAACAGCCTGCGGACGGAATACGGTGAGCTGCTGGATTGCCACGAGGTGCGCGTGCGCGAGGCGGATCAGAAGATCACTGTCTCCTGCCATTGCGCGATGGACGGCAGCCTGCCCATCACGCGGATCCACGATGTGACCGAGGCGCTCCAGGACCGGATCAAGGAGAAGTTTCCGCAGATTTTTGTGGTGAACATTCATCCGGAGCCGGTCGAAGAAAGTTGAAGAGTTACAGAGTTGCAGAGTGGCAGAGACAGGAACGATGGCACAAAAGGACGAAAGGAAGAACGGCAAATCATGAAGAACAGAGTCCTATTCTGCATTCTTGCATGTGTACTAATGGGGTGGGGCGGAGTGCAATTGAAAATGGCCGCGCAGCAGGCCGCGGCGGGCGGAGCGGCACCCAGCTTGGTTCTGCCGGAAGAAAAGCACCTGCAGAACGTGCGGCAGCTCACCTTCGGTGGGCAAAATGCCGAGGCCTATTTTTCGAAGGACGACAAGCAACTGATTTTCCAGGCGCACGAAGGCGAGGGCACGTGCGATCAGATCTACATCATGGACATGGATGGGAAAAACAAGCGCAGGGTCTCGACCGGCAAGGGCCGGACGACCTGCGCATACATTTTCCCGAACGGCAAGCGGATCCTCTACAGCTCGACACACGCCGCCGGTCCGGAATGTCCGCCGCCGCCGGACTACAGCAAGGGGTACGTGTGGAAGCTGTATCCGGAGTTCGACATCTACACCGCGAAGATCGACGGCAGCGACGTGAAGCGGCTGACGGACACGCCGGGATACGATGCCGAGGCCACGATCTCGCGCGACGGGAAGAAGATTGTGTTCACTTCGCTGCGCAGTGGCGACCCGGAGATTTATGTAATGGACGCGAACGGGAAAAACGTGAAGCAACTGACGAACGAGCCGGGGTACGACGGCGGGCCGTTCTACTCACCCGACGGGAAAAAGATCGTCTATCGGGCGGCGCACCCGGAGACGCCGGCGGAGCTGGCCGACTACAAGGAGTTGATCAAGACGTCGCAGCTCCGGCCGACGCGGCTGGAAATCTTCGTGATGGATGCGGACGGGAGCAACAAGCGCCAACTGACGAAGGCCGGCGCGGCGAGCTTTGCGCCATTCTTCCACCCCGACGGGAAGCGCATCATCTTTGCGTCGAACTTGGAGAACCCGCGCGGGCGAAATTTCGATCTCTACCTAATCAACGCGGACGGCACGGGGCTCGAGCGCGTCACCTACCATCCTGAATTCGACAGTTTTCCGATGTGGAGTTCGGGCGGGAAGAAACTGGTCTGGGCGTCGAACCGGAATGGAAAGAAGCGCGGGGATACGAACCTCTTTATTGCGGATTGGGAGGATTAGAAAGGGCGCAGCGCCTCGTCCCGCAGTTGCGGGATCAAGGCAGGCAAGTAGCGCCCCTACAAAGCACTCGGCGGGCGTATCCAGAGTTGGGCGGCGAGGGCGAGGAGCGCGGGGAAGCAGACAACAACGTAGCGCGGCTCGGGAGTTTCGATCTGGGTGAGGAAGACAGTGCGGACCAGAGCGAAGGCCACGATGAGACAGAGGCCGAGCAAGCGGGCCGGAGTTTGTGGGTCCGATCGTTGAGGAAAGAGGCGCCACATTTTCCAAGCCCCGGCCAAAGCCAGGCCGGCAACGAGGAAATTCAATAAGCCGAAACCCAGTGTGACCGTGAAATCCAACGGGTCTTCTTCCCACTTTCTCGCGAGCGGGGAGAGGTGGCCGGAGAAGGGCAATAGCTCGATGCGCGGCGTGAACCAGAGCGTAACGGCGCGCTCGAGCGGAATCCAGAGCCATGTGCGCAGCGGGTGGCGCGCGGCGCGTTCGCGGGCCAGTTGGGCGAATTCGGCGTCGAGGGCCGGCGTGAGGGTGGTGTCCTCGTTGTATCGTTCGAGGATGGCGGCGACACGGGCGCGTTCGTCAGGCGAGTCGAAGGCGGCGGGGTTGATATCGTCGATGTTTATGGGCTCATCATCGAGCTTCCAGGGCACAAGATAGACGTCGCGGAAACGCACCACCCAGGTCTTCGTCCAGGCGTTGAAACCGTGGGGCACGAATTCGCCGGGGAGTTCGGCGTAGCGTGGAGCAAGAAACTGAGCGCGGCCGAGCGTGAGGTAGTTGCGAGCACCCCAGGGGAGAAGTGGCAGCGCAAGACCTAACGCCATGAAAACTCCGGCGCGGATCAATCGTGGCCAATCCGCTGGCTGCCGCCAGCGGATGCACAGCACAAATCCGACCGAGGCGAGAAGCAAAGGTGTTTCCGGGCGAACCAACGTGCCCAGGCCAACGATGAGGCCTCCGAAGAAGTAAAGTCTGAGCGGGGAAACGGCGGCACCCTGCCCACCGTGAGGAAGAGCGGACGCGTGCCGGCCGACGGCGACGAGGAGCACAAGCAGCGCCGCGGCGGTGAGAAACGTGGCGAGAACTTCGGTGAGCGGAACGGCGGCATAGTTGGCGACGAAAGGGCAGAGTGCGGCGAGCCAGACAGCGGCAGCGACAGCGCGGGCACGCGAAGTTACCGGCGCCAGCCAGGCGGTGACGGCGCCGGTCAGGAGGCAGGTGCCGAGGTCCACCAGCACCTGCACGAGCATCACTGCAATTCGCGCGCGGCCGAAGGTTGCGAAGATGGCGGCGAGAAACGCGGGGTAACCGGGTGCGCGAAGGTCCACCGGCGTCAACTGGCCGTTGAGCCAGAGGCCGTAGATGCCGTGGTCGAGCCAGTTGCGGGCAAGTTCCTCGTAGACGCCGGTGTCGCCGGCGACCGCCGGGAAGCGCCAGACGAAAAACAGGCGGAGCGCGAGGCCCGTCAGCACAGCCCCGAGCAGGTGTTTCCGTATCGAAAAGGATTCCGGCGTCATTGACACGCGTTGGACGGCGGATTAGCTTGAACTGAGGCGATGAAAGAACGCAAGCCCATTTTCTACGACGCGCAGCAGCGCCGGTGGCGGCGGACGCGCTGGGCGCTGGAGGTGAGCGGCGGGGTGTTTGCGCTGCTGCTGGTGGTGTTCATCGCCAGCATCCTGGTGCGCGCGGACCTGCCGGAATTCATCGTCACTGAAACGCGGCCGGGGGTTCATGCGGCGCAGCCGAAACGGAAAGTGAAGCCGGCGCCGGTGCGCACAGGCCGGCGGAAGAGGATCGCGGCCATCGGCAAAGCGCCGCAGCTCTATGATCCGCTGCGGGCGGCGTTCTACGTGAGCTGGGACCCGACGAGCCTGGCTTCGTTGCAGCAGCACTACCGGGAGCTCGACCTGCTGATTCCGGAGGCGTTGCACGCCTATTCGCCGGACGGGCGGCTGCGGGTGGTGTCCGATCCGAAGCTGAAGACGTGGATGGATTCGATCGGGGTGGAAATCCCGATGATGGCGCTGGTGAACAACTCCGACGGATCGGTCTGGCACACGAAGGAATTGGCGGAGCTATTGGCGCGCAAGGCCGCGCGGCAGCGTCTGGTGGAGTTGCTGACGAACTACGCGGCCAACACGCGCCAGACGGGACTGGTGCTGGACTTCGAGGAGATTCCAGACGACAGCCAGCCACACTACCGGGAATTCGTCAAGGAACTGGCTGCGGCGCTGCACGGCGTGAACCTCAAGCTGATGGTGGCGCTGCCGGCGGCAGACCCGATCTACGACTACAAGTTCGTGGGCTCGCAGGCGGACGCGATCATCCTGATGAATTATGACCAGCACTGGCCGACGTCGCCGCCGGGGACGATCGCGGCACAGGACTGGTACGTGCGAAACCTAGAGAGCACGCTGCGCGAAGTGCCGCCGCAGAAAGTGGTGGTGGCGGTGGGCAGTTATGCGTACGACTGGGGGAAGCCCCGGAAAGGCGAGGCGGCGCAACGGGCGAAAAACAAAAGCTTCCAGGAAGCGATGACCACCGCAAGGGAATCGGAAGCGACGGTGGAGTTCGACCCGGACGCGCTGAATCCGCATTACTCCTACTATGACGAAGCAAACCAGCTGCACCAAGTGTGGCTGCTGGACGGTGTGACCGCGTACAACCAGTTCCGCGCGGCGGAGCACGCCGGCGTCCACGGCACGGTGCTGTGGCGGCTGGGTTCCGAGGATGCATCACTATGGGGCATCTGGGACGCCACGCAGCCGGATGACGCCATCCGCGCCCGGCTGAATGATATGCCGCCGGGCAACGACCTGATCCTTGAGGGAGGCGGCGACATCTGGCGAATCATCGCAAAGCCGCAGAACGGGCAGCGCGAGATCCGCTACGATCCGGCCAGCGGAACCATCGTGCAGGAAAGCCTGGTGAAGTTTCCGCTCTCATATGAGATCGATCAGATCGGCGCGGCGAAGGGAAAGGTTGCACTGACGTTCGATGACGGCCCCGATGCGAGGTACACGCCGAAGATCCTCGAGACCCTGCGGGAGAAAAAGGCGCCGGCAGCGTTTTTCCTGACCGGGGAAGCCGCCGGCGATTCACCGCGGTTGCTGAAACGCATCTTCAAAGAAGGACACGAGATCGGCAACCACACCTACACGCACCCGCCCTTTGCCGGGATTTCACTTACGCAGCTTGGTATCGAACTCAACCTGACGGAGCGGTTGCTGGAGAGCCGTCTAGGGATCAAGTCCATCCTGTTCCGCCCGCCGTACGGCATCGACCACCAGCCGGAAACCGCCGAGGAAATCAAGCTGCTGCCGGACGCGCAGGAACGGGGCTATGTGCTGGTCGGTTCGCAGATCGATCCGCACGATTGGGAGCGGCCGCCGGCGGCGTCGATTGCGCAGCGAGTGATCGAGCAAGCGAGGCGCGGAAGAGGCAATATTGTCCTGCTGCACGACGGCGGCGGCGACCGTACGCAAACGGTGGAGTCGCTGCCGGGCATCATTGACGGGCTGCGGGCGGAGGGCTTCCAACTGGTGAGCGTCTCCGAACTGTTGGGGAAGACGCGGGCGCAAGTGATGCCGGCGCTCACGCGCGACGAGCGGCTGGTGGCGCAGGCGGACGCGTTCACTTTCGCCCTGTTGCACTGGTTCCGGCTGGCCATTGCGGGGATTTTTGTGGCCGGCATTGCGCTGGTCAGCGGCCGGGCGCTGATTGTCGGGGCGCTCGCGTTGGTGGAGAAACTCCTGCCGGAAGACCGCGGCCGGCCGGACTACCGGCCGCGCGTAAGCGTTCTCATCCCGGCGCACAACGAGGAAGAGGCGATCGTCAAGACGGTGGAGTCGGCGCTCGAATCGCAACTGCCGGAGGGCTGGCCGGCGATCGAAGTTATCGTCGTGGACGACGGTTCGACGGACGCGACGGATGAGCAACTGTACGCAAGCTTCGGGCGCGACCCGCGTGTGCGGATCCTGCAACAGCTGAACCTAGGGAAGGCCGCGGCGCTGAACCGCGCGCTTGCGGACGCGCAGGGCGAAGTGGTGGTCACCATCGACGCCGACACCTTTGTTGAACCCGACGCGATTGCGAGGCTGGCGCGGCATTTTGGTGATGCAACCGTGGGTGGGGTTGCGGGCAACGTGAAAGTCGGCAATCGGGACCGCTGGCTGACGCGGTGGCAGGCCCTCGAGTACGTCACCAGCCAAAATATGGAGAAGCGGGCGTTCGACCTTCTGAACTGCATCACGGTAGTGCCGGGGGCGCTGGGGGCATGGCGCGCGGGGGCGGTGTGCGCATGCGGCGGATTATCGGCGGACACGGTGGCGGAAGACACCGACCTGACGATCGCCATCCGGCGGCGCGGCTGGCGAATTTTGTATGACGACCAGACCATCGCGCACACGCAAGCGCCGGAAAGGGCGAACGCGCTGATCCAGCAGCGGTTCCGCTGGACGTTCGGCACGATGCAAGCGGTGTGGAAGCACCGGGACACGTTGTGGAGGAAGCGGTACGGGACGCTGGGGTGGATCGCCCTGCCCAACGTGTTCTTGTTCCAGATTTTTCTACCGCTGGTTTCGCCGGTGATCGACCTGATGTTCTTCAGCACGATTCTGGTGTGGGGGCTGGCGCAGTTCCGCATCGCGAGAATGCCGCAACTGTGGACCACGGACGACGTGATGAGGTCGCTGATTTTCTTTGCCGCGTTCATGCTGATCGATCTGTTCACCTGTGTGATCGCCTTCGCGCTGGAAAAGAAAGAGGACTGGACGCTGTTGCGGCCGCTCCTGCTGCAGCGGTTTTACTACCGGCAGTTGATGTACTGGGTGCTGTTCCGCGCGGTGATGCGGGCCATCCAGGGACGTGCCGTGGGATGGAAAGGACCCGAGCCGGAGCGCCCGGCGCCCGAAGTGCCGACCACTGTAGGACAACTGTGAGGAGGAAAGGATGAAGGTCTTTCGAGGAGGAATCTTGCTGCTGCTGGCGCTGCCGCTAGCCGCGCAGCAGGAGCAACACATGAGAACCCAGACGGCGCCAGCGGCGCAAGCGCCGCAGGCCGTGGTGCAGCACTATGCGTTCCTAACCGCGGAACGCGAAGCCATCGAGCGCGGCGAGGGATTCGGCATGGCCCTGGCGGCGGACAAGAATGGGTACCCGGGGCCGAAGCACGTGCTGGAAATGAAAAAGGAGCTGATGCTCACCGCCGAACAGGAAGCGGCGATGCAGAAGCTGAAGACGGATATGAAGGAAAAGGCTCTTGCCAAAGGCAAGGACGTGCTGCTGGCAGAGAAGCGGCTGGAGGAATTGTTCGCGCAGAACAAGAGCGCAGCGGAGCTGCGCGAGGAGACGTACCGGGTGGCGTCGCTGCGGGCGGAGCTGCGCTGGGTGCATCTTTCCGCGCATCTCGCCGCAAAGAAGATTTTGACACCGGCGCAAATCGAAGCCTACCAGCGCATCCGGCACGGCGCGGGAGCGCACGCGCACTGAATCAGCACATAGAGAAATCGGAAAACGGGCATGCGGCCTGGCGGCGATGCCTGTTTCTTGTTCTATGCAGACGACAAATCACGGAGGGCGTGCCCCTACAAAGACGTTTCGCAGATCCTTTTCGCGGCAAGAGGAGGGGCGAAGCAGTCTCCGCTCGAAGCACACAGGGCGGTGGAAAGGCTCAATACGGCAACACGACGAAATTGGCCCACGTTCCTCCTTGTGGCGGCGCCATAGCGCACCAGTGCAAGCTAGACGGCAATTGCCGCACAGCGCGATTGACAGGTGCAAGGGCTGGGCGTAGCGTCGTTTAGACCGGCCTCGGGAGGGCGGGCGCCGGGTCATTGTTCGAAAGGGCCCCCGGGATTTCCCGCACAAGGAGGCTCGCAATGGAAAAAAAGATCGTGCAATACAGCTACTGGCTGGGAATGCTCTGCGTGGTCGTCGCCCTGGTCTGGCGCGCGGCGAACGCGATGGGCTTCTGGCTCTCGACGTACGTGCAGGGCGTGAGCGTTTACTACTTGAGCTTCTACAAGGGGGCGCTGCTGTTCTTGCTGGTGTGCATTGCCACCGGAACGTACATCCAGTCGGGGAAGGACAAGCCGTAAGGCGGGTCAGGGGGCAGGAGGCTTGTCGGGCGGGCGGTCGCCGGCTTCGGCCGAGTCGCCTTCGACGCGATTGTCTCGCTGCAAAATGTACTCGACGCGCTTGGGCTCCAGGACTTTCTGAAGTCCCATGACGGCGGCGCCGAGCAGCGAGGAGCGCTTCGCTTCTGCCTCAAATTCTTCTTCCGTCATTTCCGCGTAGCGGTCCTTGCCGGTGGTGAAGCCGACAATGAGCGCCACAACGGCGAGGACAACGACGAGAATGACGGCGGTAACCATATGGTTTCCTTCCATTTCACCACAGTGCCTGCCGGGAAACCAGCGCTGGCCAAGGCGGCGGCAATTTGCTAGGCTCTAGCTGATGGGCTGTATCCCGGCCGCCCGGGAACGGCACCGGAGGAAACATGAGCAGCGTCCCGAAGTCTCGGGATGCGGGCAACGGGAAAATTACCGTGCCCGACATCCTAAGCCGCAAGGCTGCACCTTCCACTTTAGAAACCCAAGCCAACAAGAGAATTACGTGCCTGACGGCATACGACTATCCGACCGCGCGCCTGCTGGACGAGGCCGGCGTGGACATCCTGCTGGTGGGAGATTCGCTGGGGATGGTTGTGCTCGGCTACGAGAGCACGCTACCGGTGACGATGGAGGAGATGCTGCACCACACGCGGGCGGTGCGGCGCGGGGTGAAGCGCGCGCTGGTGGTGGCGGACATGCCCTATGGCAGCTTTCACGCGTCTGCTGAAGAGTCCGTACGAAACGCGATCCGCTTCGTGAAGGAAGCCGGCGCCGAAGCCGTGAAGATCGAAGGTGGCGAGCGGCGGCTGGAACTGATCGCGAGGCTGGTGGAGGCGGAAATCCCGGTAATGGGGCACGTCGGGCTGACACCGCAATCGCTGCACGCGCTGGGTGGCTATCGGGTGCAAGGAAAAACGTGCGACGCCGCCGAACAAGTGCTGCGCGACGCGCAGGCAGTGGAGGCGGCGGGCGCGTTTGCGATCGTGTTGGAAGCGATTCCGCGGGAACTGGCCGCCCGCATCACCGAAGAGCTGCGCATCCCGACCATCGGCATCGGCGCCGGGCCGGAATGCGACGGGCAGGTGCTGGTGTTCCACGACATGGTGGGACTAAGTTTTGAGCCGTCGGCGAAGTTTGTGCGGCAGTACGCGAACCTCGGCGAGACGATCACGCGAGCGGTGCACGAGTTCTGCGCGGACGTGCGCGAGGGGCGGTACCCATTGGATGCGGAGTGCTACCACGCGCCGGCGGGGATCCGCGGAGTGCCCGTGAAGAAACGGGCCTGAACCCAACGGCTGCGAAAAATGGGGGGAGCATGACAAAGGATGAGATCCAACTGCTCTACGAGTACGACGCGTGGGCCAACCGGCGGGTTCTTGACGCAGCGAGTGCGCTGACACCAGAGCAATTCACCCGCGACCTGGGCTCGAGCTTTCCGTCGGTGCGAGACACGCTGGCGCACATCATGGGGGGACAGTGGATCTGGCTGGAGCGCTGGCAGGGGCGCACGCCCACCGGCTTGCCAGCGGCAGAGGACTTCCCTGACCTGCCAAGCCTGAGAAAGCGCTGGGAGGAAGTTGAAGCGGACCTATTGGCCTTTGTGCGGGGTCTGACTGCGGAACGGTTGGTGTCGGTCAGCGAATACAAGACGCTGACGGCCGGAACTTTTGCCTGCCCCTTGTGGCAGATGCTGCAGCACCTCGTCAATCACGGCACGTACCACCGCGGACAGGCGACAACGCTGCTTCGGCAGTTGGGCGCAAAATCCGTGTCCACGGACCTGAGCCTCTTCTATCGCGAGCGGGGCGCCGCCGCGACGGCATGACCCGGCCGCATGGAAACCATCTATACGCTGGAGTGGATGAAGCAGGTGGCGCGGCAGGCGCGTGCCGACGGGCGGGTGGTGGGGCTTGTGCCGACGATGGGCGCGCTGCACGAGGGGCACCGCTCGCTGGTGCGCGCGGCGCAGCAACAGTGCTCGCCGGTGATCGCGTCCATCTTTGTCAACCCCACGCAATTCGGTCCGAACGAGGATCTCCACAAATATCCGCAGCAGATGGATGCGGACCGCGCGGCGCTCGAAGAGCTGCGCGTGGATTATCTGTTCGCGCCGACGGCGAAGGAAATGTACCCGGACGGCTTCCGCACGTACGTCACCGTGGAAGGGCTGAGCACTCGGCTGGAAGGGCGATCGCGGCCGGGCCATTTTCGCGGCGTGGCCACGGTGGTGTTGAAGCTGTTTGAGATTGTGCAAGCGCAGTACGCCTTCTTCGGGCGGAAGGACGCGCAGCAAGCGCGGATCATCCGGCAGATGGCGGCGGACCTGAACCTGGACACGCAAGTGGTGGTCTGCCCGACAGCGCGGGAGGCGGACGGGCTGGCAATGTCGTCGCGGAATGCGTATCTGGGGCCCGAGGAGCGGCGGGTGGCCACGGTGCTCTATCGCGCGCTCGACGAGGCAAGAAAGGAAATCACCACCGGGGAGCGCGATGGCGCGCGGCTGGTCGCTGTGATGCGTGGCGTGCTGGACGCGGAGACACTTGCCGCGGTGGACTACGCGGACATTGTGGACGGGGACACGTTCGAGCCGGTGACGCGGCTGCGGCGCGCCTGCCTGGCTGTGCTGGCCGTGTTCGTGGGCCAGACGCGGCTGATTGACAATATGCTGATCGAGGAGCAGGACGGCGCGTTTCTCGTCGCCCTGTGAACGGGAGAGAACTCCGGCGCCCGCAGTTCTGCTAAACTTAGACGGCCAGCCTAACTTCAGGCGGAGGTGAAGCATGAGGAGAACGTGGATTGCGGTATTCGCGGCGGTGTTGCTGTGTGCAGCGGCGTCGGTGCAGGCGCAGGGAACGCTGCCCGCCGGCACGGCCATCTCGGTGACCGTGGACCAGACGGTGAGCTCGAAGGACGCGCAAGAGGGTCAGAGGGTGGCGGGGAGCGTGGCGGAAAACATCACTGTAAACGGGAAAGTGGTCATCCCCAAGGGAGCGAAGGCCAACCTCGCGGTGGCCAGCGTGGAATCAGCCGGGAAGCTGAAGGGTCAGGCCAAGCTGTCGCTGAAACTGGTGTCGGTGGAAGTGAAGGGGAAGACGTACACGACGACGGCTTCGTGGTTTGGGGCAACGGGAGCCGCGCGCGGCAAACGGACTGCAGTGGGCGCTGGCGGCGGCGCGGCCGCCGGTGCGGTGATCGGTGCGATCGCGGGTGGCGGCAAGGGCGCGGCGATCGGCGCGGTCGTCGGAGCGGGCGCAGGCACGGCGGGCGCGGCCATGACGGGGAAAACGGAAGTGGAAATCCGCGCGGAGTCGAAGGTCTCTTTCAGGCTGAAGACCGCGCTCACAGTACAGTAGGCGAGAACTCCGCGCGGGGCGTCGGTCCTGAAGCGCGGGATCGGGACGCCCCTGCGGAAGATCATTTGCCAGCGAGGGATTTGAGGAAGTCGAGGACTTCGGCGGCGTGGCCCTTCGAAGGGGCCTTCTCCCAGACTTTCTTCACCTTTCCGTCCGGGCCGATCAGAGTTGAGCTTCGGACAATCCCCAGGAAATTCTTTCCCAAGAAACTTTTCATGCGGCGGGCGCCGTAGGCCTCGATGACGTGGAAATCGGAGTCGCTGAGGAGCGGGAAGTTCAGCTTATGCTTGGAGCGGAACTTGGCCATCGTCTCGGGCGAATCGGCGGAGCAGCCGAGCACGACAACGCTGAGTTTGTCGAACTTTGCTTTGGCGTCACGAAACTCGGACGCTTCGTGCGTTCAGCCGGGCGTGAGCGCCTTGGGGAAGAAGTAGAGCAGGACGTAGCTGCCGCGGAAATCTCCAAATGAGATCTCCGTGCCGTCGTCGGCGGGCAAGCGGAAGTCAGGAGCCTTCTCTCCCTCTTTTAGAACGGACATGCGGTTCTCCGGATATGTAGTTCAAATGCCATCGCGAGTTGTGAAAGACCTTTTTAACATGAAAATCGCTATTCAAGAAAAGGGCCAATTTCTTTAATAATGGAAGATCTTAATTCCACCGTCCCAAATCGGGAAGGAGACGCCATCGCTTTCAGGAGAGCAGGCGTTTCAGTGTGCCGTTCACGAGCTGCGGGCTGGCCTGGCCGCGCGTGGCGCGCATCACCTGACCGACAAAAAACTTAAAGACGCCGTCGTTGCCGGCCTTGTACTTGGCGACATTGTCGGGATTCTTTTCGACCACCTCGCGGCAGGCGCGTTCAATCTCGGCCTCGCTGATTTGGCCGATGCTTTCTGCCGCCACGATCTTCGAGGCCGGATCGCCTGTTTCAAACATCTTCGCAAAGACTTTCTTACCGCTGGCGCCGGTGATCTGGCCGCGCTCGATGATCCTGAGCAGTTCCGCGAGCGCCGCGGGCGCGATGGGACTTTCAGCGATTTCCTTCCCGGCGTCGTTGAGGCGGCGGAGCAACTCGGTCTGGATCCAGTTAGCGGCGGATTTGGGCGGCGCGCCGGCGTTCACCGCGGCTTCGAAATAATCAGCAAGGGCGCGGGTGGTGGTGAGCACGCCGGCGTCGTAAGGAGTGATCTGGAATTCGCGGAGGAAGCGGGCGCGCTTCGCGTCCGGCAGTTCCGGCATCTTCGACAAGATCTCCGCCTTCAACGCTTCACTCACGTGGACGGGAAGCAGATCGGGCTCAGGGAAGTAACGATAGTCGTGCGCGAATTCCTTCGAGCGCATCGGCTCGGTGCGTCCGGCGGCGACGCTCCAGAGGCGGGTCTCCTGCTCGACGCGGCCGCTGGATTCCAGCACGCCGATCTGGCGCTCGATTTCGTATTCGAGCGCGTGCTGGAGGTAGCGGAAGGAGTTAAGGTTTTTCACTTCGGCTTTGGTGCCGAATTTGTCCTCGCCGCGGCGGCGGACGCTGACATTGGCGTCGCAGCGGAGGGAACCTTCCTCCATGTTGCAGTCACTGACGCCGGTGTATTCCAGCACCTGCTTGAGCGTGGTGAGGTACGCGTAGGCCTCTTCGGGGGAACGAATGTCCGGCTCGGAGACGATTTCGACCAGGGGGACGCCGCAGCGGTTGTAATCAATGTAGGAGTTGCGGTCGGAATCGGGAAACCCCTCGTGGAGATTTTTCGCGGCGTCGTCTTCCATGTGCAGCCGCGTGATGCCGATGCGCTTTGTGGCGCCATCGAGCGGAATTTCCAGCCAGCCGGCGGTGGCCAGCGGCATCTCGTACATCGAGATCTGATAGCCCTTCGGCAGGTCGGGGTAGAAATAGTTCTTGCGGGCGAAACGGGAGCGCTCGTGGACGGTGGCGTGCAACGCGAGCGCAGCACGGATGGCGAGATCGAGCGCGCCGCGGTTCAGCACAGGCAGCGCGCCGGGCAGGCCGAGGCAGACCGGACAGGTGTTCTTGTTGGGTGGGTCACCAAAGCGCGTGGAACAGGCGCAGAAGAGTTTCGTCCCGGTCCTCAGTTGCAGGTGGACTTCGAGACCGATGACGGGCTCGTAGCGCGCGAGAATGCCGGGGGACATGCCGCCAGCCTGTTGAGTGGTCCCAGCCATGATGAAGCGCAAATTATAACACTGAGTTGCCCTGGCGTTCGGCGCGGCGGCGGAGGTTTTGGAGCATATCTTCAATGAGGGCGTCGTGGAACGGGCGGATCACGCGCCAGTAGGCGCGGCCGGTGCGGCCTTTGAAGAGCGCGCAAGTGGCGTTGTAGAGGCGCGTGCCGCAGCCGTGGGGCGCGACGACGTAGCTCATCAGCGCCAACGTGAGATGGTTTTCCACGCTGACGCCGAGTTCGTACGGGAATTCCGCAGTGGGATTCGTGGCGCTGCCGGGAGCGGCGACGTGCTCGATCAGGAAGAAGGCATAGTGGTTGCCGGGGACGAGCGGCTCGGGGCCGTGCCATCGCAGGCCAGGATCCCAGCGGAAGAGTTTTCCGGCGATGCCGCGGATGGCGTAGAGCGCGCGCCAATACCAGGCGGGAGAGAGATTGCCGAGGTTGGAGAGAGCGGCGAAGACACGAGTGGGCGGGGCGAGAATGTCCAGGGCATGGACGTTGTGTACGGGGAATTCGGGAGCGCGGCGGGAGATCCAGCAGGCGGGGTGGGCAACAAGAAATTGTTGAGGGTCGACGACCATTTAATGGGGCAGCCACAGGGGGCTGCCCCGCCCTCCGCGCAAATCGTGGGGCGGGCCCCTGCGCCCGCCCCGGACTTCTTGAAGACGCACAGGCTAGAAGCCTGTGCTACCTACTCGCCGCCGAGGTGGAAGCGCAGACCCAAGCGGTAGGCGCGGCGATAGGCCCTATAGCCGAGCGATTCCTGATACTTCTTGTCGAACAGATTTTCGACGCGGCCAAACGCGCTGATGCCGCGGCCGACGTCGTAGCTCGCCGCAACATCCACTTTCGCATAGCCCGCGTTTCTTGTCAGGCCGAGGCCGAGGAAGTCGCTATCGGTGCGGCGGCCGACGAACGTGCCGGCGAGATTCCAGTTCATGCGACGAAAATCGGCGTTGAGCACCAGGCTGCCGGAATGCACCGGCCGCTTGAAGAGCCGGTTGCCGGGCTGGAGCGCGGGGTCGAAAGCGTTAGGCGCCTGCAGCACGCGCGTCGGAGAAAAGCTGTAGCTGCCGGCGATGCGCAGCCAGCGAACGGGACGCGTCTCGAGCGAGAGATTGGCGCCGCGGGCGCGGGCGAGGTCCGTGTTGAAAAACGTGCCGTAGCCGAAGGGGCAGCCGGGCGGCGGCGCGATGGGACATGGCCCGCCGGGGAAACAGAACGTGAAGCTGACGATGTCGTGGAAGCGGTTGTCAAAGTATTCGGCGGAAACGCGCACACGGTCGGAGGCGAGCGCCTGATCGAGCCCGACGATGACGGAGCGCGAGCGCTCAGGACGCAGATCGGGGTTGCCGGGAAAGCAGGGATCCTTGGCGAAGGATTGCACCAGCGTGGGTTCCTTGATGCCGAGGCCGGCGGAGAGACGGAGGCGCGTCGCGCCCCAGAAATCACGGCCGGCGCGGAGCAGCAGCGCGAAACCGCCGCGGGGAATCACGCGCGCGCCGAAGCTGGCGTTGGCTTCGGCGCGGGCGCCGAGATTCACGCTGAGGCGATGCCAGGGCTGCGCCCGAAGCTCGAGATAGCCGGCCTGGTTGTTGCGCCGCGCATGGAAGTTACTGAGAGATCCGTTTTCGATTTCGACGTTGTAGCCGAAGGTGAGACCATCGCGAGGGGAGACGTAACTCGATTGGGCGGCAAAACCGGCGCGGTTGAACTGGTTGCGGACGGTGAAGGGAAAGTCGCAAATGAATGGTGGGTTCGGATCGCAGAAATCGCTTGTGGGATTGGCGAAAAGCTGACGGATATAAGATTCGGTTCCGGAGAAGCGATGGCGCCAGCGGGAAGAGGTATCGAAATCCCAGCTCAGGTTGGCGGAAAAGTTTTTCAGGCCGTTGTGCTGGTCGAGGTTGGCGGGCGTGAAAAGCGTCTGCCCGGGGACACCGGCGTCGCTGGCGGCGCTGCGGAGGCTGAGGCGCAGGCTGTTGTTGTCGCGGAGGCGCCAGCCGAAATTGGCCGAAAGGGAAGCGTTGCGGAAAATGTCGTTGCGTTCCTGGCCGGAGGTGTAGAACGTCGAGGCGGCGGCGGAGTAATCGAAGCGGCCAAGCGCGCCGCTGAGCTGCGCGGCGCCGCGGGCGGTCGCGAACTTGCCGCCTTCGGCCAGCAAAGTGAGCGCAGGGCGGCGCGAGGAACCACGGCGGGAGAAGACCTGTACGACGCCCGTCATCGCGTCGGAACCGAAGAGAGCGCTTTCCGCGCCGCGCACGACTTCGATTTTTTCGACGTTGTCGAGCGCGAAGTTGGAGAAGTCGGCGCCGCCGCCGGGTTCGTTCACGGGCGTGCCGTCCATCAGCACCTTGGTGAAGTTCGAGTTGCCGCCGTTGAGGAAGAGGGAAGTGACGCCGCCGTCGCGGCCGAGGCGGGAAAGGCTAAAGCCGGGCAGCGTGGAAAGAAGCGGCGCGAGCCAGAGGGCCTGACGCTCAGAAATCTCCGCGCGCGTGAGGATGCTGACCGAAGCGCTGGAAGATTGGACCACAACCGGCTCGGCTTGCGCGGAGACCACCACGGTGGCGGAGAGGCGCTCGAGCTCGAGGCGCGGGCTCCATTCGAGCGCGTCACCGGCGGCAAGGGAGAGTTCGCGCTCGACGCGGGCAAAGGAATTCGATGTGGCCGAGATGCGGACGAGATAGCGGCCGGGCGGCAAAGGCAGGGTGAAACGTCCGGTGGAATCGGTGGTCGCGCGCGCGGGCGCCGTTTTGCCCGCAGCGAACAATTGCGCGGAAACTTCAGCGCCGGTGACGGCGGCGCCGGTGGGATCGGTAAGGATGCCGGAGAGCGTTGCAGCGGACTGAGCGAATGCGGACGGCCAAGCGAAGCAAAGGACGGCAAGAACAACCAGCAGAACCGAGCGGGCTTTCATGGAATCTCCTTTCTCCCTCTCGCGCGGGAGAAAAAAGTTGGCCTGATTTTGGCAATCGAGAAATCAGGCTGCGGACTCCGCCGGTCTCCTGGCTTGGCGGCAGGCACAATCGACGCGGCCTTCCCATCCCGAAAGATCGAGACAGTGGCGTGCGCCGAGGTGAAGGCCGCCCCGAACCACCCGGTTCGGGGCGTCGTCCTGAACAGTTTTGGTTCAGGACTCCGCCTTACAGTCGCGCGGCGGCGACGGATTTGCACCGTCTTCCCGTGCACGGAGTCTGCGGGTTGATCAGCGCAGCGTGCGTTTAGCGGTAAGAAACTCTGCCAAATGCGCACCGCAGGATACGCGGGCCGGTCCGAAGACCGGCCTCCTACAAAGAAAACTTTTCTCTTCGCGCGAGCGGCGTAACGCGCGGGCGGCCCGCGGGACCCGGCTCCACTTCCAGTGCGGCGCCGAAGACCTGTTCGAGCAGCTCGCGGCGATAAACCTCCGCGGGCGTGCCGAAGCGCAGGCATTTGCCGCGATGGAGCAGGGCGACCTGGTCGGCGAACTCCGCGGCGAGATTCAACTCGTGCGTGACCACGACAATGGTGTAGCCGTGGCTTTCCGCGAGACGGCGGAGCTGCTGCAGCAGGTCCACCTGCGCGCCGATGTCGAGGTGCAGAGTGGGCTCGTCGAGCAGGAGCAGCAGCGGCTGCTGGGCGAGCGCGCGGGCCAATACAACTTTTTGTTTTTCGCCGCCGGAGATCTGGTGCATCCAGCGTCCGCGCAAATGGGCGGCACCGACCTGCGCGAGCGCTTGCTCGGCAATGGTCAGATCTTCCGGGGTTTCGAAACGGAGCGTCTGACCGTACGGGTGCCGCCCCTGGAGGACGTATTCGGCGACGCGGGTGGGAAAGAGCAGCGGGCTTTCCTGCTGCACTACGGCGATGCGGCGGGCGCGCGTACGCGGGTCGAGCGCGCTGACTTCGAAGCCGTCGAGCTGCACGCGGCCGGAAAGGGGGCGCAGCGCCCCGGAGATCAACCGCAGCAAGGTGGACTTGCCGCTGGCGTTGGGTCCGACAATGGCGACTAACTCCTGGCGGCGGGCGTGGAGGCTGGTGGCTTCGAGCGTGAAAAGTGGCGCGGCGCGGTCGCCGGCGGAATAGGCGTAACTGGCCTGTTCGATGCTGAGACGCATCTCGGCGGGCGCGGCCGGGACAGCAGCGAAGGAGGCGGCATTCGAGTTGAGCGTGACGTCACTCACTGGAGCCTCCGCCGCAACAGATAGATGAACACGGGCGCGCCGGCCATCGCTGTCATCGCGCCGACGGGAAGCTCAGTGGGGGAAACGATGGTGCGCGCGAGCGTGTCGGCAACGACGATGGTGATAGCGCCGCCAAGCGCGGTGGTCGGGATGAGCAGGCGATGGTCGGAGCCGAAAAGCAGCCGCATCACGTGCGGCACCAGCAACCCGACGTAGCCGATGGCGCCACTGACCGAGACAGCCAGGCCCGTCAGCAGCGAGGCGGAGACATAGACGACCAGCTTGACGCGCGGCACGTCCACGCCGAGGTGCATGGCTTCCTGCTCGCCGGAGAGGAGCAGGTTGAGGTCGGCGGCGGTGGTGTAGATGGCGCCGATGGCCAGCAGCAGCACGGTGAAGAGCCAGCCGAGGCCGACCGGGGTCTTCGTCGAAGTGAGGTCGCCCATCAGCCAGAAAGCGATGCCGCGGAGCTCGCCGCCAGAGAGCGTCGTCATCAGGAACATGATCAGGGCGGAAAGAAATGATGCAGTGATGATGCCGGCGAGAAGAAGAATGTGCGAATCGAGTTGCCCGCCGCGGCGACCGAGGAAATAGACGCCGGCGATGGTGGCCAGCGCGCCGGCGAACGCCGCGAGTGGCATGGCGAAGGAAGCGCGCGAGGCGACGATCAAGGAAATGATGGCACCGAGCGCGGCGCCGCTGGAGACGCCGAGGACGTAGGGGTCCGCGAGCGGATTGCGCAGCAGCGCCTGAAAGCCCGCGCCGGCGACGGAGAGCGCCGCGCCGACCAGGATACCGAGGAGAATGCGCGGCAGGCGGATTTCGAAAACAATGAGGCTGTATTCGCTGGGAAGCTGCGCGCTGCGGCCGATGGCGACACGGCCCAGGCTCGAGACGAGGTCGATGACCGAAATGGGCACCGCTCCAACTTTGAGAGAGACGATCACAACGATCAGCAGCACGGCGGCGAGCGAGCCGCAGATCCAGGCGAGGCGTTTGGGGGTGAGCGGCTGCATTACGGGGCCACCCTATGAAAAGCGAAAAGAGAAAATAGAAAAGAGAAAATAGGAGATTCACCGCTGGCCGCAGCGTTTTTCCTGTTTTCAATTTTCGCTTTTCTGTTTTTGCTTTTCTCCTCGAACGCATCCGGATGGAGCTGGCGGGCAAGATCCTCGAGGGCTTCGACCAGGCGCGGCGCGGGGCGGTTGATGGCGTCGCTGATGACAGCGATGCGACGATTGCGGACGGCGTCGAGGCCGCGCCAGCCGGGCCGCTGACTCAAATCTTCGACCGTGGTGCGAACGGTTTTGGAGTGCGAGCTGGCGAAGACAAGAAAGTCGGGTTGCAAGCGGACGACTTCTTCGAGGCTGAGGCGTGGCCAGTCCTGTTCTGTCTCGACGACGGATTCGGCGCCGGCGAGGCGCAGCGCGTCGGCGATAAACGTCTGGCGGCCGACGGTGACGAGCGGGTCGCTCCAGACGACGAAGAGCACGCGCTTCGGCGGGCGGCCGGCGAGGTGGCGCTTCAACTCGCCGAGGCGGGTGCGGAGGTTTTTCAGAAGCACAGTGGATTGCTCGACTGCGCCGATGACTTCGGCGAGATGCCGGGTGGAATCGAGAATGCCGTCCACGGAGTGTGCGTTGGCAGAATAGACGGCGACGCCGAGGCGTTCGAGCGCGTCCACCGTCTCGCGGCGGTTGAGCGTGAAGGCCTGGGCGAGGACGAGGTCAGGCTTGAGAGCGACAATCTGCTCGAGATTCGGATTCACCGCGCCGCCGACGCGAGCTTTCTGCTGGGCTTCGGGCGGGTAATCGCAATAGTCGGTAACTCCGACGAGGCGATCCTGCGCGCCGAGCGCATAGATGGTTTCCGTGAGGTTGGGCGCGAGCGAGACGATGCGACGCACCGGCACAGGGATAGAGACGCGGCGGCCCACTTCGTCCGTCACGTCGGTCTTTGCCGGCGTTGCTGCGTTAGCAGGCGGCGCCGTGGCCTGCGCGCCCGCGCGCACTGCGGCGGGCGCAGCCAGCGCGGCGAGCAGCGCGAATCCGGCGAGTTGGCGAAAAACAACCACGAGTTCAAACCGAGCGAGCAACAAAAAAACCCCACGAAAAAGAATGGGGCTCAGAGCCACACCCTCTCTCGCGAAGAGTGTCAGCTAACGACGACCCGGGCGGGTTTCCTGACTTGGGGCGCCGCTTGCGCGGCCCCCATCACAGTGGCGGGACCGTGGCCGATTTTCACGGCCTTCCCCCACAACACGGGCCTGCTGAATGTCGAAAGGCAGTCTATGCCGACGCGCGGAGCGGTGTCAACCGCGAGCGAAACCAAGAACGGAAACCATGGATCCCACGGCTTCGCTCCCTTCGGCTCCGCTCAGGGCAGGCGGGACAAGGGAACATGGATCAACACAGATCAGGAAAACAACGGAAAGCGACTTCGTTAGACGGCGATGACGTTGCGGCGGCCGGAGTCGGCGCCCCAGCGAAGGTCGTCAATCCACCAGCGGTCGCCCGTGCGGACGAGAGTGAAGCGGGCGAGGTAGCGCTCGCCGTTGGAGGAGAGCAGGCGGGTGCCGAGCACGACGCGGTCCGCGGACGTTTCCTGGTTACTGACGGAGATGATGCGCGTGCGGAACATCGCCGAGTGCGTAACGATGAGCTCGTGGTAGAGCTCAAAGGAAACCTCGTCGCGGTAGTGCTGGGAGAAGAGCAGGTAGGCCTCGCGGAATTCGCCGCGGTTCAGGGCTTCGAGATGCTGGCGCACCACGTGGGCCGGCCCCTGCACAAAAGGAAACAGACGCGAGGGGTTTTCCAGGCGAACGAACAGCCAGATGGTGAGCGTGAAGAGCGCGCAGCCGGCGACGAGCAGCCGCGTGAGCCGGCGCAGGGAGCTTTCGTGTGCCAGACGCGTGGCTTCCTCGCGCGGGTCGGGGACGGGGGGCGAGTCCCATTCGGGCGCGGGCGCAGGAGGCGAAAAGGGCGACGAATCGTTCATGCCTTTTGTTCGCGACGGAGACGCAGATACGGGACAGGCTAAAGCCTGTCCTACCTCAGCGGTTTTTCCATTGCGGCTTGCGCTTTTCGAGCAGGGCGCGCAGGCCTTCCTGCGAATCTTCGAGGCGATAGAGTTCGTTCAGGAAAATGTTCATGGAGTTGCGCAGGCCGTCGCGCAGCGACATTCCCATGCCGTCGAGGATGGCCTTCTTGGCCATGGTGAGCACGGCGCCGGACTGCGAGGCGATCTGCGCGATGATGTCGTTCACCGTTTTCTCGAGCTGATCTTCGGCCACCAGGCGGTTCACCAGGCCGAGGTCCCTGGCGCGCTCGGCGGTGATGGCTTGCCCCGTGAGCACGAGCTCGAGCGCCAGCTTCGGCCCGATGATGAACGGAAAAATTGTGGAGGCGAGCGGCGGGAAAACGCCCAGCTTGATCTCCGGCTGCGCGAAGATGGCCTTCGGCGTGGCGATCACCATGTCGCCAAACGCGGCCAGCTCGCAGCCGCCGCCAATGGCCTTGCCGTCCACGACGGTGAGGACGGGCTTGCCGATATCGAGCAGCGCGCTAAACACGCGGTGGAAGGCGTCGAGCATCTGAAAGACGCGCTCGGTGGTGTACTCGCGGATCTCGATGCCGCCGCAGAAGATGTCGAGCGCGGAGTCGATGACGATGACCTTGACGTCGTCCTTCTCGCTCAGGCCCTCGATGCCGACGGCCAGCTCCTGCAGCATACGTTCGTTCAGCTCGTTGTACTTCGGCCGGTTGAGCGTGAGGTGGACGACGGCGCCCTCGAGGCGGTACTTCACAAACTGGAAGTTGGCCGGCGCGAGCGCCGCGGTCGCGGCAAATTCATCTATGCGGATATCTTTGTCAGCCATGGTTCACTCCTTCAGATCAGCCACAGAGACACAGAGAAAAAGGAGACGCGAAAACCAGAAACCGAAAGCCGGAAACCGAAAACCACAAACCGAAACTCTGTTCCCTCTACCCGCCAGCTATAAGATGCGACATGCTACTCGCTCTTACGGCATTGCCTCGAAAGCGACGGCAAGACCCATGCCGCCGGAAACGCACAGCGTGGCGAGGCCGCGCCTGCCGCCGGTGCGGCGCAACTCGTGCAGCAGCGTCGTGGCGATGCGCGCGCCAGTGCAGCCGATGGGATGGCCGAGCGCGATGGCGCCGCCGTTGGGATTGAGTTTTGCGCGGTCGAAGTGCAGCTCGCGGTCGCACGCGAGCACCTGTGCGGCAAAGGCTTCGTTGAGCTCGACGGCATCGTAATCGGCGAGCTTCCAGCCGCTGCGCTCTTCGAGCTTGCGCACCGCGGGCACCGGAGCGATGCCCATGATGCGCGGGTCCACCGCGGCGACGGCGGCGTCCACGATGCGCGCCAGCGGTTTCAGGCTCAGTTCGCGCAGCTTCGCTTCGCTGACGACGACGAGCGCAGCGGCGGCGTCGGTGAGGCCGCTGGAGTTGCCGGCGGTGATTGTGCCGGACTTCGAGAAGACGGGCGGGAGCTTGGCTATGCCCTCGAGCGTCACGTCGCCGCGGACGTGCTCGTCGGTGTCGAAACGGATTGTGTTTCCTTTTTTGTCGGTACGCTCGACCGGAACCATTTCCGCCTTGAAGCGACTCTCGCGCATGGCCGCGGCGGCGCGCTGCTGGCTTTCCCAGGCGTAACGGTCCTGCTCCTCGCGGGGGATCTTGTACTGCTCGGCGAGCACTTCGGCGGTCTCGCCCATGATCAATTGCGACATCGGGCAGAGGAAGCCGTCGCGGTACATCGCGTCCACCAACGGCTGATGGCCCATCTTGACGCCCCAGCGCGCCTCGAAATAATACGGCAGCCGCGACATGGATTCGACGCCACCGGCGACGACGATATCCGCCTCACTGAGAAGAATCTGCTGCGAGGCCAGGGTGATCGCGCGCAGGCCGGAGGCGCAGGCCATGTTCAGCGTCATCGCGGGCACGTTGTCGCCCAGGCCGGAGCGCCAGGCAATCTGCCGGGCGACGTTGGGACCGCCGCCGGCCTGGCGCCCGTTGCCGAAGAGAAGCTCGTCCACGTGATAGCGGGTGGAGTGTGGCGGCGCGGGGGAACGGTCGCCGGGCGTCCGCTCGGCAGGCAGCTCGCCGAAGCCGCGCTCGAGGGCGGCGCGGACGGCGATGGTGCCCATGTCCGCGGCGGTCAGACCGGCCAGGCTGCCGCCGAACTTGCCAATCGGCGTGCGCACGGCGCTGACGATGTAGGCGGCGCGAGCCATATTGAAGTGGTGATGCTAGCACAGCAAAAGCCCAAAATTGAAACCACCGATGCGCGCAGATGAATTCAGATGAGGTACTATCGGCGCCTATGCCGGCGGGGTTCGGACCGATTGCGGGATTGAAGATCGGACACGCGCAGGATGAGGCCGCGCTGACGGGCTGCACAGTGTTTGTGTGCGAGCAGGGGATGGTGGCGGCGTGCGAAGTGCTGGGCGGGGCGGTGGGCGAGCGCGAACTGGAGACGCTGCGGCCGGGGCACATTGTGGAGAGAATTCACGGGCTGGTGCTGGTCGGCGGCAGCGCGTTCGGGCTCGACGCGGCTTCGGGCGTAATGCGCTGGTGCGAAGAGCGTGGCGTCGGGTTCGATGCGGGTGTTGTGCGCGTGCCGATTGTGCCTTCGGCGATCCTGTTTGACTTGGCGGTGGGCAGCGCGACGCGGCGTCCGGATGCGGCGATGGGTTATGCGGCGGCGCAAGCGGCGGTCGAAGGACCGGTTGAAGAAGGGAATGCCGGCGCGGGGACGGGCGCGACAGTGGGAAAGTTGTTCGGTATCGAAAGGGCGATAAAGGCGGGGATTGGGTGCTGGACGGAAGAATTGCCGGGCGGCGTGCGCGTGGCGGCGCTGGCGGTGGTGAATGCGTTTAGCGATATCCGCGAGCCGGAGACAGGAAGAATTATCGCCGGGGCGCGGGCGGCGGCGGACTCGATGGAATTTGTGGACACGGCCGCGGCGATGCGACGCGGCCCCGAAGCTCCGGGGGTACGAGCAGGTTTTTCGGGCACGAACACGGTGCTGGTGGTGGTGGCGACGGATGCGTCGCTGACGAAAATGGAAGCGCAGCGCGTGGCGGGAACGGCTTCCGAAGGCATGGCGCGAACGGTTTCGCCGGCGTTCACGAAGTTTGACGGCGATATTGTGTTTGCGTTGTCTCTCGGCGACAAAAAGGCGGACGTGGATGCCGTCGGCGCGGCGGCCGCGGAAGCGGTGGCACGGGCGATTGTGCGGGGCGTGACGGAGGCGCGGACGGCGGGTGGAGTGCCGGGGCTAAAAGGCAGGGAGTAGGAAGCAGTTCTCCCGCGAGTGCTGTTCCAGCTTGTTCCGCCTAAGAGTGCCTCGAGCGGAAGACTTCAGGGGCTGAAGCCCGGCTGAACTTTTGCAGCTGCATGTCAGGGCTAAAGCCCTGCCCCCCAGGAGTAATTAGTTGGAATCGCACTCGTGTTGTGTCCCACAAATTGGTTCAAGAAATTCGTGCGCAGCAATCCCGAAACTTCGGGAGCGCCCCTGCAGTGGGTTAGCTCAAGTGGATCCCCCCGGACTTTTGCACAGTATTGTCGGGACGCGACGCTAGCTGGATTTCTTGGGTGGGGGTGGAGTTTTCGCCGGGGCTTTGGGCTCGGGCGTAAGCGGCGGATGGCCGGAAGGAAGCGCACCCGTGCCTGTGCCGGTTCCAGCGGGCGGCATGGTGGGAGCGGCTTCCGTGCCGGCGCCGGGATGAGCGGGCATGCCGATGCTGCCGCGCGGACCGGACTTCAGCACGGTCCAGACGCCGCCATTGCGCTTCATCTCGTACTCCATGACCATGGAAGCGCCGCCCTGCTTGGCGGTGAAGGTGACCTGGACGCTGGCATTATCGCGGTCCACGTTGAGTTCCTTGATATTCCAGTCCATGGCGGAGAGGTTGAGGCCACTGCGCTCGCCAAGGTACTTCTGAAGCGCGGCGGTGATATCGGCGCGCTCTTTTTCCTTTTCCTGGACGACGCTGCAGGCGGCGAACGAAGCCAGCAGCAAAACGAGTGCGGAACAGGTCAGGCGCTTCATCATGGTTGAAAAACATTAGTACAGAATGGCGGTAGAGTCAAAAAGGAGTGGCCAGTGGCGAGAAAAGTGCCGGGCTAAAGGCCGGCGCTACACAGCTAAGCGGGATTGCTGTATCCTCTCTGCTTTATGCATGACCTGAACTACTTCCGGGAGCATCTGGGCAAATTCGCGGAGATGGCGCGAAACCGCGGCGTGGCACTGGACCTGGACGGGTTCGCGTCGCTGGACCGCGAGCGGCGGGGATTGATCACGTCGGTCGAGCGGCTGAAGGCCGAGCGGAACAAAGCGAGCGACGAAATCGCGCGGTTGAAGAAGGCGAAGCAGGACGCCGGCGCGATCATCTCGGAAATGAAGCGCGTCTCAGACGAGATCAAGCGCGGCGACGAGCGAGTGGTGGAACTGGATGCGAAGCTGCGCGAGTTCATGCTGACGGTGCCCAACCTGCCTCATGCCAGCGTTCCGGTGGGCGGCGGACCGGAGCAGAACGTCGAGGTGCGGCGCTGGGGGACTCCTCCGAAGTTCGACTTCCAGCCGCGGCCGCACTGGGAGGTTGGGGAGAGCTCGGGGATTCTGGATTTGCAGCGGGCGACGAAGATGGCCGGGGCGCGCTTTGCGCTTTTCCGCGGAGCGGGAGCGCGGCTGAGCCGGGCGCTCGCGAACTACATGCTCGACCTGCACACGCAAAAGCACGGCTACGAAGAAGTCCTGCCGCCGTTTCTGGTGAACACGGGGTCGCTGGTCGGCGTGGGGCAACTGCCGAAGTTTGCCGCGGAGATGTTCCACATTGACAGGACGGACCTGTGGCTGACGCCGACGGCGGAGGTGGAACTGACCAACCTCTACCGCGACGAGACGCTCGAGGACGAGCAACTGCCGGTGAACGTATGCGCGTGGACAGCGTGCTTCCGGGCGGAAGCGGGCGCGGCGGGGAAAGACACGCGCGGGATCATGCGGCAGCACGAGTTCCACAAGGTGGAGCTGTTCAAGTTTACGAAGCCGGAGCAGAGCTACGAGGAACACGAGAAACTGGTGCGCGATGCGGAGGCCGTGCTGCAAGGGCTCGGGCTGCACTATCGCGTGATGCAGTTGTGCACGAGCGACATGGGATTCGCGTCGGCGAAGACGTACGACATCGAAGTGTGGCTGCCGGGCGCGGGGGAGTTCCGCGAGATTTCGTCGTGCTCGAACTGCGAGGCTTTTCAGGCGCGGCGGTCAGGAATCCGCTATAAGCCGAAAGGCGGCAAGAGCGAATTTGTGCACACGCTGAACGGGTCGGGGCTGGCCGTGGGGCGGACGTGGCTGGCGGTAGTGGAGAATTACCAACAGGCGGATGGGTCTATCCTTATTCCAGATGCGCTGCAACCGCACATGGGAACGGACCGGATTCAGGTTGGCGGGCAGTTCCGCTAACATCTTATAAATGAATTGGTTAGCATGGCGTGCACTGTTCTCCGGCTGCTCGCCTGAAAAGGGCAGACAACCTGCCAGAGTGCGTGGGATTTCCTCTGCATTCCGTTTTGCTCTCCTTTTTTCGGTTGACTAAAGTTTGCATTTCAAGCAAGTTAGCCACGGTCTCAGGGGCCTGTGGGAGGGCAAGTCTGGCGCGGCAGGCTGTGCCGAACGAAGGCCGTCACGGAGAGCAAAGCGCGGCGTGGAGATTGTGGGCCGGATCATTCGATTCCTATTGTGGCTGCTGATTTTCTGGTGGGCCACGAAGCTGGCAAAGTGGCTCTTCGGCTGGCTGGCGGGCAAAGCGCGTCCAGCGCAGCCTCAGGCCGGAGCATCGCCGGAAGGGAAGCCACTGCGCCGCGATCCCGTCTGCGGCATGTTCGTCTCCCCCGAGATTTCCTTTACGTTGGAACACGCGGGCCAGGTACATCATTTCTGCTCGGCTGAATGCCGCGAGCGGTTCAAGAATTCTTTGCCGCGCGCGGCCAGCGGATAAAGGAGAGAGTGACGATGGCCACGGTGGCGAAGCCAAACCCCCAGCCGGTGCCGTCCCGAAGCTTCGGGACGCCGCGGGAAGACCTGAACCCGTACCGCATCGCGCAACTTCAATTCGATATCGCCGCGGAACATTTGAAGCTCGATCCGGGGCTGCGGCAGGTGTTGCGCACGCCGAAGCGGATCATGGAAGTCTCCATCCCCACCAAAATGGATAACGGGCAGGTGAAGGTGTTCACCGGATTCCGCGTGCAGCACAACATCGCGCGGGGGCCGGCGAAGGGCGGCATCCGTTACCATCCGGGAGTGACGCTGGATGAAGTGAAGGCGCTGGCGTCGTGGATGACGTGGAAGACGGCGACGGTGAACATCCCGTACGGCGGCGGCAAGGGCGGGGTGATCTGCGACCCGAAGCGAATGAGCAAGAGCGAGCTCGAGCGAATGACGCGGCGATACTTCAGCGAGATCCTGCCGATCGTCGGGCCCGACAAGGATATTCCCGCGCCGGACGTCTATACCGACGCGCAGACGATGGCGTGGATGATGGATACGTACTCGATGACGCTGGGGTCAACCGCGCTGGGTGTGGTGACGGGCAAGCCGGTGAGCCTGGGCGGATCGCTCGGGCGCAACGAAGCGACGGCGCGCGGATGCCTGTTTGTGACCGAAGAGGCGTGCAAGGTGAAGAGGATCCCACTGCGCGGGGCGACGGTGGCGATCCAGGGCTTCGGTAACGCGGGCGCCATCGCGGCGCGGCTGTTCGCGGAGAAGAAGGCCAAGATCATCGCGGTGAGCGATTCACGCGGCGGCGTGCACAACTCGCGGGGAATCGACCCGGTGAAGGCCATCCGGTACAAAGAGCGAACCGGCACGGTGGTCGGGGTGCCCGGGACTTCGCGCATTTCGAACGAAGAGCTGCTGACGCTGAAATGCGATATCCTGATCCCGGCGGCGCTGGAGAACTGCATCACACTCGAAAACGCGGACCAGATTAAGGCGAAGATCGTGGCCGAAGCGGCCAACGGGCCAACGACACCGCATGCGGATGAAATACTGGCGCGGAAAGGCACTTTCCTGATTCCGGATATCCTGGCGAACGCGGGCGGCGTGACGGTGAGCTACTTCGAGTGGGCGCAAAACCTGCAAGGCTACTTCTGGGAAGAGCACGAAGTGAACGCCCGGCTCGAGAAGATCATCAAGAAAGCGTTCTACGACGTGTATGAAACGGCGCGGAAGTACCGTTCGCATAACCGCACGGGCGCGTACATCCTGGCGGTGGGCCGCGTGGCGGACGCGACACTGGTGCGGGGTCTGTTCCCGTAGCCTGCGCGCAGAAAACCCGTTGACGAGTACGAGCCCGGCCGGGCGATGACACATCGCCGGCTGGGTTCTTCTTTTTCAGTTGGTCGCTCCTTCGGAGAGAGCGCAGATTTTTCTTGCGCTGGGAGGAACAAGGCGCGTACATTCCGAAGCAGCCGGCACTCTTGCATGAGCGAGAGGAGCCGGCGATTTTGCCCTACACGGACCGCGATCAAGATCAACGGGGCAGGGAGCGCTGAGTTGAGTCACCCAGCCACATCACCTTTACCGATTGTCCTTACAATCGCGGGATTCGATCCCTCGTGCGGCGCGGGAATCGCCGCCGATCTGAAAACGTTTGCGGCGCACAACTGCTACGGCATCGCGGCAGTAACGGCGCTGACGGTGCAGTCCACGCAGGGTGTCAGGAGCACGCATCTGACGCCGGCGGCGACGCTGCGGGCGCAGCTCGACGCGCTGGCGGAAGACATGACCATCGTGGCGGTGAAGATCGGCATGCTCGGCAACAAGGCGAACGCAGCGGCGGTGGCGGAGTTTCTGGACAAGGCGCAGATTGCCAACGTCGTGCTCGACCCGGTGGCGCGGGCACAGGCGGGCGGCGCGGAGCTGATGGATGCGTCGGGATTGAAATACCTGCGCGAGGAGTTGATGAAGCACGCGACGGTGGTGACGCCGAACGTCCCCGAGGCCGAAGCGCTGCTGGGGGTGGAGATCAAAGACCTGGCGGCAATGGAGGCAGCGGCGCGGAAGCTGGTCGAACTGGGAGCGCGTGCGGTGGTGGTGAAGGGCGGGCACATGGAGAAAGCGATTGATGTGCTGTTTGAGGGCAGCGAGGTGCTGCACTTCGGCGGCGACAAGGTGAAAAGTCCGAATACGCACGGGTCGGGATGCACGTTTGCGTCGGCGATTACGGCGCAACTGGCGACGGGGCGCGCGCTCAGGGAATCGGTGCTGCTGGCAAAGGCGTACGTGACCAAGGCCATCGAGAGAAGTTATGCGGTGGGGAAAGGGCCGGGGCCGCTGAATCACTTTTACCGGATCCAACAGGAACCGCAGCCGCGCGGGACGCACGAACTGCCAACGCATGGAATGCACCCAGCGGCGGAGCCAGGAGTGAGGGGATAGCTAGCGGCCAGAGACCAGTGATTAGCGACCAGTGAGTGCGGGCGGCCTGATGGGCCGCCCGATTTGTTTATTGAGACGCGCAGGCAGGAGTGCCTGCGCCACTAACGTCTCCAGACAATTTTGCCGGCGATGATGGTGGCCATGGGGCCGCCGGAGAAGGCGGCGTTGTCGAAGGGCGTATTGCGGGATTTACTGGCGGAGTCCGCGGCGCGGAAGGTCCACTCGTGATCGGCGGAGAACAGAGTGAGGTCGGCGAGTTCGCCAGGGGCGACGGAGCGCGTGATGCCGAGGATGCGCGCGGGGCCGATGGTGAAGAGCTCGACCATGCGCATCAGGCCGATGCGGTTGGTGTGGACGAGTTTTCCGAGCGCGAGAGCGAGAACGGTTTCGAAGCCGGTGATGCCGAAGGGCGCTTTATCGAACTCGACGTCTTTGCTGGCGGCGTCGTGCGGGGCGTGGTCGGTGGCGATGCAGTCCACGGAGCCGTCGGCGAGGCCGGCGATGAGGGCATCCCGGTCTTCGCGGGAGGCGAGCGGCGGATTCATCTTGAAGCGGGTGTCGTAGCCGGTGACGTGCTCGTCGGTGAGCGTGAAGTGATGCGGCGTGACCTCGCAGGTGACGCGCAGCCCCTTTGCTTTGGCGGCGCGAACTTGGTCGAGAGATTCGCGGCAGGAAAGATGCGCGACGTGAAATCGTCCGCCGGTGAGCGCGGCGATCTGCACGCCGCGAGCGACGGCGATGGATTCGGCGCAGGCGGGAATTCCGCGCAAGCCCATGCGGACGGAGGTGGGGCCTTCGCGCATGACGCCGCCGGCGGAAAGTGACGCGTCCTCGCAGTGGTCAATGACGGGCAGGCCGAGCGACTGACAGTAGTCCATTACTTGACGCAATAACTTTGCGGAGGCGATGGGACGGCCATCGTCACTGACGGCAACGATCCCGGCGGACTTCATGGCGGCGATTTCGGCGAGGGCTTCGCCCTTGCTGCCAAGCGACGCGGCGCCGACAGGCCAAACGCGGACGCTGCCGGCGGCCGAGGCGCGCTCGATAATGGAACGGGTTACGCTGGCGTTGTCGTTGACGGGTTTCGTGTTGGGCATGCAGCAAACGGCGGTGAAGCCGCCGCGGGCGGCAGCACGCGTGCCGGTCTCGATGGTTTCCTTGTACTCCTCGCCGGGCTCGCGGAGATGGCAGTGGAGGTCAATGAAACCCGGGGCGACGATGAGGCCGGAGGCATCAAGAACTTCTGCGCCGGGCGCGTTGATGGCGGGAGCGACTTGTGCGATGCGGTCGCTGTCGAGCAGGATGTCGAGGACGACGTCGGTGCCCGAAGCGGGATCGAGGACGCGGCCGTTCTTAACGAGCAGCATGGAGGACATCCTTTGCGTCTTCGTGCGAGCCGCCAATCAGGAGAAAGAGGAGAGCCATGCGCACGGCGAGGCCGTTGGTGACCTGCTCAAGAATGCAGGACTGCGGGCAATCGGCAACGGCGGGATCAATTTCGAGACCGCGGATCATCGGGCCGGGATGCATAACAATGGCGCCGGGCGGAGCGAGGCGGAGGCGCTCGGGCGTAAGCTGATAGAGAAGGATGTAGTCGTCGAGCGGCAGGGCCGGTTCGTGGAGGCGCTCCTGCTGGACGCGGAGGACCATGACGACATCGGCATCGCGGACAGCGTCTTCGATGGTCGAGACACGGCGGATCGAAGAGCCGGGCGGCGCAAGCGTTTCGAGCTCGCGGGGGAGCCACATGGCCGGCCCGCAAAGGGTGAAGCGAGCGCCGAATTTGCCGAGCAATTGAATATTGGAGCGGGCGACGCGGCTGTGGAGGATGTCGCCAATGATGGTGACGTTGAGATTGTCGAGACAACCCTTGCGGTCGAGGATAGTGAGGGCGTCGAGCAGGGCCTGGGTGGGGTGCGCGTGGGTGCCGTCGCCGGCGTTGATGACGGGAATCTCGAGATGCTGCTGGACGAAGTGCGGCGCGCCAGAAGAGGAGTGACGCATCACCAGGCAATCCGGCTTCATGGCATCGAGGGTCTTGACGGTGTCGATGAGCGATTCGCCCTTGCGGAGGCTGGAGGATTCGGCCTGGAGGTTCATCGAGTCCGCGCCGAGGCGCGAAGCGGCGGTGCCGAAGCTGATGCGGGTGCGCGTGGAGGATTCGAAGAACGCCAGCACGACGGATTTACCGCGGAGGGTGGCAAGCTTTTTCAGCGGGTGGCGCTGGATTTCCTGGAAGGGGCGGGACTGCTCAAGGATGAAGGCGATGTCTTCGCGGGTGAGCGGTTCGATACCGAGCAGGTTGCGGAAACGATGGGACACGCAGGACCTCGGACGACAGTTCGGGACAGCAGCCCTCAGGGGACGCGCTCGACAAGCATGACGCGTTCCTCTTGATCAATTTCATTCAGGCGGACTTCGATAATTTCGGTGTCACTGGTCTGGACGTGGCGGCCTATGAAGGTGGCTTCGATGGGCAGCTCGCGGTGACCGCGGTCGATCAGCACGCAGAGCTCGATGCGTTTGGGGCGGCCGAGATCGAATAGGCCGTTCATGGCGGCGCGAACAGTGCGGCCGGTGTAGAGCACGTCGTCCACCAGGACGAGGACCTGATCGTCCACGGAAAAGGGGATCTCGCTGGAGTGCACCACGGGCTGCGGGGCAACGAGACTCAAGTCGTCGCGGTAAAGCGTGATGTCCAGGGTGCCGACGGGGACGACGGAGCCGTCCATGGCCTTGATGGCGCGGGCGAGGCGCTGGGATAGCGGGACGCCGCGGCGGCGGATGCCAATCAGGCTGAGGCCGGCGGTGCCGCCATTGCGCTCGACAATCTCATGGGCGAGGCGCGAAAGGGTGCGGTCGATTTCCGCGGCGGCCATTAACTGAGATTTCTCGACGACGCGCATCGGGGCGACATAGTAGCACAGAAGAGAGTGACTCGTGGTGGGTCGCCAGTGGCCGGGCGACTGCACTATGCGGCAGCAACGAGAGTGCCCTGGCCGTGGTACACTGCGCGGTTTATTTATCCCCGGGGAGGAATGATTCATGCACGGTTTCCGGAGATTCCTGGCAGTTCTTGCAGGCGCCGCGCTGGTCGCGGCGGCAGGGGTTCCGCAAAGTGTGCCGGCGGGAGCGAAGGCGGCGCAGCGAGTGTGGCGGACCCCAAAGCTGGTGGTGGTGCTAGTGGTGGACCAGATGCGCGGGGACTACATCGAGAGGTACGGCCGCCAGTGGACGAAGGGACTGCGTCGGCTGGTGGAGCAGGGGGCGTGGTTCCGCCAGGCGGCGTACCCGTATATGAACACCGTAACGTGCGCGGGGCACGCGACGATCGGCACGGGCACTTTTCCGATGACGCACGGTATGGTGCAGAACTTGTGGTGGGATCGGGAAGCAGGAAAACAGGTGACCTGCACTGAAGACGCGGTGGTAAAGGCAATCAGCTACGGGTCGCCCGACGCGAAGGCAGGGCACAGCCCGCAGCGGCTGCAAGTGCCGACGCTGGCAGACGAACTGCGGCTGCAGGGTACAGGGCAGGCGCGTGTGGTGACGCTTTCGATCAAGCCGCGGAGCGCAGTTATGCTGGCAGGGCACGACGGGACGGCGGTGACGTGGTTTGAGGAGCAGCATGGCGCGTGGACGACGTCTTCTGCGTTCGCGAGTGGGCCGGTGCCGGCGGTGGAGAAATTCGTGAAGGCGAACCCGGTGGACCGCGATCTGGGGAAGACGTGGACGCGGGCACTACCGGAGCCGGCGTACCTTTTCGCCGACGACGCGGAAGGAGAAAAGCCGCCGGAGAGCTGGACAAAGGCGTTCCCGCACGCACTCAAGGGGAGGAACGGGAGAGCTGACGCGCTGTATTACACGCTATGGGCGCAGAGCCCGTATTCCGATGTGTACCTAGGGCAGATGGCGCAGGCAGTAGCCGATGAGCTTGAGTTGGGGCGACGGAACGCGACGGATTTTCTCGGGGTGAGCTTTTCTGCGCTGGACATGAGTGGGCACGAGTTCGGACCGAAGAGCCACGAGGTGCAGGACATCCTGGCGCGGCTGGACAGAACGATTGGGGCGCTGCTCGACCACTTGGACAGAACAGTCGGGGCAGAAAACTACGTGGTTGGGTTCTCGGCGGACCACGGTGTGGCGCCAATTCCAGAGCAGGTGTGGCAGGAAGGAATCAGCGCGGGGCGGGTGGTGACGCAGGAGGTGGAGGGGCAGATCGAGAAGGCGATGACGGACCTGTACGGGCCGGGAAAGTACGTTGCGCAGATGAACTACCCCGAGGTTTACTTTGCGCCGGGGATCTACGCGAAGCTGCAAGCGGACGCAACAGGGATGCGCAAAGTGGTCGAGGCGATTCAGGCAGTGGCGGGAGTGTGGCGCGTGTTCCGCAGCGAGGAGATGGCGGCGGCATTGAACAGCCGCGACGCGACGGTGCGGGCTGTGGGACTCAGCTTCTATGCGGGGCGCAGCGGAGACATGGTGGTGGTGCCGAAGGCGTACTGGTTTTTCGTGAACGCATCGAAGGAAATTCCACCGGGGCCTGCGACGACGCACGGAACGTCGCACGGCTACGACACGCGCGTGCCAATGATCTTGATGGGGCATGGGATCAGGCGCGGAGAATATCTGGAAACAGCGAGCCCGGCGGATATTGCGCCGACGCTGGGGTTTCTCTGTGGGATCACGATGGCGAGAGCGGACGGCCGGGTGTTGACAGAGGCGCTGGAGTTGCCGCGGGCGGCGGAAGAAAAATCGGCTGAGCGTGCGGTGGCGGCGAAAAAGCATTAGACGGGGCGGATCGAAGGTTTTGCTTGGCTTTCGCCCCAAAAGTAGTAGACTGCGCGAAGTGGTGAGCGTGGCGACTTCGGCCGACCTCAGCGTCAACGTCGGCGCCCTCCGGCTGACGAACCCTATCATTGCCGCCAGCGGGACCTTCGGCTACGGACTCGAATTTTCCCACCTTGTTGACCTAAACCGCCTGGGTGGAATCGTCGTTAAAGGACTTTCCATCGAGCCGATGGAGGGCGCACCGGCTCCACGGTTGTGCGAGACCGCGGGGGGGATGCTAAACGCCGTCGGGCTGCAGAACGTGGGCGTGCGCGCGTTCGTAGCCGAGATTCTGCCCAAGCTGCGGGCGTACCACACAGCGGTAGTGGCCAACGTCTTTGGGAAGACGGTGCAGGAGTATGTGCGGGTGATTGAGGTGCTCGAGGGGGCGGATGGCCTGACGGCGTATGAATTGAACATCTCCTGCCCGAACGTGGGCAAAGGTGGGGTGCAATTTGGGAGTGACCCTGGGCTGGCAGCGGAGGTGGTGGGGACAGTGAAAAGGGTGTCGCGGAGGCCCCTGTGGGTGAAGCTCTCACCAAATGTGACGGACATCGGGGCTATCGCCAGGGCGGTTGAGGGGGCGGGTGCGGACGTGCTGACTGTAGCGAACACGTACATGGGCATGAGCGTGGACCCGCAGACACGAAAGTCGAGACTGGGGAACCTGACCGGAGGGCTATCTGGGCCGGCGATCAGACCGATCACCGTCAGGCTGGTCTATGAGGTCTGCCAGGCGGTGAAAATACCCGTGATTGGGCTTGGAGGGATTGAAACGGCCGAGAATGTGGCGGAATACCTGGTCGTCGGGGCGGCGGCGGTGCAGGTGGGAACAGCCAGTTTTGTGGACCCAAGAGCCACGGAGCGACTGGTTGGCGGGCTTGAGAAGTGGTGTGTGGACGAGAATATCTTTAGTATGAGTGAGTTACGGGGAAGTTTGGGGAAATAACTTCTTGTCTGGGGAGGTTTGCGCGGGGTATAATGTCCTGATTTAAATTGAGTTAAATAGGACACTATGCGTTCGAAGCTATTTATCCTCTGGGCGGCCTTCCGGGGGCTGCTGCTGATCCTGGTGATAGTGACAGCGGTGGAAGCCCCCGCAGTCGTGCTCCCCTCGGAGCCAGCGAAGCCAATCCGGGTCTGGGAAGGGCTTTCGAGCTGGTATGGGGAGAAATTCCACGGGCGTTTGACGGCCAGCGGGGAGGTGTACGATATGTACGCTCCGACGGCGGCCCACCCGACGCTGCCCTTGGGGTCGCTGGTCCGGCTCGTGAACCCGAGGACGGGGCAAAGCCGGCTAGTACGGATTAACGATCGGGGGCCGGTAATTGAGGGCCGAGAGATCGACGTATCGTACGAGGTGGCCCGATCGCTCGGGTTTGAGGAGCGGGGACTGGCCAGGCTGCGGATTGAACTACTCGAGGTGCCCAAAAGCCATTGGCGAAAGACGCGCACGACCGACTGATTGTCGCGCTGGACTATGACCGGCTGGTTCCTGCCTACGAGATGGCCAGCCGACTGACCGGCTTGGCCGGAATGTTTAAGATTGGAATGCAATTGTTCACCGCCGAGGGTCCGCGGGCGGTGGAGAAGCTGGCCAAGCTGGGCGCGGGCATCTTCCTCGACCTGAAATTCCACGACATTCCGAATACAGTGGCTGGCGCCGTCGCAGCGGCGGCGGAGCTGCCGGGGGTGCGGCTGGTCAACGTGCACGCGCTGGGCGGGCCGGAGATGATGAGGGCGGCGGCGCGAGCAGTGAGCGGGCGAAAGAACCGTCCGAAGGTGCTGGGGGTGACGCTGTTGACCAGCATGGGCGAAGAGATGCTCGGTAAGTTGGGAATTCTTGGGCCTCCGGAAAAGCGGGTCGTGCGACTGGCCAGGCTTGCCAAGCAGGCGGGGTTGGACGGAGTGGTCGCGTCGCCGCTGGAAGTCGCCGAAATCCGGCGCGCCTGCCGGGGGAAGTTCATCACGGTGGTCCCAGGGATCCGTCCGGCGAGAGCAGAGAAGAACGACCAGTCGCGAACCGCGACGCCCGCGGCGGCGATCCGCGCCGGAGCGGACTACCTTGTGGTCGGGCGCCCGATCACGGCGGCAAGGAATCCGCACGCGGCCGCGAAAGAATTCCTCGAAGAAATGTCAGAGGCGCTGGCGTAGCGCGTTTGACGCTCCCTCCGCAGTCCGTTAGCATCCCCAACCAATGAAAAACGTCATCGTAGGCACAGCCGGACACATTGACCACGGCAAGTCGGCGCTGGTGGAAGCGCTGACGGGCACACATCCGGACCGACTGGAAGAGGAGAAGCGGCGCGGGATCACAATTGACCTGGGCTTCGCGTTCCTCGATCTGGGCGAGGCGCGGCTGGGATTCGTGGATGTGCCGGGGCACGAGCGGTTTGTGAAAAACATGCTCGCCGGGGCGGGCGGGTTCGACCTGGTACTACTGGTGATCGCGGCGGATGAGTCCATCAAGCCTCAGACGCGGGAGCATTTCGACATCTGCCGGCTGCTGGGGATCCCACGAGGTCTGACCGTGATTACGAAGTGCGACCTGGTGGACCGAGACGGCGTGGAGCTTGTGCGGCTGGAAGCGGAGGAATTCCTGCGCGGGTCGTTTCTCGAGGGCGCGCCGATTGTGGCGGCGAGCGCGCGGACGGGCGCAGGACTCGGCGAACTGAAGAAAGAATTGTTGCGGGTGGCGGAGGCGGCGCCGCCGAAAAATGCCGCGCAGCATTTCCGGTTGCCGATTGACCGCGTGTTTGCGATGAAGGGATTCGGGGCGGTGGTGACGGGAACGCTGGTGTCCGGCGCAGTGAAGCCGGAAGACGAGGCGGAGCTGTTCCCGCTGCGGAAACATGTGCGAGTGCGGGGTGTACAATCAGGAGGCAAAGCAACGGTGCGGGCGGTGGCGGGACAGCGGACGGCGCTCAACCTGGCTGGGGTGGATCTGGAAGAGCTGAAGCGGGGGATGACGCTGGCGGCGCCGGGAGTGTTTGCGGAAACGCTACGGGTGGATGCGCGGCTGACGCTGCTCCAATCGGCGCGACCGTTGAAAAGCCACGCGCGGGTGCATTTCCACCAGGGCACGTCGGAATGCGTGACGCAGGTAGTGCTACTGGACCGGGCGCAGCTTGCACCCGGTGGATCGTGCTATGCGCAGGTGCAGCTTCCCGAGGCGGCGCTGCTGCTCCCGGGGGACCGGTTCATCGTGCGGCAGGTTTCGCCGGTGGTGACGATTGGCGGTGGCGTGGTGCTGAACAACCGGGCGACGCGGCAGGGGAGAAAAGACGCGCGGCTGGCGCTGCTGCTCGGGGCGTTTGAGCGGGGAAACCGCGATGAGATTTTGGCGGCGCTGTGCGCGGGTGAATCAGCCGGGCTCACGCAAAAGCAAATCGTGGCGCGGACGGGATGGCTTGTGGAGGACGTGCAGGAAACCGCGCAGAAGTTGGAGCGCGCGGGGAAAGTGCGGGTGCTGCCCGGGACGGCGGAGAGCGGGAGTGTGTTGGTGACCGCGGAAGAACTGGCGGGGTGCGCGGAGCGGTTGAAGGCGGAAGTGGAGAAGTTCCACGCGGCGAACCCGCTGGCGCCGGGAATCTCGAAGGAGGAATTGCGGGAGCGCGTGACACGACGCGCGGAAGAAGCAGCGGTGTTCCGGGCGGCGCTGGAAGAACTGGTGGCGGAGCGAGAACTGGCGCAGGCGGGCGACCTGGTCAAACGAGCGGGGCGCGAGATTGAACTGGCGCCGGAAGAGGCGCGGGCGAAGGAACAGATCGAGCAGGCATTTGGGCGGGCGGGGCTGACCGTGCCGCCGGTGAGGGAAGTCCTGGCGAGGCTGGCGGTGGATGGGAAACGGGCGCAGAAGATCCTGCTGATGCTGCTGCGCGAACGAGTGCTGGTGAAAGTGACGAAAGAATTGATTTTCCACCACACAGCGGTCGAGCGGCTACGGGAGATGCTGGCGGAATACAAGCGGAAGAGCGGCGAGCGGTTGCCGATTGCAGCGTTCAAAGAATTAAGCGGTGTGAGCCGGAAATATGCCATTCCACTGCTGGAGTACCTGGACCGCGAACGAGTGACGCGGCGCGTGGGGGACGAGCGGGTGATCCAGTAAGGGCAGTTCGTTGCGCCATGTTTTGTTTGATTGACCTGCGGCGGAGGGGAGCCTAGAATCAAAATCAGGGGGTCGCATGTTTGGAGGAAAATTGGGATTACCGGAACTGCTTCTGATTCTGGCCATCGTGCTGATCATTTTCGGCGGGCGCAAGATCCCGGAAATCATGAAGGGATTCGGCGAAGGCATCCGCAGCTTCAAGGAAGGCATGCACGGCGGCGAGAAACCGGAAGACAAGCCGGCGGAGACGAAGAAGTAAGCTGCGAGAGTTTTCATCGCCGATCTTGCGGGAGAAGTTTGGCGGCGGTCCGGAGTGCCGGGCCGCCGCTTTTGCTTTTATGCGCCAGAGGCAGGCGGCCAGCTAAACAAGCTTCCGTACTCCAAGGCGCCGGATTCAGTCCGGCGACCAGCCGAGCTCGCGGAGGGTGCGATAGAGGCGGGAAAGCGGCAGGCCGACCACGTTGAAGTAGCAACCTTCGACGCGGGTGACGAAGCGGCCGGCGCGGCCCTGGATGGCGTAGCCGCCGGCCTTGTCGAAGGGCTCACCGGAGGCGACGTAGGTGTCAATCTCGGCGTCGGAGAGCGGCGCGAAGGTGACGCGGGAAATTTCCTGCTCGGAGCGGGTGGTGCGGTCGGGCAGGCGGATGAGCTCGAGGCCGGTGATGACTTCGTGGGTGCGGCCGGAAAGGCGGCGGAGCATTTCTCGGGCGTCGAGAACGGCGGCGGGCTTGCCGAGGACGTCGCCGTCCACAATGACTTCGGTATCCGCGCCGAGGACGATGGCGGCGCCGGAGACACGGTCGGCAACGGCTGCGGCTTTGGCTTTGGCAAGACGGCGGACGAGGTGCGCGGGCGCTTCGTTGTGCCAGCGGGTTTCGTCGATGGAGACGGGAAGCGATTCGAAGGCAATGTTGGCGTCGCGCAGGACTTCGGCGCGGCGAGGAGAGGCAGAGGCGAGGATGAGGCGCATGGGTCGTGCGGCGGGGCGTATTGTACGACGAAAGGGGAAGAAGCGGTCAGCAATCAGCGGACGGCCGTCAGCAGAGGACGGAGAAGCAAATCCCTCGGCCTGACGAAAGGACGCCGAGCCTCGAGATGGCAGTCTACGGCGACGTGGCGGATGTATTGCGTGCTGCGCAAAGAGGTCGGCCTAAAGACTGGCGCTACATGCGGCAAGAGCTTCGCCCTTCGTCCAGTTGAAAAGCCGAGCGAGTGCGGTGGGTGGAGCGGCGGGATGCCACTCGAGGTACTTGCGCGCGATGGAGGCGCGGGCGGCGCGGGGGGAGAGCGAGCGAGAGGCGGCAACCTGCTTCGGGAAGGCGCGGAAAGTGAGCTCGAAGCGGCTGGAGGGCCAGGCGGCGGTTTCCTGCTCGGCGCCGAAGTGCACGATGACGAGATGACACTGGAGCTCGAGCATGGCGCGCTTGTAGCGGAGGTTGCCATTCTTCGATTCCATTTTGCAGGCGTGGCGCAATTCGAGCGTGGCGAGCGGGCCGTGCTCTTCGAGTGTCTTCCAAATGACGAGGGCGTCATGGCTGATGCGGCCATCGGAGTAGAAGCGCTCGTAATCGCCGGGAGCGGTGGCGGAATCGCGCATGGTGAGAAAATGCGGAAGCAGCTTGAGTGAGACGAACATGCCGCGGCCGCGCAGGCATTTTGAATAGTAGGCGCGGCGCCGATGCGGCAGCTCATCCTTCCAGTCCCAGATCATCTGGCAGAACTTGTCCCAGCCGGGGCCGAGATGAATGTCGCGGCGGGCCACGGCGTAATACATCGACGGAAGCGGGACGTTCTTCAGAGGAAAAAGAACGCAGAAGCCGGCGGCGTCAATAAAGCGGACAGCGTCGGCAGGGGTGCAGACACGGCGGGGCCAGCGAACTTCGTGGGCGAGACTGGCTTTCATCGAAGGAAGATTTTGCCACAGAGACACCGAGGCACAGAGGAAGAAACGGAGCCGGAAGCAGAACTGCACTCCAGGGGGGCGCAGGCCCGAAGATTCAAGGCTGCGCAGTTATAACTTGGCGGTGAGCAGGCGAGACCCATTCGGCCGGCTCAGGGCAGGCCCCGGCGCCGCGGTCAGATGACGACGGACTCTTGGAATTCGCCGAAGACGCGGCGGAGGGCGTCGGAGATTTCGCCGACGGTGGCATAGGCCTCGACGGCAGTGAGGATGGCGGGCATGAGATTTTCGCCGGAGGCTGCGCGGCACTCGACTTCGGCGAGGGCGGCGCGGGTCTTCGCAGCGTCGCGTTTTGCGCGGAGCGCATGGAGGCGCGCGACCTGGGCGGACTCGATCTCCGGGTCGATGCGCAGGATGGGGATGGGCTTTTCTTCCTCGGCGACGAACTGGTTGACGCCAACGACAACGCGCGCGCGGCGCTCGACGGCGAGTTGATAATCGTACGCGGCTTTTTGGATTTCGGCCTGGACGTAGCCGGTTTCGATGGCGCGGAGCATGCCGCCCATGGCGTCAATCTTCTCGATGTACTCGCGCGCGCCAGCTTCGATCTCATCGGTGAGCTTTTCGACGGCGTAAGAGCCGGCGACCGGGTCGGCGGTGTTCGCCACGCCGCTTTCCTGCGCGAGGATCTGCTGCGTGCGCAGGGCGAGCAGCGCGGCCTGCTCGGTCGGCAGGGCAAGGGCCTCATCGAGCGCGTTGCAGTGCAGAGATTGGCAACCGCCCAGCACCGCGGCGAGTGCCTGGATGGCCACGCGGACGATGTTATTTTCCGGCTGCTGCGCAGTGAGCGAACTGCCAGCGGTCTGGGCGTGAAAGCGGAGCATCATCGAACGCGGGTCTTTGGCGGCGAAACGCTCCTTCATGATGCGCGCCCAGAGGCGGCGGGCGGCGCGGAACTTGGCAATTTCCTCGAGCAGGTCGCTGTGCGCGTTGAAGAAGAAGGAGAGCTGCGGAGCGAAGTCGTCCACGGCGAGCCCGGCGTCGAGCGCGGCCTGGACGTAGGCGATGGCGTCGGCGAGGGTGAAGGCGGCTTCCTGCACGGCGGTGGAGCCGGCTTCGCGAATGTGATAGCCGGAGATGGAAATCGTGTTCCAGTTGGAGAGCTCGGTGCGGCACCAGGCGAAGATGTCGGTGACGACGCGCATCGCGGCGCGGACGGGATAAATGTAGGTGCCGCGGGCGACGTATTCCTTGAGCACATCGTTCTGGATGGTGCCGGCGAGCCGCTTGAGATCGGTGCCCTGCTTTTTTGCGACGGCAACGTAGAGCGAAAGGAGAATCGCGGCCGTGGCGTTGATGGTCATCGAGGTGGAGACGCGGCCGAGCGGGATGCCGTCGAAGAGAGTCTCCATGTCCTCGAGAGAATCAATGGCCACGCCCACCTTGCCGACTTCGCCGCGAGCGAGAGCGTGGTCGGAGTCGAGACCGATCTGCGTGGGGAGATCGAAGGCGACGGAGAGGCCGGTCTGGCCCTGGGCGAGAAGGTAGCGGTAGCGGCGATTGGACTCGACGGCGCTGCCGAAGCCGGCGTACTGGCGCATGGTCCAGAGGCGGCCGCGATACATCGTGGGATAGACGCCGCGGGTGAACGGGGCCTCGCCGGGATAGCCGATTTGCTGGTCGGGGTCGGAGGCGGCAAGGTTAGCGGGGGTGTAAACGCGCTCGAGGGGCAGGCCGGAGAGAGTGGTGAAATCCCTCTCGGTGTCGTTGGCCAGAGGCGGTTTGTCGGATGACTTGGGCATGATCAGCGGAAAAGAAAATAGAAAAGAGAAATTAGAAAATAGGAGGGACGCTGGAATCCCATTGTGCGACCTGTTTGAGTTTTGTGCGGCCAATTTTCCATTTTCTGTTTTCTAATTTCTGATCTTACCGCACGCGGCGAGCGCTGCGAAACGAGGCGAAAGCGAACGCCGCCATCATCAGAGTAAACGCCACCGCAATTCCCAATAACCAGACTTCCGAGCCGCGCTGCCAGTGGCGCCAGGCGGAAACAGCGCCGAGCGCGGCGAAAAGCGCGAAAAACGCGCCGGCGACCTCGTGAAACAACTGGCGGATCACGCGCGCGACTGAGCGCAGGAACGCCGTCAGTGCGGAAAATAGCGCGGCAATGAAGCCATCGGCCACGGGCACATTCTAGCAGAGTGGCGTGTGGCAAGTGACTCGTGGTGAGTGCCGGTGGCACACAGCAAGCGCTGCGGTGGATTGTTGAGAAGTACAAGGGCGAGTAAGATGGCGTCATTGAAGGCGGCCAACTGGGCTGACGACCGGGAGTTGGCATGAATTCCAGGAACTCCGATTTTCTTCAGACGACGCTGGGCAGGACGGGGCGGCGGGTGTTCCGGCTGGGGCTGGGCGCGCTGTATCGTCCGGGGGAACGCGCGGTGCGCGAAGGCATCGAGGCCGGAATAAACTTTCTGCTCTGGCATTTCACCGACACGCAGATGACGCGCGCGCTGCGCGAAGTGCTCCCCGCTCAGCGGGAGAAACTGGTGATCGCCGCCGGATGCACCAACCTGGGCGAGTGGTTCCTCCGCCGCGGGGTGGAGAGCGCCCTGCGACGATTGCGCACAGACTACGTGGACGTGTTCCTGATCGGTTGGGTGGGGACGGGAAAACTGCGCCCGAAGTCTGTGGAGATTCTTCAGAAATACCGTGAGGAAGGCAGGATCCGGCACATCGGGATTTCCACGCACGAGCGCAAATACGCGGGGGAACTCGTACGGCAGGGTCTGCTGGATGTCTTGATGATGCGCTATAACGCGGCGCATCGCGGCGCGGAGCAGGAGATCTTTCCGCATCTGGCGGCCTCGAATCCCGGGGTGGTGAGTTATACAGCGACGCGGTGGACATACTTGCTGCGGCGGCCGCGCGGCTGGCCGGAGAATGGTCGGGTTCCAACGGCGGGAGAATGCTATCGCTTCGTGCTGAGCAATCCGCATGTGCATGTCTGCTTGACGGCGCCGACCAGCGCCGAACAGCTTCGCGAAAACTTGGAGGCGGTGGAACACGGGCCGCTGGACGAAGGCGGCATGAATTTCATGCGGGAGTTCGGCGACGCGGTGCACAGCCAGAGGCGATTCTTCCTGTGAACGGAACGGCAAGTGGGTGGCACGCCGGAAAACGGCACTTGTTTGACTCCGGGCCGCGTCATAGAATTAGAGAGAGTAGCCTCGAGGAGGTTGGCCGTGCAACTGGACGACCAGTTGAAGCAATTGCTACGGGAGCTGGGCCACGCGATCAATGAGACCGTGTCCGATTCGGAGCGAATCGCAGAAGCCATCGCCAACGTGCGCGCCGCGGGCTTCGACATCGTGCTGAAGCTGGACGCGACCATCGGGCTGGCGAAGCGGAGCGCCGAGCCGAGCAAACTGACTACGCAGGACCGGCGCTTCCTCGAATCGCTGCACATCCGGGTGGACGAAGAGATCCTCGAAGAAGAAGGCGCGGAAACGCCAAGAGTGCAGATGACCGCGCAAGACATCAAATTCCTGAAATCACTGAAAATTTCCCTCGATGATTCGTTCTAGCATCCGCGCAGCGCTGTTGGGGGCGGCGATGGCCGTCCTGGCAACGGGTGTCTCCGCGCAGGTGGAGACAGGGAAACCGATCCGGCTGAAGACGCCGAAGAAGAGAATCGAGAAGTTCAAGGGCGAAGTGCTGTCGATGACGAACGTGCAGATCATCGTGCGGAGCCGGACAGACGAGCGCGTGATCCGAACGTTCACGTACACGCCGGACGTACGCGACAAAATGCAACAGATCATCGACCGGGGCGGCTACCAGCACGGTGACAAAGTGGAAATCCACCACGAGCCGGGCAGTGACGTGGCCGTGAAGATCACCGGAAAACCCTCGAAACCTCTCTGAGCCGCCGCGAAGTAGCGCAAGAGGAGGCTCAATATGATCCGCGAGCCCGCCGTCGCAGGCCGGTTTTACCCCGCCAATCCCCGGGAGCTGAAACATCAAATTGAACAGTTGCTGGGCGAAGCCGTAGCCGCGCCGAAGTTGCGCGCGCTGGGCTGCGTGGTGCCGCACGCTGGGTACATGTATTCGGGACATGTGGCCGGGGCGGTGTTCCGGCGGCTGGAGCTGCCGTCGCGGTACATTATTCTGTGCCCGCGGCATTTCCGTGAGGGGCAGCCCGTGGCCATCATGTCCGAGGGGTCGTGGCGGACGCCGCTGGGGGAAGCAAAGATTGACAGCACAATGGCGGTGGAGCTGAAGAGCGCCTGCGCGCTGTTGCGTGAAGATTCGGTGGCGCACCGGATGGAGCACTCGCTCGAGGTGCAGTTGCCGTTCCTGCAACAGCTCGCGGGGGATTTCCAGTTTGTGCCGATCGCTCTGGGGACGGACCGCTTTGGCGCGCTCGAGGAACTGGGGCGGGCGATCGGAGACGTGGTGGCGCAAACGAAAGAGGCGGTGCTGCTGGTGGCGAGCTCGGACATGAACCACTACGAAAGCGACGACGTGACGCGGTTCAAGGACCGGAAGGCGATTGACAAGATACTCGAGCTCGATGCGCGGGGGCTTTACGACACGGTGCGGCACGAAAGCATCACCATGTGCGGGTTCGGGCCGGCGGTGACGATGCTCACGGCGGCACGACAGCTCGGTGCAACACGCGCGGAAGTGATTCGGTACGCGACGTCGGGAGATATCACCGGCGACCGGGAGGAAGTGGTGGGGTACGCGGGAATTGCCGTCATGTGAGGCGACAGAGGAATTGGGACCACAGATGAACGCAGATAAACACAGATAGGAAGAACAAGAGAACGAAACTCGAAATTCGAAACTCTGGAATGCGAAAAACGGAAGACGGAAAGACCTAACGCAGAGGGCGCAGAAAAAACCCGTACAAGAACAAAAGGGGCGGCCGAGGAAGGCCGCCCCTTTGAGTTTGTTCGGGCGTTACTGATCCTTTGGCGGGCGAGCAGCGGGGCGCTCGTGGTGTTCGGTGCGCGCCGGCGCCGGCGGAGGCGAAGGCGGACGCGCCGGCTCGACGTGCGGCTGCTGTTGCGGCTGAGGCGCAGGCCGCGGCTGAGATTCCCAACGCGGCTGCGGCGCCGGAGCGGGCCGCGGTTGATCCATGCGAGGCTGAGACTGCGGCGGCGGAGTAGAAGGAGGCCGCTGCTGTTGTGGTTGTGGATTTTGGCGCGGCTCCTGCCAGGGGCGAATTCTTGTCGGCTGCTCTTCCTGCTGCTGATCGCGGCGGCCGGGAATACGATTCTCATCGCGCTGGACGTCAGGGCGTTCGGCGCGGCGAGTTTCCGCCGCGGGAGGAGTGCGCGGCTCGCGCGGTTCACGGGGCTCCGCAGGCGTGACGGACGTGCCGGAATAGCCGCGAGCGGCCGGGGCAGCCGGAGTTGCAGCAGTTTCCGGACGGCCGGGCACGCCGGAGCGCGCGGAAGTTCCGGGCTCATTCACATAGCGGCGTTCCTGCGGATCGTACACGATGGAAGAAGCCGGATCCCCTTCGTCCGCGCGTCCGCGCGTCCGCGGCTCAAGCCGTTCATCTGGCGAGGCCCCACCAGGCTGAGAGACTCTTGGCGTTCCGGAGTAGCCAGAAGCCGGGGTGCCAGGCGCCGCGGGCGTACCCGGTGCGGCGGGAGGACTGATACTGTCGCTGCCGGCGGCACGACCGCGGAATCTTGTGCCTTCGCCAAAGGATTCGGGCGGTTCAAGAACGACGCGGGCGCGGGCAATCTCGCCGGGTGCGGGGCGCTCGAAGCGGCGGTCCACGCCGGAGTAACCGCGCGGAGTGTTGGGCGTCGTTACGGTGCCGTTCGGGAGATTCGCGGGCGGCTGGCCCGGACGATCGTGCGGCGCGCGCGGACCCCATCCCCAGCGGTTGCCACCGAGGTGGACCCAGTACACGATGGCGGGCTGCCACTGATGGAATCCGCCGGGCACCCAGTACCATCCGCCCGGCAGATAAACCCAGTGACCGTAGTGATAGGGCAGCCAGCCCCAGGGCTCAAGGCTGACCCACGTCCAGCCCAGGCCGCCGAGATACATCCAGGTTCCATTCCAGTACGGCGACCAGCCGACGGAAATGCCACGCGGCTGCCAACAGTGCCCGTAACCGGGCAGGCTGTGCCAGGCGCCGTAGTAGTCGAGGTCATTCATGCCGTAACTGAAACTCGCGCGGGCGTAGCGTGAGGAGGCGGCGGCGCGGGAGGCGCTCAAAACGTTTTCGCGATCCTCGACCCAGCGGTCCCAGGAATCCATTTCCGGGGCGCGGGCGAGAGTGACCTGCTCGTCCGCCGCGCGGAAGAGGAAAGCGCGATTCTTGGTGACGCGGTAGGAAGCGCCCAGGGCCTCGACGGTGATATCGCCCTTGAGCACGCTGACGGTGGCGCCGTCGTCGCCGGCATCCATGCGGAAGCGGGCGTTGCGCGGGATGAAGACAGTGAAGTGCGGCGTGCTGACACTGAAGCGGTCGTCGCTCGAAAGATTGGCGTAAAACGTGGCCGTGCCGCGGACGAGCGAGAGCTGTGTGAGGCGGCCACCGTCGGCGAGAGCCAGCTCGGTAAATTTCAAATGCGTCTCTTCCGCGAGGCGGGCGACAGCGCCGCTCTCAAACTCGATTTCAGCGCGGCCCTGGCGGGTGGAAATCTGATAGCCCTGGCGGATGGGGAGGTTCAGTGGAGCGTCCTGCCAGCCGACTTCTTCGGGGCGCTGCACCTGCACGTCGCCATCCACGTAGCTGAGGCGGACGATGCGGGCGTAGCTGTAGTTCTGGTCTCCCGAAGCTTCGGGAGCGGCCAGAGCCTGCGGCGCGGCCAGCGCAAGACACAGCGTCACCAGGCTGAGAGCGGAGAACGCGATACGTCGCTTCATGGCAACCCCCTGGGGGGACCCAATCACTACCCATATAGTCCGATGGCGCCGGGGGACAAGAGGTTGCGCCAAGCAGATAGGCTTATGGTGGCCCCGGCGGAGGCAGGGGTCAAGGGGAAGTTGCCGTTGTAGCGCGGCCACTCTTGCTGGCCCTGAGCTATGCGAAGGGGCTGAGCTCTTGATTTGCCCCGTCTTAAATCTGCGCTTGTGTAGCGCCGGGCTTTCACGCTTTTTGTGTCCCGACGCTTTCCGTCGGGAAGCCCGGCATCTTGTACTGTCCTAGTAGCACAGGCTTGTAGCCTGTGCGCATTGGTAGGGGCGCTCCCGAATCCCGAAGCCTCGGGATCGCTGCGCTCAAGGACAAACGCGCGCGTTTCTTTGGAGATGGTGCGTGGGAGAACAGGAATTCTTGCGTCACTCTCTAACAGGTACTCACCGGGTCTTAGCTCCGGCCTATTCTTGTGTGACAGGCCGGCGTAACCCAATTCGTCGCGAAGTTCCCTCAAGTGCCGGACGGGGGTACCGGGCCGACTGGGGCGGTTTTCTCAGGTGACGTACCTCGGCCAGATGTTTGGACATTCTTTCTGGAGAGTCTAAGTGCGCGCCCGAGGCTCCGGAAAACATTTTCATCCTCTATCCAGATCGTGAATCCACGCCCCTTAGCGTCCGAGAAGGATAAATAGCCAACGCCGTTGCGGTTTTTCGAACAAACACAGCATCGGCACGCGCGATAAACGTTAAGCTGCCGATTCCTTTCCCCATTCCAAACAATATAAGCTCCAGCACTTTCTCTCATACCTGCCCCCCGTCTCGATGTTCTAGTTTAGAACACTTTCGGTCTATACAGAAGGTACTCTCCCCCTGTGATCAAGAAGCCTGTGCGGAAAAACATTATTGGCAGGCGCGTGGCTGAAGCGCGTCAACGTTTTAAGCCCGCACTAACGCAGGATGCCCTTTCGGGAAAACTCGCCCGACTCGGAATTCAACTCGACCGAGCCGCGATCGCCAAAATCGAAAACAACCACCGTCATGTGCTTGACTACGAACTTAAGGCCCTCGCAGATGCTTTGGGCGTGGAGGTCCCTTGGCTGCTCGAGGATGAAAAAACGTGACGGATCCCACCTCTCAATTACGGTCTGCAACGCGCCGTGCCAAGTCGGACGTAGCGAACAAGTTGATCAGTATGTTTCTTCACGAATTGAGTCGCAGGATCAGTCAAAAGTGGTCAATTAAAGTCGCGATTATTCACTTGACACACCATAGCTACAATTCGATACTATCCCCGCTCCTTCTTGCGGGGGTACAGTTATGGACATGGATTGGCTACGGAATGTGTGTGAGTGGATTGTTACACACTGGAAGAGCATCGGTTTGCTT
>JACQDE010000063.1 GCA_016201285.1 Acidobacteriota bacterium | reverse complement strand
TTCGAAATGATCGCCGAAGAGTATCTCGAAAAAGGCATTTCTCTCCCTAAGGACACCACCGAGATTATTCATGCCTAGCGCCACCGCCCGCGAGTTTCAAAAGGTGGCCGCTCAACTTGGCTTCGCAAAAACCCGGCAGACGGGCAGCCACGAGCGCTGGATTCACCCCGACGGTCGCGCCGTGACGATTCCCATGCACAGCGGACGTGAAATCGGCCCGCCGCTTTTCTTCAAAATCCTGCGCCACCTGGGAATCCCTTTGGAGGACTTCCAGAAGATGCGCTAATCCGGCAAGGGAGTGGGACTACTGCGGCAAGCCGATGCGTTTGACGAGGGCCTGGAATTTGGGGTCGGAGCGCAGGGCGTCAAAGCACGGGTCCACTTTCAGTGCGACCAGCCGGGTGTCGCGCTCGTCATACGCCTTGGTGAGCCACTCGAGCGCCGGAGCATTTTCCCCCAGCCGCGCGTGCGATTGGGCGATGCCGTAGGGCGAGACGTAGCGGTCCTGCGCCACCTGCTTCAGACCCTCCATCCAATCCCGCAGCAGGCCCTTGTAGCCGGACGCCGCGAAATCGGTTTCGAGTGACGCCGCCAGCTCGGGATTACCGGAGAGCGTCAGCGCCTTCTGCCATTCCGCCAGCGCCTCGCGCGTCATGCCGCGCTGCGCATAGACAATCTCCAGCGTCCGGCGCGCGGGCGCGAAATTCGGGTCCATGACCAGCGTCCGCTGGAGCTGTCCGGTGGCGCGCTCGTTTTCGTGACGCACAAAATAGAGCCACCCCAGCGTGGCGTTGATCATGGGCGACAGCTTGTCCAACTCCTGCGCGCGCTGGAGCTTTTGCGCGGCCTCGTCGAAGCGTCCCATCTTGGCGAGGAATTCGCCGTACCAGTGGTGCGCCGCCGCCGAATTCGGATTCAACTGAGTAGCGCGCTGGAATTCCTTCTCCGCGCCGGACCAGTCCCAGTCGTAGAATTCCTTCACCAGCGCGGCTGAGGTGTGCGCTTCGGCGAGCGAAGCATCCTTCGCGAGCGCGGACGCGGCCGCGTCTTTGGCCCTGGGCCAGGCTTCCTTCGCCGCCAGGTAGCCCAGGTCGCTCAGCAAAACGTAGCTGTCCGCCAGGCCGGTGTAGGCCACAGCGTAGCCCGGGTCTTTCTCGACGGCCGTCTGGTAGTTCTCGATGGCTTTCTTGAATCCGTCTTCGGTCCAGCGGTTCCAGTCGTAAAGCCCCTTGAGATAGAGCTGGTAAGCTTCGGCGTTTTCGGTGGAGCGTTTCGTGATGCGCTTTTCTCCCTCGCCGCTCAACCGGCTGCGGAGTTTCTCGTATATGTCGCGCGCGATTTCTTCCTGCACGGTGAGCAGGTCGGCGAGCTTGCGGTTGTACTGCTCGCCCCAGAGGTGGCGGCTCGATCGCGCGTCCACCAGCTCGACGCTGATGGAGAGCGTGTCGCCGCGCTGCACCAGCCGGCCGGTGAGGACGGCGCGCACGCCCAGCGCCTTGCCGACGGTTTCAGGGTCCGCCATCTGCCCTTTGTAGCGGAAGACGGCGCTGCGCGACATCACCTTGAGGCTCGGCGACTGCGAGAGGCTGTTGATCAGGCTTTCGGTGATGCCGTCGCTCAGATATTCGGTCTGCGGGTCGTTCGTGGAGTTGGCAAAGGGCAGCACGGCCAGCGAATCAATCACGTCATTGCCGCGCAGCACGAAGTATCCGCCCACCGCCGCAGCAGCGAGCACAACAACGGCGCCAGCCAGGACCAGCTTCTGCTTCCACCACGGCCGCACCGCCGTGGCCACCGTGCCGCCGCTTTCGAGCAGCACGCGCGCCGACTGCGTTTCGCGCCGCAGGCGCTTGAGGTCGGCGCGCAGCTCGGCGGCGCTCTGGTAGCGGAGCTCGCGGTCTTTTTCCAGGGACTTGTGAATCACGTCGTCGAGCCGCGGCGGAAGCTCTGGATTCAGGCGCGCCGGCGGCGGCGGCACCTTGTTGAGAATGGCCTCAAACAGCACGCCCGAGGTGTTGCCGGAGAAGGCCTGCCGCCCGGTGGCCATCTCGTAAAGCACGACGCCGAGGCTGAACACGTCGCTGCGCGCGTCCAGGTCTTTCCCGCGCACCTGCTCGGGCGACATGTACGCGACCGTGCCCATCGTCACGCCGGAGCTGGTGAGATGCTCCCCGACGGCCGCAGTGACGGCCGCCGAGACGCTCGCGGTATGCGCCAGTTTCTTTTGAGCCGTCTGCTTGGCCAGACCGAAATCGAGGATTTTGGCCTGGCCGCGCGGGGTCACAATAATGTTCGCCGGCTTGATGTCCCGGTGAACGATCCCCTTGGTGTGCGCGGCGTCGAGCGCATCGGCAATCTGAATGCCCAATTCGAGGATCTGCTCGGCCTCGAGCGGCCCCCGCGAGATGAGCTGCTTCAAGTTCTCGCCCTCCAGCAGCTCCATGGCGATGAAGCGCTGGCCCTCGAATTCGTCCACGTCGTAAATCGTGCAGATGTTCGGATGGTTCAGCGAGGAAGCGGCGCGCGCCTCGCGCTCGAAGCGCTCGAGCGCAATCGGGTCCTTGGCCAGCTCGTCAGGGAGGAACTTGAGGGCCACTTCGCGGCCAAGCCTGGCGTCCTCGGCCTTATAGACCACGCCCATGCCGCCGCCACCCAGACTTTCCAGGACGCGGTACTGCGCAATGGTTTTACCAATCATTTCAGGGGGATACGCCCGCGAACATCTTAGGCGGCGCCCATTCGATAGTCAACGCAGGGCAAAACGGGAATTGCTCAGACTCAACGCAGCGGATAGCCCGTCTCGCCCGGCAGTTTTCCATCCACGCGCAGCACTTTCAGCCCGGAGCCGATCTGGCGCGCGTCGATGAACGAGATGGCGCCCGGCAGGGTGGAAACAAGCTGATTGGCCATATCGGTGGAATAGACGAGCTTGGGCGCCGAGACCGACTCGGCGCGAAAAATCTTGGCAATCCAGTACTGCCGGAACTGCGCCTCCGTCATCTGGTAAATCACTTTCAGGACAATGTCGCGCTCGCGCGCCACCGGCGCCCGCACCAGCAGCACAACGGGGAGATCGGTGCTCCAGTATTGCTTCTCGCCGCGGAAGATTTTGCGCACTTCGGCGAGGGTGAGATTGCTGACCGGCGTGTTCGCGTTCACGACGATGGCCACAGCGCCTTCCTTCGCGGTCTGCGCAGCCAGCGGGGCGAGGAACGCGGCCGTCAGGATGCCGCAGAGCAACGCCAGGGAGAACCGCGTTGTTTGCGTCCCGGATGCCTTTGCGGGTCGCATTTTGTGTGTGCGTGTCATCGGTTCTCTCCTTCAGAACGTGAAGCTTGTCTGGAGGAACAAGCCATTGATGTGCGGCTGTCCGGGGCCGCGCTTGGTGTTGCGGTACTCGGCCTTGAGCGCCGCGTAGTCGGAGATGTCATAGCGCATGCCGGCCGTGGAGCCCAGCAGGCCGGTGATGCCCAGCACCGGTTCCGTGGTCGGGCGGTTGATGTACTCGAAGCGGTAGTAGGGTTTCCAGCGCTTCTCCGTGAACGGCAGCCGGTACGCAAGCTGCACATAGAACGCGTGGGTGTTGAACACGCGGCCGGTGTTCACGTCGGAGTGGTGCACGTTGGCGAATTCCGCCAGGATTTCCGGCGTCTCGCGCGTCCAGGCCAGGTACGCCGAACTGATGAGCTCGTTGAACCGCTGCCCGGGCCCAGGCGTGATTTTGTCGCGATAGACGCTGCCGCCGATCTGCAAGCCGTAGAGCCGCGCGGGCCGCGAGTAGAGGCTCACCAGCCAGGCGCGATTGTTGTTGACGTCGCCGGGGTCGCCGCCACGGCTGATGATCGAGCCGCGCCCGTTGCCCACGCCGAAGCTGTAGCCCAGGTTCGCGCCGCCGGATGGGATGTCGCCCTCCGCTTGCAAGCCGATAAAGTGCACCGGCAGGAGGCGTCCGCCGAACTTGATCATCTCCGGCCGGCTGATGGTGGTCTGCAGCCAGGAGCCGTGATGGAAGGCGGTGTTCCAGTAGTTTACCGGCGTGTGGTAGCGCCCGAAGGAGAGCTTGAAGTGGTCGTTGTAGTCGTAGCGGATAATCGAGCGCTCGACATCCACGTTGTAGCCGGTCGCCGTGGCCGTGAAGCTGATCTCGCCGAAGTAGCTCACCTTGCGCGAAAGCGGCGAGGCGGCGTGCAGCACGAACTGGCCGAGGTTGAAGCCGCTGTTCACGTTTTTCTCGTCCGTCGCGGAGAAGTTGATGTCCGCGAAACCGGAAAGCTTCAGCGAGGGAAACGTGCTCGGCGGCGGCTCGGCGCCCTGCCCCATGCCGGCGTGCGTCATCCCCGCGGGCTCGCGCTTTTCTACGGCCGCGGCCTGAGTGCCCGGCTTGTCCTGCGCGCCAGCGAAGGGCTCGGCGGCGGGCGCCGGCGCGCCGGCGGCGGGCTGTCGGGCCTCCAGTTCCGCCAGACGCTTCTCCACCTTTTCCAGCCGCGCAAGCAGCGTCTTGATCGTCTCCGTGTGTTCGTCCACCGGTGCGGCGGACTGCGCGCCGGTGGTGCCGGCGGCGCACAGCAACACAATCAGCGCAAACGAAAAGCGACGCATGGACTCCCTCCTCGTCGTTCAATACTGCGTATGAATTGGCGTTGAAATAGCCTGAGCCTCGGCAAGCCTACTCGCCTTGCCGCTTCCGGTCAATCGAAGGCTTCACTCCTGTTCGGCTTTGCGGCGCCGGGGAAACACGAAAAAAAGACCCGAAGTTCAGCAGTTGTTTGCGCTTCTGCTAGAATGGCGGCGTCATGGCCGAACGCGAACAACTCGAAGCGGACGTCCTCATCGTCGGCGCAGGGCCGGCGGGGCTGGCCTGCGCGCTGCATCTGTCCAATCTGATCCGGCACCACAACGAATCCGGCGCCAAACCGGAGCTTTCCACGGAAAACATCTACGTGCTCGAAAAGGGCCGCGAAGTGGGCGCGCACCAGCTTTCCGGCGCGGTGATGGACCCGCGCGGGCTGCGCGAGCTCGTTCCGGACTTTGAAAAATCGGCGCCACTCGATACGCCGGTCACTGACGATTGCGCGATGTTTTTCACCGAAAAATCCGCCTTCCGCTTCCCCATCACTCCGCCGCCGTTCAAGAACCGCGGCAACTACGTCATCTCCCTCTCGAAGCTGACGAAGTGGCTTGGGGGCCTCGTAGAAAAAACCGGCGTGAATCTCTTCACGCAGTTTGCCGGCGCAAGCCTCATCTACGAAGGCGAGGGCATTGCCGGCGTGATTACCGAAGACAAGGGCGTGGACAAATTTTCCGCGCCGAAAGACAACTTCACGCCGGGCTACGAGCTGCACGCCAAAGTGACCGTGCTGGCCGAAGGCACGCGCGGCTCGCTGACCAGACAGCTTGTGAGCAAGTACAAACTCGACGGCTTGAACCCGCAAGTCTACGCGCTGGGGATCAAGGAGCTGTGGGAAGTGCCGGCGGGACGTGTGCAGCCCGGGTTCGTTGCGCACACGCTGGGCTGGCCGGTGGACATGAAGATGTACGGCGGCGGGTTCATCTACGGAATGAAGGACAACCGCGTATCGCTGGGACTCGTCCTCGGCCTCGAGTATCACGACCCGCTCTTCGACCCGCATGAGGTGTTTCAACAATACAAAACGCATCCCTTCGTGAAGAAACTGATCGAGGGCGGCAAGCTGGTCCGCTACGGCGCGAAGTCGCTGCCCGAAGGCGGCTGGTATTCCATGCCGCGCACCTGTGTGGATGGCGGGCTGATCATCGGCGACAGCGGCGGCTTCCTGAACTCGCAGAAGCTCAAAGGCATCAACCTGGCCATCAAGAGCGGCATGCTCGCCGCAGAAACCATCCTGGAGGCGCTCAAGTCCGGCGACACCTCCGCGAAAACGCTTTCCAGTTTCCAGAAAAAAGTCGAAACGAGCTGGATCAAGCCGGACCTCTGGGCAGTGCGCAACTTCCATCAGGGCTTCCACAACGGCGTGTGGATGGGGATGATCCACGCCGCGTTCCAACAGATATCCGGCGGCCGCGGGCTGCTGGACCCGATGCGCGCGCGCGCCGGCCACGAGGCTTACTACAAACTCGACGGCGCCCCGCCGCATGTGGAGCGATTTAAGGGCGACGGCAAGCTCACCTTCGACCGGCTCACCGACGTCTATCACTCCGGCACGCGCCACGAAGAGGATCAGCCGTGCCACCTGAACATTCTCGAGCCGGACATCTGCGTGGATCGCTGCACCCGCGAATACGGCAATCCCTGCGAGTATTTCTGCCCCGCCGCGGTTTATGAAATGGCGCGCCCTGTCCCGAGCGGAGCCGAGGGAGAGGACGGCAAGCCGAAGCTGAAAATCAACGCGTCGAACTGCGTCCACTGTAAGACCTGCGACATCATGGACCCCTACCAAATTATTCTGTGGCAAGTGCCCGAGGGCGGCGGCGGCCCGAATTACGAAGGCATGTAGCGCAAGAGGTTTCTTTCGCCTTCAAATGAAATCCAAAGCATTGCACAGGAAACACAATCCTCCTCCTTTTACTCTGTTCTTACGCGGTTCATCGGTAGTACAGGTAGATTCCCAGTAATAGAATTCCCTTGACACGTAACTCCCTCTGAATTATAAACCGCACGACTTTTTTGTATATGGAGGCCTCATGCGAGTCCGCGCGATCCTCATGTCTTTTGTCATGATTTCAGTGCTTGTGTTCGCCTTAGAAGCGCAGCAGTCAGCCGGAAGGGACCCACAGGCGCTTACCGTGTTGCAGAACTCCTTCCGCGCAATGGGCGGGATTCTGCCGACCGACGCAGTTGTCACCGGAACGGTGACCATCGTCGCCGGCTCCAAGACCGACAACGGCACGATCCGAATCCTCGCGCGCGGCTTGGAACAGTACGCGGAAGAAATCCAAACAAGCGACGGTTTCAAGAGGGAAGCATATTCGAAGGGCATAGGCGCGGAGACCGAAGGGACCTCCCGAAAAGAAAAAAGTCTCGAATGGACAGCAAATGGCGATCTTGCCGGAGCCCCGATCCACGTGGTCGCCGCAGCTCTAGCGATGCCTGATCTGGCTGTCGAATACATCGGCTTGGAGCAAGAAAACGCCGTGGCCCTGCACCACTTGCGCGTGTGGGATACCTATGCCTCGCGACCTAAGCTCCAATCTCTTTCACGATTCTCGGTCAAGGACTTGTGGGTTGACACCATCACCGGCTTCTTGCGCCGGCTTTCCTTTGAAAGACGCGAAGCGGGCGGTGCCGTGGATGGCATTGGCATTGTCGTTTTCTACTCGGACTACCGTGACGTCGGCGGAACCTTCTACCCGTTCCACATCGAAAAATCACTGAACGGGACCCCCTGGCTCACCATCCAGATTGAAAAGATTGCTTTTAACACGGGACTTAGCGAATCCGACTTTTCAATTCACTGAGGCAATCCGATGAAACGATACTTCTTTCTGTTGGCTACACTTCTTTGCGCGGTGAGCGTGCAGGCGCAGGACCCCGCCACGGGTTTCCCACCGTTCGGCTCCTTCGAGAACGGGCGTTTTGACGGCATCAACCGCCAGAATCTGAATGTGAATTTCGCGATCCCGATCATGGGCAGCCCCGGGCGCGGGATGGATTTGGGCCACCTCATCGCTTACGACTCCCTGATTTGGGTGCGCAACTCAAATTCCTGGCAGCGGGTCGTGGACGAAAATGGGCTGCCGACATGGGGATGGAAGCTCGACAGGGTCATTGGAACCATCAAGTACAAAGTGAGAACTAGCCAGTGTTATGACTTCGGCGGTGAGCCGGGGGGAATCCTCAAGACCTACGACAACTATTCCTATACCGACCGCGCGGGCACGCGCCATGATTTCCCCGGAGTCGTCATCTACTGGTCCGGGTGTGATGCGAGCTGGTCCGGGGATTTCACCGCCTACGCTTCGGACAACAGCGGCTATTACATTGACGCCAACAGCGCAACCGCGCCCTTCGTCTACTCACCCTCGGGAATCAAGATCACAAATACTGGCAATATCTATGACACGAACGGGAACTTCATCAGCAGCAGCACCGCCGCAAACGTCACAACCTGGAAGGACACGCGCGGAAACGACGCCCTGAAGATTGACAAGGCCACAGCAAACTTCATCTACTATCGCTTTCTCGATTCCACTGGCGCCTATCAAACAATCACGCTCGCGCTTCAGACATTCAACATCAAGACAAACTTTGCGTGTTCCGGGGTGGCCGAGTACACGGGCACGGCCAGCCTGCCAGTCTCCATCACCTTGCCGAACAGCCAATCCTACTCGTTTACTTACGAGGACACGCCTGGCTTTTCGGGCTACAAAACGGGCCGCCTGAAGCGCGTCACGCTGCCCACGGGCGGCTATTACGAATACCAATATCCGACCACCGGAAACAAAGGAATCAACTGCGCGGATGGAACGGGCACATCGCTGACCAGGCTGATCAGTGACGGCACGACTACTTCAACCTGGCAACTCGTTCGCGCACAAGTGGGCCAGGACTGGAAAACGACGGTCACGGATCCCGTCCTCCCGTATGACAGCGGCGTCGCCAACCAGTCTGTATTCACTTTCACCAATGGGAGGGAGAGTAGCGCGCTGTTCTATCAGGGCAACGAATTCATGTACCAATTGCTGCGGACAATCAACACGACCTGGGCTGCAAATAATACCCCCGCAAGCAAGACCATTATCGAAGGCAGCAACCAGGTAAAGATCGAAACGGACTTCGATACTTACGGTAAGCTGATCGAGGTTCGCGAATACCACTTCGGAGGCAGTACGCCCGCACGGACCACGCACAACACTTACCTAACCGATTCCACGTATGTCTCGCGAAACATTCTTGACCGCCTGACGCAGGTGGTCGTGCGGGACGGCGGTGCAACCGGAACGATCAAGTCTCAAACGGACATTGCCTATGACGAAGCTACGTACATCAACACGCTATGCCCGGCCGGGGCCTCACAACACGACGATACCAATTACCCTTGTACCCTATCCCCTCGAGGGCTTCCTACAACCGTCAGCACCTATGCAAATGTCGCCGCGCAGACAGGCAGAATTGACCGGCATATCTCTTACGATTGGTTCGGCAATCGGGTCAAAGCGGATGTGAACGGCAGCCAGCAGAAGCAATGGAGTTGTAGTGCACCCCTCTAAAACTAGACAGGTAGTTTCGGTATGATGCGGGGCCTCCGACTTCAAAGGAGGCGACATGAGCAGGAAACCGCGAGTGCAGCGGACGGCGGAGGAGAAGTGGGAGATCGTGCAGGAAGGGA
>JACQDE010000062.1 GCA_016201285.1 Acidobacteriota bacterium | reverse complement strand
CCAATCAGGTTGGAAAGCTTGTAGGCCGACATTTTCATCGGCTTAAGAAACTCCTCGCGCAGAATTTCTCCGGGATGAATTCTCCAAGTGCCGACCGACTTCTTTCGCCGAGACATTTTCAGTGCCCTCCACGCGTTTCTTTTCAATGGTAATCCGTGATCTCCACTTCGTACGCATTGCTGTCTTTCCAGACAAAGCAGATCCGAAACTGGTCGTTGATGCGGATGCTGTACTACCCTCCGCGGTCGCCGGTCAATGCTTCAAGACGGTTGCCCGGAGGCACGCGCAAATCCTCCAGCGTCGTCGCGCCATCCAGCATGAGCAATTTCCGCAGTGCCACCCGGCGCAGATCGGCTGCTGGCATTCCTCTGCTCTTGCCAGTCTCCCAGAACCTCTGTGTTGACGCGTCGTGGAAGCTCTGGATCACACCGTAAAACATAACGTTGCTCATTATTAATGTAAAGCGTTATTTCGTGCGCGCCTGGCAGGGGGGTTCCTGAAGCATCAAAAGAAGTAGCCCCGGGACTGCGGGGGCAGTCCCGGGGCCGGGGGGTGAGGTAGGGGCCGGAGGAAACTCTATTCTTCTCGCCGGGTCTCGTTCAGCGCACGAAGCCCGTTCATTTCCGCGGGCGTATAGACCAGCGTCTCGTCGCTGTCGCCCAGGACGGTATGTGTCTGGGCCCTCTGCCGCGCCAGCCAGCTCATTAGTGCCACTGGCAGCGCGCGCAACATGGCCACGCTGTGCACATCGAAAGCCTTCTCGGCAAAGGGATCGAACATGGTCGGCTGCCTTAGGTGATCATGCTGGCCCAGTTGTCCTGTTCCACCGCCAGGACCATGGCCTTGTAGATGTCCACGTCCCAGCCTTCGCCGATGCGGAAGCGGAGCGCGTCTGGCGTCTCACCGACGATGGTGCCCCGCAGCGGGACCCGCATTTCGCCGGCTTCCACCTGCAGGACCACCGTCTGGCCTAACCACGTTGCGTATGGGCCTTCCATAATTGACTCCCTCAGGGTGCGATTCAATTCCTCGAACGCACGCGATTGTGAGGGGCAGGCCCTCAGGCCACAATGGTACAGGCGCCCCAATGCCCGTAGTCGGAAAGTACTACAACCCCAGAACTATCAGCATCCGCAGGGGTTGTGGGAATGCGGGAAATGGATCGCACAAATCGCCTGCTTCTGAACCAGGAATGGGGAGCAACTCAGTGTGGTGCTTGACTCCACTCCGTTTGGCCGCGGACGACCTACGAATGGGCCGCCTATTCTGCTTTACATGCAACGGCTTTCGTTATACGCTCATCAGGTGATCAAGTCCTTCCGTTCGAAGGAGACGGAACAGTTGCATGCGCGCCAGCGCGTCAGGCGGTTTCGGGCTTTCGAGCGCGTGGCGCAGCGAAAACTCCGCCAGTTGGATATCGCCACGGAGCTTCGCGACCTCTCGTCACCCCCGGGCAATCATCTGGAGGCATTAAAGGGGGACCGGGAAGGCCAGCACAGCATCCGCATCAACAATCAGTGGCGCATCTGCTTTGTATGGCGCGGCGGGGATGCCCACGACGTGGAGATCGTGGACTACCATTAGGAGGAAACATGGCCAAGTCTGAGAAGCTGCCGCCGATTCATCCTGGCGAAATCCTCCGCGAGGATTTCATGAAGCCGCTTGGCATCAGCATGAATAAGCTGGCACTGGACCTTCATGTGCCGGTCACGCGCATCGCAGAAATCGTGCACGGGCGCCGGGGCATCACTCCCGACACGGCGATGCGCCTCGGCCGCTACTTTGATACCAGTGCGCGGTTCTGGCTGAATGCGCAAGCAACTTACGATCTCGAAGTCGCTCAGGACGAGCTTCAGCGCACCATCGAACGTGACGTAAGGCCCCTGGCCCCCTCCGCTCCCGGTTCTCGCGCTTGACACCGGCTTTTGGGTGGAAATCCCCTCGATCCGGCGTCGTTCGCGAGTTTGCGGGAAAGACGGGAGCCGACCGCTGTAGCGTACTCGGAATTCATCCCGACGTAGCCGGGAGGCCGGGTTATTCCCCGGCTGATTCGCAAATGCCGTTCCGAAGCGCGGTGCTGCGGGGAATCCGCGGGGTTGTTCCCAAAACGACCACCTCGCTATAAGGGTCTTTTCCCTCCTGGTACTACAGGTACGCGGGTACCTTGCCGATTGAATCCTTAGGGTGATTCATGGCGGCACAGCCGGGAGGGAGAATTTAGGCGACATGGCCGCGCTCTTCAAGGCTCTGCTTGAGCCGCTACTGGACAAGCTCCTGCGCCCAACGCCGCGCAAAGAAGACACCGCAGCGCGTCCGGCCGGTATTGGTCTGGCGCTGGGCGGCGGCTTCGCCCGCGGGTTCGCGCATCTCGGCGTGTTGCGGATCCTGGAAGCCGAACGCGTCTCGATCACCTGCATTGCCGGCACCAGCGTGGGCAGCATCCTCGGCGCAGCGTACGCGAGCGGCGTGCCGCTCGAGCGCATCATCGCCGTCTGCCGCGAAGTGCGTCTGAAGGATTTTTCGCGCTGGAGCCTTTCCCGCATGGGCCTAGCTTCGAACGACCGCATGGGCGAGCTGATCCGAAAATGGTTTCGCGCGGTGCGCTTCGAGCAGATGCGCATCCCGCTCGCGGTGGTGGCCACCGACCTGGGCACCGGCGAGCCTTACGTCTTCCGCACCGGCGAAGTGGTGGATGCGGTGCGCGCGAGCTGCGCTTTTCCCGGCATGTTCCAGCCGGTGATGCACGGCAGCCGCTGCCTGGCCGACGGCGGGCTCACGGCGCCGGTCCCCACACAGGCCGTGGCCGCGATGGGCGCGGGCTGCGTGGTTGGCATCAATGTGGGATTCAACAACTGGAACGGCTCGGTGCCAAAAAATGTGTTTCAGGTCGTCGCGCGCGCCATCAATGCCGCGCAGAAGCACCACAATCATTCGTGGGAGCGCTTCGCCGATCTGGTGATCGAGCCCGACGTGCGCGCCGTCGAGTGGGATGCTTTCCACCGCGCCGAGGAAATCATCCGCGCCGGTGAAGATGCCGCACGCCGCGCCCTGCCCCGCCTGCGCGAGATGCTGAGCGCGGAGGGCCGCCTCCGTGCGCACACTGCCGCGCGCCACCGCTGGACGCAAACACCCGCCGCGCCGTAACATGGTCTTGGCCCCTGGAGCCGATTTGTCGGCATCTCGTCGTTCGTTTCCGGAGCGCCAGGAACTCCGCGCAAGGCAGCTCGCGCTTGCCCGGCAGATAACTAAAGGAGTCTAACTTTGGACTTTCTGATCGACCTTTTTCACAAGTTGATGGATGTGAAGACCATCGTTAGCGTCGGCGGCACCCTGATGGTCTGCACGATTGTCTTTGTCGAGACGGGGCTCTTTGTCGGCTTTTTCCTGCCCGGCGACTCGCTGCTGGTCACGGCGGGGCTCTTGGCGGCCACCGGGAACCTCAACCTGACCTCCCTGCTTGTGTTCGGCTCGCTCTGCGCCGTCGTGGGCGACCAGGTGGGCTACCTGATCGGCCGCACCGCCGGCCACGCCCTCTACAAGCGCGAAGATTCGATGTTCTTCAAGAAAAAGCATCTCCAGAAAGCCCACGATTTTTATGAGAAGTACGGCGGCAAGACCATCGTGATTGCGCGCTTCGTGCCCATCGTGCGCACATTCGCCCCCGCCGTCGCCGGGGCCGCGGAGATGAATTACCGCCGCTTTGTCAGCTACAACGTCTTCGGCGGTATTCTGTGGGTGAACAGCATGGTGCTGCTCGGCTACTTCCTCGGCCGCGCCGTCCCGAACGTCGATCGCTACGTCCACTTCATCATTGTCATTGTCGTTTTCCTCTCCATCCTGCCGGGGGTCATCGAATACCTGCGCGCGCGCGCGAAATCCACTGCGCCTCCGCTCCCGCCGGCCGAAGCCGAGGAAAAGTAGCCGCGGCCGAAGCCCCGCTCCGGCCGGCTACGCTGATACAATTCCTGCGATGCTTCCGGCCAACATCATTCTGTTCACCGACCTCGACGGCACGCTTCTCGACCACCGCACTTTTTCCTGGGGCGCCGCCGAGGACGCGCTTTACGAAATCGCTCGCCGCCGCGTCCCGCTCGTCTTCTGCACCAGCAAGACCCGCGCCGAGGTGGAATGGCTCCGCCGCAAGATCGGCAACGCCCATCCCTTCATCACGGAGAATGGCGGAGGCATCTTCATCCCTCATGGCTACTTCCCGCAGCGCATCGAAGGCGCCGTCACGGTGAAGACCTATCACTGCATCGCACTTGCCCGCCCGTACGATGAAATCACCGAAGCGCTCGAAGACATCGCCGCCGAGGCCGGGGTCGAAGCCGTCGGCTTCCACCAGATGAGCGCGAAAGAAATTGCGGAGAACTCCGGCCTCGACCCGCAGCAGGTGCAGCTCGCACGGCAGCGCGATTACGACGAGCCTTTTTTCCTCGCTGGCGCCACGCCGAAGAAAGAAGAGAAATTTATCCGCCTGGCGCGCGAGCGCAAGTTCGAAGTCGTCCGCGGCAGCCGCTTCTGGCACATCCACTCCGGCAGCGACAAAGGCCGCGCCGTCCGCGAGCTGATGAAGCACTTCCGCGCCGCCTGGCGCATGAAGCTCCGCGCCATCGCTCTCGGCGACAGCGCCAACGATCTCCCCATGCTCGCCGCCGCCGACGCCGCCGTGCTCCTCCCCCGGCACGACGGCAGCTTAGACGAAGCCGTCACATCCGAACTTCCCCGTGTCACCCGCGGCTCCGCGCCCGGCCCCGAAGGCTGGAACGACGCCGTGCTCAAGCTGCTGAGCGCATAAGACCACGGCGGGCCTTTCGCTGACTGCCGCTATCCCTCCGTAAATTTTTGCGGCTTGACAAGGTGCGCGTCGAGGCGGAGAATCCGCTCACGGTGGGTATTTGGTTGCTTTCTAAGAGGCCGCGGCTGTAATTTGGCTGCGTTCATCTCCCCCTGCCATACGGATTTTCAACTGGGTCTTACTAGGGGAGTTTCTCGTTCCTCACAAGGCGCGAGCGATGTCGGCCGTGAATGCGTACGGAGGTCCCCATGGAGATTTTGCGGCGACTCTTTTCCGCGGGCGACTTCATGCCCCACGGTTACTGCTATCTGTGGGATCCGAGGCTTGTCTGGTTGCACGTCGTCTCCGATGCGCTGATCGCGCTTGCATACATCGCGATCCCCATCACCCTCATCTACGTTGTGCGGAAGCGGCGCGATGTCCCCTTTACCTGGATGTTTCTTTGCTTCGGCGTCTTCATCCTGGCGTGTGGTGCCACGCACGTAATGGAGATCTGGACCCTTTGGGTCGCCAACTACTGGCTCTCCGGGGCCGTCAAAGCGATTACCGCCCTCGCCTCCATTCCGACTGCGTTCTTGCTTGTGCAGTTGATTCCCAAGGGCCTCGCCTTACCAAGCCCTGACGACCTACGCAGGGAAATTGCGCATCGCAAAGCCGCCGAGGAAGCTCTGCGCAAGATGAGCGAGGCGCGGCTGGCAGAAAAAACCACCTACTTAAACGCACTCTTCGACAACAACCCGGTGGCTATCCTGGTACTGGACCGGGACCTGCGCATACAGATGTGCAATCCCGCGTTCGAGCGCATCTTTCAGTACGCGCAGGCCGAAATCCGGGGCATGCATCCCGAAGATGTCATTGCCCCCGCGGAACTGCGCGCCGAGGTTGTCGAAATCAGACACCGCGCGGTTGCCGGGGAAAGCGTGCGACTGACCAGCAAAAGACGCCGCAAAGACGGCGCCATCCTCGACGTCGAAATTCATGCCGTCCCGCTGCGCATCGCCGACGATTTGGCCGGTGTTTATCTGCTCTTCGAAGATGTTTCTCAGCGGCGTGTTCTGGAAGAACAACTCCGCCAGGCACAAAAGATGGAAGCGGTCGGCAGTTTGGCAGGCGGGATCGCGCATGACTTCAACAACTTCCTCACCGTCATTCTGGGCCACAGCGAAATGATGTTGGAGCACGCCGGCCCGGAACCCACCCTTTGCCGACACCTCGAACAAATCAAGGCCAGCGCCGTTAGCGCCGCCTCTCTCACCCGTCAACTCCTCGCTTTCAGCCGCAAACAAGTTCTTGAACCCCGGGTAATCGACCTCAACACCGTCATTCACGAAACGGAACAAATGATCCGACGGCTCATTCCCGAAAGCATCGATTTGCGCATCGTGCCGGCGCCCGACCTCGCCGCTGTCAAAGCGGACCCCACCCAGATTCAGCAGGTCTTGATGAATCTTGTCGTCAACGCGCGGGATGCTATGCCCATCAGTGGTACGCTGTTTATCGAGACAGCTAACGCGATACTCGACGAGCATTACGCCGCTCGGCATGGCTCCGTCATCCCAGGCCAGTACGTTATGTTGGCCGTCACCGATACCGGTATCGGCATGGACCCCGCCACGCAGGCCCGCATCTTTGAGCCTTTCTTCACCACCAAGGAGCGAGGAAGAGGAACCGGCCTTGGTCTCGCCACCGTCTACGGCATTGTCAAACAAAGCGGCGGCTACGTTTGGGCTTACAGCGAGCCCGGCAGAGGTACCACGCTTAGGATATACCTGCCCCAGGTGGCTGCCGTACCTGACCTCCTCCCGCAAGTCACTTCCAGTTCTCAACTGCCCGCGGGTTCCGAGACTATCCTGCTTGCTGAAGACGACGACGCCGTACGCTCACTGGCCCAAGATCTCCTTCGTGCGGCTGGCTACACCGTCTTAGTAGCGAAGAATCCACGCGATGCCATCGCGCTTGTCGAACAGCACACTGGCCCAGTCCAACTTTTGCTGACCGATGTGGTGATGCCCGGCATGAGCGGATGCGGCCTTGCCGCCAACTTGGCCGCACTCCGACCGGAGACCAAGGTTCTGTACGTCTCCGGATACACCGATGAAGCCATCGTTCGGGACGGTGTCCTGGCTCAGGGCATGGCCTTTCTACAAAAACCCTTTACCAGAGATGCGCTGCTCCGCAAAGTGCGCGTAGTCCTCGATAAGTGAATAGCAGAGGCGCCGGGTGCCCCTCGATAAGAGCGAAGACGAACGCGCGAGGGGGCGGATCTGTCTCTTTGTCTTTCTTTCCAAACCTGTTTAAACTGCGGATTCCTTTCACTGGCCACTCGTCACCGTCTTTCTCGCCAGCGCCACACCCAAAAAAGAACAAGAATCCATCCGCCTGGCGCGCGAGCGCAAGTTCGACGTCGTCCGCGGCAGCCGCTTCTGGCACGTCCACGCCGGCAGCGACAAAGGCCGCGCCGTCCGCGAGCTGATGAAGCACTTCCGCGCCCGGCCCCGAAGGCTGGAACGAAGCGGTTCTCCAACTGTTGGAAGGTTCAAAGGTCTGACAGTTTGAATGTTTCCGGCTGATCCACAGCGCCCCACCGGGATGCAACTTTTCGATTCCAGCGGTGTTGAATGAAGTAGCGAGGTGGTCATACACGCAGAGAGGAATACACTGATGAGACTCGTTTCCAAGCTATTGATCGCCAGCGTCGCGCTGGCGACGCCGATATTTGTCGCGGCGCAAGCGCCCCCGCCCGGCTCCGGCGGCCCGGATCCCAGACCGAGCGCTCCTGGGTGGGGACAGCAATACCGCCGCGGCCCCGGCATGGGACAGCAGATGGGCATGCGCGGGCAACGCGGACACATGATGCGCCAGGCGCTGCGCCGCCGCTTCATGCGCCGGCACCCCGGCATGGTCATGAACCGGATGCTACAGAACCCGGCCGTGCGCGAGCGACTCAAGATCACGCCCGATCAAGTTGCGAAGTTCCAGGCGCAACAGAGCGCTTTCGCCAAGGCTGGGATTCGCAACCACGCCGAAATTCAGGTGAAGCGCATGGAGCTGGGCGAACTGATGCGCGCCGAGAAGCCCGACCGCGTGCTGATCGACAAGAAGCTGCGCGAGTTGCAGGACGCCTCGTTCGCGGCTCAGCGGGCGTCGGTGGAGAACCGCCTGGCCATGCGCGAGCTGTTCACCGCCGAGCAGCGGCAGGAAATGGGAAAAATGCGGGAGGAATTCCGCAGCCGTTGGATGCAGCGCGGTCCGGGTGGCCCCGGACCGGGCGGCCCGCCGCAGCAGCCACAACCTCCACCTCCTGCTGACAACGGCGAGTGACCCCTCACACACCGAACAGACGAAAGGGAGCCGCAAGGCTCCCTTTCTCTTTTGCCGCGGACGGCCCTCAAAAGGGAATCGGGGAGCCTGGCGGCTCCCCGATTCACCAGTTTGCTTGGCCGGCGTGGCGTCGCTAGGAGCGCCGCGGCGGCTCGCACCGCAAAAGCGGTGTGCTCAAGCACGTCTTACATCTAGGCCCGGTGGAGTCATGCTCCCTCCGATGCACTAGCTATCCCCTACATACGCCTCTCAGAATTCAAATGCAAGAGGGAATACGAGGGAAAAGTGGAAATCTGGAGTGGCGGGATCTGCGCTGCGCGGAGGATATGGCAGGGCGTGATTCCCCGCTCTACGGCACTCTACTTGGTGAACAGGCCTTCGCAGAGCTGGTCGCGCCCGGTCCATCCCTCAACGCGGCTCCATACGAAGTGCGCGGTTACTGGGAGAACTTGAAGATCGCTTCCATCAGGTCATCATAAACCCTGGGTTCGCCGCGGCGGATCGCTTCCGTAGCACAGTTCTCCAAGTAGTTTCGAAGAATGATCCGGCTGACTTGGCGGAGAGCACTCTGGGCGGCGGCAAGCTGCGTAAGGACCTCCATGCAAGGGCGCTGCGCTTCGATCATTTCCTGCACGCCGCGGATCTGTCCTTCAGCGGCTTTCAGCCGGCGGACACAGTTTGCCTGGCGCTCTTCGGTATAGATGGGCAATGCGGATGTCGTCATCCGACGGTCTCCTTTCTGAACTGAACGGACACATAACGCAGAGCTCGGGCGGCCCGCTCCGTTCAGCCCTTCTTGACGGCTGCTTTCGCTTTCGCGGCAGCCGGCTCACAGCAGCACTTCTCAACGGACTTCTTTGCCAGCGGGCAATAGGTTTTTCCATCCTTTTGCTCACAGCAGCATTTCTCGATCACTTTGTTGGTAAGCGTGCAGCGCAGAGCGCCTTCCTTCTTGGCGGCCTGCGGAGCGGCAAGTGAAAGTCCAACGAAGAGTAGAGTAGCCAGGGTGAATGCAGAAGCGCGGCGCATGTTGAAACCTCCGTTTCTTGAATACCCCCACCGGGTGGGGGTATTAGAGATACAGTCTTTCTGCCCTCCCGTCAAGCACAAAGCGAAGCTATCTCTCCCTGTCTCGCGGCGCGAGAGTAGCCCAGCGATGATACTGCGGATCGCAGCAGAACAGCGGGATGGCAGAAGCCAGTCCTACTTCGTGAAAAGCCCTTCGCGGAGCTGGTCGCGCCCCACAAAAGTTTTCGACGAGCGGAACGCGCCGAAGAGGTTGAGCAGTTCGCGGTTCTGCAGCGCGCGCTGCGGCGGCACCGGCGCCGTCGCCGGTGCCAGGTCGAGCGTCTGCGGGTCCGTCACGCGGTAGCGGTGGAACTGCTCCGGCATCTTGCTGTGGAAGACGGCCAGCAGCACGCCGCCCGGCCGCAGCAGCGAGTACAACCGCGAAACCGCGCGCGGCAGCAGTTCGCCCTCCAGGTAATCGAACACGTCCCACGCCAGAATGGCGTGGAACGTCTCTTCCGCGTAGATCAGGTTCGCGTCCAGAAACGCCTGCGCCAGCGAAGCCGGATCGAGCGCCGCCGCAGTCCCCGCCGGCGCGCGGCGCAGCCGCTCTTTCTCCGCGCTCAGGTGCTCCGTCCAAGAACGCAGTACGTCTTCCGTATAGACCTTGAATCCGCGCCCGGTGAAAAAGCTCACCGTGGGCTGCGAGACCGGCCCCAAGTCGAGCAGGTGTCCTCGCTCGACGTCGCTCAGCAGCCACAGAAAATCCTTCAGGCCGTTCGAGACGCGCACCTGCGTCGCGGAAGGGGCCGGCGCGGCCGCGCTGGCGGCCGCCTCGTTCCCCGTGCGGAGTTTGCTCAGCAGGTTCATCGTTCAGCGAGCCGGCTCACTCACCTCCACCGGAACGCGGTGGAATGTCTCCCTCACTGCCCGGTCCGCGGCTGTCGCTTGCGTTGCGCGGGTTTCGCCCGGCCGCGCCATCTCCACGCGCCCGCGGAAAATCGCGCCGTCTTCAATCGCCAGCCGCTGCGCCGTGATGTCACCCGCAACACTTCCTGTGCGCCGGATCACCACGCGCTCGCGCGCCCGCAGGCTCCCTTCGAGCCGCCCTTCGACGACGATCTCATCCGCCTCGACCTCCGCGGTCACGCGCCCGCTTGCGCCGATGGTCACCCCGGCACCGGAGACGCGGATTTGCCCCTCGAATTCCCCGTCGATGCAGACGTCTTCCCGTCCCGAAAGCTCGCCCTTCAGCGCTACGGCACGGCCCAGCATCGTCTTCAAAGCGCGGGGTTCCGCCGGCGGGGCGGGAGCGGGGCGCTCGAATGCCTCGGGAGCCGGAGGGACCGGCGGCTCGGGAGAAGAAAGCGGTGGCTTCGTCTCACTGGTTTTGCGCCACATGAGGACCTCCAAAGAAGAATTCCAAAGCCGCCCTGCGGGAGTACCCGGGGACTTGTCCGGGGAGGCTGGGGCCGGAAATATACTACAAACCGCGCGCCCAGCGAACCAGTTGTGTGTTTGGAAGCAGCCTGCCGCTCACCGCGGCGCGACGATGGGCTGCGGCATTGCCGAAGGCAGCGGGGGCGGGTTGGGCAGCACTTCCGGCTCGTTCAGGCCGCGTTGCGCCGACTCGGTGCTGCGCGTTTCCCACAGCGCCACCGGATAGGCCGCCAGCTCGAGGAAAAAAATCTTTCTACCGATGCGCGCGCGCCACCAGTCGGCCGGGTCGTAGCCCGAATCGCGTGCCGCCACGATCCGCACATCCGCGGAATTGCGGAAGACTCGAGTGTAGATGTGCCGCGTGCGCCGCGTGTGGAAGTTCGACGTGACCACCAGCACGCGCCGCCAACGCTGGCGTTCCGCCAGCCGCCGCAGCATCACGGCTTCCTCGCGCGTGTTTCCGGCAAAACTCGGCAGCCGGTGGATCGCGCTGGCCGGCACGCCCCGCTCCACCAGGTCGTGCAGCATCAGCTCGGCCAAGCTGGCATACGGCCGCAGGAATCGCCCGCTGGCCACGATTCGCGGCGCCCAGCCCGCGCGGTAGAGTTCGGCCACGCGCGTGGCGCGGTCCGCCTGGTAGTTGTCGTCGCCGAGCAGGATGATGACGTCGGCCTTCTCCGGCCGGTCTTCTTCCACCCAGAATTCCCCGGCCACGCGCAGCAGCGGTTCGCGCAGCAGGTAGATTACCACTATCACGGCGAGGAGGAAGATCCAGCTCAGGAGTTTCAGGATGATGCCGCCGCGCTGACGGCCTCCCGGGGAATCGGCGTTGCGCGCGCAGCTCATGGGTTGGGGTCAAGACGCCGCAAGCGATCGGCGGCCTGCTCGGGCAGCATCGTGTTGAAATACACCTCTTTGATGCTGTACGACTTGCTGCGCGTCTCGACGATGGGCAGGATCTCGATGTGCCAGTGGTAGTCCTCGGCGATGGTGCGCCAGTAATCGCTCAGCTCGCCCTTGGTCTGGAGCACGTTCGGCGCGGTGTGCACCACCATGTGATACGCTACCGCCACCTGCTGCAACCGCCGCAGCATCCGTCCCAGCAGCGCCGCGAGGTTGCGCCGGTTGGCGCCCGGCCGCGGCGCTTCGAACAGATGGTTGTGCTTCCGCGCCATCACCCATGTCTCGAAGGGCACGCGCGACGCGTACGGGCAGAAGGCCACGTAGTCGCCTTGCGTATCCACCACCCGCGCGCCCTGCTTCATCTCCTGCCGCACGATATCGCAGAAGACGCAGCGATCCTTCTGTGAATAAAATTCGCGCGCCGAGCGCAGTTCGTAGAGGATGCGCCGCGGCACGAACGTCGTCGCGGTAAGCTGCGAGTGCGAATGCGCCCAGTCCTCGCCAGAAAGCGGCCCGGAGTTCTTGAACACGGCGACGTATTTGAACCGCGCATCTTTTTTCAGGTCGCCGATGCGCGCGCCGTACGCATGCAGCACGCGCTCAATCTCCTCGTCGTTGAGTTGCGAGAGCTGCCGGGCATGGTCGGGTGTCTCGACGATGATTTCGTGCGCGCCGACGGCCCGCATCTTGTCGTAGATGCCCTCCGCGCCGCGGCCCAGATCCCCCTCGATGCGGTACAGCGGGTCGAGGTGCGGGATCACCGTCACCTGCGCCGGCCCCTCTCCCGGCAGGCGCAGCAGCGCTTTCGCCGGCTGGACGCTCGCAGGACACAGCGGGCACGCTTCCGCCGGCGCCGCTGCCTGTTCGCGGTGTCCTACAATCACCCAACTGCGCGTGATCGGATCCTTACGAAGTTCCATGAATGAACCCTGAAGGGATGACGAACATATGTGCCGCGTGGTTATACCGCACGCAGGTCACAGAGTCAAAGAGTCGAATCGTCGAAGAGGCGAAAGGACAAACGGGTTGAGCAGGCACCCAGCTCTCAGCGGTCAGCTCTCAGTAAGATGGAAAGACCGGCGGGGAGACTGATCGTGGGAACCGAAAGGCATCCGGAGTTCTTAGTGGGCGCTGAAGGCTGAAAGCTGAGCGTGGACAGCTTCACTACCGCGTGTACCGCGCCGGCGTCGGACCTTCTTCCAGCCGGTGGCGGTCCCAGATCGCACCTTCGCGCGTGTAGCTGGCCATCTCGAAGTCCTGGGTCAGCTCCAGACAATCGGTAGGGCAGGCGTCCTCGCACAGGCCGCAGAACATGCAGCGCGAAGTGTCGTAGGTGAAGGTGGTCAGCACTTTCCGGCGGGTAGCATCGTCGCGTTCCCAGCCCACGACGATCAGGTTCTCCGGGCAGGCCAGCGCGCACAGGTTGCAAGAAATACACAGTGTCTCGCCGGTCTCCGGATTGGTGTTCAGCCGCGGCGCGCCGCGATAGCGCTCCGCCACCATGGGGCGCTCGAGCGGGTACTGCTCGGTGTAAATGTTCTTGGGATGCTGGTAGTAAAACGTCACCCACATCCCCTTCAGCAGGTCCACCAGGAAGATGCGCCGCAGAACATTCTTCAGCATAGGTGATTAGTTTCCGTGGCCGCCGGAGAATTGTCAAGTTACGTCACGCAATAGCGATCGCCTTCAAATGGATCCGATTGCGAATTCCTTAAGCAGCTTACTTCCCTTCTTCCCTATTTCCCTTTCGGCAACGCACACACGTACAGCCCGTCGCTTCCGATCTCCAGTGCGTGATAAAACCGTGCCCGGAAATTTTCGTGGGCGATGCTCGCTGTCAATTCGAGAAGCTGGTCATCGTTAAAATGCTCGCGCAGCCGCGCGAACACCTCGTCACTGACGGCCACCGGCGTGCTCGTCATTGCCTCCGAGCACTCGAGCGCCGCCTTCTCTTTCGCGCTGAACAGCGTGCTCGTGCGGAATCCAGGCAGCGCAAGAATCTGCTCGTCGGTAATGCCGCTCCGTCTGCTCACGGCAGACCCGATGTCAATTCAAAACGGGCAGCCAATCATCTGCGCCGCGCGGAGCTGCGCCAACTCGTGCGTGCGCAGGTCCACCGTGCCGCTGATGGCTTTTCCCAGCAGGCCGCTGAGCCACAGAATTTTGGGCCGCCGAGCGATGATTCGGTACGGCGTCAATTCCTTCCCAAACATCTTCTTCAAAATCGACAAGAAGGGGCGCGCGACCAGCGGCGTCTCCTTGCGTTCCAGCGGACGGATGCGCGGCATTTTCAATCCTCCGAATTGCGCGTTTCACTCATTGGATGACACAGCCCGCGGGCGGATGCAACTGCCGAAAACGTGTACGGGGCAGATGGTGCTGCCGCGGGCCATGCTATTCTTTCCGGGATGGACGCCAACGACGAACGCTTCATGCGCCTCGCGCTCGAGGAAGGCCACCGCGCCGCGGAAGCCGGAGAGGTCCCGGTTGGCGCAGTAGCGGTGCTCGACGGCCAAGTGCTGGCGAGCGCCGCGAACCGCACAATCACGGACAGCGATCCGACGGCGCACGCGGAAATGGTCGCGCTGCGCGCCGCCGCGAAGGCGATCGGCAACCACCGCCTCACCGGCACGACGCTCTACGTCACGCTCGAGCCCTGCGCCATGTGCGCCGGCGCGCTGGTCCACGCGCGCGTCGCCCGGCTCGTTTACGGCTGCGATGATCCTAAGGTTGGCGCGGTCAATTGGTGCCTGCGCGTGGTCGAACACCCCATGCTTAACCACCGCGTCGAAGTCACCGCGGGCATCCTCGCTGACGAATGCTCCGCCCTCCTCCGCGGCTTCTTCGAAGCCCGTCGCTGATCGCGGCGTGGTTTTTCTCCGTGTCTGTCCGATTTCAGGTCCGATGAATTGCATCGGACCATCGGAGTCCCGAAACCGGACCGTGCCTCTGTGGCAGTCCCGGTTGTCTGCTTTGCTTGTCGGATTTGGCAGGGCTAGCTACAATGGATGCAATGCTGCGGAGAGGTGTCTGAGCGGTTGAAAGAGCTCGCCTCGAAAGCGAGTGTAGGGGGAACCCTACCGTGGGTTCGAATCCCACCCTCTCCGCCACTCTTTCGTTTTTGATTTCAGTTCGTTGACGGCGTCAGACTTTTCGCGTACCTCTAGCGTACCCTTCATCCCTCCAGACGCCTTCGTCTGCCCATCCTGCGCGCTCCGCCATCCACAGCAAGATCACGCAACGGCCACCCTTCGAGTCACTCCAAGCTGCCTCACACGTTAAACTCGGCGTTTGCACAATGGGGTGTTGCACCCGCCTGACACCACGTGCAACACCCTTTTTGCACCCTCTTCACCCCTTACACCCCACACACTTGGAGGATGAATTGACGGAGGCTTGACGCCCCATTTATCAGGATGTATCTTCCTTGCAGTTGACTAATCGCGGAAAGTCCTTTTCAGAAGCGTTCGAGTGGTAATTCTAAACGAGGAGGCGAGTTCCTGATTATGCCGCCTCAAGGCGAAACTTCTACGCCGGAGAACAAGTGTCGCTCCTTTGAAGTCGGAGGCCCCAAATCATACGTAACTCCTCTGTCCAGTTTTAGCGGGGTGCACTACAGGTGGGGCGCCTTGGTATTTTATGGTTATTTTTCGACCGATGAGTCTCGCCAAACAGAAAAAGAAACGCTATGCCCTCCAGATGTTCTATGGCTGTTCGGGGCTAATCCTCCTCCCATTATCGCTGCTTCCCTCGCCTAAACAGCCTGAGATGATATTTCCGACGCATGCAGAAGCTCTTCCCCGCGAAGGGAGTCTGGCTTGATTCGAAGCCCAGATAGTCTGCGCGACAGAATTCTGCGCTTGGCCCGGTCGCCGTGGGGGATGGTAGCAGTCGGACTGGTGATTCGCCTGGTGGTGATGGGATTCTTGTTCGAGTTCCAGCTGGATCCTGCAAGGGACCATTTCACTTTCGGTTTTGAAACGGGGAGAATCGCGCGAGCCATCGCCACGGGGCAAGGTTTCAGTTCGCCTTATCCGGAACCCACCGGACCCACCGCGCTGGTCGCACCCGTATTTCCATTTCTCTTGGCCGGCGTGTTCAAGTTGTTCGGAATCTATTCCGTCGCCTCCGCAATTGTCAGTCTGACCCTCAACGACCTCTTCTCGGCTCTGACGTGTGTGCCTCTTTTTCTGATTGCTCGCAAGGGATTCGGGGTGCGCGTTGCCGTGTGGGCGGGATGGACTTGGGCCTTGTTCCCGTACGCCATCGGTCTTTCCAATCTGTGGATCTGGGAGACGAGCTTGACCACATTGCTGTTCACGTCGCTCCTACTAGCGACCTTGCGCCTTGAGCAGACTCGTCGTCTCGCCCCTTGGCTGGGTTATGGAGTGCTCTGGGGTGTTGCAGGACTCACCAGTCCTTCCGTGCTTTCCACATTGCCTTTCCTCAGTGCGTGGTTGTGGTTTCGACAGAGGCGCCTAAGAACGAATTGCAGCGGCCCTATGCTTGCTTCTGCATTGGTCTTCCTGGCCTGCGTGAGTATCTGGCTGGTGCGGGATTATCGCACCTTTGGCAAGTTCATATTTCTTCGTAGCAATTTTGCTCTGGAATTCCGAGTCGGAAATAATGACGATGCCTCGAGGCCGGAATCACAATACTTGCTCCCTCCGGACAATCCCATTGAAATGCAAAAAATCCGCCGGATGGGAGAGATAGCGTACATGGCGGAAAAGCAGCAAGAGGTAAAAGACTTTCTCAGCCAACATCCGGGCCGCTTCGTCTGGCTGACTCTGCGCAGGATTCTTTACGTCTGGACCGGCGTGTGGAACCCTCACCCGATTTGGAAGCTGGGCGATGAAGAAGGCGTGCCCAACATTCTTTTCTGTAGTTTACTGTCCTTTCTGGCCTTCCTCGGCCTTCACCGAGCGTTTCAAGATGGCCTGTCATGCTCGATTCCATTGGCGATTGTCCTCTTCTGCTTTCCCCTCGTGTACTACGTGACACATGCGGATGTCCGCTACCGCCATCCGATCGAGCCGGAGATCGTACTCTTGGCCGTTTATGGAGCATTGGGCGCATTCAGCGCCGGGGATCCCGCTGTTTGACCCCGCGCCGAGCGCGCTGACGCGCGGGCCAAACTTTTCAGCCCACAGCGCATCTCAAACTGTTCGGGCGAGTTCTTTCGCGCACGCTTTTGATATAGTTTCCGCCGGGTGAATCCGTGATTGGCTCCGAGACGTGGCAGGTGGCGCTCGACGCACTGCGCGCCAACAAAGTGAAGGCCTTTCTCACCATGCTCGGCGTGGTGATCGGCAGCGCGTGCATTGTGCTGGTGGTCACCGTCGCGCTATCCGGCAAGCAGTACATCCTGGCGCAGATCGAAGGCGTTGGCGCCAACATCGTGTACGCTGAATTAGTCCGCTCCGGAGCAAAGGATTCCATGGTGCACTCCGACGAGCTTTCTCTTCCCGATATGGAAGCCGTTCGCGCCGGCGTTCCGCAGGCGGCGGAAGCCGCGGGGACGCTCGACATCCCGCAGACGGTCGTGGTGAAAGGCGTCGAGCGGCCCGTTGCGCTGGTAGGCGTCACCGAAGGATTTCAGCGCATTCGCAACCTCGTCGTTCTCCGCGGCCGCTTTCTCGACGCGGACGACAATTCCTCCCGCAGCAAGAATTGCGTTATCACGCAGGACCTTTCCGACCTTCTCTTTCCCGCCGAGGACCCGGTGGGCCGCAGTGTCCGCATGGGCGAGCTGAGCTTCACCGTGGTGGGCGTCTTCCGCGAGCGCGTGGCCACCTTCGGCCAGTCGGAGATACATCGCGAATCGGTGGTGATTCCGTTTCCGCTCATGAATTATTACACGGCCGATTTCATCAGCGTGCTGTACGTGCAGGCGGCGCGGCCCGAAGACGTCCAATCGGTGACGCGGCAGGTGGAACAGGTGCTGCGCAGCCGGCACCGCTCGGAAGCGGTGTACCTGGTGCAGAACCTGACGTCGCTGCTCGACGCGGCGAAAAACATTTCGTACGCGCTGACCATCATCCTTCTTCTGATTGCTTTCATCGCCCTGGTGATCAGCGGTATCGGCATTATGAACATCATGCTGGTCACCGTGAGCGAGCGCACGCGCGAGATCGGCATCCGCAAGGCCATCGGCGCGCGGCGCAAGGAAATCCTCTCGCAATTTCTTCTCGAGGCCTTCCTCATCAGCGGCACGGGCGGCGTCATCGGCATCGTGCTTGCCGTGATGATCCCGGTGATCATCGAGCCGCTGCTGCCCGGCAACCTGACCGTGCCCATCTCCGGCCTTTCCATTGCGGTGGCGTTTCTGGTTTCCTGTTTCACTGGCGTGCTCTTCGGCTACCTGCCTGCCGACCGCGCCGCCAGACTCCAGCCAACGGAATCGTTGCGCTATGAATGAGTCCTGGAGTGCGGGAGCTCGATTCCGGCTAGTTCTTCGATTGCGGGGCAGCGAATGACCATCTCGAAACTACGCTTTGATATCACGACGGCCGTTCTTTTTCTGATGGCGGGAGCATCCACCGCGCAGGAGCGTGCGTGCGTGCTGCAGGCTCAATTCGACGGGGGCCGCGACAGCCTCCGGGACCTCAAAAAGGCGCGCCGCGAGGAAAGCGACCGCGCGCGTGCCTATCTCGACACCGGCTTCGCCCGCCAGCCAGGCCCGGCTCGAGCTGCTCCGCACCGCTGGCCAGCTCGCAAAAGTCTTCCAGCAGGGCAGCCGGAACTTGTCCCAAACGAAGCCGAAAGAGGTCTGTCCGGCACCGAGTCAATAGCTTGAGCGGACAGGTCGAGTACAAGACGCTGTGGCCGCACTCGGCGCTGGCAGCCTGTAGCGCCCTGGTTCCACAAGACTCGATTCCACAGCTCCTAGCTGTGATATAAGGTCTCTCGCTTGCGGTGGTACCAGAACGCATTGTGGTCAAGGATTGACGCCTATGTTCTCGAATCGAACCCGGCGCACAAAGACGCATTTGATGGTGATAACGATGGTGTTGTTCAGCTCCGTGGGAAACATCCTGCTGAGCATTGGGATGAAAGAAATCGGCCAGGTGAGCCTGGCGTCGCCGGGGTTGCTGGTGACAGCTTTCCTGCGCACGGTGACGAGCAGCATGGTCTGGCTGGGGATTTCCTGCCTGCTGTTTTATTTTGTGTCCTACTTGCTCGTGCTTACCTGGGCCGACTACAGCTACGTGATGCCAGCGTCGGCGGTGGGGTACCCGATTGTGACGTTTTTCGGATATGCAATTCTAAGTGAAGAGGTTTCTCTCACCGTCTGGACAGGAGTCATCCTGATTTGTGCGGGCGTAATGCTGGTGGAACGGACACCGCTGCGCACCACGGAGCCGAATTAGTCATGCGCACAGCACTCTTCATAGCCGCAGTTGTCTTGTCCGGAACTGGAGGGGAGATCTGCGTGACGCGCGCGATGAAGCGCATCGGCGAGGTGCATGTTTTTTCGCCGCGGGCACTGCTGGACGTGGTGGTACGCGCGTTCCGCGTGGGCTGGATGTGGCTGGGCATTCTGTTGATGGCGCTGTCGTTTTATGCTTTCCTGGCGCTGCTTTCGTGGAACCCGGTGAGCTTTGTGATTCCTGCTCTCGCACTGAATTATGCCGTGGGCGCGCTGGGGGCAAAATACCTGCTGCGGGAGCACGTCAGCGGGACGCGCTGGGTCGGCGTGCTGCTGGTGTGCTCTGGTGTGACGCTGGTATGTGCAGGCGAACGGGATGTGCACCTGAGTGCTGCCGTGGCGTTGCCGGCGCTTCGCGACGTCGTTCTGATCCTGGCCTGTTCTCCGTTCATTTATTACTTGCTGAGCATTTTTTCGGCGTGCCGTTTCTTTTCCGAAAAACGGTCTGAGGCCGCCCGTGTCGGCGGGACGAACGAGTTTGTGCCTCCCGTGAGCATTCTGAAGCCCGTGCGTGGGCTCGACCCGGAGACCTATGAGAACTTCGCCAGCTTCTGCCGGCTCGATTATCCGGAGTACGAGCTACTGTTTTGTGTGAACGAGCCGGACGATCCTGCCGTCCCCTTGATTGAGAATCTGATCCGGGAATTTCCCGAACGACCCATTTCGCTGTTGGTCGGCGCAAATCGCCTCGGCTCCAACGGGAAGGTGAACAAGCTGTGTCGTCTGGCACGCGAGGCGCGGCACAACCTGCTGGTCATCAGTGATAGCGACATCCGTGTGGGTCCGGATTACTTGCGTGCCGTAGTAGCACCGTTCCGCGATCCGAAGGTCGGAGCGGTCACCTGCATGTTCATCGGTCTGGCCGAACGACAACTCGGGGCAGAGCTGGAGGCCGTTGGCGCTGCCTCGGACTTTTTCGCGGGTGTGCTCGTCGCGCGGCAACTGGAAGGGATGAAGTTCGCCATGGGCTCGACGGTGGCCACTACCCGCCTTCATCTGGAGGAAATTGGGGGTTTGGAGTCGCTGGCAGATCAGCACTCGGATGACTTTGAGTTGGGACGCCGCATTGCGGCATGTGGCCAGCAAGTCGACCTATCTGGCTATACCGTGTGGACCATGTATCCGGCTCAAACGGTCCGTACCTACTTCGAGCACCAGTTGCGCCAGGCCCGTACAACTCGGGAGTGTCGCCCCTGGGGCTATTGTGGCTTGCTGTTAACCTTTGGGCTGCCCTGGTCGCTGGCTGCGGCAATGGTCGCGCCTTCTGTTAGCTTAGCGGCGGGGTACCTCGGTACTTACCTGGTGCTGCGCTTCTTGATGGCCTGGACAGTCGGCGTATGGGGACTCAAGGACCCCGTGTTGCGACGTAAGCTCTGGCTGGTTCCGGTGCGCGACGCCCTGGCGTTCCTGGTCTGGATCGCGAGCTTCTTCTCAAGCCGAATCAAGTGGCGCGGACTCGAATTCACGATTGAAAATGGACGCATGGTTTCAGTTGCTCCGCGGGGGATGGCCGCGCCTGCGGCCGAGATCTCGGCAACCCCGAGCGATTTGACCACAAGGTAGCAACAAGAAATGTCACCCTAGTGCAGTCTCCCGGAAATAAATCAAATAACGTTCCCCTAAATGGCGTTGCGAGGATCCAACTCTTGCCCTTTGGCCCTCCATTAGGACCTGCTCGCAGCAAGGGTGTACGGGGGTGTCGACGGTGTATTGGGGGGGGTGCAAAACGGGTGTCACACCGTGGTACGTACCTCAAATTGGGCGAGTGTGAATTGTATACCCGCTGTGTACCCTAAATCGGCGTTTCTGGCAATTTGATAGGGTGTGCATTTTCCTAGAATCAATATGTTACGTAGGATCAATGGGCCTAGTGAGTCCGAATCCCACCCTCTCCGCCATTGCCTTTCGGAAACTCCGGAGGCTTACTCAGTGAGCAGGAAGAACCGGAACCTGCCTGAGATTCAGCAGCCTCTTGTCCGCAGTGACAAGCGTCAGACCCAGAACCAGAGCGGTCGCCACGAGAATGCGGTCTACGGGATCGCCATGCGCAAGGCCCAGCTTGCGAATTTCAAGCGCCACTTCGTGCGTGAACGGCGCCTCCTGCAGGCGGCCATGTGATAGCGCTCTCCTGACCCACGCCTCTGGTTCCTCGCTAAAACCACGCGTCCCCGCTGGCTCAGCGTGAGCAGTTCCCAAATGCTGATGGGGGAGAGCCAGAGTTCATTGGATGGCCTGTCCAGCTCGGCCTTCACCTTGCCGGGCACCAGTTCCGGTTGCAGAACGCTCCAAAGCCACACATGGGTGTCGAACAGAAGGCGCATTAACGCAGCGCCTCCCATTCCGACTCCTCAACTACAGGGCTGACGATGTCTCCCACAATCGGCCCCGTGCCCGCCATAGAACCGACAAATTTCTTCGGCGCGCCCGAAGGAGGGGGTGGCACCACTTCAGCAATGGGTTCGCCGCGACGCGTCACGAGCACCGGCTTGCGCGTCTTGCGAACGCGTTCCAACACGGCCAGGCAGGTGGCCTTGAATTTCGAGATGGCAATCTTTTCCATCCCTCACTTACGGCCTCTTCTTTGCCGGCGCCCTCTTCCCCGGCGCTCCGCCGATCTTGGCCAGTGTCTCTGCCGCCAGCGTCTTATACGGACTGTTCACGCCGGTGGCTTCCGCCAGGATCGGTCGCGCCTCGGCCACCTTCTTCATCCGCGCCAGCACAAACCCGAGAAAGTAGAGGTTGCGCCCGTAATAGTAGTCATACGGTTTCAGCAGCGGGCTTGCCGCTTTCAATGCTTCGACGGCCTGCGCGTCGCGGTTTTTGTGCACGTGGATCTGTCCCAGCGCCGACCACGCCAGCCCCTGTTGCAGCGACTTCTGTTTCGCCCACTCGTCGTCGGGGAGTCCTTCCGCCTTCTCCGTTTTCCCGAGCAAATCCAGCGCCTTCTTCGCGTGCTCCTCGGCCTGGTCGAGCTGCTCCTTCTGCGTCGCCCAGTAATCCGCGAGCACAACCATCATCCAGAAATTGCCCGGCTCGCCCGCCAGCACTTTCTGCGCAAACGCGACCATCTTCTGAGGCGCCCGCGCCTGTTGATACGCGTCCGCGATCATCACCTTGGAATTCGAGGCGTAGGACGACCGCGGAAACGCCGCCACGAACCGCTCCAGCAGCGCCGCCCGCTGCGCCGCGTCCTGGGTCTGGAAGCCGGCGGTGAACATGGTGTACTGCACATAGCCGACCGTGTCGGCGAGTCCCGCCACCGTGTCCGCCTTGATCCGCTCCCACTCGCCGGCGTCCATCCCTTCGCGCGCCGGCCGCGCCTTGTACCGCTCGACGATTCCCGCCACGCGCTCGCCGTAGGAAAACATCCGCTGCGCGTCGGGTTTTTCCTGCGCCAAGCGGTACAGGTTCACCGCCGTGTTGAATCCGTCCGGGTCGAGTTCAAGCAGCTTCTCGCCGTACTCAAACGCTTTGTCGTAGTTTTTCTCCGCGGCGTAGTGCGCCACGTAGAACTCGTAGCCCAGAATGGCCAGATCGCCCTTCCCGTACTCCGCCATCCATTTATCCAGCAGCTCGAGCTTCTGCCCGGGATCAGTCGCCGCGGTCACCTGCGCCAGCGCCTTGTCCTCCGGCGACCCCGCCGCCAGCATGACGGTTTTCCCGATCTGTCCTTGCGCCCACGCCGGCAGAGCCAGCAGAAATAGAACGAAAAGGAAAAGGACACAGCGCCGCATGACAACCTCCTCGAAAAGTGCCGCGAACCGGCCACGCCACGGGAATGCCGCACCTGCCGTCGCGCGTTTGGCAGAGCATAGCAGAAATCCTTCACCGGGGGCGCACCGCTGCCCGCATCTTAGTGGAGCACGCGGGCACGCGCAAACGGGAAAATCCCGCGCCACCGCAGGCCGCGGTTGACGCGCCGCACCCTTTCGATGGACGATGCTGCGGCCAAAGAATGCGGCAACGGGCTTGCCGCGCCCGCGTCACTGCGGACGCCGACCGCGCACGGAGACACTCATGGAACTGACTTCCTGGGACAAAATCGAAACGGAAAATCTCAGCGACAAAATTACGCGGAAAATGATGTCCGGGGAACACGCCACTGTCGCCCGCATTTTCCTGGCCAAAGGCGCCATCGTGCCCCGCCACTCGCACGCCAGCGAGCAGTTCTCCTGGATCGTTTCCGGCGCGCTGCGCTTCCTCTTCGACGACCGCGAGCTCGTTGTCCGCGCCGGCGAAATCGTCTTCATTCCCTCGAACGAACCCCACGCCGCCGAGGCCCTTGAAGATACCGTGGACATGGACTTCTTTTCGCCACGCCGCGAGGACTGGATCACCAAAAACGACGCATATCTGCGGCGCTAGTTTATCTTCCCTGCTGACCGCTGAATGCTGACAGCCTTCAGCGGTCAGCAATCAACGTTTGGTATTTTCGGTATTTGGAGGAACAACTACCATGGATCTCGGCCTTCGTGGAAAAATCGCCATCGTCGCCGCCGCCAGCAAGGGCCTGGGCAAGGCCGTGGCGATGGAATTGGCTAGCGAAGGCGCGGAAGTCGCCATCTGCGCCCGCACCGCGGCCGATCTCGAAAACACTGCCGCCGAAATCCGTAATCGCACCGGCTGCTCCGTTTTCGCGCAGGCGCTCGACGTCACCAACTACGCCGGCGTGCAGGCCTTTGTCGCCGAAGTCGAGAAGCGCTACGGCCGCGTGGACATCTGCGTCACCAACGCCGGGGGACCGCCCGCCAAGAAATTCCTCGACATCTCGGTGGACGAATGGCGCGCCGCCGTCGAGCTCACCCTGATGAGCACGGTTTTCTTCGCCCGCGAGGTCCTGCCGCTCATGCGCAAGAACCACTGGGGCCGCCTGCTTACCATCACGTCCGTTTCCGTCAAGCAGCCCATCGACAATCTGCTGCTCTCGAACTCCATCCGCGCTGCTGTCACCGGTCTGGCCAAAACGCTCGCCAGCGAATTCGGCGCCAACGGCATCACCGTCAACAACGTTTGCCCCGGCTACACGCTCACCGAGCGCCTCGGCGAGCTCGCCGACAACCTGGCCAAAGGCGCCGGCACATCGCGCGATGCCATCCTCCATCAATGGGCCGCGCAGATTCCCATTGGCCGCGTGGCCACGCCCGAGGAATTCGCCGCGCTCGTCGCCTTTCTTGCCTCCGAGCGCGCCAGCTCCATCAACGGCGCCTCCATTCCCGTGGACGGCGGCTGGGTCAAAGGTCTCTTGTAACGCCAGTGGTCTTGGAGTGCGTCCCGACTTGTCGGGACGCCTTGCCTTCGCGGCAGCTCTTGTCCCGGGCGGAACCGAGGGACGCTTCTGTGCCGCTGACTTCTCTGCTGCTTTGCCTCCTTGTTTCATCCGTCCTCCCCCCGGCCAACCTCGGGAACAAACTGTCGGTCGTCTTCGTTATAATCCTCGCGCCCCGATTGGGCCGAAAGAAGGAGTCACTCATGAGGTTTTGTTTTTCTCCGCACCGGAACTCGTTCGCGCTCGCCCTTCGTTGTGCCGTCGTTCTCGTCGCAGTCGCGATGTTCTTCTCTCCCGTGCTCCGCGCCGACGAGCCCTACGGTCGCAGCCGTGACTACGATTTGCAGAACGCGCGCATCGCCCTGCGTTTCGATCTTGACCAGCGGAAGATCATCGGCGAGGTCACGCATACCCTGGCTCCCGTGCGCGACGGCTTGACGCAGCTCGATTTTGACTCGGTGGACCTGACCATCAACAGTGTCACCGTCGGCGGCCAACCGGCGAAGTTCGAGACCACCCCGCAGAAACTGCTGGTCACGCTGGGAACGCCCGCGCGCGCCGGGGAGAAACTCACCGTGCAGATCCGCTACGAAGGACGGCCCAAGAAGGGCATCTACTTCGTTCTCCCGGACAAGTACTACCCAGACCAGCCGAAGCAGGTGTGGACGCAGGGCGAATCGGAAGACACGCGCTACTACATTCCCATTTACGACTACCCGAACGACCTGACCGCGACGGAAATGATTCTCACCGTGCCCGCAAACTGGACCACCGTCTCGAACGGCAAGCTGTTGAGCGTGAAGGACGAGGCCGGCGGGATGAAGACGTGGAGCTGGAAGCAGTCCGCGCCGCACGCCACCTACCTGATTTCCATCGTCGCCGGCGAATTCGACGAAGGGAAAGAAATGTGGCGCGGCATCCCCGTGATCTACTATGCGCCAAAGGGCCGCGGCGAGCGCATCCCGGGGACGTTTGTGCACACGACGAAGATGCTCGACTTTTTCTCAGACAAGCTGGGGGTGAAGTATCCGTGGGACAAGTACGCGCAAACCACCGTGGACGATTTCATCGTCGGCGGCATGGAGAACACCAGCGCGACGACGAACACCTCCGCCTCGCTCGTCCATCCGCAACTCGCGAACGAGGACCCGCAGAACTCCGACGACCTGATCGCCCACGAGATGGCACACCAGTGGTTCGGCGACCTGCTGACGTGCAAGGACTGGGCGAACCTGTGGCTGAACGAGGGCTTCGCGACGTACTTCGAATCGCTCTGGGAGGAGTCGTACTACGGCGCGGATGAGTTCTCCTACAGCTTGTGGCGGTCGCGGAACGGCTGGATGCAGGATGCACGTCTGTTCGGGGTGCCGATCATCACGCGAAATTTTTCGGACTCGGTGGAGTACGGCGGCAACATCTACACAAAAGGCGGATGGGTGCTGCACATGTTGCGGCGGGATCTGGGCGACGCCGGCTTCTACCGCGCGATGAAGCACTACCTGGAAAAGTACCGCCATCAGAACGTGGTCACCGCGGACCTGACGCAGGCCATCGAGGAAGCCACCGGCAGGAACGTGGATCGATTCTTCGACCAGTGGGTGTACGGGGCGGGCGCGCCGAAATTCGAGGTGAGCTACACCTACGACGAGACGGCGCACCAGTTGAAACTCGACGTGAAGCAGACGCAGAAGGTGGAGGGCCGCGTCGGACTGTTCCGGGTGCCGGTCGAGGTCGAGGTCACCACAGGGACGGGCAAGAAGAGTTTTCCGATCAGCGTCTCGCAGGCCAGCGAGGCGTTTACGTTCCCGGTGGACTCCACGCCGCTGCTCGTGCTGTTCGACAAGGGCGGCAACATCCTCAAGTCGCTGGATTTCAAGAAGGGCTGGAAAGAGTGGATTTACCAGTTGAAGAATGCTGACGCCGTGTCGGACCGGGCTGACGCCGCCAAGGCGCTGGGCGAAATCAAGAACAACGACGAGGTGACCGCGACGCTCGGTGATGCCGCGCGAGGCGACAAACACTGGGGCGTCCGCGTACGGGCCCTGCGCGCGCTGGGGAGTATCGGCGGGAGCGCGGCGCAGAAGCAGGTCACCGCGGCGTTTACGGCGAACGAACAGGCCTGGGTGCGCGCGGTGGCGGTGCAACTGATGGGCGATTTCAAGGACGATCCTTCGATCGGCGAATCGCTCGAAAAACTCTTCCGTGAAGAGAAGACCTATCGCGTGCGCACCGCAGCGCTACATGCTCTGGGGCAACAGAAGAGCAAGAACGCCTTTGACGTGCTGAAAGCGGCCGCAGCGATGGACTCGATTGATAACGCGTTCCGCGCCACCGCACTGAAAGCACTCGGAACGCTGGGCGACGACCGGGCGGTGCCGATATTGGAGGAAGCCACCGCTCCCGGCCAGCCGATGTCCGTGCGCTCGGCGGCCTTCTCGGGCCTCGGCCAACTGGACAAGAAGAACAAGGAGATCATGAAAAAACTTGTGGCTTACCTGGACGAGCCAAACCGCACGCCGCGCTTCTACCTGGACGTGATCGGCGCGCTCTCCGAGCGGGGCGATACCGACGCGCTGTCTGCGCTCGATGCCTGGCTCCAGCACGCCGAGCTGCCGATTGGCGCTTCGTTCGTGCGCGGGCGGATCGACCGTCTGAGGAAACAGGCCGGTGGTGCACAGCCCGCCGCTGGAGCCATTTCCGCACAGCCGGCCGCCGCAGGCGCACCGCCTGCGGCAGCGGGCGCGGGCGGCGGAGCACCATCGAATCTGATCCAGCCGGGCCAGCAGATTATGCAAACGCTCGAGCAGATCCAGAAAGAGAACGCGGAGATCAAAGAGCGCTTGAAGAAGCTGGAAGAAAAAGCCGGCGCGGCAAAACCGTAATCGTCAGCGACATGGGCGGGCGCCTATGCCTGCCCTCGTTTCATTTTGTCCTTCTGGGCGGCGACGGGCTCTGTTGCTTTCTTCTTCGCGAGCAAGGCCGTGGCAGGCCGAGCCCTGAGGCGGCAGCCTCGGGGCTCACAGTGAACAAATCCGCACCTCAATCCAGGGTTTCAACATTGCCACGTCGCCTCTATGCATGCAGGAAGATGCGCAGGTCACGCAAATTGTTTCCGGTGGGACCGGTGAGGACGGCGTCACCAAGTTTCTGAAAGAAGGTATAGGCGTCACTCCGGCAGCGATAGTCGGCGGGATCGAGCTTTGCAGCCCGCGCCCGTGCGAGGGAATCGCCATCGGCCACGGCACCCGAGGCGGGACTGTTGCCGTCCACGCCGTCGGTGCCTGCGCTCAACACGGCAATTCCCTTCCCCGCAATCTTTTCCACACAATAGAGTGCGAACGCCGAATTGCGCCCCCCGACTCCGTTTCCGGTCACCGGACAAATCACTTCTCCGTCGGCAATCCAGCACACCGGCCGGCCGGGGTTTTCCCGCTTCAGTTGCTCGAGACGCTCGAGCAGAAAATCCGCCGCGCGCTCGAGCGGCCAGTCGTCGGTCGAGTTGTCGCATACGGTGACAAACCCCGCCGCCTCGGCCGCGCGGTGCGCGTGATGAAACAGATCGTGCATGTCGAGCAGTAACTGGAACTGCGCCCGTTTGAACGCGGGATCGTTGGCCTTGGGCGTTTCCGGCAGCGAGGAATGCCGCCGCGCAAATTTGGCCTGCAGAACCGGCGGCAATTTTTCGAGCAGCCCGTATTGCTCCACCACGCGGCTCGCGTCCTGCACCGTCGTCGGGTCGGGCAGCGTAGGTCCCGAGGCCAGCGCCGACTCGCGTCCCGCGGGCACATCCGTCACGCCCAGCGTGATCTTCATCGCCCGCGGCGCGGCCGCGGCCAGACGCCCGCCCTTCACCGCGGAGAGGTGTTTCCGAACCGCGTTCATCTCGTCAATCGGCGCCCCGCAGGTCACCAGCGCGTGGTTCAGTTGCTGGATGTCTTCGAGGGTGACATTTGGATCGAGCGGCGATTCAAACAGCGCCGAACCTCCGCCCGACAAAAGAAAGAAAACCAGCGTGCGTTCGGCGCAGCCCGCGAGTAGATCGAGCGCGACGCGCCCGGCTTCCAGGCTCGCGGCGTTGGGCACCGGATGTCCCGCAAGAAACGTTTTGAAGCCAGGCAGCTCGCGCGGCGGCGCCGAGGGAATCGCCAGAATGCCGCTCACCTGAAAGTCCGGCGCGAGCACATCACACAGCCCGCTGGCCATCGCGTACCCCGCCTTGCCCACCGCGACTGCGACAATGCGCTCGTAGGCGGCCAGGTCGACTCCACTTTCCCCGCACTGGATGCGCGTGCCGATGCAGGCCAACTTCCGGCTCATGGTCGCCGGAATATCAATCGCCGCCAGCGTCTCCGCGAAAATTCGCCGCGCAATCTGCTTCAACTCTGCCATGAGTGAGGGCGATCGGAGCGCCGATGAACGCCCAACAACAAGAAGGCCACAGAGTCAATCAAAGTCTCAAGAAAGCGGCGCTTTATCTCTAATTCTTTTCTCTGCGTCTTGGCGCCTCTGTGGCGAGCTTGATCACAATGTGCATTGATCTGCGTTCATCGGCGGTTTCAGACTTTTGCCGGAAGCACCACGCCTACAGCACTTCCGGGTTCAACACGTTCGGCGGCCGCTTGCCGGTGAAAAGCGCCACGCAATTTTCCGCCGCCATCATGGCCATTTTCGTCCGTGTTTCGAGCGACGCGCTGGCGATGTGCGGCGCCAGCACCACGTCCTTGCGGCCCACCAGCCCCGGATGCACCACCGGCTCGTTTTCGTAAACGTCCAGCGCCGCCCCGGCAATCTGTCCCACCTCGAGCGCCGCCACCAGCGCCGCCTCATCCACCACCGGCCCGCGCGAAGTGTTGATCAGGAACGCCGTGCGCTTCATCTTCTCGAGCTGCGCCGTGGAGATCAGCCGCCGCGTTTCCGGCAGCAGCGGCACGTGCAGCGAGATGAAGTCCGCCTCGGCGAACAGCCGGTCGCGCTCCACGAACTGCGCGTTAAATTGCTTCTCGACGTCGGGCGCCACGGGAATTGCGTCGTTATAGATGATGCGCATCCCAAAACCCACCGCGCGCCGCGCCACCGCCCGTCCGATCCGCCCGAACCCGACAAGGCCCAGCGTCTTGCCCCACACGTCCGCGCCGCACAGTTGGTCCAGGTTCCAGCCCGGCCACGCCCCCGAGCGCGTCAGTTGATCGCCTTCGACGAGGCGCCGCGCCACAGCCATCAGCAGCGTCCACGCAAAGTCCGCGGTCGTCTCGTCGAGCACGCCCGGCGTATTCGTCGCGACGACTTTTCTCCGCGTGCATGCCGCCACGTCAATGTTGTCGAAGCCCACGGCCACGTTCGAAACGATGCGCACCTTCGGCGCCGCGTTCAGCAGCTCGTCGTTGATTTTCTCCGTCAGCAGGCAGATGAGCGCTTCTTTATCTACCACCTGCGCCAGCACTTCCGCGCGCGGCGGCCGCCCGGCCTTTTCCCAGTATTCCACCTCGAAATGTTCGTCCAGCAGCTTCCGCGGGGCTTCGAACAGCTTGTGTGTGCTCAACAGCTTCGGTTTCGGCATCGCTTTCCTCGGTTTGAACGCGCGAGAGTATCACAGTCAGTCAAGAGTGGCGAGTGCATGTGCGTTGCGTTTCCTTATTTCCTTACATCCTTCCTTCCTTGCTTCCCTGCTTCCGCCAGACTATATTGACGATCGGTTGCGGCCACGATCCGCATGGACCCCAAAATCATCCGCGAGCTCCAGGAAATCCTCGGCAAGCGAAGCGTGCTCTCCGCGCACGAGGATCTGATGATGTACGAGTATGACGGCTCGATCGAAGTGGCCCGCCCCGACGTCGTCGTCTTCCCCAAAACCACGCCGGACGTTGTGCGGATCGTCCAGCTCGCCAACCGCCATCAGGTGCCCATCACCAGCCGCGGCGCCGGCACCGGACTTTCCGGCGGCGCGTTGGCCCGCCAGGGCGGCATCCTCATCGTTTTTTCGCGGATGAACAAGATCCTGGAGATAGACCTCGAAAACCAGCGCGCCGTGGTTCAGCCCGGCGTGGTGAATCTGGACATCACCCGCGCTGTCGAGCATGCCGGCCTTTATTTCGCGCCCGACCCTTCGAGCCAGAAGTCCTGCACCATCGGTGGTAACGTCGCCGAAAACGCCGGCGGCCCGCACACGCTGCTCTACGGCATCACCACGAACCACGTCTGCGGCCTCGAAGTCGTGCTGTCCTCCGGCGAAGTTCTGCGCACCGGCAGCAAGACGCTCGACGCGCCCGGCTACGATCTCACCGGCCTGCTGGTGGGCTCCGAGGGCACGCTGGCCATCGTCACCGAAGTCACTGTCAAGCTGACGCGTCTTCCCGAAGCCACGAAAACTCTTCTCGCCGTGTACGACTCCGTGGACGATGCCACCGAAACCGTCGCCGAAATCACCGCCCGCGCCATCACACCCGCCGCCTGCGAGATGATGGATGGCTGGACGCTCCGCGCCGTCGAGGCCTTCGTGCACGCCGGCTTCCCGCTCGACAGCGCCGCCGTACTGCTCATCGAAGTGGACGGCCTCCTCGAATCCATCGAAGCGCAAGCCGCCGAGATCCTCAACGTCTGCAAGCTGCACCGCGCGCGCGAGGTTCGCGTCGCCCGTGACGCCGCGGAGCGCGAACTGCTCTGGAAGGGCCGCAAGAACGCCTTCGGCGCCGTTGGCCGCCTCTCGCCCAGCTACTACGTGCAGGACGGCGTGATCCCGCGCACCAAGCTGCCGATGACGCTCCGCCAGATCGACGTCATCGGAAAAAAGTACGGCTTCGAGATCGGCAATATCTTCCACGCCGGCGACGGCAACCTGCACCCCATCATCCTCTTCGACCCGCGAGACCGCGGCCAGTACGAGCGTGCCGTCGCCGCCGCCGGCGAGATCATGGCCCACTGCATCTCCGTCGGCGGCTCGATCACCGGCGAGCACGGCGTCGGCTTCGAAAAAAGCGAGTTGATGCCGCTTATGTTCACCGAAGCCGACCTCGAAGCCATGCGCCGCGTCCGCCGCGCATTCAACCCGTCGGGCCTGCTGAATCCCGGAAAAATTTTCCCGTTCGGCAAAGGCTGCGGCGAAGTCCGCGTCCAACCCTTCGCCGTCACCTCGTCCACTCCCCTATGAGCCCGCTCACGGACGCCGCACTCGCGAAACTCGAAGCCCTCGCCGACCCGGAACGTTTTTTCACGGACGCGGGAAGTCTCGCGCGTTGCACGATAGACGGCTGCGCGCCGCGCGCCGGCCTGCACGTCAGCACCGTCGAGCAAGTTGTTGAAGTCGTGCGCTTCGCCGCCGCGGAAAATCTGGCCGTCATTCCCTATGGCAACTCTGTCCAATTGAGCCTGGGATCGCCGCCCGCGCGCTACGACATCGCTCTCCGCCTCTGCCTCGACAGCATCCTTTCCTACGACCCGCGCGACCTCACCCTCTCCGTCGAGGCCGGTATCCAGCTGAACATTCTCAACCAGCAACTCCGCGAGCAGCGGCAATTCCTGCCGCTTGACTCCCACTTCGGCGGCTTCGCCACCATCGGCGGCATTCTGGCAACAAATTCTTCGGGGCCTCTGCGCCACGCCTTCGGCACCGCGCGCGACTTCCTGCTCGGGCTGGAATTTGTCACCGGCGAAGGAGTGCGCACCAAGAGCGGCGGCCGCGTGGTGAAAAGCGTCGCCGGCTACGACATCCACAAGCTGATGATCGGCTCGTTCGGCACGCTCGGCATCATCACCAGCGCGAATTTCCGCACGTTCCCACTTCCCCCCGTCACGGCGACGTACCTCGTACGCTTCGCCACTCTCGACGACGCCCTCGCGTTCCGCCGCGCCATCGCCGCCTCGCAGCTCCAGCCCCGCGCTCTCGACATCGTTTCTCCTGAAGCTGCCCGCTTGCTGAACTCCCTCGCGCCGGCAGGCGCCCGGGAGTACTCTGAAGAAGAAATCCTGGAAATCATGGAGCGGGAATCCAAGGCCCGCCGGGAACGCGGCGAGCCAGAAACCTTTGCCATGACGTTCCGACCGCCTTCTCCCGGCTTTTCCGAAAAAGAATGGACCGTGCTGGTCGGCACGGGCGGAAACGAGCAGGTGGTGGAGCGCCATCGCCGCGACCTGGAAACCCTCGCGCATGCCTCCCAGGCGGCCGCATTCGACCAAGCCCGCCCCCTGCGCGGACCTTTCGCACAACTTAGCGAAGATGATTGCCTGGAGTGGGGCTATGTTCGTCGATTCTGTGGCGCCGTTCTCCATCAGGCGCCTTCGGCGGCGACTCTGAAGATCAACATCCTGCCCGCGCAATTCGGTCAGATGCTCGGCGACTGCGGAAAGATCACCGCGCAACACGAACTGCCCAGCGCCGTGCTGCTCCGCGCGGCGGGCGTCATCTATCTGGCGCTCTTGCCGGCTTCGCAAGATGAAGGCACGCGGCAACGCCTCGCACAAGCCTGCGCCGAAATTTTCGACGCCGCGCACCGCGCCGGCGGCAGCGCCATGATCGAATTCTGCCCAACGGAGCTGAAGCGCAAGGTCAGCGTCTGGGGCACGCCTCGCGCCGACCTCGTGCTGATGCGCAGTCTGAAAAACGAATTCGACCCGCGCGGCATCCTCAGCCCCGGACGCTTTTACGGCGGCATCTAGAAGATCGAAAAACGAAATTCGAAAATCGGCCCGCGAATGACGGAAACGCGCACACAGAAACAGTTAAGGGGCTTTGTCGGCGACGACAAGCCGAGCTGGGACGACTACGCTCGCTGCGTCCACTGCGGCCTCTGCCTGAATCATTGCCCAACTTATCGGCTGTGGGGCATGGAGGCGGATTCGCCGCGCGGGCGCATCCGCCAGATGCTGCTGGTGGACCAGGGCGAGCTCGAGCTGGGCGACGGCTTCGTCACGCACATTGACCGCTGTCTGGACTGCCGCGCGTGCGAAACCGCCTGCCCCTCCGGCGTTGAATACGGCAAGCTGGTCGAATTCGCCCGCGCGCAGATCGAACAGCAGCACCCGCGCGGGCTGTTTTCCCGCCTCGCGCGTGACGCTTTCCTCCGCCAACTGCTGCCCTACCCGCGGCGCATTGCTGCCGTCGCGCGCCTCCTGAAGTTCTACCAGCGCTCCGGCCTCAACACGCTCGCTCGCGGCGCCGGCGTGCTCAAGCTGCTCGGCCTCGACGCGCGCGAGCGCCTCATGCCCCGCATCGACGACAGATTTTTTTTCTCGGAGCTCGGCCAGACCTTTCCGGCACAAGGCCCGCAGCGCGCCCGCGTGGCCTTTTTCGCCGGCTGCATCGCGCAGGTGACCTTTACCAAACTCAACGAAGCGACTATCCGCGTGCTTACCGCGAACGGCTGCGAGGTCGTCGTGCCCGGTGGACAGCTCTGCTGCGGCGCGCTCGCTGTGCACGCCGGCGTCCGCGACGTCGCCCGCGACCTCGCCCGCGCCAACATGGACGTCTTCCTCCGCGAGAGCTTCGACGCCATCGTTACCAACGCCGCCGGCTGCGGCTCCACCCTGAAAGAATATCCTCATCTTTTTGCCGGAGGCGATCCGGCCCACCCGCAGGCGGAAGCCTTTTTTGCCAAAATGCGCGACATCAGTGAATTCCTCGCCGACCTCGGCCTCACCGCCCCCATGCGCGAACTCTCTCTCCGCGTCACCTATCAGGACTCCTGCCACCTCGCCCACGGCCAGCGCATCAAGGACGCGCCACGAAAACTCATCCGCGCCGTCCCCGGCGTCGAGCTCATCGAAATGTTTCGCTCCGATGACTGCTGCGGCTCCGCCGGCATCTACAACGTCACACAGAACACCGCGTCCATGGAAATCCTGGAAGAAAAAATGCGCTACGCAGCGGCGACGAAAGCGCCAGTGATCGTCACCGCCAACCCCGGCTGCCTCCTGCAGCTCCGCGCCGGCGCCGCCCTCCACCACACCGGCCAAGAAATCCTTCACGTCGTCGAATTGCTGGATCGCGCCATGTAGCACAGGCTTCCAGCCTGTGCGTTTTGCGGGACAGGCTCCCGACCCCGACGCTTCGGAATTCCGCCGTGGTTGCCGCGGCGACCGCCAGCTTGCTGGCACAGGGTCCGTACCAGAGGCGCTGCTCGGATGCGCTAGTGAACCACGAGGCCGTGGGGTCGCATGGCGCCCGAAGGGGCTTTTACACCGGCAACGTAGGCGCCGGAGCCGTTCAGATCGACGTCGAAACCCTTGTCCAGTTCCAGCCCTTTGGCAGTGACTTCGATCCGCTTGACGTGGTTATCCCCCTTCAGGACGGTCTTTCCGGCCTCCACGAAGTAGTTGGAGACGAACAGCGAGCGGCCATCCGGTGAGAGCCGGATGTAGTGCGGACCCTTGCCGGTGATGACTTCGCTCGCCCGGCGCGGCTTGGCCGGCTCGGAGATGTCGAGTTGCACGACTTGGTCATGTCCGTAGAGCGCTTCAAACAGCCACTTGCCGTCGCGGCTGATCTCCATGATGGAAGGCATCGAGTTGTTCTGGTCGCCGTCGAAATCGTACACCTGCTTCGCAGTGGGCGGATTCGCCCCGGCGTCCACAAGCCAGAGGGTGCCGTCCACAAAGCAGGAAACCATCGCCAGCTTTGTGCCTGGGATGAACTTCGTGATCCAGGGGCCCTTTCCGACGTGCAACGTGTGAAGGATGCGCAGTTGGTTGAGGTCCCAGAGCCGCACGGTGTCGCGCACCTGCGGCGCGCCCTCAATCAGCGTGTGCGGGATGACGAAGTCGGTGGTCAGCAGCAGGTTGGCCGAGGGTACGATGTCGAAGTCGTGGATGTTTAGATCGTGGTCCGGCGGATCATGGGGGCCGTGGGAGACCATCTCCATTTTGGCGTCGAACAGCACCATGCCGCCGGGCGAAGCCGCGTGATGATCGCCCATCATGCTGACAAGCACTCCCCGGTCGGCGAGAGGCTTGACTTCGTCGGCCACCCCCAGACCGAGTTGAGCCGCTTCAAACACCTTCGCCAGGCGCGGGCGCGCGGCATCACCCTTGATATCGAAGAAGAAGACGCGTCCGCTCAGCAAGCCTCCAGCGACGATTGTGCCCCCGTCGGGACTCAATCCGATATGATGGGGCTCATTGCCGATCGAGCCGACCGAAACCGCTCGAACCACTTTGCCATAGGTGGGCGACCCGGCTGTGATGTCTACGACGAGCATCGCATCCGATTCGGTGCGGGCATCGTGCCCAGCCCAGACGTAAAGATAGCGCGGCGCAGTTTTTCCTTCCGCTCCACCTTTGCGCTTGCTGGATTGCCCAAAAGCCGCCGCGGTCGCCAGAAACAACAGAAACATCCCCAAGAAAACTCGGCGCATGGGAGTCCTCCTTTGTTAATCGTGGTTAACTATTGATATTTACCTTAGTGAACTAGCCAGTGTCAAGTGTTTTCTTTCGAAGAAGGCGGCGGCCACCGGGGGCGCGCGCCTTCGCCGGGGGCAGACCCCGCACCGCGCACGTGCGCGGTACTGTTCTCCGCTTGACCGCTTGGAAGACCTTCCGTACCTTAGGAGCGCTCGCGAAAGTAAGCAGACGATGCGGCGGCGTAAAGCCGCCGCTACACTGGAAAATGCGGAGAGACGATGAGCGAATTTGACCCGAAGGTCCTGAACGAAGCACTGATTCCGCCGCCGGAGGAATTTTCCTCACGCGCGCGCGTCCGCTCGATGGAGGAGTACGAAGAAGTCCATCGCCGCGCGCTCGAGAACCCCGAGGAATACTGGGGCGAGCAGGGCAAGCTGGTCGAATGGTTCACTCCTCCCGCGAAAACTCTCGAGTGGACCCTCCCTCATGCGAAGTGGTACGCCGGCGGCACGCTCAACGTTTCCTACAACTGCGTGGACCGCCACATCGAAAAGCAGGGCAACAAGCCGGCCATTCTCTGGGAAGCCGAGGACGGTAAGACGCTCGAGCTCACTTACTGCGAGCTGCGTGATCTCGTCTGCCGCTTCGCCAATGCTCTGAAAAAGCTCGGCGTGAAAAAAGGCGATACCGTCGCCATCTACATGCCCATGATCCCGGAGCTGCCCATCGCCATGCTCGCTTGCGCGCGCATCGGCGCCGTCCATTCCGTCGTCTTCGGCGGCTTCAGCGCGCCGGCGCTCGCCGACCGCATCCACGACGCAAAGTGCAAGCTGCTCATCACCGCCGACGGCGGCTACCGCCGCGGCCGCGTCATCCCCCTCAAGCAGGCGGCGGACGAGGCGCTCCAGAGTTGCCCCACCGTCGAGCACATGGTTGTCGTCCGGCGCACCGGTGAGCCAGTCACATGGACGCAGGGGCGCGACCTCTGGTGGCACGACCTGGTGGACAATCAGTCGAAGACCTGCGAGCCCGAGCAGCTCGACGCTGAGCACCCGCTCTACATCCTCTACACCAGCGGCACCACCGGCAAACCCAAGGGCGTGCTGCACACGTCAGGGGGCTATCTTGTCCAGTGCACCTGGAGCATGCAGTACGTCTTCGACCTGCGCGACGATGACATCTTCTGGTGCACCGCCGACATCGGCTGGGTCACTGGCCACAGCTACATCGTCTACGGCCCGCTTTCCAGTGGCGCCAGCATCGTGATGTACGAAGGCGCGCCCGACCATCCCAAGCGCGACCGCTTCTGGCGCATCGCCGACCGCTACAACGTCACCATCTTTTACAGCTCCGCCACCGCCGTGCGCTCCTTCATGGCCTGGGGCAAGCAATGGCTTGAAGGGCATGACATTTCAAAGATTCGCCTACTCGGCACCGTCGGCGAGCCCATCAATCCCGCGGCGTGGAAGTGGTATTACGAAGTCATCGGGCGCAACCAGTGCCCCATCGTGGACACCTGGTGGCAGACGGAAACCGGCTCCATCCTCATTTCCCCGCTGCCCGGCGCCACGCCCACCAAGCCCGGCTCCGCCACGCTTCCTTTGCCCGGCATCGCTGCGCGCGTCGTCAACATGCAGGGCGAACCAGTGAAGCCCGGCGAAACCGGCTACCTCGTCATCGAAAAGCCGTGGCCTTCGATGCTGCGCACGATCTATGGCGATGACGAGCGCTTCCGCCGCGACTATTGGACCCGCATCCCCGGAACATATTTCACCGGCGACGCCGCCCAGCGCGACAAGCACGGTTACTTCTGGGTCCTCGGCCGCGTGGACGACGTCATCAAGGTCGCCGGCCACCGCCTCTCGACGATGGAGATTGAAAGCGCGCTGGTGAGCCACCCGTCGGTAGCAGAAGCCGCCGTGGTCGCGCGGCCGGACGAGATCAAGGGCGAAGCCATCGTGGCCTTCGTCACGCTGCGCGCGGGCGAAAAACCGTCACCCGAATTGAAAATGGGATTGGGCGACCACGTCGCGCACATCATCGGCACTATTGCTCGGCCCGCGGAAGTTCATTTCGCCGACCTGCTGCCCAAAACCCGCAGCGGAAAAATCATGCGCCGCCTGTTGCGCGAGCTGGCGCAAAAGGGCGGAATTTCAGGCGATACGACGACGCTCGAAGACATGTCCGCCATCGAACGGCTGGCGCAGCAGAAGGGACAGGAAGAGTAGGGATCACGGGTCAGGGGTCAGGGAAAAGCGTAAAGGAAACAGGAAGAAGGAAAGGTTTTCGGTTTTCGGCATCACTTTGGTGCGAAGATTTTTCCTGCCGCACGATTCACGAACCGCCGCGGCACCAGCCGCTGCAAGTGAGTGCTGATGTAATTGTGCCCGCCGGAAATCACGTAGCTCTTTCCACGGGCAAGAGCTTCGAGACCGACGCGCGCCACTTTCTCGGCGCTTTCTTTGATCCGTGAGCCTTGCGCCGTTTGCTTGGCCACCTCGTGGAATTCGGTTGCGGTCGAGCCGGGACACAACGCGCAGACACGCACGCCGTGTTTCCGCACCTCTTCGGCAAGCCCTTCGGCGAAGAGCAGGTCGAAGCCTTTGGTTGCCGCGTACGTTGCGATGTACGGCACGCCCTGAAAGCCCGCGGTGGACGCAACGATCAGGATGTCGCCTGAGCGCCGCTCAATCATCGGCGGCAGGAAGAGATGCGTGAGGTGAACCACCGCGTTCACGTTCACCTGCACCATCTCGAGCTGCCGCGCGAGTGTAAGCTGGTGAAACTCGCCGTGCGCGCCGAACCCGGCGTTGTTAACCAGCAGGTCCACGGCGATTCCCTTCCCTTGCGTGTAAGCAAGGATGGCGTTCGGCGCGCCCGGCTCGCCCAGGTTCGCGGCGAACGTCTCCACACGCACCGAGTGTTGCTGGCTGAGTTTGGCTGCCAGCTCGTCGAGCCGCGCTTTGCGCCGCGCCGTGAGCACCAGGTGTGTTCCGCCTGCTGCGAGTTGTTCGGCGAGCGCCCAGCCAATGCCCGCACTCGCGCCGGTAATCAGCGCCCATTTGCCGCGCCAGTGGTCCATGGTGCCTCCTTCGGAAGTGCCGATTGTAACCGCAGTGGGACGCGGATGAACACAGGGGAAGAATACAGGACGAATCGCCTGGCGCTGACGCTAGCGGTTGGGTGATGGCGCGGCCTCATCATTAAGAACGATGAACGCGTCCACGCGCAGGCCCGGCCGCAGTTTGCGGCCATCCTCGAGCTCGATCAGGGTCTCGAGGACCTTGGTATCCACGCGCTCCGTTGGCCGGTCGGTGAGGATGTTCTTCCGGCCGAGCAGTTCGCCGATGCGGACCACGCGGCCCCAGAACTTCTCGCCGCGGAACGTATCGGCGGTGACGTAGGCGCGCTGGCCAATGCGCACGCGGCTCACGTCGGTTTCGTCCACGTCCATGCGCACGCGGAGCACGGAATCGTCACCCAGCGTGAGGATGGGAATGTTTCGCTGGTCGGAAAAGGTTTCGCCCTTCTTCAGGTGCTTGCGCAGCACAATGCCGCGGAGCGGCGCGCGCACGATTGTCTTCTCGAGCAGTGCGCAGACTTCTGCCAGGCGCGCGCGGGCCAGCATAACATCGGCTTCGGCGCGGCTGCGGTCCTCCTCGCGGGCCTCGTCATCAACGAGGGCGTGGCGCTGCACCGCCGCTTCGTACCGCGCTCTGGCCACGCCAAACTCGCGCTCGGCGCGATCGGCTTCCTCCTTGGCGAAGACGCCCTGCATGAATCCGGTCTGGCGGCGCTGCTGCTCGACGCGCGCGTTTTCCATCACGGCTTCGGTTTCCTTGACGGAGGCCAGGGCTTCGCGGCGCTCCTGCTGGCGCGCGCCGTTGATCACGCGGCGCAGCTCGGCTTCCTTCAGCGCAAGTTGCGCTTCCGCCAGCGCGACCCGCGCGCGGTAGTCGTCGTTCTCGAGGATGGCGACCACCTGGCCGGCTTCGACGCGGTCGCCTTCCTCGACGGGGACGTCGCGGAGCTTGCCGCTCATCTCCGCGCCCACGCGGACTTCCTCGGAGATGGGCTCAACGCGCCCGGGCGCAGCGATTACGTCCAACGCGGCCGGAACCGCGACAGGCGATGGGGCATGGGAAGAGGTGGTTCGCAAGCGCACCGCAAACGCGGTGAGCCCGGCGATGGGAATGAGTAAACCAACAAGAATCAGCGAGCGTTTCATGATCTCCCCCAAAATCCTTACGCGCTGGAAACCCCCAGCGGCGCAGCGTCCAGCATGGACACAGCCAGCGCGGGAATTGCAGCTTCCTCCGGCGCGACGATCCGTCCGTCTTCGATGTGCACCAGTCGGTCGGCGAACTCGAGCATGCGGCTGTCGTGCGTGACAATCACCACCGCCACGCCTTGCGAGTGCGCGAGGTTGCGCACCAGTTCCAGTATCCTTCTGCCTACGTGCGAGTCGAGCGCCGCAGTCGGCTCGTCGGCCAGCAGGATTTCCGGCGCGCCGGCCAGAGCGCGCGCGATGGCCACACGCTGCTTCTGCCCGCCGCTCAGGTCGGCCGGATAGACGCCGTACTTCTCGCCAATGCCGACCTGGTCGAGCAACTCCTGCGCGCGGCGCCGCGCTTCGTGGCCGCGTATGCCTTTCAGGTCCAGCGCCAGTTCGACGTTCTCGCCGGCGCTCAACGTGGGAAAAAGATTGAATCCCTGGAAGACGAAACCGACATGCGCCAGCCGGATTGCCGGCAGGTCGCGCTCGGCCAGCCCGGCCACTTCCCGGCCGCGGATGCGCACGCTGCCGGACGTAGGCTGGAGGATGCAGCCCATGATCGAGAGCAGTGTGGTCTTGCCGCTGCCGGAAGGGCCCATCAGGAAAACAACTTCTCCGGCCTGGACGGATAGATCCACACCGTCGAGAGCGTGGACGGCGGCATCGCCCGCGGAGTAGGTCTTCGTCACGTTGTGGACTGCAATGGCTGCTTGCATCAGTTCTCTCCGTTGAAAATCAACTTACACGTTATGCCGCGCCTAGCCTTTGAACACCATGGCCGGGTCAATCCGCGTTACCTTGTTGATGGAGACGAGCGACGCGCCGATGCACATCAGCAGCGTCAGGAAGAACATGCTGACCGCCAGTTCCCACGGGAACAGGATGGCGGCGCCGCCTTCGCGGCTGCCGCGGACGATAAAGACACTGGCCACCATGCCAAGGGCGTAGCCCATCACCGCACTGATCGCAGCCTGCTGGATGATGACGCGATAGATGTAGCCGTTGGAGGCGCCCATGGCCTTCAGCGTGCCGAACTCGCGCAGATGGTCCATCGTGGTGGCATAAATCGTCTGGGCCACGATGACAATGCCGACGACGAGTCCGAGCGCGGCGGCGAGCAGCACGGCAATACCCGCGCCGGTGGTGAACATCCAGTAGAACTGGGTCATGCGGCTGAATTCGCCGGTGGTGTAGATGTCCACGTCCCGCAGACGCGCGGCCAGATCACTGCGCAGCTTCCGGATTTGTGTTCCCGGGGCAGCTTTCACCAGCAGGTAGAAGGCGCGGTCCTCGCCGAGGTCGGCAATCGTCTGGGCGTTCTTGAAGGAGGCGAAGACGTAGGGCGAGGTGGTGAAGGAGCGGATGCCCTGTGTGAATCCGACGATCCGTGCGCGGTGGCCATTGAGTTCCACCACCTGGCCGAGTTGGGTTACGCCGAGCTTTTGGCGGTACAGTTCGTCGACGATAATGGCATCGGCGGACTTCAGGTCTTGCACTCGCCCTGCGGTGAGGTTCCAGGGCCCTCCAAGCGGCAAGTCCGGATTCATGCCGACAAGAACGATGCTCTCCTTGCGGCCGTCGGGGCGCTGCCATCGGCCGAATGTAAGGATGTACTTTTCGGCGACGACAACTCCAGGTGTGCCGCGTACCTGTTGGAGCTTTCGCTCAGAGAAGGGGCCGGCCTGTTCGAGGTAGGCCAAGCCCTTGGCGCCAATCCAAAGGTCGGCTCCGGAATGCTCGATCAGGTTGGAAGTAGCACTGGTAAACCCAATGAATAGACCAATTTGCACGACAATCAGAACGATGGCAAAGACGATCCCGGTGAGGGTCACGGTGAGCCGGACCTTGTCGTGGAAGAGGTTACGGCGAGCCAAAGGAGGCATTTTAGGTAATCCCTTGAGGCCCTTTCAATTAACTAGTATCCGTTACAGGACAGTGTTACGCATTGGCCGAAAAAATATATCAGGCCTTGAGGCCTTCAATGGTTGTCTCAATCACCTGGTCCACCAAATCATTGCGGTCCACCCAGGGAAAATCCGGGTGCACCACAAGCAACGACGTGACGCCGTGCAACACGGCCCAGATGGCCTGGCTAGCCTTTTCAAGATCGAGGCTGCGGAACTTGCCCGCACGGACGCATTCCGCAACAGCCTGGCGAAGACAATCAAAGGCTCTCAACCCCATCCCCGTCGGGCAGAGATAGCGTTCAGAGTCCGGGGTGCCGATGGGGTGCGGCAGGACAAACGTGACGAGGTAATTTGCCGGGTGCTTCACGCCAAACTCAACATAGGCCAGCATTCCTGCGCGAAGGCCATCGAGCGGGTCGGTCGCCAGCGAAGCGATGGTTTCAAGCTGCTGAACGAGTTTTGAAAACGTTTCCTCGCACAGGTTGAAGAGGAGATCGGCTTTGTCTTTGAAGTAGAGGTAAATGGTCGTCGGCGAATACTCGATTTTTTCGGCGAGCTTGCGCATGGAGAAATTTTCGTAGCCCTCACGGACAAAGAGCTCGCGTGCCGCGTCGAGGATCTCCTGACGAAGCTCCGCTTTTTCGCGTAGCCGGCGTTCCTTGACGGTCACAGGGCCACTCCATGAACAGCGTGCATTCGCATAACGATGTTAAGTATATCAGAAAACCAAGGCGTGTCAAGCCCAATTTCGGGTACTCTCAGGCGGGAACTCTGAGCCTCGCTAGAATCGTTTTGTCTCGATCTAGTTATTGAAACGACTGCTTCACTGGATGCGATGCGGGTGTAAGGGCAAGATGCAACTGTGCTAGGATGCGCGGATTAGCACAGGTAACGGGTGTGAGGTGTCAGATGCCAAGCGTCGCGTGTCGGGTTCTATGTAGGAGGACGATGATGGTGTCTAGGAGCATACTCGTTCGCAGCGTGATCGTGGGGCTGATGTGCGCAACATTGCCCGTGAGCGCCCAGCAGCAGGAGGCCCGGCCAGCAGGGCCGGTTCAGGGGCAGCGGGGGCCGGGGCCGGAGGGCCGGCGACTGGCGTTTCTGGTGGGCATGTGGGAAGAGAAGGTCAGTTATCCGGCGGGGTCACCAGAGCAGAAGGCTGAAGAGGGAACGGGGCGCTGGTTCGCGCGCCCGATGATGGGACGCTACCTTCAGTTCAATTACGAAGGGACGGGTTCGGTGGGCCCCTATCGCGCGCTCGGCGTTCTGGCCTATGACCGCGAGGAGCAGAACTTCAGGCTGTTCTGGTTTGACGACACAGGAGGCGTGGGCGACTATCGCGGGAATTTCGTGGACGAAAACACGTTGAGCCTGGAGCACCGCGGAAAAGTTGATGGCCGCGATTTTCGCGAGCGTATCAGTTATACGCGCGTATCGCCGGCAGAAATCCACACGAAGATCGAGCAGGCGTGGGAAGGGGGCGAGTACCGGGTCTATCTCGAAGCGCACGCGAGCCGGACAGGAGGACCGCCACAAGGGCCTCTGCGGCGCGAACCAGCGCCGGCGAGGCCGCCGGGGTCGTAAGAAAAGCACCGGGGGCCAGGGGGCAGGCGCAAGGGTAGAACGTATGAAAGTCGGAAGTCGCGTTGCGCGTTACTTTGGCGAGTCCGAAGGAAGGTTGGGCGGATTCTTCGGGCCGTTGGAGGAGAAGACGGCGTCGCGAAGCCTGACGCCGTGCGCTTTGAGGTGATTGAGAAGGCGGCGGGCCCAGACGATTTCAGCGGCGGCCAGGACAGCGAGGCCGGCAAAGATGGTCGGCCATCCGGGGCCGGGCGTGACCAGCATGACGATTCCGGCGAGAAGGATGGTAAAGCCGAAGACGATTTTGATGAGCCGTTTGGCCTGCTGCAGGGTCTTGAGAATCATTCGTCGAAGCTCTACGGCGCGCGCGTCCGGGAACGACGGAAGACTCCCGATGCGCGCGGCATGAACGCCCGACCATTCTACCATTGCCGGCGGGCAATCGAGAAAACTGCCCGGCAGGGATTCCATGGACATCCGGACGAGCGCGCGCGGGTGCATCGAACACCTCCACGAGGCAAATCGGCGGTGAGCTGGATGGACTTGAGCCGGTGCCGCGCGGACTAAGGGCGACGGAGGAATTCTTCCGCTGTTCCAAAGGCTCGAGACGGCTTCAGAATGGCGGCAGCAAGGGGGAGAAGATGGAACTACACAGCGTGAGGATGCAGATCCCGGAAGGCGCGAACATCATCGTGGGCCAGACGCACTTCATCAAGACGGTGGAAGACCTCTACGAGGTGATGGTGAACACGGTACCGGACGCAAAGTTTGCGATCGCATTCAATGAGGCATCGGGGCCGTGCTTGGTGCGCGTGGAAGCGAACGACGACGAACTGCGCAAGGCGGCCGTGGAAAACGCACAAGCCATCGGCGCAGGGCACGTGTTTGTGGTTCTTCTGCGACAGGCGTACCCGATCAACGTGCTTGGAAGAATCAAGGACTGCTTCGAGGTGTGCTCGATCTATTGCGCGACGGCCAACCCGGTGGAAGTGATTGTGGCGCAGAGCGACCAGGGCCGCGGCGTGTTGGGAGTGGTCGATGGCCGTTCGCCCAAAGGCGTGGAAGGGCCGGAGGACGTGAAGCACCGGAAGGAGTTTTTGAGGAAGATCGGATACAAGCAATAGTGCGTTGGAAGGTTGGAATGTTCGAGGTTCAGAGAGTTCAGGAGTTGCAGAGTTTCAGAGTCAAAGGATCCTCAAGTCTGAGCGGCAGCAGCGCGGGCAAGGGTGATCACTTGTCGCTCGTCACGGACCGCTGCATTGCTGGCGGAGAGGGTGGGATTCGAACCCACGGTTGAGTTACCCCAACACACGCTTTCCAAGCGTGCTCCTTAAACCGCTCGGACACCTCTCCGCGGCCGGTGCAACCTATCAAAAATAACAGAAGCGGGTGCCGCGGGCAAACGAGACCTCGAAACGCGGAACGTGCGTTGGCCGAACGGCAGAGAGAGCAAGCCTACTTTTTCGCGCGCAGCTCGGAGACGACGAATTGCCGGACCGAGCGCAACGCGCCCTCGGCGGCCTCCTGCGCGGTGACTGGGTTGGCGTTCGAGCTATTGGCGGTGTCTTCCAAGCGGGGCTTGAGGACACCGGGCTCGACGAGCTTGAAGCGGATGCGCACGAGGAAATTTCCGGCGGGGTCGTAGACATCCGGATAGCGGCCACCGGGGCCCGAGCGTGAGCCGCGGTCCTGGCGGAAGGCGAAGAATATGTCGTTGTAGAGGATGAATTCGCAGTGCTTCTTCTTCGCATCGGCGACGATTTCGTCCGGGGAAGTTCCGGAAAGCTCAACGGCTTCGGTGACGCTGTTGTTCAGCTCCTGAACGAGCCCGAGGCGCAGTAGATGGACGGAGAGCGGCTCCGCGGTGCTGTTCTTGATGGGGGCGACACCAACGAGCGGCTTATTCTGCCTTCTCTCCTGCGGGGACTGCGCCAGCAACGTGTGAGCGGCAACAACCAGCACGAACAGCGCCAGCGTCGATGTCAGGAAAAAAACGGGCATGCGTTTCATGATCTGCCTCCAGCCAATCCTGTTGTCGTTTGCATGCCAGGTCCAAGGCACTCACGGGTATTGTGAATCGGCGGGCGCGAAAAGAGTTGCATTCCGGAAAAGCGGCGGGCGACATGGACGCGGGGCCTCTGCTAGACTGTGTGTACCGGCTCCGGGGTGGTGCAATTGGCAGCACATCAGACTTTGGATCTGAGAATCCTGGTTCGAGTCCAGGCCCCGGAGCCAAACGAATGGCGAGCGACCAGTGGCGAGTGACTAGCAGACTAAGTTTCGTCGAGGGGCGGACGCGAGCGTCCGCCGTTTTTGTTTTATGAAGGGATTCGGCGGGCAGACGATGGTGGGGGCACTGCGTCGGGTGATGGTGTGCGCGCCCCAGGAGGCGGGCTGGAGCCGGGCGCAACGCGTTAGCGACTGGAAGAGGTTGGGCTACTTGCACGCGCCAGACTTCGCGGCGGCGCAGGCACAGCATGAGGCGCTGCAGCAGGAACTAGGCGCAGCGGGCGTGGAAGTGATTCGGTTCTCTCCCTTGCAAGGGATTGACGAACTTCAGGGGCTGAAGCCCGCTGAGTCCAGCCAGCTTGATGTCGCGGCTGAAGCCGCGACCCACAAAACCCCGGGCCGGCCGGAGGTTAATGACACAAGGCTTTCGTTAGATGCTGTGTATGCGCATGATCCATCGCTGATGACGGATTGGGGGGGTGATCTGCCTGCGCATGGGCAAGCCGGAGCGGCAGGACGAGGCGCGGCATCATGCGGCGTTGTACAGGACGCTGGGGATTCCGGCACTGGGCGAGATGCAGGCCCCGGGAATGGCCGAAGCGGGCGACATGGTTTGGCTCGATGAGAAGACGCTGCTGGTGGGACGGGGCTACCGGACGAACACCGCGGGAATCGAACAACTGCGGGCGCTGCTTGGGCCGAAGGGCGTAGAGGTGATCAGCGCGCCATTGCCGCATGGCGGAGGACCGGCGGTGTGCCTGCACCTGATGAGTTTGATGAGTCTGCTCGGCCAGCAGACGGTGCTGGTGGATTTGGAGTGGCTGGCGGTGGAGACGACCGAGTTGCTGCGGGAGCATGGCTACCGGTTCATTGAGATTGATGCGAGCGAGCGGGCTACGCTGGCGTGCAATGTGCTGTCGTTGGGCGGCGGGGGGCTGCTGGCGCTGGCGGAAAATGCCAAGACAAATGAGCGACTGCATGCGGCGGGGTTTGATGTGCGCACATTTCCGGGGAGCGAAGTGGCGATCAACGGCGGCGGAGGGCCGACGTGCCTCACCAGGCCGGTGCTGAGGGAGGTAAGGAAGTAAGGACGTCGAGAGCTCAGGAAAATCGAGTGGGGATGAAGCGCGGGTTAAAGAAATTCGTGAAGGCAGCGGCGAAGACTGCACGGGTGTACGCGGAGGACAAAAAGAAGACCGAGCACCTGCTGGATGAGGCGGCACGCAAAGCGCGGCGGGAAAAAGGCCTGGTGGGTGAGTTCGCGGATGACCTGGGGGCGGTGTTGCGACTGCTGCGGGCGTGGGTGAAGGGACGGTACAAAGTCGTACCGTGGAAGACAATCGTGCTGGCGCTGGTTGCGGTGATCTACTTTGTGGATCCGCTGGACTTGGTGCCGGACTTTATACCGGTAGTAGGGTACGTGGATGACGCGAGCGTGATTGCGTTTGTGCTGCGGTCGGTGAGGAAGGATTTGGAGAAGTTCTTGGAGTGGGAAGGGGAAGGCAGGTGGCAGGTTTCAGATTGACCCACCGGGAGAATTGAAATACTTTCCGCGTTGCGATTCGTGAGGAATTCTGAAAATAAAGAAGAGGAGTTGCGTATGAACAGGCGCACGCATGTATCTGTGCTGCTGGTAATTGTCCTGACTGTGGCCGTAGTTTGCGTGCCGGCGTGGGCAGTGGCGCAGGAGAAGCCGGCGGCGAAAACAGAGCAGAAAGAAAGCGGACCGCCGAAGACAAAAGACGGGAAGAAACTGCTGACGGCGCAGGACACGCTGCGGATCGCGAGCGTGGGCGGGCCACGGATTTCTCCGGACGGGACGCGGGTGGCGTACACGGTGAGCGAGATTCCGAAGTTCGACAAGGACAAAGAGTGGAAGAGCGCGACGCAGGTGTGGGTGGCGCCGGTGGCGGGCGGAACAGCCCGGCAGTTCACGCGCGGGGAGAAGAACGCCAGCGCGCCGGAATGGTCGCCAGACGGAAAGTATCTGGCATTTTTGACCGACCGCGAAAAAGAAGGCGAGCGGCAGGTGTGGATGGCGTGGGCGGACGGCGGCGAGGCGTGGGAGGTGACGTCGCACGAGGGCGGGGTGAGCGGGTTCCGGTTTTCGCCGGACGGGAAGCTGCTGCTGAGCGCAACGGACCAGGCATCGAAGGAAGAAGAGGAGAAGATAAAAGTCCGGGACGATACGATCGAGATCGATCGCAATCTGAGGATGACGCACCTGTGGCTGTGGGACATCGAGAAGAAAGAAGAGAAGCGGCTGACGGAGGGCGAGTTTACGACGAGTGATGCGCGGTGGTCGCCGGACGGGGTGCGGATCAGCTACGTGACCAACCCGACGCCGAAGGCAGACGACGGCGATCTGACGGACATCTGGATCCTGACCGTGGCGACCGGCGAAAAGAAGAAGCTGGTGGAAAATGCGGGGCCGGACCAGTCGGCGCGATGGTCGCCGGACGGAAAGTGGATTGCGTACACGACGGCCGATGCGGCGGGCGGCGTGAAACAGTCGCACCTCAACGTGATTTCCGCCGATGGTGGGACGCCGCGGCGGCTGACAACGAATTTCGAGCTGGACGCGAGTACTCCTTTGTGGTCGCGCGATGGGAAGACGATCTACTTCAGCAGCAATACGCAGGAAGCAGTGGAAGTTTTTTCCTGCGAGGTGGCGTCGGGCACGGTGAAGCAGTTGACGCAGAACGGCAGCATCGTCTCGTTGAGTGAACTCAGCAGCGACGGGAAGACGGCGGTGGGAACGATGGCGCAGGCGAAGTGGCCGGCGGAAGTTTTCCGGTCAGATATCGGCTTCAAGTCACTCGAACGGGTCACGGACCTGAATCCGTGGCTGAAGGAGTATGCGCTGGGCGACGTCGAAGTGGTGAAGTGGAAGAGCACGGACGGGACGGAGATCGAGGGCGTGCTGACCAAGCCGGTGGGATACGAAGCCGGAAGAAAATATCCACTGCTGGTGAACCCGCACGGCGGGCCGACGGGGGCGTCGCTGGCGAGCTTCAGCGCGAGCGTTCAGGTGCTGGCGGCGAACGGCTACCTGGTGCTGCAACCGAATTTCCGCGGGTCGACGGGGCGCGGGGAGAAATTCGCGGCGGCGAACAAGAACACGTGGGGCAAGGGCGACTACGAAGACTGCATGACCGGCGTGGACTTCGCCCTGAAGCAGGGCTGGGCGGATGCGGACCGGCTGGGGGCGTACGGATGGTCGTACGGCGGGTACATGACGTTCTGGATGCTGACGCAGACGGACCGGTTCAAGGCGGTGTCACCGGGCGCGGGACTGACGAACATGTATTCGATGTACTCGCAGAATGACATCCAACGGTACCTGCGGTGGTTCTTTGGCGACGGCTCGCCGTGGGACAACACGGACCTTTACTGGGACCGCTCGCCGATGAAATATGTGAAAAACGTGAAAACGCCGGCGATGATTCTGCATGGACAGCAGGACACGCGGGTGCCGATCGCGCAGGCGCAGGAGTTTTACCGCGCCCTGGTGGAGCGGAACGTGCCGGTGGAGTTCGTGGTGTTCCCGAGGGAGGGCCACGGGATCAGCGAGCCGCGGCACCAGATGGACCGTATCCGGCGCTACCTGACTTTTTTTGGGAAGTACTTGAGCAATCCAGTGGTGACGGAACCGGCGGCGCCGAAGGCGAAGGCCAAGGATGCAGAAAAGTAGCTGGGCGCAGCGAGCGGCGGAGAAGGCGCGGCGGGATGCGGGGAGGCTCAGTCCGCAGCGGCCGGTTTCCGGCGGGCAGCCTTCTTCAGCCGACGAGGCGAGCGGGGCGCGCACAGTTGAGCAGCACGGCGCAAGAGGCTTTCGAAATCGCGATCCACGATAGCAATGCCCTGAGGAAGGGGCCGGGCCTTGGCTTTCATAGAAAAAGTCTCCTCCCACGGATTGAACCCGACGCGCGGAAAAAAGTTTTGAAGACAGCGGAAGTCACCAAGCTACGCCGGGCGAGGCCGGGAGTCAAGAGGGGCGGGCCGGCGAAAGGCAGCGGCTTGCGAACAGGGGGAAGAATGATTAGGCTGAGGCGTCGATGCGAGACGTGACGCCGGAATTTTTCGCGCTGGGGATGATCTGGTACATCGTCTTTCTGTTTTCGACGACCTGCCACGAAGCGGCGCATGCGCTAGCGGCCAAGCTGGGTGGCGACCCGACGGCCTTCCGCGGCGGACAGGTGACGCTGAACCCGCTGCCACACATCCAGCGGGAGCCGTTCGGGATGGTGCTGATCCCCATCCTGACGTACTTCTGGATGAGCCGCGGCTCGATGATCGGCTGGGCCAGCGCGCCCTACGATCCCGACTGGGAGCGGCGCTACCCGAGGCGCGCGGCGTGGATGGCGCTGGCCGGGCCGGGCGCGAATTTCACGCTGATGCTGCTGGCGGCCGCGGCGATCCGCGCCGGGGTGGCCTCGGGAGTATTCCAGGCGCCGCAGGTGGCGAATTTTACGCGGATTACGGAAGCGGCGAACCCAGGAATGGCGGGCAGCGTAATGACGTTCGCGGCGACGTTTCTGAGCGTGTTGTTTCTGCTGAACCTGCTGCTGGGCACGTTCAACCTGCTGCCGGTGCCACCGCTGGACGGAAGCAGCGGCGTGACGCTGCTGATGTCGGAGGGCACGGCGCGAAGGTTTCATGAACTCTTGCAGGAGCCGATGTTCCGGATGGTGGGGCTGCTGGCGGCGTGGTGGGGATTTGGCCGCGTGTTCGACATGATTTTCACCTTTGCGCTGAACGCGCTCTATCCCGGAGCGAATTACCACTGATTGAGGGCTCTGCTGCCGTACTCGCCTGCCGCGATGTTTCACTGGCGAACAGATGTTTGGATTCGCCACCTCTCCAGAACCGGGGACCCCGCCTGAGACGTCCGCAAGTCCTTCTCACACAAAGACTAAACAATTGCACGGCATTTGGTAGCTGATCTGCTCTATACCCCAGCGGAGGTCAGCAGGCATGTCAGTGCAGAGCAATACGGTTTCCCGCTACTGTGTGGAAATTTCCGGCTGGGACGTAGAAGAGAATTTCTTTGTCGAGCGAACCGACCTGGAGTGGTTCGAGGAGCACGGCAAGCGTGTGGCGCTGAGAAAGCCTGTTCGCGAGGGCTCGCTCGTGTTCGTGAGGTTGCTGGAGCCAGCGGACGCGCAGACGGCGTTCCCGGTGGCCTATAAGGCAGGCTGCGTCGAGAAGCGCCAAAACAACGGACCGTTCGAGATTTCGCTAATCAAGATGTGGCCCCGAAGCCGCCGTGGCCCCGTGATGAGCTAGGGCAGCGGCCTAAGCCCGATTTGCTCTGCGGTCTGTTTCACATCAAAATGGGCCTACATTACCAGACACCCTCCGCAGCAATCCCCTCCTGAAGGAAAGCATCCACAAGCTGGCGCGATTCGACGAGATAAGTGCGTGAGTACACGAAGCTTCTCCGCGCCCCTCCAAGTGGAGAGAATGTCATTTGACCGGGGATGGGGACGCCCATCTGGGCAGGTCGCTCTGACAATGCTTGTGCGAGTGGAGGGGAACAACGATGCCTGCGAGATGAACGGCGATGCCCAAGCAGTACTTTTTGAAGCAGTCGAACGCCGCCTACGGCAAGCAGGTGCAGGGACTGACGCGGCGGGCGCAAGCGGCACTGATGTGGTTTCGCAGCGACCGGCGGGAGCTGTTCCGTGCCGTGGGCAGACGGTGGCATAAGTCCGGTGATTCTTCTGGACCATGTAAACCTGTCCGCGTGAATATCGTCCATACATAGTAGGTGGGATCGCATAGAGGCCTCATCTTCCCCCGCGGCTGGTGGATGTCTCGGGCCGCAGGCGCGTTGTGCCCGCCGAGGGCTTTCGCCTGCGTGAATTGGACGATGCTGGGATCAGCCTGGAACAGGCGCAGGGCTTCAGTTTGCCTGCGGACTGAGGGCGCGTAAGCGCCTGCGGGCCCAGCGTCTCCGCGCTGCGCGAGCCCACAGATGTCCGACACTTGCCGGTCCAGGTGCCGTAGCTCGGCGGTCGCTCTCCGCTCGGGTGAAAAGGAGTATTCATGAGCCGCCGCCGTTCCGGAATCGCCGTCGTGCTCTTCCTCGGAGCGCTCGCCGGATGCGCCGGCCCGCAGCCGGCGCCCAGCGCGAGCGAGGGCGGCACGCTCGGCTCCTCCGGCATCACCCGAGTCGAGACACTCGCCATCGACCGGCTGGCCCGCGGCAGCGCCCAGCCCAACATCATCAAGCTGCGGCGGCCACTGGTGGACGAACAGCGCAACCGCGTCTACTTCACCGGTACGCTGACACCCTGGCTCGGGGTCATCAACACAACCACCGACCAGATCGTTGACGCGATTGACCTCGGCCTGCACGGCTACTTGAGCAAGCAGCTCGCGCTCAACCCGAGCACCGGCATCCTCTACTTCACCACCATCGAGGACCAGCGGCTGTACCGCCTGGACCCGGTCACCCGGCAGAGGTCGGCGCCAGTGGACGTGAAGGGCGGCGGAGCCCTGTCCGTGGATGGAGTCAACGACCGGGTCTACGCCGCGGCCCAGGGAGAGATCCGCGTCTACGACGGCAACCTGGCGCTCCAGCGCACGCTCGGCGGCGTCCAGGTGCTGAGCCTTGAGGTGGCGCCCGCCACCTCGCGCCTGTACGTCACCACCCGGGGACAGTTTCCCGAGGTGAAGGTGTTCGACACCGCGACCCTCGCCGAACTGGCCTCTTATTCCATGCCGGGCGGCCTCGTTCCGAGGTTTATCACCACCGCCGGGGGGCGTATCTACGTGAGCTGCGACCCGCAGGCGGTGGTCATCGTGGACGAGGCGAGCGGCCAAATGCGCTCGACGTCGCTGCCGGCGAACGTGGGCGCGACGGCGGTCCTCGGCGGCGTGCTTTACGTGATGACCGGCTATCCGTACCGGGCGGGCTACCTGCCCGGTGCGGACGGCGCATACGGCTTCGTCGAGGTGCTCGACGCCACGACCGGAGCGCGGCGCGCCACGGTCCAAGGCGGGCTGCAGGCCGACGGCTTCGACCTCCACGGCGCGGCGGGCAAGCTGTACATAGGCAACACCGGCGACTCGTACATCGATGTGTTTGAGCTCTCGACCCTCACCCGGTCGAAGCGCATCGACACCGCGACCTCGCTGGAGGACATCGTCGTCCGTCCCTCAGACGGCGCGCTGGTGGTGCGCAACCGGCTGGGCGGCGGCAACTCACTGCTGCTGGTGAAGAACGGCGTGGTGAGCGAGGCGCCCGCGCCCGGCAATTGGCCGAGCGCGACGCTGCTCGACCCGTCTTCCGGGCTCGTCTACAGCTTGAGCCACTACGAGAGCAGCGTCGCGGCTTTCGACGCCCAGACGCTCGCGCCCCAGCCGGCGATTCCTCTCGGTGTGCCGCGGCTGCGCACCGACGCGCTCTCCACCGCGGCGCTCGACGCCTCCGCGCACCGGCTCTACGCCGCGCTGCCTGAGCTTGGCCAACTCGTCGCGGTCGACCTCGTCACGCGCACCGCCGGAGCGCCCGTGGCGGTCCCCGGCTTCGATACCGCCACGGCCGACGGCCCAGGGCTGATGCAGCTCGCGGTCAACTCCCGACTCGGCCGGGTGTACCTGTTCGCTCCGAGGATGAAGAAGCTCTTCGTCTACGACTCCGCGCTGGCCCTGCTGCGCGCGACCGACTTGAGCACGGCGCTCGGCTCGGCGACGGGCTCGGTCACCCTGGGCCAGGTGTTCAGCGACGACGGGGCCGGACGGCTGTACGTGGGGGCGCTGGCGCTCGACGCCGAAGGAACCAACGTCGTGGCCCGCCTGCCCGAGGGGGACAAGGTGGTGGCCGCCGACGCCGCCGGCAACCGGCTGTACGCGGTCAGCTTCGTCAGTCCCTCCGCCCCGGCCGCCAACGACGGCCACGAGCGCTTGGTCGAGCTTGATCCCTCGTCCTTCGCCGTGCTGCGGCGCTTCGACCTCTTGCCCATCGACACGGTGAAGTCAGCCTTCGGCTTCGACTTCGCACGCGGGCTTGCTTACGCGGGCTACTTCGAGACCGGCACCCTCGACGTGCTGCGGCTGAGGTGAGCGATGCGGTTTCGGGTGTCCGCTCAGGTTGGTAGGGGTTTGATACGTTGGCACAGAGCGGCTAACGCCGCTCTGCAAGCTATGCGAGCCCAATCGCAGGTATGCAATACAAAAGGGTAAACTAAATGATTTGGAAAATCCGGACGAAAACCGCGGTTGCGTTGTTTGGCCTTTTGCTGACCGGATGTGGCGGGGGCGGTGGTGGGAGCGGAGGACAAACTCCTCCGGACACTACCGCGCCTGCGGCTCTGGTAACCGTGGATTACGTCAACGAAATGGGGACCTTCAACCCGTATCTTTTCGGCACCCTTGCCGCTCCTTACTTTGATCCGGCCGGGTACCCCCTTTCGCAAAATGCGGGCTTTAAACTGATTGAAATCGGCTTCAACATACCGGTGCCTTCCGATCCGTCTGACCCGTCGCTATATGATTTTACAATGTTGGATCAACAGGTCGCGGCGGTCATCGGCATCGGTGCAGAGCCTATGGTCGTGTTTTCGCCCAGCGCAAAACCGGCCAATTTAAGTGCGTATGCCATTTATGTGCAAAACATCGCCAAACATCTGACTCAAGGCTGGGGCAACGGCCATAACTGGGCAGTAAAGGTTTTTCGTTTCGCCAACGAACCCGACGGCGCCTTCTGGACAGGAACCCGGCAGGAATTCTTTGACACTTATGCCGCATGGGCCAATGCGCTGAAAGCGGTGAACCCCGCTTTCAACCTCGATGCCCCTGGCTTCATGCAGGCCCATGGCAACGCCGGACCCGATAGTCTGAATACCTGGATTACCGAATTTCTGGCGTATTGTCAGAGTAATAGTGTGCCGGTTGACTTCTTTTCCGTTCACGCCTATTCGCCCATTCCTTACTTTGCGTTTTACAATGATTTTCGCCTGGTCCAGGCCGAGCTGAAAAAGTATCCGACCCTCAGCCCCCTGTACGGCACCCCGCGTCTTGCCAATGATGAATGGAACACGCTGGTGGGTGATTTGTGGAGCGGTTCCTATCATCCCCAATTCGACACGGCCTGGGTGGCCGCGCACAACATCAACGGGCTCATCAATATGATTGAGCAGGGGCTACAACTCTCGATTCGTTACGGCGGCGCCTTCAATGGCGGCGCCGGCGGCTGCCATGATTTCCTCTTAACGGATTGCAACGGTCAGGGCAAACCCGCTTATTATGCTTTTCAAGGTTTCAATGGGCTGTCAAATGCCGTGCGCTTATCCGCGACAGGCACTGACCATATGAACTTTGCCGCGATCGCCAGCAAGAGCGGAAACCAAGTAACGATCGTGATATCAAATTTCGATGTGAAGACATACCTTAACAAATACGAATCTGCCAACAGTCCCGCCTGGACGTTTTACAACCAGTATGTTTCCAGTTTCGGCTCACCCGTGGTCTACGATCGGTTCAATGTTGCGCTCCAGAATCTCCCCTGGAACTCATCCCAGCACGTCATCTATGAGCGTTATCTGGTGGACGATCAAAACAAACTATCATTAGTGGAAACTCGGTCGGTTCCAGGGAACAGTGCGCTCTCTTTCGCAGCGGGCATTGCCGCGCCTTCTGTTCAAGTGATCAAAGTGCATCTCTAGAAACCTTGCCCAGTCACTTTTGCTCCGCGATTTTTCGCCTTTGATTCCAGCTCCCGGTCAACCGAAACAGAAGTTAGAAAACGCTGAGAAGACGAAACGTTGACGGGCCCCTCGCCGGGGTGGGAGCCGCAACTGTGCCAAAAACGGACAGAGTGCCGAAACGTGGCAGAGGGGCAAGACAGGCCGGCGGGTATCTCACCTGCTTTCAGCGTCGAGGTGGCTAATGTTTGGAACCCGAGATGCCGATGATGAAAGTAAGGAGTCGGGTGCAATGGCAACACAAACATTTTGGCAAGAGATGAGCGCGGAAGTGAGCCGGGACCGCCGGCGGGAACAGCGGGTTGCCCTGGTGTTCCCCATCGAGGTGTGCGGACTGGATCAGGAGGAGAGATTCTTCGCCGAGAGGTGCGTCACGTCAAGCGTGAGCCTTTCCGGCTGCCGCTTCCACCTGAGTGCCGCTCTGGTGCCGGGAACCATCATTGCAGTGAAGCTGTTGAACCGCGAAACCGGCTATCCCTATCGGAACCAGCCGCTGCTCTTTCAGATTGCCTGGGCCAGCAAAAACGGCGAAGGCTGGACGGCTGGCGCGCACGCGCTGCAGAAAGAGAATCTCTGGGGAATCGCGTTCCCCGAGGCACTGGTCGAGAGTTTCCCCCACGCATAACCCCCGCACGACGTGGCCCCGCGGCGCTCCGTTCGCTTCCCCCGGCGGACGGGGCGCCGCTTCCCTCCTGAAGACAAGAGCTGGTGATGAGTGGCTGGAGAAGAGTCGATAGTCAGTAGCCGATAGCAGTCCAATCCCGATGCAAAGCGACGGTTCGTGCGGAAGGAAAGCACACGATGGATTTCCTGCGGGCGCAGGGGCACGTCTGCTGGCGAGAGCAGTGGAGCGTGGCACGCGAGGGCGCGTGTCGCCCGGCGCTACGGCTGGCCGCCGGTGTACGGCGAACCGTTCACGGCGCCGACGGGCAGCGTGATGGTCGTATCCAGGCGCACGAGAATGCCGGTCTGCGCGGGCAGCTCGACTTCCTTGCCCTTCTTCACCATGACATAGGTGGAGCCGCCGATCAGGCCGATGGCCAGTCCGCGCATGGCGTGGCTGAAGACGGTGCCGATGACGGAGCCGCCTCCACCGCCGAGGGCGACGGTGGCGAGAGCACCCTTGACGTCGCGCCGGGCTTCGACGATGACGCCTTCCTCGGTACGGACGTCCTTGCGGGCACGGCCGTTGACCGAGGTTTCGTGGATCGAAATGATGCTCATCGGCGCGGGGATCTCGCGGCGGTCAATCTCGATGGATTTGAACTTGAGATACATCGCCGCCTGGCCGCGGAGCAGGCCGAAACGCTTGGCGTGGATGATCTGGGAGATCTCGCCGTTGACGCGGGCGCCGGCGGGTAAAACGAGCTGGCCGCCGATATAGACGGGCTCGGCAATGGTGGCGACGAAGGGGTCACCTTCGCGAGCGACACTCGTGGTCAAGCCGTTGAGAAGCACGAGGCGAAGCTGAGTGCCTTGCAGGAGCTGATTGGATTGAGATTGGGCCGGCGGGGCTGCCAGCAAAAACAGGGACACAGCGACGCCCAGCGCGAGAAATCGTTTCATTCGTTCCTCCAGTGCTCCGTATCGTGGAGCGTTCCGCTGGCGCCGCGGACTTGTCCGGAGGGTTGCGAAGCCGCCGCAGACAAGAAGGGTGCGGAGGAGAATCACCCGGGAAAAGAATAGTACGGCGGAGAAAAGCGCGGGGAGAAAATCAAGCAAAGAGTTCCAAAGAGACACGGGCGGAAGAATCTGCCACAGAGGCACCGAGACACAGAGCAAAGATTGAGAAAAGATTCTTGTCAAACAGGCTGGTTGCCAAGTTCAGGCGAGGTGTAGTAGGGTGCGCAGACCTGATCCCATCGGAGGGCCTCATGAACTTAAAGGAAAACCATTTTCTTCTGTTGCTGGCGGCGGTGGCGCTGGTGGCGGCGACATTGAGCCGAGCGAAGAAGGCGCCCACGCGGAAACCGCGGTGCGGGTAGAACGAGTGCCACCGGAATTGCATGGAAACCGGGAGGATTCCGGCGAATCATGCAGCGAGGCATTTCCCACGACAAACCAATCACTACGCACACTCTAGCGCGATTTGACCGAGCCCAAACGAAGTGCGGACCGCCGATGTGCACAGCCAAGAGCGCCTGTGCCAAAGGCGGCGGTGTCCTTGGACTTCGCTCAGGGCAAGCGGCGGATGCCGGGGCTGCGGAGAGTGTGTTAGACTGCGGGACGCAGACAAATCCCGCAGCTTCGGGAAGAAGAAACGGGATGAGACTGTCGATGCGCGGAACTTCGGGCTCTGTGCGACGAATCCCCGCAAACCCCGCCAGGCCCGGAAGGGAGCAACGGTAGCGGGACCGGTTCGGGCGCCGCGGAGTACCCGAAGTTCCACTCATCGTTACCCAACGCGCCGGAGAATTTTCCAACTGCATGAGCTACCAGGTCATCGCCCGGAAGTACCGCCCCAAAAATTTTCGTGAAGTTGTCGGCCAGCAACACGTGACGCAGACGCTGGCGAACGCCATCGAAACGAACCGCGTGGCGCACGCATACATTTTTTCCGGGGCGCGCGGCGTGGGAAAAACGACGACGGCGCGCATCCTGGCCAAGGCGCTGAACTGCGCGAAAGGGCCGACCGTCGAGCCGTGCGATGAATGCTCGTCGTGCACGGAGATCGCGGCGGGGACGTCGCTGGACGTGATCGAGATTGACGCGGCGTCGAACCGCGGCATCGACCAGATCCGCGAGCTGCGGGAAATGGTGCGGTACGCGCCGGCGGCGAGCCGCAACAAAGTAGTGATCCTCGACGAAGCCCACCAGTTAACCGATGAAGCCTCGAACGCGCTGCTGAAAACACTGGAAGAGCCGCCCGACAGGGTGATCTTCGTGATGGCGACGACGCAGCCGGAAGATCTGGTCGATACGATCAAGTCGAGGTCACAGCATTTCCATTTTCGGGCGCTCTCTTTTCAGGAGATTTCGGATACGCTCACGCGCGTGGCCAAAGACGAAAAACTGGAGATCGAGCCGGGAGCGCTGGCGGTGCTGGCGCGGGCGGCGGAGGGCAGCGTGCGCGACGGATTGTCGCTGCTCGAGCAGGCCATGGCGTACTGCGGGCGGCAAATCGGCGACGCGCAGGTGCGGCAGTTGATGGGCGTGGTGGCGGAAGAGTCGCTCGACGAATTGATCGCGGCGATCGAGACGCGGAGCGCGGAACGCGCGCTGGGGCTGGTGCACAAGCTGATCGCCGAGGGACACAACCTGCAGCACTTCTGCCGCGAGGCCATCCGGCATTTCCGGAACCTGCTGCTGGCGCGAGTGTGCGGCGCGGAGTCGGAGTTGATCGTGGCGCCGGCGGACGAGCGGCCGCGGCTGAAAAAACAGGCGGCGCTTTTCACGGAAGAGGACCTGACGCGATTTTTCCAGACGCTGCTTGCCACCGACGACGCCATGCGGCACAAGCCGGACCCGCGGCTGCATCTGGAAATCGGATTGTTGAAACTGGTGAACGCGGCGCGACTGGCACCGCTCGAGGAAGTGATTGCAGAGCTGCGCGGAGAAGCGCCCGCGCGTCCGGCGGCGAGCGTGCCGCGGGCAACAAGCGCGCCGGCGGCGAGTACGCCGCGGGCGTCGAGTGGGATCGGATTTTCTTCCCCGGGCGCGGCCCCAGCACTCCAGGCGGCCGCAGCGGGCGTGCGAAGTGAGAGCGCGGCAGGGGTAGCGCCGGCACCGGTTGCAGCGCCAGTGAAAATGGAAAGTGAGGCGCCGAAGGGCGCGCCGGTGGCGATGGCACCGCCCAGCGCGGTGGCACAGGCCGTGGCCGTGAGCGGCGGGCTGGCCGTGGTGCAGGTGGACGAAATCCGCGCGGCGGTGGCGGCGCAGAACAAACTGCTGGGGTCGCTGCTCGAGCACGTGAGCCGCTGGGAACTGGAGGGCGGCGAGATCCGGCTGTTCTTTCCGAGCCAGAGCCGCACGATGGCGGACATCATCCAGGCGCGCGACCCGATGGAGAAGCTACGCACGATTACCAGCGCGGTGTTGGGGCAGCCGCTGCGCGTGTGTGTTAAACTCGAATCGAGTGCTGCGGCCAGCGCGCCCGCCCCGACGGCGCGGGTGACGCCGGAGAGCCGGGCGCGGTTCGAGCAGGACCCGGTAGTGCGGGCGATGCTGGAACGATTTGGCGGGCAGATTTCGAGCGTCAAACGTCGCGACGAGGGCTAGTCCGATGGAAGTGAAAGCGCTGCAACAGATGTTGATGCAGTTCCGGCAGATGCAGGAGCGGCTCCAGAAGCAGGTGGAGGAGCTGCAGGTGGAAGCGTCGGCCGGAGGCGGCATGGTCACCGTGAAGATGAACGGGCAGAAACAGGTGACAGCGCTGCACATCGAGCCCGAAGTGTATGCGAGCAAGGATGCGGAAATGCTGCAAGACCTGATCACCGCGGCGGTGAACGAGGCGGGGCGGCGCGTGGACGAGGCGCTGGCCGACCAGATGAAAAGCATCGCCGGCGGGATTGCAGGGATGCCGGGACTGAAGATTCCGGGTTTGTTCTGAGGTTTCACGTTGGAAGGTTGGAAAGTTTGAAAGTGAAGACCCTCCAGCCTTCATCGCGCACGATTTCAACATTCAAACCTTCCAACCTTTCAACTTTCCAACATTCGAAGGCGGGGCCAAAGCGCCCTGCGGAGACCCATGCCTGATTTTGCGGAACCCATCGCGCGATTGATCGAAGAGTTGAAGCACCTGCCGGGAATCGGGCAGAAGACGGCGCAACGGCTGGCGTTCCACATCCTGCGGGCGGAGCCGGAGGAAGCGCTGGCGCTGGCGCAAGCGATTCGCGACGCGAAGGAAAAGATCCGCGAGTGCTCAGTGTGCAACAACATCACCGACACGGACCCGTGCTTCTATTGCACCAGCGCGACGCGCAACCGGAAGACAATTTGCGTGGTCGAGGAACCGAACAACATTCTCGCCATCGAGAAGACGCGGCAGTTCAGCGGGCTCTACCACGTGCTGGGCGGGGCGCTATCGCCGCTGCAGGGCGTGGGGCCGGAACAACTGAAGATCAAGAGCCTGATCGAGCGGCTGAAGGGCGGCGTGGAAGAGATCATCATCGCGACGAACCCGAACGCCGAGGGCGAAGCGACCGCGGTGTACATCTCGAAGCTGATCAAGCCGCTGGGTATCCGCGTGACGCGCATCGGCGTGGGCATCCCGGTGGGCAGCGACCTGGAATACGCGGACGAGATTACGATGCTGAAGGCGATTGAGGGGCGGCGGGAACTGTGAGGAGAGGTAGCAGGTAGTCGCGCGCAAGGCTCAGCGAGCTGCGAACGTTCGATTCACGCCCTCAGAAAGATTTCACCAGCACAATTGCGGCACCAGGCAAAGCCGCGAAAGGGAAGGCGGGAGCAAGCTCCCGCACTCCAAGGCGACGGGATAGGCCCACCTGTACAGCGGCGCAACATGCCCACCCCAACGGGCCGGATGAACTCCTGCCCACAACTCAATGCTGTTGTAAAATGGGGGAATCACAAAATAGGGAGTGGAGGCGCCGGATGCCGACGATTAACGAGTACATGACGCGGTACGACCACGAGCACAAGAACGTGTGGAACAAAATCCTGCACGGCGTGGGTATTCCGATTATTCTCGCGGGGCTGGTGCTTATTCTTGTCCGGTTTTCAGCCGGCCTGGAGCTGTTCGTGGGCGGTTGGTTGCTGCTCTTCGCCGGGCACCGGATCGAAGGAAACAAGCCGGCGTTTTTTCAGGGGCCGATCTATTTTCTGGTGGGGCCGGTGTGGGTGGCAAAAGAGATCAAAGAGTTTTTCCTGGGGAAGGCGAAACAGGAGACAGTGGCTCGGTAGGAAGGTCCTTCCGGAAAACACCAAAAAGCGGCGGCCAGCCGCCGCACTCCAAGCGACAGGCGCAAGCCGGTCCTACATTCATTGCATTAACTGATTCGCAGCAGAGGTTGGAAAGGACGCTTCCCGCCGGTTGGGGAGTGGTATTCTCCGCAATTGCACTGCGTACACTCGGGGGGAGTGCGCCATGGTCGAATACGCACCCAGCAACGAACCAGAAGCGAGTAAACGGCGAAGCACGCGAATCGTGCAGGCGATTCCGCTGACAGTGACGGGTGTGGACGCGCTGGGACAACCGTTCCGGGAGCGCACCTCGACGCTGATCGTCAACTGCCACGGGTTCAAGTACCAATCCAAACATTATGTTTTGAAGGGCACCTGGCTGGAGATCGAGGCGCCCCACCCGGAGGCCGACAAGCCGCCGCGCAAGGTGCGCGGTCAGGTGACGTACGTGCTGCGGCCCCGAACGGTCAAAGAGCTGTTCCAAGTAGGCGTGGAGATGGAGGCATCCGGCAACGTCTGGGGGATCGCCTTCCCGCCGGACGACTGGTTCCCCTTCGGCGAGGCGCCAGAGGCCGAGATGTCGAAGCCGCCAGCCATCGCGGCACCGCCGCCGGCCATACCGATCGCTGCTGTCCCCCCGGCTGCTCAGCGGGCGGCGGCGCCGACGCCAGTCCCGCCGGCGAAGTCTGGGGAGACGCCCGCGACCAGCGGCACGGCGCTGCGCTCAGTGCCGCCCGCCGCGGCGCCAGACGTTTCCGCGAGCGTGAACCGGCAGATCACGCGGATGTTGGCCGACGCGCAGGAACAGATCCAACGAGTGGCGAGAGAGGCGAGCGCAGCGGCGGTCTCCCGCGAGGCGGCTGGGCTGCTCCGCGAGCTGAACGGGCAACTGCGAACGGCGGCGGAAAAGGCGGTGGAGCAAGCGGCATCGTCGTATGCCGACCAGGTAATCCGGAAGGCGCTACAGAAGATCGAAGAAGCGCGGGAGGCCAGCGCACAGGAACTGCGGGCCACGTGGGCGCGCGAGTTTGAGATGGACCTGCGGGATTCGAGCCAGCACCTGCTGGCGAAGCTGGCCGAGGTGGGCGAGTCGTTCCGGAACGAATTTTCGCAGCAGATTGCGTCGGACATGGCGGCGGCCGCTAACCGCCTGGGTGAGATCGAAAACCGCATGAAGGAGATGCACGAGCAGATCGCGGCGAACGCCGAGACGATCCCTGGGCTGATGAATCACGCGCGGCAGGAGATTGACGCCATCGCCGAAGAGGCGAAGCAGAAGTGGAGCCAGCGCCTGGGCAGCCATGCGGAAGCGGGCCTGAGCCGGCTGGCGGAACTCGGGGAAGCGGCGCGGAAGCTGCAGGAGCAAATCCAGGCGGCCGCGGACGCGGCCCAAACGGGCTGGCAGCAGAGATTGGAGAAGGACCTGGCCGGGGCCAACGCGCGGCTGGAAAAGGTGGTGGCGACCACCTTCGCGGGCGCGGAACACCAGTTGGCCGATCACATGGCGGAAGCAGCCGCCAGCGCGGCCGCCAAGGTTACAGTCGAGCTGGACAAGCGCACCGGGGAGATCCGCGCGCTGGTGAAATCGGCGACGGCCGAAGCGGAACGCCGGGTGACGGCGTTACAAGCATCGCTGGATGAAAAACTGTCGAAGGGCAAGGCGTGCGCAGCGGAAATCGAAGTGGCCGCGGGGCGCACGCAGGAGCAGTCGCGACAACTCGAGGAGCTGGCACGGAAGGCCGGAGCCGAAGTGGTGCGGCAGTTCGAGGAAATGCTGGCCGCCAACCGTGAACAGCTCGACTGGCAGGCCGATAGCGTTCTGGCCAGCCTGGCACTGCGCCTGGAGCCGGCGCTGGTCGAGCGAGGTGCGGAAATGGTGACGCGAGTAGCGTCGGAAGTGGAAAAGAAGGTGGAGTCGCAACTGCACCGCGCCGAGGTGACGATCCAGAAGCTGGTGGAGTTGGAAGCGGTGGCGGCGGCGACGCTGCACAAGGAGGAGGTGCGGCTGCAAAGCGAGTTCGAAAAGGCGAGCCGCGGTGTGTTGACGCGCTGCCTGGAGGAATTGGAATCGAAGAGCACCGACGCGACGCACTCAACCTTCGAGCAGCTCTACAAGTCGGCGGAGTGGTACCAGCGCAAGGCGCAGGCGTCGATGCAGACGGCGTTTGAGAAAGGCATCACGCATGCCACAACGCATTTGCGCGAGAAGGCCGCAGAGATTTCCACGCTGTTCGCCTCCGAGCTAGACCACTATAGCCGGAGCTACTCCGAGCACTCGCAGGGTCTGCTGGACGAAGCGGCAAAGGAAATGACCAGCCGGATGCGCGCGCAGCTCAGCGAAACGACGGAGGCCAGCGCCGCAAAGTTCAGTGACGAGATCCACCACCTCGCCGAGGACAAAGTGGAACGGCTGCAGGCGACGAGCGGCAGCGTGGTGGAAGAGGCGCGGGCGCGGCTGATGGTGCAGGTGGAAAACGTCTGCCGGCAGCTCGAGGCGCAGGCGGTGCAGTCGGCATCGGAGTTCCAGCAGCGCATTGCCGAGCGGCTGCGGCAGGGCATGAACGAAGCGAAACAGGACTTCCAAACGCAAATCGTGCCGGTGCTGGAAGGCTGGCGCGAGGAAGCGCAGGGGCATCAGAATCAGTGGCTCAAGACGATCGAACGGCAGGGCGGCGAGTCGGTGGAGCAGTTCAAGCAGCGGCTGGAAAACGTCTCCAACTCGTGGATGGTGGCGGCGGTGACGACACTGAGCCAGCACTCCCAGGGCGTGCTCGATTCGCTGGCCAAGGCCGTGGAGCAACGGCTGCGCGAGACCTGCGCGGACGTGTTCGCCGGCGTGGGCGAAAATATGCGGCAGCGGCTGCTGGGAATGTCGAGCGACCTGAAGAAAACTAGTGAATAAGGCAGTGGCGTGTGGCTAGCAGGTTGATACCCTCCTTGCAGTAAGTCAAATCCAAATGCCAAAGGGGCGGCGTGCGGGAAACCGCAGCGGAGCAAAGTCTGTATAATGGTGCGCCGTGGCGAACCAGGCGTATGCGAGCGTGTGGTGCCGTGGCTTCGGCGAAGAGACGATGCCGCCGCTCTTCGAGAAGCTGCTGGAGACCGTGCCGTTTTCAAAGAGCTGGCCGGGGTTTTCCTGGCTGGTGATCCGCGCGGTGGACGCGATGGAGGCGCCGCTCGAGGAGCGCGACCTGCGCGCCTTCCCGCCCACGGCCGACGAACTGGTCGAAATGGCGCGGGACCATCTCCACGCCGATTGCGCGTACGAAGTGCAGGCGAACTGGGACCTGTGGACCTACGACCTGAGCCTGGGGCGGTGGAAGCAGGGGCCAGAACGTCTGGAGGTGATCTGTAACGGCACGGAGTACGACGGAGGAATCTGCGGCGAGGCGGGACACTTCCTGCTCGAACTGGGCATGGAGCACCTGTTCACCGGCCACGGAAACTTGCTGGGCGCGCGGAGCGCGGCGGCGGCCGCGGCGCCGCAGCATCCGACGGAAGCGGAGTTCCTGAGCCGGATGGCGGAACCGAAGCGACTGCGCGAGTATCACGAAAAGACGCGGGAAAACATTGCGGCGCTTTTCGACTGGATGCGGAAGATCGAGACGGCGCTGCCGGTGGAGCGGTTCCGGCTGTGGTCGGAGGGAGAAGACAATTTTGAGGCGCGCCTGGATGAGATTCTGGCTCTGCGTTAGCGCGGCGGCCGTGCTGCTCGGCTCGACTCCGGCCCCGGCAACCGGAGAAACGGCAGGTGGAGGCAGGCGGCAGAACGAATTGACCCTGGCGGGGCTGCGACCCGGGCGGGACAAGCTGCGCACGGCGGCGAACCTGCACGGGCCCTACTACCGTCCGGTGGTGCCTGGCGCGAACGACGCGGTGGCCTGGGTGGACAAACTGAAACATCGCCTGTTGCGGGTCGAACTGGACAAGGAGGGCGTGATCCAGAGCGTCACGGTCTCCTCTGTTGATCCGATTATTGACCGGCCGAGCGACCCAAAAGCAAACCCGGATGTGCCGCTGCCGTCGAGGAAACTGGCGACCGGGCGCGGGATGCGCATTACCCACAACCTGTGCAGCGAAGTGGAGGACACCTACGGGCGGCCCAACTCCAACGGCCCCTCCACGCAACATGGAAACGACCTGGTCTTGCTATACTATTCGTTCGATTGGGCGGGGCCAAAAGTGCCGCAGGTGATGGAAGTAAGTTGCGAGCGCACCACCGGACGCGTGGTACAGATCACCCTGGCCTATCCGAGCTTGTAAGAAAAGAAAGAATCCGATGCGAACCATTCTGAATCCAATCGTGATGTGTGTCCTCGCGCTGGGCGTGGGGTGTGCGAGCGAGCCTCCGGCGAAGCCACCGGAGACGGCGCAGAAGCCGGCCGAGCCGGCAGTCCCCCCGGAGTTGCAGGCCGCGGCAACAGCGGTGCTGGGCGGGGACGCGGAAGTGATCGCTCACGGTGACCTGGCCAAGACCGGCAACCAGCAGGTACTCGTCATCAACCGCATCAAAAAGACGCCGGCGAACATTGTCCCCGGCATCCTGCTGACGCGGGCAGCCATCCTGAGCCAGCAGGGCGGGAAGTGGACCGAGCTGCTGCACGTGGACGAACACCTGAAAAACACCAACGGGTTTCTGGCGGCGACGCCGGTGGCGCCGGTGACCGGCTGGCGGCTGCAATTCGAGCAACATGCGGATAAGGGGCTGCTGCTGTATTTCACGCCGCTCGCGCAGCCCGCTGGCGGGACGCTGCAAACCATCGGCGTGCGCTGGAACGCAAAAGTAAAGCGCTACCAAACGCTCGACCGGACCTACGAGCACTTTCTGGGCGAGACGCCGGCGCTGGAGAAGATCAATTCCCACCTCCGCTAACCCCCAAGCCAGACCGCAACGATGAGCAACGCCGCACAAACCGTGAGAGCATCCAGCCCGGCCAAATCCCGCGCCAAAGCGAGCGCGTTCGCGAACCTGCGCGGGCTGGGGCCGTATCTCGCGAAGTACACGGGCCGCATCACGCTGGGCCTGGTGGTGCTGGGGGCGATGGGCGTGGTCGGCACGCTGCTGCCGCTGGTGGTGGGCGGCATCGTGGACTCGCTCGCCGGGCGGCCAATCCCCCTGGCGCAGGCCGGACCAGCCGGAGGCGCAGCGGCCGCGGCGGCGCCCGCCTACGGGCCGCTGGTGCGGATCCTGATGCCGTTTTACCAGCCGTTGAGCCGACACACGATTCTGTTGCTCTGCATGATGCTGGTGGGAATCGTAGCGGTGAAAGGGTGTCTTTCGTTCTGGACGCGGTGGATCCTGATCGGGGTTTCGCGCGACATCGAGTACGACCTGCGGAACGACCTGCTGGCGAAGCTGCTGCAGATGGAGCCGGAGTTCTACGTGCGGAACCGGACGGGCGAGCTGATGTCGCGCTGCACGAACGACCTGAACGCGGTGCGCATGGTGCTGGGGCCGGGGATCATGTACAGCGCGACGACGATCGTGACGATGGTGCTGGCGGTGGCGCTGATGCTGCGGCTTTCGCCGCTGCTGACGCTGTGGGTGATGCTGCCGGTGCCGGTGGTAGCGTGGGCGGTGCGGCACTTCGGAAAGGTGATTCACAGCCTGTACGAATCCATTCAGGCGTCTCTGGCGGCGCTCTCGGCGAAGGCGCAGGAGAACCTGAGCGGGGTGCGCGTGATCCGCGCCTACCGGCAGGAAGAAGCGGAGTTGCGGGCGTTCCAGGAGCAGAACCGGGAATACGTCGGGCGGAACATCGAGCTGGTCCGGACGTGGAGTATGTTCATGCCGGCGCTGACGTCGCTGATCGGCGTGACGTTCCTGATCATCCTGTGGCAGGGCGGGCGGCTGGTGATCCAGGGACGCATCACGGTGGGCGCGCTCGTGGCATTCAACGCGTACCTCGGGCTGCTGGTGTGGCCGATGATCGCGCTGGGGTGGGTGACGAATATTTTTCAGCGCGGCGCCGCGTCCATGGGGCGGATGAACTACATCCTGACGGCCACGCCCAAGATTGACGACCGCGAAGCGCGGGCCGGCGTAGCACAGGCACTCTTGCCTGTGCCTGAACTTGCCGTTGCAAGCGACGAAATCCGCGGGGAGATCGAATTCCGTGACCTGACGTTCGCCTATCCCACTCCGCGCAACGGCAATGCCGCGATCGCCAGCGACGGCCAGCCGGCGAACGGCAACGAGCCGGTGCTGCGCGAGATCAGCTTGCACGTGCCGGCGGGCTCGACGCTGGCTGTAGTGGGGCCGACGGGCTGCGGGAAGTCCACGCTGGCCCAGCTTGTGGCGCGGCTCTACGAGGCACCCGCAGGCACGGTGCTGGTGGACGGCAGGCCGATCCAAGAATGGCCGCTCGCGACGCTGCGGCGGGCGATCGGGTTTGTGCCGCAGGATACGTTCCTCTTCAGCGAAACGGTACGGGAGAACATCGCGCTGGGCGTGGAGAAGGCGCGAGATATGGAGGTCGAACGCGCCGCCGGAATCGCGAGCATCGCGGGAGACATTCGCGACTTCCCGAAACTCTACGAAACGATGGTGGGCGAGCGCGGAATCACGCTTTCCGGGGGGCAAAAACAGCGGACGGCGCTGGCGCGGGCGGTGATCCGCGAGCCGAAGATTCTGGTGCTGGACGACGCGCTTTCAAGCGTGGACACGCAGACCGAGGAGCGCATCCTGCGGGAGCTGAAGGACGTGATGCGCTCGCGGACGACAATTCTGATCTCGCACCGCTGCTCGACGGTGAAACACGCGGACCAGATCGTGGTGCTGCGCGAAGGGCGGATCGTCGAACGCGGCACGCACGACGAACTGCTGGCAGCGGGCGGGTATTACGCGGATCTCTATCAGAAGCAGTTGCTGGAAGAAGAGCTGGAGCAGGTGTGACTATCGGGCCGAGCTGAAGATCGGCCCCTACATGCAATGAGCAATATTCACGAAGAAGAAGCGCTCGGGAAATCGTACGACGCGCGGCTGGCGCGGCGGCTGATGCACTACCTGCGGCCGTACAAGTGGCGGGTGGTGTTTGCGCTGGCGCTGACCATGGCGGTGACGCCGCTCGAGCTGGTGAGCCCGTACCTGTTCAGGATCGGGCTGGACCGGTACATCGTGCCGGGGGCGGCGCACCAGATCAGGGCGGAAGAGGCGCTGGGCGGCGTGGCGATGGTGGGGGCGGTTTTCCTGGCGGCGCTGATCCTCGGCTTCCTGGTGCAGTACGTACAGGTGCGGGTGATGCAGCGGGTGGGCCAGGAAACCATGTGCGACATGCGGAACGAAATCTTCCGCCACCTGCAGCGCCTGCCAATGAGCTACTACGACCGCACGCCGGTGGGGCGGCTGGTGACGCGAGTGACGACGGACGTGGACGCGCTGAACGAGATGTTCGCCGCAGGCGTGGTGACGATGCTGAACGACTTCGTACTGCTGGTCGCCATGGCAGTGTTTCTGTTCCTCTGGGACCGCCAACTGGCGCTGGCGGCGCTTTCGGTAGTGCCGTTCATCCTGCTGGTGACCTATTTCTTCCGCAACAAGGTGCGCGATGCTAACCGGCGCATCCGCACGGCCATCGCGCGGATCAACGCCTTCCTGCAAGAGCACATCGGCGGGATGAGCGTGGTGCAGATCTTCAACCGCGAGCGAAAGGCGCAGGAGCAGTTCGCACAGCGGAACCGCGACCACATGCTGGCGTATAAGGACGCGATCCTGGCGTTCGCGCTGTTCTATCCGGCGGTGGAACTGCTGGGCGTGGCGGCGATTGCGATCATCCTGTGGTTCGGCGGGGTGCGCGTGATCGCCGGAGGTTTGCAGCTCGGCGTGCTGGTGGCCTTCATGCAGTACGCGCAACGATTTTTCCGTCCGATCCAGGACCTGAGCGAAAAATTCAACGTGTTGCAGACGGCGATGGCGAGCTCGGAGCGAATCTTCAAGCTGCTCGACGAGCCGGTGACGATTGACTCCAAACCGGACGCGCTGCGGTTCGAGAACCCGCGCGGCGAGATTGAGTTCCGCAACGTCTGGTTCGCGTACCGGGGCGACGGGCAGCCGATGGAAGACGACTGGGTGCTGCGGGACGTGACGTTCCGCGTGCGACCGGGAGAAACGGCGGCGCTGGTGGGGCACACCGGAGCGGGCAAAACGACAGTGATCTCCCTCATGCTGCGCTTCTACGACGTCCAGCGCGGGCAGATTCTGCTCGATGGGCGCGACATCCGCGACTACGAGCTGGGCGAGCTGCGGCGGCACTTCGGCATCGTGCTGCAGGACCCGTTCCTGTTCAGCGGCACGCTGGAAACGAACGTGCGGCTGAGCACGGAAGAGATCGACCGGGCCGCGGTGGAGCGGGCGCTGCGGGAGGTCGGGCTGGACGAGTTCGTGGGCGCGCTGGCGCAAGGCATCGAGACGCCGGTGACGGAACGGGGCGCGACGTTTTCCGTGGGCCAGCGGCAGCTCATCAGCTTCGCGCGGGCGCTGGCGCACAACCCGCGGTTCATGATCCTCGACGAGGCGACTTCGAGCGTGGACACCAAGACGGAGATGCTGATCCGCGAGGCGCTGGACCGACTGCTGGAAGGGCGCACGGCCATCGTGATCGCGCACCGGCTGAGCACGATCCAGCACGCCAACCGCATTCTCGTCTTCCACAAAGGGCGGCTGCGCGAGCAGGGGTCGCACCAGGAACTGCTGGCGCAGCGCGGAATCTACTACAAGCTTTACCAGCTTCAGTACAAGGACCAGGAGCTGCGCGTGCCGCCGGGGATGCTGGGCGGTGCGCAAACTGCGCCCTTGCCGGCGGATGATTGAGTGGCGGAGCAGGTCTGCCGCAAGAAGGCGGCGGTGTCCCGAATCCCGAAGCATCGGGATCGGGACACCGCACTCCAAGGTCGCGCCCTGCGGGCGCGACGAAGGGCGCAGCGAGCAGCGGCCCTGCATGTCAGAATGACACCCGTCAAAATGGTATTCTCCTCCCGATGAAAACACCGCTCATTCTGATTTCGGCAGGTGAGCCGAGCGGCGAAATGCACGCGGCGCGGCTCGCGGCGGCGCTGCGCGCGCGGACCGGCGCGCACATCTTCGGGCTGGGCGGGCCACGGATGCGCGAGGCCGGCGTTGAGCTGCTGGCGGACTCGAGCCAGGTGGCGGTGGTGGGTATCAGCGAGGTGGTGCGGCGGCTGCCCTCGGTGTGGAAAGTGTACCGGCAATTGGCGGACGAGGCGGCGCGACGGAAACCGGACCTGGCTATCCTGGTGGATTTCCCCGACTTCAATCTGCGGCTGGCGCGGCGGCTGCACCAGCAGGGCGTGCGAATCGTCTATTTCATCAGCCCGCAGGTGTGGGCGTGGCGGCCGGAGCGGGTGCAATTGATCCGGCGGCTGGTGGTGCGGGTGCTGTGCATTTTTCCGTTCGAGGAGGAGTTCTATCGGCGGGTGGGCGTGCCGGTGAATTTTGTGGGGCACCCGCTGGTGGACGCGGTGCAGCCCAAAATGACGCGGGAGCAGTTCGCGGAACGGTACCATCTGGACGCGAACGAACCGATCGTCGCGCTGCTCCCGGGGAGCCGGGCGGGCGAGATTTCGCACAACCTGCCGGGCATGCTGGAGGCGTGCCACCAGCTCGAGCGCGAGCGCGAGTACCAGTTCGTGCTCGCGGCGGCGCCGGGGATCACGGAGAAGCACCTGCTGGACCACGCGCGGTACGACGTCAAACTGCACATCGTCGAGGGCGCGACGTACGACGCGCTGGCCGCGGCGGATTGCGCGATCGTGTCGAGTGGAACGGCTACGGTGGAGGCGGCGCTGCTGGGCGCGCCGATGGTGGTGGTGTATCGCGTGTCGGCGACGACGGCGTTCATCGCGCGGCGGTTGGTGCGGACGCCGTTTTTCAGCATGGTGAACCTGATTGCGGGGCGGCGCGTGGCGCCAGAACTGATTCAGGAGGCGTTCACGCCGGAGGCGGTGGCGCGGGAAGCGAAGCGGCTGCTGACGTCGGCGGAAGCGCGCGAAACAATGCGCCAAGATTTGGCCGAAGTGAAAACGAAGCTGGGCGCGGGCGGAGCCATCGAGAAGGCGGCGGGGATTATTGCGGGGATGTTGTAAGGCGTGGGCGGGCGCAGCATGCTGCGCCCCTACAACCAAGTCGGCGCTGTCCCGAAGGCTCGGGACGCCGCAGTCCAAGGTCCTGCCTTGCGGCGCGGCAGAAAGCACAGGCCCGCGGTCCTTCGGCTTCGCTCCGGGCAGGCAAGCGGCGTCCCTACACCCGTAAGATCAAGCACAGGCAAGTCCCGAGGCGTCGGGAGCCTGTGCTACAAGGCAACTTGGGAGAACGTTCTGGTATCCTACGTAAGGCGAATGCGAATAACAGGACAGACGGTGCGAATGGCGGCATGGCGGAACTGCGCGGTCGCGTGTGCGGTGGCGCTGGTGTTGTTGATGGGCGCAGGCACGGCACAGGCACAGGAGCCGCGGAGATGGAACTTCCGCGCGACAAATTATGCGGTGAGCGCGACGCTGGTCCCCGCGGAACAAACGCTGCAGGCGCGGGCGAAAGTGGATTTCGAAGTGCGCGAGGCCTCGCGAAACGTCGAGGTGGAGTTGCACCCGAACTTGAAAGTGACGGGCGTGACCGGCGCGGACGGCAAGCCGGTGGCGTTCGAGCGGGCAGAGAGTTCCCCGCTGCGACTGCGCGTGACGCTGCCGGAAGCGGCGACGCCCGGGCAAAAGGTATCGCTGACGTTCGACTACGCGGGGCCGCTCTCGAACGAAGAGAACAGCCCGGTGAAGGATACGCGGCTGGCGTACATCAGCGAGGAAGGCTCCTACCTGCTGCTGCCGGCGCGGTGGTTTCCACTGACCAACTATCCCGCGAACCGCTACACGGCGACGTTCAACATTACGGTGCCGGAAAGCGTGTCGGTGGTGGGCACGGGCATAGCCGGGGCGCCGGTGCAGGCGCCGCCCAGCCCGCCGGCGCCGAGCAAGAAGGGCGAAGGAGTGGCGCGGCCGTCACCGGTGCGCATGGTGTACAGCTTCCGCATGGAACGACCGGAGACGCCGGGAACGTTCGTGGCGGGCAACCTGCGCGTGGTGCCCGTGAACGCACACGGAATGAATATTCCGGTGTACGTGCCGGCCGCGGCGGTCGAGACAGCGACGGGCTACGGGCAGTCGCTGGCGAACATTCTTCCGGCGTTCAGCGACTTGTTCGGCGCGCTGCCGCGGCCGGAAATGGCAATTGCGCAATTGCCCGAGGGGACGCTGGCGTACTACTCGGCGCCGGGATTGCTGCTGATCGGCAAGCAGCAATGGGACCCGCGGGTGAACTACCGGCTGCTGGCGCGGTTGGCGGCGGGACAATGGTGGGGCAACGAAGTGCTGCCGGCCACGCAGAACGACGCGTGGATTGCCGACGGGCTGGCGCGGTACGCGGAGGCGATGTACGTGCAGCAACTCGCCGGGCAGGAAGGATTCAACAAAGTGCTCGAGGATTGCGCGGTGGGGTCGCTGACGTTTGAAGAGGCGGCGCCGATTGCGCAGGCGGGACGGCTGGAGCCGTTTTCGCGCGAGTACCGCTCGGTGGTGATGAACAAGGGCGCGGTGGTGTTCCACATGCTGCGCGCGCAGATGGGCGACGCGGCGTTCCTCGAGCTGCTGCAGGCGTTTTACCGGAAGTTCGCGGGCGCGGCCGCGCGGATCGAGGATTTTCAGCAACTGGCGCAGCAAATCACGGAGAACCGGCCGAAGCCCGAGGCGCAGGCGCCGCCCAACCTGGTGCCGTTCTTCACCAACTGGGTGAACTCAACGGGCATCCCCGAGTTCAAGATCGACTACGTAATCTACCGCATCCCCAAGGGATTCCGCATCGTCGGCAAGATCAAGCAGGGCCTGGAAACCTTCCGCATGCCCATCGAAGTGAAAGTGGAGACGGAAGGTAATCCGGAAATGAAGACAATCGAACTGGCGGGGACGGAATCAGATTTTTCGATTGAGACGTTCGGACGGCCAAAGCCGGGCGGGATCATCCTCGACCCGAACAACCAGTTGCTGAAGTCGAGTCCGAAGCTGCGCGTACGGGCGGCCATCGCGCGAGGCGAAGAGCTGGCGGAGTCCGGGCGCTTTTACGACGCGATTCAGGAATACCAGCGCGCCCTCGAGGTGCAGAAGAACAATTCACTGGCGCACTTCCGCATGGGCGAGGCGTTTTTCTATCAGAAAAACTACCAGGCTTCGGCCAACGCGTTTCGCGAGGCGTATGCGGGCGACCTGGACCCGAGCTATAAGTGGGTGGAGGTCTGGAGCCACATCTACCTCGGGAAAATTTACGACCTGGGCGGGCAGCGCGAGCGCGCGATCAACGAATACAGCAAGGCGCGCGATCTGAGCGACAACACCGGCGGCGCGCAGGAAGAGGCGGAGAAGTTCATCAAGAAGCCCTATGCGGGCGAGGAGAAGCCGAGCGGGTCGTAAGACACCGAAACTCGAAATTCGAAACTCGGAGAGGGCGCGAAACGTCGCGCCCCTTTTCTATTTCGGAGGAGAGATTCTTCGCCCCGACAAAAACCGTCGGGGCTCAGAATGACAGTCAAACCAGCCGGCGCTAGAGCGGGGCAAGCCTCGCCAACGGCCGGAATCAGAGGGGGGCGAGACCGGTAAGGCTGGGATTGGCAACGTCTTTTGTGTGGATGAGGACGGAGAAGGTTTCGCCCATGCCTTCGGAGAAGATAAGCGTCTTGAGCAGGAGACGGGCGCGGACATGGCCAGCTTCGGTCTGGCCCTCGTCGTAGAGGTCGGCGAATTCATTTGCTTTTCCCAGAGCCAAAAGGAAGCTGAACTGCGAGACGAGTCCGGCGCGAGCGCAGCCGGCCCGGGCGGCGGCGAGATCGAACGCGGTGAAGTTCACGTGCGCGGTCAGGTCCTGCTCACCGGGCGCGGCGAAAAAGTCTTCACCGGCGCGGTGGCGAGTGTAGGCCAGCAACGTGCCGCGGAGATGGCGCTCGTCGTAAAGCTCGCGCGCCTCGCGGCCGTAGTCAATCGTAAGAAGGAAGCCGCGGCCGAGGCGGCGCGCGGCGTCCTCGAGCCACGCCGCTGCGGCCAGGCCCGCTTCGGCTTGCTGACCTTCCAAGAGCGCAATTCCCTGCTCCGCGAAGTATTTGTCGAGCGCGGAGGTGGAGAGCGGGCCGACCTGCTCGCAAAAGACATCCCCATTCAAACCGACATAGATTTCGCGCAGCGCGCCGCGTTCGCGAAGGACGCGGTGGACAGGCAGCGCGTCGAGAAGCTCGTTGGAGAGGATGCAGCCGACGGGGATTGCCGCCGGAAGTGTTTCCGAGGACTCCCCATGACCGGCGGCGGAGTGCGCGGAGAGCGCCGCAGCTTGGGCAGCACGGCGGGCGGCGGATTGCTCGACGGCGGTGTAGCACAACGCGGCGTAGAACTCCGGCAAGGCGCGGGCGGCGAAGTCGAGAATGTGCGCGGCAAGGCGGCCGACGCCGGCGCCGGCTTCGACGACGGCGAATTTCGCGGGGCGGCCGCAGCCCTCCCACATCTCGGCGAGCTGGCGCGCGAGCAGGCGGCCGAAAATCGGATGCACGTCCACGCTGGTGTAGTAATCGGCGAAGCGGCGCGACTCCGCCCGGGAGTAGTAGCCGTGTTCAGGGTGATAGAGACATGCGGCCATGTAGTCCGCAAAGGTGATGGGGCCGCGCTCACGGATGCGGGCGGCAAGGATCGCTGCCAGCGGAGTCTGAGAAGGGGAGCTGGGCATCGCGCGTATTATGGGCCAGGCGCACATTTGGCGCAAAAGCAGATCCCTCGTCAAGAGCGCCGGCTGGGACGCCGGCGATACACGCCGTGGCTAGCCCATCAGGCCGACGGTGGGGAGCCAGAGACGGAGGCGGCGTTCGAGGTCGTCGCGGATCTGGGCGAAACAGGCGAGGCGAGCGGCGGCGTCACCCGCGGCGGCCGCGGGGTCGGGCAGGCCCCAGTGCAAACGCGCGCAGCGCGCAGGAAGCGTGGGACATTCCTGCGCGGCCGAGTCGCAAAGAGTGATGACGTAATCGAACTCGCCTTGCAGTTCATCCACATGCTTTGAGCGGTGCGCGGAGATATCGAGGCCACGATCGCGCATGGCGGCAACGGCAAGCGGATTCACGCCCGCGGGACGCGTGCCCGCGCTCGAAACCTCGACGCCGCCGGCGACGAGCGCTCGGGCGAGGCCTTCGGCCATCTGGCTGCGGGCGGAATTGCCGGTGCACAGGAAGAGAATGCGCGCTTTCATGTGCCTGCACCGGCGTCGAGCGCGCCCTGTTCCTGCACTTCCTTCCACACCTGTTCGAAGACGTCGAGGGAGGTCTGGTCGAAGAGGACGAAATGAATCGCTTCGAGCGAGGTCTTCCCTTTCAAGTGCGCGACGCATTCGCGGAGCATGATTTCGGCGCACTCGCGCATGGGGAAGCCGGCGATGCCGGTGCCGACGGCAGGAAACGCAATGGTCTTCAGACCTTTTTCAGAAGCAATGCGGAGACAGTGCGCGGTGGAGTTGCGCAGCGCGGGAGCGGTGGTGCGTCCGCCAAGCTGCATGCTGGCGGCGTGGATGACGTGATGCGCTTTCAAATTGCCGCCGCCGGTGATGGCGGCGAAGCCGACGGGGATCGAGCCGATGGCGTCGCATTCCTGCTGAATCGTTGGGCCGCCCTTGCGGCGGATGGCGCCGGCGACGCCGCCGCCAAGCTGCAGGTCGTTGTTGGCGGCGTTGACGATGGCGTCCGCGGACTTGTCCGTGAGGTCGCCGCAGGACAGAATGATTTTGTCGAAGACACTCATTTGCCGAATTGTAGCATTGCCGCAGCCGGCTATCCCCAGTGCACGCTCAACGGGCTACGCGCGCCATTGGAGTCGCGGCGGATTTGATCCGACATCCCACCCCCCGGGGGATCATCGACATCGTCAACCGGTTGATCCGGAAGGAGTTGCCCGATTCGATGATCGCGATGATGGGGGATCATGGGGCATCATCTCGTCTTTGGAGAACCTCCCAATGAAGCACACTGCTGCGGGCGGCGCCCGGAATCGCACCAACCGAAAGCGCGAGCCGTTCAATCATAGCTTTTTGACATTATTGTGTCAAGTCATATTTCTTATCAGAAATCGAGCGCAATGTACGGAAAGCGCCTGTACCCCGGTCCGGCAGGAGGCAGCCTGCGGCGCTACGCAGAATAATCGTAAACGCCGCGGCCAGATTTGCGGCCCAGGCGGCCGGCTTTGACGTACTGGGTCATCAGCGGACAGGGGAGGAATTTTTCGCCAAGAGTGCGGTGCAGATATTCCAGGATGCTGTGGCGGACGTCGAGGCCGACAAGGTCCACCATCTCGAACGAGCCCATCGGGTGATTCAGGCCGAGCTTGACGGCTTTGTCGATGTCTTCGGCGGAGGCGATGCCGGCCTCGAGTATGTAGAACGCTTCGTTGCCGATCATGGCGTTGATGCGGGAGGTGATGAAGCCGGGGGAGTCACGGACGACGACGGTTTCCTTGCCCATGCGGCGGCCGACTTCGCGGCAGGCGTCGAGCGTTTCCGGCGAGGTTTCCAGCGCGCGAACGAGCTCGAGGAGCTTCATTTTGGGGACGGGATTAAAAAAGTGCATGCCGATACATTTCTCGGGGCGGCGGGTGACCGCGGCAATCTCTGTGACAGAAAGCGATGAAGTATTGCTGGCAAGGATGGCGTGGGCCGGGGCGGAATTGTCGAGAGTGGCGAAGACGTCAATCTTGAGCTTCATGTCTTCGGGCACGGCTTCGATGATGAGATCGGCTTCGCGACAGGCGGTGTCGACCGAGCCGGTCGTGGAAAATTGTCCCAAGGCGGCGTCCTTTTGTTGCGGCGTGACCTTGCCGCGGGCGACCCCGTCGTCAAGCGACTGGCGAATCCAAGCGAGCGACTGCTCGAACACGTGTGGAGAGACGTCTTCCAGAATGGTGCGGTAGCCGCCGAGGGCGGCGGCGTAGGCGATGCCGCGGCCCATCGTGCCGGCGCCGAGTACTGCGACCGTGTGAATGCCCATGGATTCCTCGATTCCGTATTTCGTCGGAGGATTGCGCCCGCAAAAAGCAGGCCTATTTTTACCACAGAGACGCAGAGGACGCAGAGATTACGCAGAGAGCACGCGATGAGAATTAACAACCAGGGACGGCAGGGGCGCCGGTGCGCAGCATAGCCAGGGAGCGGACCTCCTCGCAGATGCTCAGGACGCGCAGCGAGGCGCGGCGGGCGCGCTGCTGATCGGCGTGGGAGACGGCCACGCGCGGCAGGATCTCCCAGCCGGAGGCGTGGTAGCGATGGCCGTCCGGGATAATGGTCTGGCGAAAGAGGGCAGCGATTTCCCGCACGCCTACGGCCTCGAGATACTTGAGGAACTGGACATTGCAGCGGGCGCCGACGGCCTTGCGGGTGACCAGAACGGCGGCCACGCGCTCGGCGGAGGTGTGCAGCGTGCGCAGGTAGCTGAGCAGTGGCGAGGGGAAATCGAGCGGGCGGAAGCGGGAGAGGTCCACGCCCATGGCGCGCATTTTCTCCTCGAGCATCTGGTAGTGGCGGGCCTCGTCTCCGGCATTGCGCGCAAAGGCGAGCTTGACTTCGGGCTCCGGGGCGGTAGCGGCCCAAGAGGCGGCAATTTCCAGCGCTTCCATTTCATTCTGGAGGGCGATCTTCAGCAAGGCGGGCAGACCGGCGGTGGCTTTGCCCAACTGCTCCACGACTGGAGACTCGCTGAGCATGGCCAAGGACTCTTCGTGCTCGGCCTTCAGAGAGTCCAAAAAGCTGTAAACATTCATTACCGATTCAGCAGCATCGAGATACCGAGCAGACATTTGTGAGAGTAGTTCCTGTCCAGTAACGCACTCTAGATTAACACTAACCGGGAAAATTGAAAGTGGGAAATTCGAGCCGCAGTGCGGGAAGTCCACAACACCAGGCCGGGTTGGGACCCGGAGGTACAGGGGCGAGGCAAGCCTCGCCCCTACAGAGCAGCGGCATCGCGAAGTTTCGGGGCGCCGAAAGGCAAGGCGGCGCTGATTCCGAGACTTCGGGAGCCGCACTCCAGGGTCGCGCCCTCGCGAAGCATAGAGGGCGCGACAGTTGCCCGCCCTGCACCGGGAAGAGGCGGCGGAACTAAGACATGGCAGCGTTTTCACAGATGGCGGGGTAAACCCGCCAAGGGGGGCGGAGTCGTAAAGCGGCGGGATTCCCGGCAGAAAACGTCGGGACGCACAAAACGCGAAACCCGCCGCTACACAGGAAACAGCCTGGCGGCGTTGTCGTAGAGGATCTTGCGGCGGGCGGCATCGGAAAGCGACACGGCCATAAACTTCTCGATGTTGCCGCGGATGTCAGGAACGCCGGGGCCGGGCCAGTCGGTGCCGAAGAGAACCTTGTCGGCGATTTCCTCGAGGCGGGGGAAATATTCGAGGAGCTTTTGCGGCGGGATGCCCGAAATATCCATGTACATGTTCTTGTGGCGGCGAACGAGGAAGAAGGCCTCGTTCATCCAGAGCGGGCGGCCGCCGTGCGCAAGAATGACGACGAGGTTCGGGAAATCCACGGAAACGTCGTCGGCCAGCATCGGCTGGGCATGAGCGTTGCGCGCGCCCGGGAAGATTGAGGTGCCGGTGTGGATCATCACCGGCAGGCCGTTCGCCGCGGCGCGCTCATAGACGGCGGCGAGGGGACCGAGGCCGTCGCGGTAGGCGTTGGGCGAAAACACCTGGTGCGCGGGATGGATCTTCAGGCCACGGATGCCGATTTTGGCGAGGCGGTCCACTTCGGCGCTGGCGTCAGCGACGTATTTCGGATGCACGGAGCCAAAGGCGAGCAGGCGGCGCGGGTCGGCCTTGCAGTAATTGGCGATCCAGTCGTTGACCTCGGGCGGGAAGCCGATGACGTCGGGGCTGACGTAGTTGATGAGGCCGGCGCGTTCGATGCCTGTGTCGTCGAGGAATCGCAGGAAGGCAGCGGAGTCAGAGGAAACCTTCTCGATGAAGTCGAAATTCTTCCTGCCGCGCTTGATGAGTTCGAGCGCGTGAGGCTTGAACATGTGCAGTGGCTGAATGTGAATGTGAATGTCGATGATGGGTGACATTTTTAGATTTGCTCAACAGAGCCACAGAAAGAAGGGGTCATTTCGATGTCGTTCCTCTACCCGATGGGCCAGACCATTCACGAAGTTCCCAACTAGCTATGGACAGGCCTGCGTGCTGTGCAATCTTCCTCACGGCATTGACCAGAATAAGGTAATCCTCCCGAGAGTCCATCTCTGTCCAACTGATTCGTTGCGGCAGCTTCAATTTCCTGATGACGACAAAGTCAAAGAGACAATGTGGTGGTTCTGGAATCCATCCGAGCACCCATTGGTATTTCAAATAAAGATTTAGGAGCTTTTGCGAAATGCCGATACGAAATTTCTGCCCGTGGAGGATCGCGTGAAAATGGGCAGTCAAGTCGTTGGCCAATCCTTCGATATTCTGGATGTGTTTTAGGTCGGAGACACTGCCTCCTCGGTATTTCGAACCCAATTCAGGCAAGCGGCATCGAACAAATTGCTTTAGCGGCTCGCTGTGTCGGTTGTCTGTATAAACAGGCACTCCGCGAGTGCTGTGGGCACCTTGAATTGTCAGCGTCAAGACTTCGTTATCGAGGTATCTTCTTTTTTCATTTTGAAGCTCAGGATCCATCATACCGGTGCTCCGGCCGTCTCACGCCAAGCTTCTTCCAGTGCGCGGCGGGTGAAGACGCGGACCATGTCGCGGCGATAGACGGGCGTGGAGCCGGACGTGGTGAGCGGCTTGGCGGTGCGAATGGCCTGCTGCGCGACGCGTTCAATCAATTCGGGCGAGGCCGTCTGACCGATGAGCCATTCGCCGACTTCTTTCACCAGCAGCGGCGCCGGATTGACGGCGGTAAGGGCGAGGCGGGCGTCGCGGCAGACACCGCGCGGGTCCACGTCCATCGAGACAGCAACGCCGGCGAGGGGATAGTCAATCGAGTTGCGGACGCGCAACTTGCGGTAGTTGCCGCGGCGGCCAGCCATGCGCGGGGGGACGCGGACGGCAGTGAGAAGTTCGTCGCGGCCCAGCGCAATGCGGTCCATGCCGTCGTTCCTGTAGAACTGCGCGAGCGCGACACGGCGTAAACCAGCGGGGCCGGCAATTTCAATTTCGGCGTCGAGGGTGAGTAGCGCGGGTGCGGCGTCGCCGGACCACGCAGCCCAGCAGCGCCGGCCGCCGGGGGCAACGTGGCAGACCGGGCCTTCTTTTCCCGCAAGAGCATCCGAGACTTGCAGCTTGAGGCAGCCGCCGAGGGATTTGCGCCAAAACTCGGACTGGTTGTACCAGTGGCAGCGGGTCTCGAGGCACAGGTTGCCGCCGAGGGTACCCATGTTGCGCTGAAGCGGGCCGGCGATGGTCGCCACGGCACGGGCCAGCACAGGAAACTTTTCCTGGATAAGCAGCGATTCGCAGACGGCCGTAAGCGTGGAGAGCGCGCCAATGCGCAGGCCGTTTCCCGGCGACCATTCGATGGCGGAGAGGCGGCACACTTTCGCGAGCGATTTGATATCCACGAGAACACGCGGCGAGAAGAGCTTCATCTGCAGATTGGGCACGACGTCAGTGCCGCCGGCGAGGATCATGGCATCGGGGCCGTGCGCAGCGAGGATGCTGACGGCGCCGGCGACACTGCGCGGGCGTTCGAGGCGGAAGGCGGGCATGCTCATCGCGCGCCGCCGTTCGAGCCGGATTTGCCGCCGCGCTGCTGCTTTCCCTTTTCGCGCAGCGCGGCGAGGATTTTTTCCGGAGTGATGGGAAGCGAATTGATGCGCACGCCGACGGCGTCGTAGATGGCATTGGCGACAGCGGGAATCGTCGCGGCGAGCGAGCCTTCACCGGCTTCCTTGGCGCCGAAGGGGCCTTCGGGGTCAATGCTTTCGACGATGATGCTTTCGATCTCCGGCGTTTCGAGAGTGGTGGCAATCTTGTATTCGAGCAGCGACGGATTCATCAGGCGGCCGTTGTCCCAAACCATTTCTTCCTGCAACGCTTGGCCCAGGCCCATATAGACCGAGCCTTCGACCTGGCCTTCGACGGTGAGCGGGTTGAGCGCGCGGCCGCAGTCGTGCGCGGCAATGATTTTTTCGACGCGGATCTGGCCGGTGTCGGTGTCCACAGAGACTTCGACGGTCTGCGCGCTGTAGCTGTAGGAAGGCGAAGGGCCGACGCCGGCGCCCTTGTGCTTGCCGCCGCGGGATTCTTCGGGGGGCGCATAGGTGCCTTTAGCGACGAGCGCGCCGCGGAATTCGAGCGCGGCGGCGACGGCCTCGTCGAAGGTGAGACGCAGGCGCGAGTCGTCGAGAGAGATGACCTGTTCGTCGCGCATGTCGAGCATGGCGGTGCCAAGCTTGTACTTCGCAGCAACGCCTTCAAGGATTTGCGCGCGCATGTTCCTGGCGGCTTCGAGGCAGGCATTGCCGGCCATAAAGGTGACGCGGCTGGAGTAGCTCCCGAGGTCGATGGGCGTGAGCTCGGTGTCCGCAGCGATCAGGCGGATGCGCTCGGGTCGAACGCCGAGGATTTCGGCAACGATCTGGACGTGCATGGTGTCCGAGCCTTGGCCGATCTCCGAGGCGCCGGTGTACACGGTGACACCAGCGTCACGGTCAATCTTGATGTGCACGGTGGTGTGCGGAATATTCGAGCGAATGATGGGATTCGCCGCGCCGCTGACGTAGTGGCTGCAGGCGATGCCGATGCCCTTCCCGTAGGGCAGTTTCCCCTGCTTTTCCTTCCAGCCGGAGCGCTCGACAACTTTTTCAATGCACTCGGGCAGACCGTAGCTGGTGACGCGCAAACCGTTGACGGTAATGCACGGCGCTTTGAGCAAATTGCGGCGGCGGACTTCGGCGGGGTCAATGCCGGCGTCGCGGGCGAGATCGTCGAGCACGGATTCGAAAGCGAAGCGGACGTTGACCGTGCCGTGGCCGCGCATGGCGCCGCAGGCGGGTTTGTTGGTAAGCACGCGGAAGCCGTCGTAACGGACATTGGGAATGTCGTATAGCGCGCCGAGAAGCGCCCCGGAATAGAGCACAGTGACGGGACCGTAACCGCAGTAGGCGCCGCCATCCTGCACGACGCGCGCGGCGACGGCGCTGATTTTCCCTTCCTCCGTCAGGCCGACCTTCATGTCCACGATGGTGATGGGGCGGCCGCGGTGCGCGAGAAAAACTTCCTCGCGCGTGTAGGTGATCTTCACCGGGCGCTTGGCCATTTTCGCGAGCACGGAAGCGGCGACTTCGAGCGGGATAATTTCGCTCTTGCCGCCGAAGCCGCCGCCGATGAGCGGCTTGATCACGCGGATCTGGCTCATCGGCATTTCAAGAACTTCGGAGAGCGTGCGGTGAAGGTAGTAGGGCACCTGCGTGGAAGAGTGAACAGTGAGGCGGCCGTCGGGTTCCCAGATGGCGAGCGTGGCGTGCGGCTCCATCGCGGCGTGGGTGACCTCGCCGGCGAAGAAGCGCTGCTCGAGGACGAAAGCGGCCTGCGCGAAGCCTTCGTCCACGCTGCCGAAGAGATGGTGATATTCCTTCTCGATGTTGTTGGGTTTGGTCGGGTGGAGCCAGTGCTCAGCGGACTGCATGGATTCGAGCGGATCGAAGAACGCGGGGAGGAGTTCATAGTCCACGTGGATGAGGTCGAGCGCCTGCTCGGCGATTGCGGCGGAGGTGGCGGCGACAGCGGCGATGTTGTCGCCGATGTAGCGGGCCTTGTCCACGGTGAAGACGCACTCGTCGTGGCCGATGGGGAGAATACCGTAGGGATGCGGCGCGTCCCTGCCGGTGGCAACAGCCTTGACACCGGGGAGCGCTTCGGCGCGCGAAGTGTCAATGGAACGGATGACGGCGTGCGCGTGCGGAGAATGCAGGATGCGTCCGATGAGCATGCCCGGCACAGAGAGATCGTCGGCGTACTTGCCGAGGCCGGTGACCTTGGCGCGGGACTCGATCATGGGGAGCGGCTTGCCGATGACGGAATTCATCGCCATGTCAGCTCCTCGCTCCCGCGGGATTCGCGGCCTTGCGGGCCGCGGCGCGCTCGATGGCGAGCTTCACCGATTCGTAGATCTGCATGTAGCCCGTGCAGCGGCAGAGATTGGAGGAGAGCGCCTCGCGAATTTCGTCGAGTGACGGTTGCGGGTTGCGATCGAGCAGGGCCTTCGTCGAAATCAGGAAGCCGGAGGTGCAGAAACCGCACTGCGAGCCGCCACCATCGGCGAAGCCGGACTGCACGGGGTGGAGGCCGTCGAGCGTGCCGAGGCCCTCGACGGTGGTGATCTCACAGTCCTGATAACTCGAGGCGAGGGCGACGCAAGCGAGCATTGGCGCGCCGTCGATCAGCACCGCACAGCAGCCACAAGAGGAATCGTCGCAGCCGCGTTTGGAGCCGGTGAAGCCGAGGTCCTCGCGGAGGACGTCGAGCAGGAGCTTGTTGGGCGGAACGGCGACTTCGTACGGCTCGCCATTCACTTTGAGTTTGATGAGGTGCTTGGTCATGTTGGCAGTTGGCAGGGCAAGTCCTGCCCCTACGCGAGTTAGCCCACGAGTTTCTTCAGTGCGGGCTCGTCGCAGCCGAGGACGACGTAGCCGCTCCGGACGACGATGGGACGGCGGATCAGGTTTGGGTTCGCGGCCATAAGCTTGAGCGCCTCGGCGCGCGAGGGCGGCTTCACGTTCATCTTCAACCGGCGGAACAGCTCGTTGCGCGGGTTCAAGAAGAGCTTGTAGTCGAGCTGGCCGATCAGCTCGTCCAGTTCAGCGATGGTGAGCCGCTGCTTGTCGAGATCGCGCAATTCGAGTTCCACGCCTTTTTTGAGCAAGAGACCTCTTGCTTTGCGGCAGGAGGTTCAAGTGGGTTTGTGAAGAAATTGGAGTTTGGCCTTCGCCATGGTTCGTTCCCCAGTGATCAGTGGTCAACCGTCAGTGCACAGTCGATAGTTGATCGTCGATAGTTCATAGCAATCAGCGAGCCATGCGTGCCGATCCCATCTGGTGTGTTGCGTTCTATGCTGAGATCCTTCGTCCCGACAAAACCTGTCGGGACTCTGGTGCGCGAACGCGAACAAAGTGCCGGACAGGCCGGTCCCGAATCCTTGTGTGCCTGCCCTCCAAGAGCCGGCGAGATGGTTCGACATCGTTCACCACAGGCGCCGGCGCTACACGCATAAAGATGCCAGCTTGAAGACCGGCGCGACATCAATAGCCAAAGTCGGCGGGGGCCGACATGGCGTGCTGCTTGACGCCCAATGACTCGACGCGGCAGGCGCCGAGCAAATTCATATATTCCGCGCGGTCCTTCACGCCAAGAACCCAGCGCTGAAGCCATTGCTCGAAATCCTTGAGCTCGCGCGACTGCTCGTGGTACTGCGAGAAAAAGGCGTGGTCGCGGGCGTAATGGCCCTGCACGGGCGAGGGATGCGCGCCCCAGGGCTCGTGCACCACGGCGGCGACGAGAAAACCGGGAATCAGCGTGCGGTTGGGGTCGGAGGCGATGACCTCCGGCGCGACGATTTCTTCGGCGACGACGATGACTTTGCGCGCGGCGCGCGCGCCGTCCACGGCGACGCCGAGCGAGCCCCAGAGATGCGCATTGCCGAACTGGTCGGCGCGCTGCACGTGGATGATGGCGACGTCAGGACGCAGCGCGCGGACGGCGATGAGCTTTTCTTCGTTCACCGGCGAATTGAATTCGCGCAGGTTGCCGTTTTTGATCGGCAAGTCGCTGCCCATCGTCGAATAAGTGGGCATGAAGGGCACGCCCATGGCGCCGGCGTGCAGGCCGAGCGCGAGCGTGAGGTTCGAGTAGTCCACGGTGGCCAGCGGGCGCGGGATGTTCTGCTCGACGGCGCGACGGAAGCAGTAGCCGACACCGGCGGAGACGTTGCCGATCCACGCAGCCATCGTGCGCGCAACGCAGCCGGCGCCGATCATCTGGTCAAAGAGAATGTCGGAGATAGGGCCGACAAGGGTGAGGTCGCGGCGGCTCTGGCGGATGAGCTCGTGGCCGGCGGCAAACGGAATCATCGGCTCGAGCTGCGCACCGAGCAGAACCATCGAGCCAGAAGGCACGTGATCCCGGACGGCATGTTGCATGGTGACGAGTTTGGACGTCGTAGTCATTTCCAAAAACCCTGCCAATTGCAAGGCGGCGCTGAAGCCCGCACTCCAAGGTCGCGCCCTCCGGGCGCGACAAAGCGCACAGGCTGAAAGCCTGTGCTACTAACGGCCGTGCCAGACGGGGAAGCGCTTTTCGAGGAAGGCTTGGATGCCTTCGCAGGCGTCCTCCGTCTTCATCAGGTCGTTCAGATAAAACTGTTCGGCGGCGTGCAAACTTTTCTCAAAATCCATGCCGGAGCGCTGCAACAGGGCGCGACGGGTCATGCGCAGGACGGCGGGACTCAAGCCGCCGATCTCTTTCAGCAAGGCGTCCACGGAAGCGGCGAGAGCGTCGTCCGGGCAAACGCGGGAGACGAGGCCGAGCTGTTTCGCTTCCGGCGCGAGAATCGTGCGGCCAGTGAGGATCAGGTCGAGTGCGGCACGCGGGCCGGCGAGCGCGGGAAACGTGACCAGGGCCACCGGCGGGAAGCAGCCCAGTTTGATTTCCGGCTGGCCGAATTTTGCAGATTCGGTGGCGACGACGAAATCGCAGAAGGTGGCCAGCTCGCAGCCACCGCCGAGGCAGACGCCGTGCACGGCGGCGATGGTGATGCAGTCGGCGCGCCAGAGTTTTCCAAAGATGCCGTGAAAGGCACTGAGCATCTCGCGGACGCGGTCGGGCGTGTGGTCTTTGACTTCGGCGCCTGCGGAGAAGCCTTTGGGGCCTGCGCCCTGGAAGACGATGAATTCGCAGCGCGGGAGGAGGTCGTCGAGCGCCGCGCCGATCTCGCGCATCATGGCGATGTCCATGACGTTGAGAGGCGGGCGGTCGAGCGTGACCCAAGCGGTGCGGCCTTCGGTGCGAACGTGAATGGTGGAGGTTTCGGTCATTGGGGCTGGCCGGCTCCTGTCCAGAATTGCTTGGGGTCGAGCGCGCGGATGACGGCAAGCTCGGTGGTGTTGGGCGGCGGCGTAGTCTTGAGCGAATCGGCAACGCGCAGGGTCCAGCCGGTGGCGGCGAGGATCTCTTCAACAGGGACGCCGGGATGCGCCGAGGCGAGATAGGCTTCGCCATCAGCGCCGAAGCGAAGCACGCCCATCGTGGTGATGATCGCCGACGGGCCGGAGCGCGCGGGAAGTCCGCGCGAGCGGCGCCAGGAATTGCCGGTGCCGTAGCCGGGGGAGGTGACGTGGCGGACACGTTCGACGAGGCGCGCGCGGTCGTGCGGGAGGAGCACGACAGTGCGCTGTGCGAGACAGGCGATGTCGCAGGCGCCGCCGGAACCGGGCAGGCGGATTTCCGCCGAGCCGCGGAGTCCCCAGACGGTGTTGAGATTTCCGAAGCGGTCCACTTCCGCGGCGCCGAGAATGCCGACGTGGACGCGGCCCTGCTGGAGGAGCGACATCACATCGAGCATCGAGCCGCAGAGAGTAGCACCGAACAGATTGGGCGAATCACCCATGGTGTAGAGCATTTCGGGGGATGGCGCGTCGCGGATGATGCCATTTTCATAAAGGCCAACAGCCGAAGGAGCGTGAGTGCGTTTTGCAAGCAGAAAGGCGAGCAGCGGCAGGCGCATGCCGACGAAGACGAGTTCGGCGTCGCGGATTTCGCGGGCCGCGGCGGCGACCATGAGTTCGCCGAGGGAGTGACCGCGAACAGCGGTTCCGGGTTGAGTGGTGGCCGGCATCCAATTATGAGTTTCCGGGGCTAAAGCCCCCTTCTGTTACCTGCAGCATTCTGTCGGAGCTGAAGCTCCGACCCCCTGAAGAGCCGGCAAGTCCGGTGTGCGGACTCCGGTGGTCCGATGCAATTCATCGGACCAGAAACCGGAGATGCCAGCACTACTGGGCGGACAAAAGGGCTCGCCGCGATGACCTCATTGCACCGTCAACTTCGGTGCGATCCATTTCGGCTCGTTGGCCTGGATGTCCTTAATCAGCGCGATGTCCTCGGGCTGCGGAAGCATCTCCTTGACGTGCTCCTCATACTCACGCGGCGAAAGCAGTTCACCGTGGACGCTGTAGGGTTGATTGGCGAATTCGCCGATGTGGCGGTTGAATTTCAAGTCGGGCACGTAGAGCTTGAGCTGGCCGGCCGGAACGCCTCTGTTGATCAGCTCGATGAGCTGCTTGCACTCGAGATGGTAGAGGTAGCGGTTGTGCTCGTTCATCTTGCCGAGGTCGGCTTCCTGTTTGGCCTGTGGCTCGTCGAAGCGGCCCTTGAGGCCCCAGACGTAGAACCAGTGCGCGGAACTGGAATTATCCACACCGAAGAGGTCGTAGCTGACCGGGATCCACTTGTTGATGAACTTCTGGATGATGCGGAGCGGCACGACGCCGGCCTTGACGATGCGCTTGAGGCCGTCCTGGCCGGTGCCGAGGTGGAAGGACTCCTCTTTCAACATCGGGATCATAGATTGCGCCAGCGGCTCGAAACCGGAATAACTGAGCATGGTGAGCTGGAACTTGCCGTCGCGGTCCACAAAGTCGGTGTAGGTGAAGAAGTCAAGCCAGTTGTTGACGTCCTGGTTGAAGGCGCCGAGGAGGCGCTTGGACTCGAAGGCGCGGCGCTCGAGCATTTTTTGAGCCTCAACGCGGCCGCTGTAGCCAAAATGGGCGATGAGAAGGTGGCACATCTGCCAGCCGTGGCGCATCTCCTCGGTGACGACGCGGCAGAGCGACTGGCGGTCATGCTCGCTGGGGGAGTTCAGGAAGAGCTGGCGCTGCTGCTCGACGGAGGCAAACTCGGTGTCGCCTTGATAGACGATCAGGTTGAGCAGGGCGTCGCGCATGCGCTGGTCGGGAATCTGCAGGACGCGCTGCCATTTCGGGCGGCCCTTGTAGGCGCCGAACTCGATTTCGTTCGAGCGCGTGGGGCCGAACTTGGCGTCGAACTTGAAGTTTGCGATTTCGGGATAGTCCACGCCGATGTCCTTGCGCCAAGCGCGGAAGAGATCCACCCAATCGTCGAAGGTCGAGATGCGAGCTGCGGGCATTTGGATAAGTCTCCTTATACAGAGTCGTCAGTTTTCAGCAGGGCGGACACGCCGGTCCGCCCTTACAACTACCGCCCCGTGAATTGGGGCGCGCGCTTTTCAAAGAAGGCGCGCAGGCCTTCGGCGCAATCGTTGGAAAGAAAACATTCCACCTGCTGGCGAATCTCCATCTCAAGGGCCTGCTCGAGTGCGGCACGGTCGGCGCCGAAAAGCACGTTCTTCACGGCGCGCGCGGCGATGGGCGGGGCGGCTGCGAGTTTTCCAGCCAGCGCGCGGGCCTCCTCGGCAAGGCGATCGTGCGGTACGACGTGGTTCACCACGCCGATGCGCTCGGCTTCGACGGCGGAAATCATATCGCCGGTGTAGAACATCTCCGCGGCGCGCGCGGGGCCGACGAGGCGCGGCAGAAAGAACATGCCGCCGAAATCAGGAAACAGGCCGACCTTGGCGAAATTCTGGCCAAAGACGGCGCTTTCCGAAGCGATGCGGAGGTCGCAGGCGAGAGCGACGTTCATGCCGGCGCCAGCGGCGGCGCCGTTGACGGCGGCGAGCACGGGCACCGGGACATCGCGAATCGCGAGGGCAATCTGGCTGCCACCACGCAACAGCGATTCCAGTTCGTGGCCGGCATTGCGGCGGCGCGCGTCGCCGATGAGCGCAAGGTCGCCGCCGGCACAGAAGGCACGGCCGGCGCCGGTGATGACAATCGCGCGGATTTCCGTGTCTGCCGCGGCGCGGCGAAGAGCGTCGAGGAGCGCGCTGGTGAGCTCGATATTCAGCGCGTTCATTTTGTCGGGGCGGTTCAGCGTGAGCGTGAGGATAGCGCCCTCGCGCGATTCGAGGAGGACGGGGCGGGAGGCGGATTGTGCGCCGTTGGGCATCGAGATTTCAGCGTTCAGCAAACAGCGGTCAGCAGGCAAAACCCTCAGGGCAGTCCCGACGAGCCGAGACGGGCCTTGAGTCATCGATCGTGCCGGACAGGCCTGTCTCGAAGCCTCGGGAGCCTGTCCTACAAGATCAGGCTTTCGCCTTCGCGACCAGGGCGGCGAGCTGCTTGAAGTAGCGCAGCTTCTGGCCCGGGGTAGCGCCGGCGTTCTGCCCGCTGGTGGAGGGCAGAACAAAGACCGCAGCGCCGTAAAGCGTTTCCTTCTGCAAACCGACCTTGCAGGGCCGCCCGGTGAACTTCTCGTAGCAGAGCTTGCCGTTGAAGGCGATGATGCGCGGGGCAAACTCCACAAGCTTCTGGGCGAGCAGGACGCGGCCTTCGGTCCATTCCTCGCGCTTGATTTCTTCGATGCCGCGCGAGGGGCGCTTGACCAGATCGGTGAGGCCGATGCCGAATTCGACCATGCGCTTGTCGTCGTGATGGTCAATCGGCTCCGGGATGATGCCGGCCTCGTAGAGCAACGGCCAGAACTGGTTGTTGCGGCCGGCGTAGTAATGTCCGACGCGGGCCGAGTTTTCGCCGGGATTGAACCCGACAATCATCAGCTTCATTCCCTTCCGCAGGTAATCGGGTAAAGTCCTCATTTCCCCCAGGCAATCGCACCAGCGAGAGTGCCGGTGCCACTTAATCTTTTAGATTCACCCAGACGCTCTTGAGCTGGGTGTAAAGCTCGATCGCGTGCATGGAGAGCTCGCGGCCGTAGCCGCTCATCTTATAACCGCCGAAGGCCGCCGCGGGATCGTAATTGTTGTAGGTGTTAATCCAGACGGTACCGGCGCGGAGTAGTCCGGCGACGCGATGAGCGCGAGCGATGTCGCGCGTCCAGACTGCGGCGGCAAGACCGTAGGGATTGTCGTTGGCCTGACGGACGGCGTCGGAAACGTCACCGAACTCGATGGTGGCGAGGACGGGGCCGAAGATTTCCTCGCGGGCGATGGTCATGTCGTTGCGCACGCCGTCGAAGACCGTGGCCTGCACGAAGCAACCCTTGCCGCCGCCGAACTCGGCGCGGCCGCCGCCGGCGACCACCGCAGCGCCTTCGGCCTTACCCTTCTCGATATAGCCGAGAACCTTGTTCATCTGCTCGACGCTGACGAGCGAGCCGAAACGCGTCCTGGGGTCGAGCGGATCACCGGGAATGGTTTTCTTCGCGCGCTCGACGAGCTTGTGCAGGAAGTCGTCTTTCACTTTCTTCTCGACGAAGAGGCGCGAGCCGGCGGCGCAGACTTCGCCCTTCCCGTAGAAGATGCCCAGAGTGGCGCCCTTGACGGCGGCGTCGAGGTCGGCGTCAGCGAAAACAATGTTGGGCGACTTGCCACCGAGCTCGAGCGAAACGTGCTTCAGTGAGGCGGCGGATTCGCGGATGATCTCCTGGCCGGTGGCGGTGGAGCCGGTGAAGGCGACCTTGTCCACGCCGGGATGGCGGACGAGAGCGCGGCCGAGCTCGCGCGTGGAGCCGGTGACGACGTTGAGGACGCCATCGGGAACGCCGGCTTCCTGGCAGAGCTCGGCGAAACGCAGGGCGGTGAGCGGCGTCCACGGCGCGGGCTTGAGCACAACAGTATTTCCCGCGGCAAGCGCCGGCGCGATTTTCCACGACGCCATCAGCAGCGGGAAATTCCACGGGATGATCGCGGCAATCACGCCGACGGGTTCGCGCAGCGTGTAGTGCAGGAAGGGGCCTTTAACCGGCACGGTCTCGCCGTGGATTTTGGTGGCCCATCCTGCGAAGTAGCGGAACACTTCCGCCACCATGGGCATGTCTACATAGCGTGATTCGAAAATGGGCTTGCCGTTGTCGAGCGTTTCGAGCGTGGCAAGCTCTTCGGTGTGTTTGTCCACCAGGTCGCCGAGGCGCCAGAGGATGCGGCCGCGGTCGGAGGCGGACATTTCAGGCCAGGGGCCGGATTCGAACGCTTTGCGCGCGGCCTGGACGGCGGCGTCCGCGTCGCGCTCGGCGGCTTCGGCAACTACGGTGAGCGCTTCGCCGGTGGCAGGATTCAGCGTGGCATAGGTTCTGCTGTCGGCAGCGTCTAGCCACTGGCCGCCAATGAAAAGTTTGCCGGGTTTTGGCTGTACAACTGCTGTTGCCATAGTCCCTTTCACGAGACTCGAAATTCGAGAACGGGCCGATCTAAAAACCGGCCCCTACACGGGGCGCAGCAAGCCGCGCCCCTACTTTCCTTTGAACGATGCCTGGCGCTTGCCAACGTAGGCGGCAATGCCTTCCTTGGCGTCTTCACTGGTGAACAGGAGTTGCTGCAATTCGCGCTCGATGGCCAGCGCCTCCTGGAACGGAACCTCCGAGCCGCTGACGATGGCGCGCTTGATGCGGCCAACTGCGCGCGAAGCCTTGTTAGGCGGGCAGAACTGCCGCGCGTAGGCCATGACGTCGTCCCAGAAAGTTTCCTTGTCGTAGATGTAGTGAATCAGGCCGAATTCGATGGCTTCTTCGAAGCTGAAGGTGCGGCCGGTGGTCATCAACTCCATGGCGCGGGCGCGGCCGATAATGCGCAGCATGCGCTGGGTGCCGCCGGTGCCAGGAAGCACGCCAAGGTTGACTTCGGGCAGGCCGATCTTGCCGCCTTCCTTTTTGGCGATGCGGATGTCACAGGCCATGGCGATCTCGAGGCCGCCGCCGACGGTGTGGCCGTTGAGCGCGGCAATGACCAGCTTGGGAGTCTGCTCGAGGCGCGAAAGTGTCTCGTTGGCGTGGAGACAGAAGTAATATTTGAACTGGGGATCCACGCGGTTGAGCATGGGAATGCTGGCGCCGGCGGAGAAGAATTTTTCGCCGCCACCGCGCAAGACGATGACGTGCACGGATTCGTCCATGCGCGCGGCGAGGGTGCAGGCGTCGAGCTGCTGCATCATCTCGTAGGTGTAAGTATTGGCTGGCGGGTCGCTCATCTCCAAGATGGCGATGCCGTCCTCGACGCGGTAGTTGACCAGCGTCTTCTGTTCCACCGCTTGCGATGTAGCCATTTCAATTCCCCCCTCGGTGAAGTCATGTGCGAGATGCCAGCTACCAGCTTTCAGCTCTCAGTAGACAAAATGAGATTCCTTCGCGCCACATAGCCGTCAGCTTGCGGCGCGGACGGCAAATTCCGGTTCGCGGCGCGTGGAGTGCGCAACACGGTTGGCGCGGCCATTCGAGACGCGCAGCGGACGGTGGCCGTTGGCGACACCTTCGAGAAAAATGCCTGCCATAGTATCGGCAATCGCCTCGGGCGACGGGTCCACCTTCGGGTTATACCAGGTATAGATCCAATTCATCATGCCGAAGAGGCTGAGGACGGCGACGCGCGGGTTCATCCGGCGGACGGCGCCGCTGCTGCGGAGGTCCTCGAAGATGCCGAGGGCGAGCGAATAATAGCGTTTTTTGATCTCGGCGATTTCGCGGCGGAAGCGGCCTTCCAACTCGTCGGCTTCGTGGGAGAGGACTTTCATCTCGGCAGGATGATGGAGGAAGTAGTCGAGATGGTTGCGGACGAGAATGCGGACGCGCACGACGGGATCGGTGACGGCGGCGAGGCGCTCCTCGAGGCGGCGAACGATGTTCGAGAAGGCGTAAAGCTGAATGAGGTAGAGGAGCTTTTGCTTGCTCTCGAAATAGTAGTAAAGGCCGGAGAGGGAAACGCCGGAGGCGCGGGAAATGTCGCGGACGGAGGCGCCCTCAAAGCCTTTTTCGGAGAAGACGCGGGCCGCATAGCGCAGGATGAGCGCGAGCTTGCGGTCGAAGGCCGGGTGATGGCTGTGTTCGGTTTTGGGCACGGAAGGCCGCCTGAGTCGAACGTTCGTTCGAAAATGTATGCCAACCAGGAGGGTCTGTCAAGGGGAAGTCAAGGAGGTTGAGAAAGAAGAGGAGGCAGAGGAGAGGTTTCCAGAGGAATTCTTCGCCGCCACCCACAGCGGACGGCAAAGGGATCGGCCCGGCGGAAGATGCCGGGCTCAGAATGACGAAGCACCGGAGAACGCAAAAATCTGCATCCGGGAAGACGCAAGGCGCGTCAGATGGATGGTAGGTGAATGGCAATGGGCGTATGCGCTTGCTGCGGGAACGGATATGGTAACCTGATGAGCGGCTCCCGGATGGAATGCGCACCGGGGTCGAGCCGCTCAAACCCCGTGGAACCCACGTCAGCTAAACCGGCGCAGGCAAGACCCAGCGTGTCGGACGGCGAAGGAGAACTCGTCGCCCGGGCGAAGGCGGGAGACGTTCGCGCATTTGAGGAGCTGGTGAACCGCTACGAGCGGAAAATCTTCCGGCTGGCGATGAACATCACGCAAAACCGCGAGGATGCCGAAGACGTGATGCAGGAGGCGTTCCTGAAGTCGTATTCGCACCTGGGGGGATTCCAGGGCGACTCGCGGTTCTACACCTGGCTGGTGCGGATCACGGTGAACGAAGGGCTGATGAAGCTGCGCAAGCGGCGGCCCGGCCATGTGTCGCTGGATGAGAGCATCGAGACGGAAGACGACCTCGTGATCCGGGAACTCGAGGACTGGGGACCCAGCCCGGAGCAGCGCTACGCGCAGACCGAGCTGCAGGATATCCTGCAAGCGGTGATTGCGGACCTGGACCCGGCGTTCCGCATGGTTTTCCTGCTGCGCGATGTGGAAGATTTTTCGACCGAAGAAACCGCCGAGCTGCTGGGACTCACCATCCCGGCGGTGAAGTCGCGATTGCTGCGCGCACGGCTGAAACTGCGGCAGAAATTGAACCGTTATTTTCACAAGCGAGAAGAAAATTGAAGTGCAGGGACATTATTAAAGAGCTGGGCAGCTACCTGAACGGCGATACGGACAGCGCGCTGCTGGCCGAAGTGGAGCGGCATCTGGCGCACTGCGAGGACTGCCGGCTGGTTGTGGACACGACCCGCAAAACGATACACTTGTTCTGCAATTCCCAGCCGGCGCCGCTGCCGGACGACGTTCGTGGCCGCCTGCACAAAGCTCTGGAAAACCGCCTGCGACGCCGCCCGAGTTGAGGTGCGGCGGCACCGCTGCACAAACTTAGGCGCCGCACGAGCCGTGCGACGGCCGATTCTTCCTCCCCTGTTCCTTTTGAGCCTTTTCCTTTCGGGGTTGCACTTCCCTGCTCCAGCGGTGGCGGCGCCCACCGACGACGGCGCGGAGCAGGCGCGCATCTCCGCCGAGTTGTACGAGCACAAGGCGCTTGAGCATTTTTACAGCGCGGAATTCCGCGAGGCGGAAGAGCAGTACCGGAAGGCGATTGCCCTCCAACCGGAGAACCCGCTCTACTGGAACGGGCTGGCGGACTGCTATCTGTTCCAGCTTCTGCTGGCCGCGGGGCGACTGGATTCGCAGTTCTACACGGCGGCAAACGAGTTTCTGAACCCGACACCAACGGCGCCGGACGCGGTAGTCGTGAAGGCGTTCTGGGAGGCTCTGGGGCGGGCGCGGAGTCTCGGGGAAAAGCGGGTGCGGGCGAACGCGAGCGACGCGCAGGCACACTACGCGCTGGCGGTGAGCTATGCCATCGAATCGCACTATCATCTGAACCTGACGCGAAAACCGCTGGATGCGCTGCGTTCCGGCGACAAGTCACGCGACGCGGCGCAGCGCGCGCGACAGCTCGACTCGAAAAACAGCGACCCGAACCTGATCCTGGGCGCATACGAATACGCCATCGGCAGCGTGCCGGGCGCGTTCCGGTGGCTGCTGCTCCTGAGCGGGCATTCCGGGTCGAAGACGCGCGGAGTGGAGCTGCTCCAGGACGCGATGCTGCACGGCAAGCGGACGTCCACAGCGGCGCTGGCGCTGCTGGCGGTGATGTACGGGCGCGAGAAACTGTTTGTCTATAGCCGGGAAATGTTCCAGCACCTGCTGCGATTTTTCCCCCGGAACTACCTGTACGAGATGGAAATCGCGCGGACGTACCAGCGTGAAGGCAACCTGGGCGCGGCGATTGAAGTGTGCAAGAACGTGGCGCGGAAATACGAAACGCGCGCGCCGGGGTTTGAACGCGTGGACCCGGTGAAGCTGTATTTTCAGATCGCCACGCTGGTCGAGGAACACGGGCGGCCCGACGACGCAATGGAGTTCTTTCAGAAAGTGATCAGCAAGAAGCCGGAAGGCGTGCTGCACGCGCAGAGCTATTTGCGAATGGGGGAATACTATCGGGCGCGGAAAGAGCGGGAAAGGGCACGGACGATGTTCGAGAATGCGAGGAGGTTGCCGTTTCCGGAGATTCAGAGGCAGGCGGTGGCGGGATTAAGAAGGTTGTAGGTAGCAGGTGGAGAATGGCAGGGTGTGGGGTTCAGGGTATAGCAGGGTGCTGAAGAACGGGTGATTTTTTCGATGCGGGTGCCATTGCGAGTCAACGTGAGTCTGCACGGAGCGGCTTTTGGTTCCGGTGGTATCCGTGTTTTATTCTTGCGCACGGCTGAGTTCCTTCCCTGTTCGCT
>JACQDE010000060.1 GCA_016201285.1 Acidobacteriota bacterium | reverse complement strand
TCACCCCCATGCAGCGCAGTTTTCACCAATGGCGATGTGGCCACGACGTGCGCGACAACCCGCGCCTCCCGCTGTGTCGACGCGCCTCGGACCTCGATCTCCATCACGCGCGTCGCTCCCTCACCATCCCGCACGATCATCCACGCGAGCGTCCGACAGACCTGACGGAGCGCTCTGCGAAAATCAACCCCGTCGCCAGGAGCGGCCATCGGCGCCCCAGGCAGACGTCCGGAAGCCATCAGCAATACCGTGTCGTTCGTTGACGTGTCCCCGTCGACTGAAATGGTATGGAAACTTGCGTCCGCGGCCTCGCGCAGAGCTCCACGCAGAAAATGTGGTGTCGCCGGGGCGCTGGTCATCAGGAATGCCAGCATCGTCGCCATATCCGGATGGATCATCCCGGCGCCTTTGGCGATTCCCACAATCCGCCCTCGTTTGGCGCCCCATCGGAACGTCGCCTGGGCCACCTTTGGTCCGACATCGGTTGTCATAATCGCCAGTGAAGCCGTTTCGACGCCCGAGGCCGAAAGGCGCAGGACCGCCTGTGGCAACGCCTTGCGGATCTTCGCATCGGGCAGCGGCTCTCCGATCACACCGGTCGACGCCAAGCAAATCTCCTCTTCTGCACAACCCAGAAGTTGCGCTGTCCGGCTCCGGACGCGGCGCGCGGCGGCGATTCCCTCCCTCCCCGTCAATGCGTTGGCACAGCCGGAGTTGATCACGACGCCCTTGATCCGTCCACCCGACTTCTGCAGCGCCGCCCTCGACAGAATGACCGGGGCCGCAAGGAACCGATTCTTGGTGAACAACGCCGCCGCCGCCGCAGGTTTCTCGGCAACGATCACGGCAAGATCAGGACGTCGTCTGCGGATGCCCGCCCTCACGCCGGCGGCCAGGAATCCAGATGGCAGTTTCATGCGTGTGCCCTCCGAAGCTTGGCGCTCCGCCTCCTGGCTTCTGCCGCTGCCTTACGCACGCGCGCCGGCGCCGTCCCTCCGAGAACATTTCGTTTGCCCAACACGAGTTCGACGCGCATCGCGCGCAGATCGTCTCCCGTGATCTCCGCCGATGGTCCCAGATCCCGCAGATTCTGGTTGGCCCTGCTCGCCTCGACAATCCGGCGCCCGACCATTTCATGCGCCTTCCGGAATGGAATGCCGCGCGCGGCCAGCCGGTCGACCAGCGCAGTCGCCAGAATCAGATCTCCGGACGCGGCGCGATGCATCCGCCGGCAATTGATCTCCATGCCGCGGACGAGCTCCGCAATCACGGGGAGCGTTAGGCCCAGAACCTGCCGTGACCGGAAGACCGGCTCCTTATCGAGTTGCAAGTCCTTGTTGTACGCCAGCGGCAGGCCTTTCAAGATCGACAGCAATCCAGCCAGATCACCGATCGCGCGTCCCGCATAGCCGCGAGCCAATTCCAGCACATCGGGGTTCTTCTTGTGTGGCATCCGCGATGATCCAGTCGCCAGAGAATCCGGCAGATCGATGAATTGACACTCGTCGCTGGAAAACAGGATCAGGTCTTCCGCCAGCCGCGATAGGTGTGCCAGCAAGAGGGAGCAATCAAAAAGGTACTCCACCGCCATGTCACGGTCCGAGACCGCGTCCAGTGAGTTCGCCGTCGGACGCGAGAAATTGAGTTCTCGCGCGAGCGCCTTTCGGTCAATCCCCACTGGGGTTCCCGCCAGAGCTCCCGAGCCGAGCGGGCATTCATCCCCCCGCGCCCGTGCCTGTGCAAACCGCTGAACATCACGCAGGAGCATTTCCACGTAAGCCAGACACCAGTGGCCGAAGGTCACGGGCTCTGCTCGTTTCAAGTGGGTGTATCCGGGCATGGCCGTTGCCGCTTCCGAGGTGGCACGTTCAATCAGTGTATCCGAGACGTCCAATGTCAGCAGGCAAGCTTCCTGAAGCGCTTTCTTCAAATAGAGCTTGAAGTCGGTGGCGACCTGATCGTTTCGAGAGCGTCCCGTGTGCAGTTTCCCCGCCAAAGCGCCCACTCGCTTGCTGAGCTGGTACTCGACAAAGGAATGAACGTCCTCATGTTTCCCAGTCTCACCGGGTCCCGGCGGACGGCGGCCAATGTCCCTCAGCGCCGACACCAGTTTGCTGACTTCGGTTCGGCTGAGTGCGTCGGCCCGGCCCAGTGCCTGCGCCCAGGCAATAGACCCCTGCACGTCCTCCTCAAGCAGTGCCCGGTCGACAGCGAAAGAATCATTCAACCGCCTCAACAAGTCCGAAGGTGTCTGGCGGAACCTGCCGCCCCACATATCTTTTCTTTTCATTTTATGGCGCCCGGCAGGACAGATTCCGCCTTGGTCTCGGGTGCGGCACCGCTGGTCTCCGACCCGCGTTCCTGAACAATCCGATTCCGACCCCTGGTCGGCAGGCCGAATAGGCGGATGAATCCCGCCGAATCCTGCGCGCTGTAGCCGCTCATATCAAAGGATGCCAGCTGCGGCTGGTAGAGCGTGCAGGGTGATGTCCGCGACACGACCATGACCGCCCCCTTGAAAAGTTTCAGCGTCACGCTCCCCGTGACGTTCGTCATGAGACTATCGACAAATGCGTCGAGCGCCTCCCTCAGCGGCGAGAACCACTGCCCGTAGTACACCAACTCCGCGTAACGAATCGCCAGACGTTCCTTCTCATGCGCACTGTCGCGATCGAGAGTCAGAGATTCAAGCGCCCGCAGTCCGGCCACCAGGATGGTGCCTCCCGGTGTTTCATAGACCCCGCGCGACTTGATGCCAATCAAGCGGTTTTCCACTACATCGGCGCGACCAACCCCATGACGGCCACCGACCGTGTTGAGCGCCGCGATCAGGGATGCGGGTGAGAGCGCTTTCCCATTGACTGCCATCGGGACTCCGGACACGAAGTCTATTGTCACACGCTCCGGCTGGTCCGGCGCTTCCGCGGGATCAACGGTCAAGAGAAACATCGAAGAATCGGGTTCGTATGCTGGATCCTCCAGCGGACCGCCTTCATGCGACAGATGCCACAGGTTTCGGTCTCGCGAGTAGGGACTCGCCTTGGTCGCCGGGACCGGAATGCCACGCCTCTGCGCATAGTCGATTGCGTCCTCGCGCGAGAGGATTGACCATTCGCGCCACGGCGCAATAACCGTCAGCTCGGGGGCCAATGCCTGGTAGGCCAGTTCGAATCGGACCTGATCGTTCCCCTTCCCCGTGCACCCGTGGGCCAGCGCATCGCAGCCGGCCTCCAGTGCTGCTTCGACCTGTTTGCGTGCGATCAGGGGGCGCGCCGTCGCCGTTCCCAGCAGATACTCGCGTTCGTAAACGGCTCCGGACTTCAATACGGGAAAGAGGAACGACCCGGCGAATTCCTCGCGCACATCGAGGAGGCGAAACTCGCCGGCGCCGGTGCGGTAGGCTTTTTCGGCCAAGCCGATGGTTTCCTCCGCCTGCCCGACGTCCACCGTCACTGCCACGACTTCGCAGTCATAGGTCTCCCGCAGCCAGGGGATGATGATCGATGTGTCGAGTCCGCCCGAGTAGGCCAGCGCGACTCGTTGAACAGTTCTCTTCATGATTCTTCCTTTTCTCCCGTCAGAACGTCCACGAGAACAGTGAGAAACGCCGCCAGTGCAGATTTGGGGACGATGTAGGGGGGGAGAAGACGCAGAACATTCTGCCGCGCCGTCCCGACGACGTATCCCCGGCTGAGCAGTTCCAGTGCGACCGCCTTTGCGTCCCGGTTCAACTCGATTCCCCACATCAAGCCCCGTCCGCGAATGTCGATGATCGCCGGGACTGTACGCTGAATCCGCCGGAGCTGCGTCTCCAGCCACGCGCCCAGCCCCTTGACTCGTTCGAGGAGGTGTGACGAGTCGATCTCTTCGAGAACCGCCAACCCGAGCCGGCACGCCAAGACGTTGCCTCCGAAGGTAGTGCCGTGATGTCCTGGCTTGATCGAGCCATCAAGCTTGGGCCCGACAATGACCGCCCCCAAGGGCAGTCCGCCGCCCAACGGCTTGGCGAGCGTCACAATATCGGGCGTCACGCCGACGCCTTGGAATGCGAAGAGGGTCCCAGTCCGGCCCAGTCCGCACTGGATCTCATCGAAGATCAAGACAGCGCCTGATCGGTCGGCAAGCCGCCGCGCGGCGCGGAGGTAGTCATCGGACAGAGGAATCACGCCGCCTTCGCCCAGGATCGGCTCCACAATGATGGCTGCCGTGTCCTCCGAGACAGTTCGCTCGAGGGCAGTGTGGTCATTGGGGGGTACAAACGTTACGCCCGGGAGCAGAGGACCGAAGGGCACACGGTACTCTTCGTGCCCCGTCACCGAGAGTGCTCCCATCGTTCTGCCGTGGAAACTCTCCTCGAGGGCAATGATCTCCGGGCGCCCCGGGTTCGCCAGCCGCGCGAATTTGATCGCGGCCTCATTGGCTTCCGTACCGCTATTGCAGAAGAATGCATGCGAAAGCCCGGACGCCTCGATCAGGCGCTCCGCGAGCAGCCCCTGACAAGGGTGGTAAAAGAGATTGGAGACATGTAGCAGACCTCGCGCTTCAGACCGCAGTATCCTGGTGATGCGCGGGTGGCTGTAGCCGAGCGCATTGACTGCGATTCCCGCCAGGAGATCCCAATAGCGCTTCCCATCCGCATCAAAGAGACGCGCTCCCCGGCCGGTGCGCGGATGGAAAGCGGTGCGCGAGTAAGTCGGCACAAGGTATGCGGCCTCGCGACTCTCGACCGCGGCGGTAGACCCATCAACCGGCGACAACGCAGGTTCCTCCCATTCCCTCCCGAAGAACAGCCTGATAAGACGAGGGACCGGCGATTAACACATCCGGTACGCCGCGACTCACGGCTTCGATACACGCGTTCAGTTTCGGCCGCATGCCGCCATTGACAGCCCCACAGGCCATCAAGGAGCGGGCGCCTTGAGGATCAATCCGTGCGACCAAATTGCGGTTTCCGTCCAAAAGTCCCTCGACGTCAGTGCAGAAGACCAGGCGCTGCGCACCCAACGCAACCGCCAGCGCGGCCGCCGCTGCGTCAGCGTTGACATTGAGCAGTTTCCCGCGCGGGCCGAGTGCGACGGAAGCGACCACGGGGAGCATTCTCGCATCCAGTAGGGCTTGAATCGGGTACGGGTCGACGGTGGCAATCCTTCCGACAAATCCATAGTCGATTCCATTGTCTCGTGGATGGAACTCCGCCATCAAAGTGCCTCCGTCCGCGCCGCATAACCCCACCGCTTTGACGCCGGCCGCAATCAATCGGGCGACAAGCGATTTGTTCACCAGCCCTGCGAGAACGGAAACAACCACCTCGAGTGTTGCCGCATCGGTGATGCGCAGACCGTCGTGAACGCGACGCCGAATGCCGCGCGCCGCGAGCGCTCTGTCGATGTGCTGCCCACCTCCGTGCAGAATCACCAATCGACGGCCCGCCCCCCACGCGGTCGCCAGCGCGCGCAGCAGCGCGTCCGGCGGCCCGTCCTGGTCCAGCAGGCTCCCGCCAAGCTTCACCACCGCAAGATTCCACGGGCACGGGGCAGCATTCACCGGAGTCCCTCGGTCTCGCTGAAACCCGCCATTCGATTGAAGTTCTGGACTGCCTGTGACGCGGCCCCCTTGAGCAGATTGTCGATCACCGAGACGATGACCGCGCACGATCCATCGCGAAGAACCACGAATCCGATCGCCGCGTTGGGCGTGCCGACGACCTCTTTCATCTCCGGTAACCGCCCCGGCGGATGGATGTGCACAAACGGGCAATCCTGATAAGCGCCACGGTAGATCTGCGCCAACTCTTCCGATGTCACCACTCGCGAGAAGCTCACATATATAGTAGACAGAATCCCCCTCACCGTGGGCAGAAGGTGAGTCACAAACAGGAAGGGCGTATCGCCCGCAAGACCAGAGTGGCGCCTGATTTCGGGCTCGTGTCGGTGCGTGCCGACATTATAGGCCTTGAAGTTCCCCGCCAGTTCGGTAAATGAAAACATCACATCCGCCTGTTTCCCGGCGCCGGAGGTCCCGCTCTTGGCATCGCAGACGACGGGTATTCCTTGGTCGAGAAGCGCGATGATCGGCTTAAGCGCCAGAAGCGCACAGGTGGGATAGCACCCCGGATTCGCGACCAGCCGGGCATCCGCGAGACTGCCGTCGCACCATTCCGTCAGCCCATAGACCGCATGAGGCAAAAGAGCGGGCGCTGGGTGAACAAACCCATACCACCGTTCATAGTCTTCCGAGGAAGACAAGCGGAATGCACCGGACAGATCGATGACACGCGTTCCCAGATCGCAGAGCGAGGGGACCATCGCCGCCGAGCTCTCATGGGGCGTGGCGAGAAAGACAAAATTCGGGTGAAGCCGCGCGAGACCCTCCACGTCATTGAGAGGTTTCGTTATGGGACCCCGCCTTCCCGCCAGCGACGGATGCACCTCAGCGAATGTCCGTGATTCGCCGCCCGGCCCGGAGTAGAGCGCGACCAGCTCGACACCGGAATGGCGCGCCAAAAGCGCGCATAACTCCGCACCCGCGTAACCGCTCGCGCCGACAATGGCAACCGTTTTCATCATGTTTAGCAACACAAGCCCGACCAGAGTCCTTCCGGCGGGATCTTAGTGGCGGCGGTTCCCCCGCCGCGGATGCGGCTTCACGGGAGCCAGAAGCCGGCGTTGCAAACTGGAACCGGCTTTCGAGTTACGCGCAATCAGGAAGATGGTGTCATCGCCCGCCAGCGACCCGACCGATCCGGGCAGGGATGCCTCATCGATCGCCCGCGCCAGCGGATGCGCGGCGGCCGGAGGCGTCTTGACCACCAGTAATGCCCCGACACGCTCAACCGACAGGACAAACTCGCGCAACGCCCGGTCGAGTTTCTCTCCTTTCCCTTTCTGAGCCGACTCGTCAACTGGACGATCGAAGAGAACGGGGAGCGTGTCCGATGGCGGGAGGATGTACCCGGCGGGCCCCTTCACCAGGCGGAGTTCACGGATGTCGCGAGACAGCGTCGGCTGGGTGACCTGGAACCCCTGCGCTTCGAGGGATGCGCGCAGGCCGCCCTGGGACGGGACGGCCCGCTGGCGCAACAATTTCAATATGGCGTCGCGCCGGTGGAGCGTGGACCCGTGTCTATTTCTATGCATGACGACGCATTATAATGCACATGGGTCCATCCTGTCAACACTTTCCTTCGAGCCGCCGTGGATGGCCCAGAGTCCGCCTGAGAGCCGGGCGCCGGCTTGGCGACCCAGGTCAAGCGGATATCGATCAAGCTCGCGTGAAGGTGAATACCCTTGATCGTCCCGCCATCGTTCGGCCCCACTTCGCGTAATCAGCATGGCTCCGGGGAGGCGTTCTATGCAGATGATGGATGCACTGTCTCGGTTTGAGCGTCAACTCACCGCCAACGGCCGCTCCGCCCACACCCAAGCGGCCTCTCGGCGGGACTTGGCGGCGCTGGCCCGCTGGCTCGGCAACAAGGCCGACCTGAGCCGCCAAACCCCGGACGTCCTGGCCCACTTCCTGACCTCTGATGCCGTCCTGCGGACCCCAGACGGTTCGCCCCGTGCCGCCATCACGGTCAACCCTCGAAGAGAGGACCTTCGGCCGCGCCAAGTCTGCCGTGCGGTCGTTCTTCGCCTTCTGTGTGGAATCGGGGTGGATCAGGGAGAACCCGGCCCGGCTGATCCGGTCATCGCCAGCGACGCCAAAGGAGCCGACCACACTGACGGACGAGGAAATTCGGCGGCTTCGGGCCTCGCTGGCTGAGGCCGACGGCTCCTGTGCCGTCCGGGACCGGCTGACCTTCGAAATCTTGCTCGGAACCGGCATCCGGATCGGGTGACTGGTGGGGCTGAACGTGGAGGATGTAGACCTGAGCGGAGGAGTTATCCACATCCACGCCAAGGGTGGCACACGGGAGCGGGTGTTCCTCAACCCCGGGCTGGTGCGCATGTTGGGCGGATTCCCCAAGGAAAACACCCGTACGGGCAATGGTGGCCCCGACATCCCCCTGTTTCGCAGCCAATCGGGCTCCGACACGGCGGACAAGCGTCGCCTCGGCGCCCGGCAGGTGCAACTGCGGTTCGCCGCCCTCTGCCGGAAGGCAGGAGTCAGCCGCCGCGTTTCCGTCCATTCCCTCCGCCACACCTTTGCGACGCGGCTGTACCACAAAACCGGGGACCTGTACCTGGTGCAACGCGCCTTGGGGCACAGGCAGATTACGACGACCGAGATATATGCCAGGGTCAACGACACGACTCTGAAGAGGGCGATTGCCGGTCAGTAATTCTCGGATTCAATTTGTAATTCTTGGCTTATATTATCTCAGGATTGACGGTCTTGCCCGAATCCCCGTCAACGCACGTCACAATCGAATAATCAACTGATGGAGACGCAAATGCGTAGAATGATCGGTTTCCCCATGCTGGCCGTCCTGGCCATGGCGTTGCTTGTAATGCTCAGAGTCGAGTCGATGGCTGCTGTTCCCTCGTTGGTCAACTATCAGGGAATTCTCACCAACGGGTCGGGGGCGCCGCAGGTCGGCGGGCCATTCAGCATCACATTCTCGATCTATGATGATGCCTCGGCGACAAACCCCGCGCTTTGGTCGGAAACGCAGTCCGTGACTACCACTGCGGAGGGACGATTCAACGTCCTGCTGGGCACGGTGATACCCTTGACAGGGTCGGTCTTTTCCGGCGCGGACCGCTGGTTGGGGACAAAAGTGAGCCCCGACCCCGTCGACATGACGCCGCGTACGAGGATCGCGACGGTGGCTTATGCGTTTCGGCCAGCGACAGTCGACGGGGCAAGTGGTGGGGCAATCACGAGCAAGGTTTCAATTGGGCCGGGGCACACGAACAGCGGCGCTGATGCCTTCGTCGCCGGCACGACGAATCAAGTGACAGGCAATTTTTCCACCGTCGGTGGTGGGACACTCAACAACGCGACGGGGGAGTCGAGCGTCATATCTGGCGGCCAGCAAAACGTGGCGTCGGGGTTCGCGGCGGGCGTGGGCGGCGGCGCAAGCAACACGGCCTCGAATACATATTCGACTGCCGGCGGCGGACTCTACAACACGTCAACCGGTAGTTGGTCAGCGGTTGATGGCGGCATACTCAACTCCGCGACCAGCGAAGGAGCTGTAGTCGGCGGCGGCGGCTACAACTACGCCCGGGGTCTGTACTCCACAGTCAGTGGGGGTGGCGGACCAGCAGTTGATGATTCCAATTCGGCGCTGGGGGATTACTCTGCTGTCGGCGGGGGCCGGGCCAATGTCGCCAGCGGGGAAGGTGCGACTGTCGGCGGCGGATTCTTCAACGTCGCCAGCTTTGGGCTTGCAACGGTTGGCGGAGGCCGCTCCAACACCGTAAGCGCGCAAGCTGCCACGGTAGGTGGCGGTGACAATAACACCGCAAGCAAGTTTTATTCAACAGTAGCTGGTGGCGGTTACAATAAGGCGAGTGCCACCGTAGCCACGGTCGGTGGCGGTAGCTTCAACAACGCGCGGGGACCTTTCTCGGTTGTCAGCGGCGGTGGCGGAAACTCTTTTGCCGATTCCAACTCGGCGCTGGGGAGCCATTCCACCATCGGCGGCGGCACCGGCAACACCGCCTTTAATGCAATTTCAACCGTTGGCGGCGGCGCCAATAACAGGGCCGCAGGTCTCAATTCAACCGTTGGCGGCGGCGCCGCGGACACGGCCAGCGGCCACAATTCAACCATCGGGGGCGGCTATGCCAACAGCGCCGGTTTTGAAGGTGCAATGGTTGGCGGCGGCGAGTTCAACAGTGCAAGCGGCTATACAGCTACGGTTGGCGGCGGTTTCAATGACACCGCAAGCGGTTGGTTCTCCTCGATACCTGGAGGCCGGTCAAATACGGCCTCTGGCAACTATTCCTTTGCGGCCGGTCGCCGGGCTAAAGCAGGCCATCTTGGAAGTTTCGTCTGGGCCGACAGTTCCGCAGACGCCGATTTTGCCTCTACGGCCAACAATCAATTTTTGATCCGGGCCGGCGGCGGGGTAGGCATCGGTACCAACAGCCCAACAGCGAAACTGGATGTGAACGGAAGCGTTGCCATCGGGAGCGGAACACCAATTCTCAAAGTGTTGAGCGCGTCTGCCGCGCTCAACTATCCCAGCACGGCATCTCTGGCCTTTTCGGACTTGACCCTGACCGTAACCGGAGCGGCGATCGGCGATATGGTAGCCATCGGAGCTCCAGACGGCACGATGACTGCTGGGGCGATCTATACGGCATGGGTTTCAGCTGCCAATACGGTGACCATTCGATTCAATAACCTTTCAGCGTCAGCGGTAAACCCGGCTACTGGAACCTTCCGGGCAGCGGTAATGCAGTTTTAGCCGGTTGCTGAAAAACCCTTGCTGGTTGGTGGCGGTATGGTGATCGTGATGGCCCTCAGCCGAGGAGGGTGCGAGGCGGGGTCGCGAGGAGAATCAGGGATCCATGTTCAGCGACTTGTCGCCGGCGGAGCGGGTGCC
>JACQDE010000057.1 GCA_016201285.1 Acidobacteriota bacterium | reverse complement strand
TCGACCCCCATGTACACGTCTTCCGTATTTTCCCGGTAGATCATGATGTTCATGCGCTCGGGATGCTTCACCGGCGAGGGGATGCCCGCGATGTACTTCACCGGCCGCACGCACGCGTAGAGATCGAGCAACTGCCGTAGCGCAACGTTCAGCGAGCGGATGCCGCCGCCCACCGGCGTAGTCAGCGGGCCCTTGATGCCGATGCGGAAGTCGCGGATGGCGTCCACGGTATCCTGCGGCAGCCACTCCTTGAATTTCTGGTACGCCTTTTCGCCCGCAAACACTTCCAGCCACGCGATGCGGCGCTTGCTGCCGTAGGCCGCTTCCACCGCCGCGTCAAACACGCGCTGCGACGCCTTCCAGATGTCGCGCCCGGTTCCGTCGCCTTCGATGAACGGAATGATCGGATTGTCCGGCACGCTGAACGCGCCGTGTTCGTACTGAATGGCACTGCCGTTGCTTGGCACAGGAATACCGTTATAAGACGATTTCATGATGGTGGAACTCCTCTTTAGGTCAGGCGTGGCCTGCCGGGACGGACGCGGCGCGTAACTCCATACTGTACGCCATCTCCGCCAAAAAAAACAGGTGTAGTGAGCTCAGTTTGTGGGGGCTTTTGGCTTGACGCTCCTGCTTGTGCTTTACTTGTATCCTGCTAAGATTCGCTCGTGGCACTCGCACCCCATCCGATCCCGTATCAAGGTAGCAAACGCCTTCTAGCCCCAGCCATATTAGCCTATTTTCCAGAGAATCTTAAAAGGCTCGTAGAGCCCTTTGCTGGAGCGGCCGGAGTCTCAATAGCTGCTGTTCTAAAGGGTCGGGCTGATCGCATCGTGTTGAATGACATCAACGAACCCCTGATGCGCCTGTGGGAAAGCATCATCGAATCACCCGAAACCATCGCATCAGCCTATCAGCGATTGTGGAAGTCCCAGCTCGGCAGAGAGCGGGAATATTACGACGCCGTTCGCGCTAAGTTTAACAAAACCCGCAAGCCGCATTACCTGCTTTACCTGCTTGCCCGTTGCGTCAAGGCGTCTGTTCGCTACAACTCGGAAGGAAAATTCAACCAGAGTCCTGACAACAGACGACGCGGCATGAGTCCAGACACAATGCGCTGGCATATCCTGACGGCATCGCGTCTGCTGAACGGAAAGGCAACGGTTACTGTTGGGGATTACCGCAAGACCCTGGAAGCGGTTCAACCTGAGGACGTTGTTTACATGGACCCCCCTTACCAGGGTGTGTGCATGAACCGCGACCCTCGTTACATAAATCTCTTGGAATTTGAGGAGTTCACTGCAAGCCTTCGCAGGCTCAATGAGCGGCAGATTTCATTCATCCTCAGTTACGACGGCAAGACGGGGGACAAGTCCTTTGGGAAGCCGATGCCAAAGGAACTTGACCTCGTTCACATCGAGATCGACGCTGGTAGATCATCGCAGGCAACGCTGCTCGGGCGGAATCACAATACCTACGAGTCCATCTACCTGTCACCCGCCCTGGTCGAACGCATTGGGAAGGTCAGCAAGAGGCATTTGACGATTGCGCCAAAACAGCTTAGTCTCTTGGCGCAAAATGGTGCGTAGAAAGCCATCCAAAGAGTTCCTTGCTCGCCTCAAAGCCGTCAGGTCCAAGCGCCCTCGCACTGTCATCGAGCACATCCTAAAGCACGGGTTTATCACCACAGAACAACTCAAATCCAAGTACGGCTACAATCATCCACCGCGTGCTGCTAGGGATGTGAGGGAACAGGGCATACCTGTCGAAACCTTCACGGTCAAGGGAAGCGATGGCAGAAAGATAGCCGCCTACCGCTTCGGAGACCCTTCAGCCGTTCGACGTGGCTTTCTCGGTGGAAGGCGCGTATTTCCGAAGGCGTTCAAAATTGCCCTGGTCGAGTCCAACGGGAGCCGTTGTCACGTCTGTTTCCATGCGCACGAAGAACGCTATCTTCAGATTGATCACAGAATCCCCTACGAGGTTGCTGGGGATCTGGAGTTCAATGCGCGAGACGTTGATTCCTTTATGCTGCTGTGCGGCTCGTGTAATCGCGCCAAGTCATGGTCGTGCGAGCACTGCCGCAATTGGACGGAGTTAAAGTCGGCCAAGACCTGCGGGACATGCTATTGGGCTTCTCCTGGGTCCTACAGCCACATCGCCATGCAGGACGCCAGAAGGCTCGACTTGGTGTGGCTGGGCGATGAGACCAGGACTTACGACCAACTGAAGAGTGTCGCCGACGCATCAAGTGAACCCATGCCGGAATACGTCAAGAAAGTCCTCCGTCGGCTCGCTTCAAAATAGCGGTCGCTCCGTTGCGAAGAGATGGGTTTGACCTCTTCCCTACGGGCGGGTGCCCCTTTTGGGGTCAATTGGTGAGGTCCTGCGCTCTCATCTCCGCCCCACAAAAACCGGCCAGCGAATCACTCAATCACCATTCGCCGAATCACTCAATAATTTTCCCATACAAACCCCGCACTTCCTTCCGCAACGCCACGATCTTCTCCTCCAACTCTCCCGTCACCGGCACCTGCCACGCCTTCAGCAGCCGCTCGATACGCGACGCCAGCGCCGGCTCCGGCAGACGGTTCGCCGCGCGCCCGGTGACCATGCGGATCGCGTGATCAATGCTTCGGTAAAGCAGCGCCGCCTCGCGCAGCGTGCGCGCGCCCGCCGTATCCAGCGCGCCGGCGGATTCCAGCGCCGCAATCTGACGCAGCACGTGCCCCGCCGTCGGCGGCAGCCCGCGCGTCAGAAAAAGAAACCCCACCATGTACTCGATGTCGTAGTAGCCCCCGGCGACTTTCTTGAACTCTCCTTTCGCGCGCACGGTGCCTTTCGTTTTCGATTCCTCGAGCAACTGCCGTGTGTGCGCGAGTTGCCTCGCGAGGTCCCCCGGCGCGCGGAATCGCTCGGCGATCACTTCTTGCGTCTGGCGAGTAGCCTTCAAAGCAAATTCCAGGTTTCCTCCCACCGGCCGCGCCTTCAAAAACGTCAGCGCCTCCCAACCCAGCGCATCTCGAGAAAAATATTCCCGCACGTACGCCGCCGACTGCAGCAAATCTCCTTCTGCCCCCCGCGGACGCAGCCGCGTGTCCACTGGAAAAAGCAGTCCCTCGCGCGTGTGGCTGCTCACCAGTTGCACAAAGCGTTCCGCCAGCCGACGCCACGGCTCGCGCTCGTCGGCGGAAAGTTTTTCGTCCACTACAAAAATCAGATCCGCATCCGACCCCACGTCCATTTCGCAGGTTCCCAGCCGGCCCAGCGCCAGCACGGCGAAAGGTCCGTTGGCCAGATCAGTTCCTGGCGCAAGGGTTTCTCGCGCCGCAATCCGCAGCGCCCCGGCCAGCGCTTCGTCCGCCAGCCGCGTGAGCGCCTCAAACGTCTCGAACGGTTGCGACGCGCCCAGCACCGCCCGCACCACAATCGCCAGCACGCGCCGCCGGTAGTTCTCGCGGAGATGGCCTTCGCCGTCTTCGTGGGAAGTCAGCGGCCCGCGATATCCGGCCAGGCCGGGATCGGCCAGCACGCGTGCTTCGTCCGGATTCCGCGAGAGCATCTCGACGGTCAGGTCGCTGCGCGAAAAAATTTCTGCCGCGCGCGCAATCCATTCCGGATGCGACGTCAGCATCTCCATGCACGCCGGGTCGAGCATCGCCGAGCTCAAGAAGTGGTGCAGCCCGCGCCGCGCGTAGGCGTCCCCGTCGGCCACCGCGGCCGCAACGGCCTCGGCCACTGCCGGAAAGTCCTGCCGGAGCCGCTGGACCAGCGCGCTCTCGCCCGGCTCCGGCTCCCACGCCGCTGTGGACGTTTCCGTCGCGCCCTCGCGCGTCTTCGGGCGCAGGATGCGCTCATAAATCTCCCGCACTTCGCTGAAGTGTTGTCCGATCCGCGAGAGAAGCTGTTCGCGCGCGCCACGCGCCGCCGCAGGCTCAACGCCGCAGCGCCGCGCCAGCCGCTCGAGTGCGTCCTGCGCTTCGGGGAGAGTGTGCCTCTGCAGTCCATCGCGGAGTTGCAGGCGGTGCTCCACCTTGCGCAGAAATTGATACGCCGTCGCCAGCCGGAAAAAATCGCGCCCGGTCAGAAATCCTTTGTCGTGCAGCCGCTGCAGCGCCACCAGCGTGGACGCCGCTGCCGGGGCGGCGAGCCACGCATCGCTCCCGCCGTGCACGCGTTGCAGGCACTGCGCGAGAAACTCAATGTCGCGGATGCCCCCCGGAGAAAGCTTCACGTTCCATTCCGCCGCATGGTCGCCCGCGCGGCCGGTTTTGCGGCGCAGCTCACGCGTGATTTCCTGCCGCGCGTTGAGCACCGCTTCCACCGCCGCCAGCGCGTCGCTGGTCAAAGTCTGAGTGCCACGGGGAAACACCTGCGGCTGCATCTCGCGCAGGAATCGGCGGCAGATCTCCGCGTCACCCGCGCAGCAGCGGCCTTTGATGAGCATCTGGAATTCCCACTGCCGCCCGCGCTGGCGGTAGTAGTCCAGCGCCGCCGGTAGGCTGACGGCCACGTCGCCTTCGCCGCCCTGCGGCCGCAGACGCAGGTCCACGCGGAACACCGCGCCCTCCGGCGTCACTTCGCTGATCAGTTTCAGCACCGCTTGCGCCAGCCGCACGAAGAACTCCGCGTTGCTGACCATTCCTGCTGTCCCGCTCGATGTCTCGCCGTCCTGGCCGTAGAGGAACATCAGGTCAATGTCGGAGTTGTAGTTCAGCTCCTCGGCGCCCAGCTTGCCCAGTGCGAGGATGGCCAGGCGCGCGGCATGGCGATGCCCGGCGGTGTCGGCATACTGCGGCCGGCCGTAGGCGTTTTCCAGCTTCTGCTCGCACGCCCGCAGCGCGCGCTGCAGCAGCACGTCCGCCAGGTGGGAGAGCTCCATCGTGGTTTCCGCGAGCGTGGCAATCCCCAGCACGTCGCGCAGCGTGATGCGCAGATACTCGCGCCGCTTGAACCGCGCCAGGATCACCGCCGGCGGCTGCGCCAGCGACACGGCCTCGAACCGCGCGAACTCCTCGTGCAGGTCCTCCCGCGACTTGACGCGCTCCAGGTTTTCCCGCGGCGCGCTCCGGTAGAGCCACAAAATCAATTCCGGCTGCTGCACCAGCGTCTCCGAAAGAAACCGGCTGTAGCTGAAGATCACCAGGAGGTAATGCAGCGCGGAGGGGTTGCGCGCAATGTACCCGCTGACGGTTTCCGGCGCGCCGCGGACGTACCGCTCGAGAAAATTCAGCGCCCCGTCGGGGTCCGGCACCTGCGCCAGCAGCGCCGGCAGCGTGGCCCACAGATTTCCGGGCAGGCGCTCCTCGATCAGGCCGAGGTTCGTCTCGGCCCGCGCGGGCTCGTCGAAGGCAATACTGCTGAATGCGGCATCCATGAGGAATGAACCGGCTTCCGTGCCGCGTCGGCGGCTGGGCTCGAGCGCGGCCACGGAAATGCTACCACGCGCCGCGGGGAAGGGGACCCGCCCCGCGCGGCGATTGTGATGAAAAAGGATGCGGCGCTGATCTGGACTATCGCGTGTTGTATTTGGCGAACCAGGCGGTCACACGCTGCTCGAACTCCGCGGGCGCCGTGCCCAGGGCGCCGGTGTGCTGCGCGCCCGTCACCAGCCAGAGGGAAGTCGCCGACGGGTTGCTGGCGTGCAGCCGCTCGGAGTGGCGCGGCGGGATATTACTGTCGTCTTTCCCGTGAATCAGAAGGATCGGCATTCGCGTGTTTCGGATCGCCTCTGTGGGATTCGCGCGCGTCAGGTCGATTCCGTAGCGCAATCGCGCATAGAGCAGGGCCGATTCGATCGGAATCCGCAGCAGGGTTCTTCCCAGCCAGGGTCCGGCGCCGAACGGCCGGCCGACTCGGTCGTACGCGACTTCGCGGAAAGTGGCAAAGGGCGACTCGGCCACCACCGCGCAGAACCTCGGCTCCGCGGCCAGCGATTGCAGCAGTTGCCCCGCGCCCATGGATTCGGCCAGCGCATAGACACAGTTCGTCGGTTCCGTCTCGACAAGCGACGTCGCCCACTGCTGGATGTCCCCGGCCTCCCGCAGGCCGTAGGTGGCGATGTCTCCGTCGCTGTCGCCGTGCGCGCGCGCGTCGGGTGCGAGCACGCTGTACCCCTTGCGCAAGAAGAGCCGCGCGTAAGCCAGCATGCCCGCGCGGCTATCCGCCACGCCGTGCAGCAACAGGACGGAATTGCCGTTCGGTTTATCCGGCCGGAAGAACCACGCCCGCAGCAGCACGCCGTCTTTCGCGCGCAGGGTCACTTCCGAAAGCGTGGCGGAGTAGGCCTGCGCGGTATGGTGAGCGGTTTGCTGCGCCGCTCGATCGACGAGGCGGCGGGGCGGGTGCAGGGAAATCTCGGCCAGGAAAGGTCCAGCCAGAAAGGAGGCATACACGAACAGGAGCGCGGCGACTGCGATCGCACGCCACACGCGCCTTCGCATTTCCGCCTTTCCTGTAGCGCGGGGTTTCGCGCACTTTGCGTCCCGGATGATTTTGCGGGAAGCCCCGCGCCTCTTTTGCTGACGTGAGTATTTCCCTTCTTAGATGTCGTAGTACAACTGGAACTCGTACGGGTGCGGACGCATGCGCACCGCGTCCACTTCATTCTTCATCTTGTAATTGATCCAGAGCTGGATCGTTTCTTCGGTGAAGACGTCGCCCTTCAACAGGAACTTGTGATCAGCCTCCAGCGCCCGCAGCGATTCCTCGAGTGACCCGGGCAGCGACGGCACTTCCTTCAGTTCCTCGGGCGAGAGGTCGTAGATGTCCTTGTCCAGCGGCTCGCCGGGGTTGATCTTGTTTTCGATGCCGTCGAGTCCCGCCATCAGCATCGCCGCAAACGCCAGGTACGGGTTGCACGACGGGTCCGGCGGGCGGAACTCCATGCGCTTCGACTTCGGGCTCGCCGAGTATACCGGAATACGCACCGCCGCCGAGCGGTTCCGCCTCGAGTACGCCAGGTTCACCGGCGCTTCGTAGCCCGGCACCAGCCGCTTGTACGAGTTCGTCGTCGGCGCCGCGAACGCCACGATCGCCGCCGCGTGCTTCAGCAGACCCCCGATGTACCACAGCGCCATCTGGCTCAGCCCCGCGTACATGTCGCCGGCGAACAGCGGCTTGCCCTTCTGCCACAGCGATTGGTGCGTGTGCATGCCGGAGCCGTTATCCCCAAACAGCGGCTTGGGCATGAACGTCACCGTTTTTCCGTACTGGTTCGCCACGTTGCGGACGATGTATTTGAACAGCATCATGCTGTCCGCCGACTTCAGCATCGTGTCGAATTTGATGTCGATTTCCGTCTGTCCGGCCGTGGCTACTTCGTGGTGATGACATTCAACCTGCAGCCCGCAGGCCATCATCTGCATGGCCATGTCGGTGCGCAGGTCCATGTAGTGGTCCGTCGGCGGCACGGGGAAGTACCCTTCCTTGTAGCGCGGACGGTAGCCCAGGTTGTGCTCCTCGCGGCCGGAGTTCCAGCGCCCTTCTTCGGCGTCAATAAAGTAGAACCCATGCTGGGCCGCCTGGTCGAACCGGATGTTGTCGAAGATGAAGAACTCCGCCTCCGCGCCGAAAAACGCCTGGTCGGCGATCCCGCTGAAGCCCAGGAAGGCCTCCGCCTTGCGCGCGATGTGCCGCGGGTCGCGCGGGTACGCCTGTTTCGTAATGGGGTCGATGACGTCCCCGATCATGCATAGCGTCGGCGTGTCGCGGAAGGGGTCCATGAACGCGGTCTTCGGGTCGGGCACCAGCAGCATGTCCGACTCGTGGATGGACGCCCAGCCGCGGATCGAGCTGCCGTCAATCCCGAAGCCGTCTTCAAAGGATTTCTCTTCGAGCTGCTGGATCGGGAAGCTGATGTGGTGCCAGAGTCCCGGCAGGTCGGTAAAGCGGAGGTCCACGATCTTCGCGCTGTTCTTCGCCGCAAATTCCAGGACTGCTTTCGGGTCCATTGATCCTCCCCTCGGAATCGGAACGCCCGTCAAATTTAATGCGCGACAATATCCCATGCCGCCGGACGCGTCAAGAACCGTCGAGAGACATTCCTAAGACAATTTGGTTCTCGGAAAAACCGCGAAGCAGGAAGGGCAACCGCGCCGAGTTCATCAGGGACTTACGATCGTTACAACGGGTCCTGTGTTCGCCAGCAGCAGCTCAATGGGGCGCTGAAAGAGCACGTCGAAGCCGGTGGGGGAGTAACCGATGACCACCTGTCGGATAATCCCTTGGCGGTCCAGCAACAGTGTGAACGGGAGGGTGTTGATGTCGTAGACCTGCGCCGTCCGGCTGTCGAGTCCCTTGTCGTGCAACACCAGAAACGTTGGATTGGAGGACTTCAGGATCTTTTGCGCAGCGCTTTTGTCCGCGTCCAGGTTGACGGTCAGCACTACGAGGCCCCGCGCACCATACTGGCGGTGCAAGTCAACGATCTTCGGCATTTCCTCCATGCACGGTTTACACCACGTGGCCCAAAAGTTCATGAGCACGACGCGCCCAGCGAACTGCTCCAACTTCACCGCCTCGCCGTTGAGGGTTTTGGCGGCGAGCTCTGGAGGTTTTTGTCCGGGCTTGCGGTCGTGCTCCGCCGCGCCGGCAATGACGCCAACAATTCGAAACAGAGGGGGTAAGTCAAGCTCCTGATCTTTTCGACGCACCCGAAAAGTTTCCGCCTGGCGGGAAAGGAGGAGGAACTCAATCAGCGAGCGATCTCCTGGCGCCTGGCCGCCGATGGAGACGACCTCGTCGCCCTTCCGATAGCCCAGACGCTCCGCTTCGGAGTTTGCCGCAATCTTGCGGACCTTGAGTTGCCGGGCTCTGTTTTTGGGATGCTTCCATTCCAGCGTCGCACCACTCTCCAGCGGCACCTGGAATTCCTCGCCCCGCGCCCCGGCCTCGCCGCAAACGGCCGTGGCGACGAAGAGGACAAGAAATAAGCGGGACACAGCGGTCATTTGCAGCTCCCGTTGACTAGTCGTAGTACTCCGTCCCCAGGTGGGTGATCAAATCCTCGCCCATCATCCACCGCAGCGTGTTTTTCAGCTTCATCATTTGGATGAACAGGTCGTGTTCGGGGTAGAGCTGCGGCGCGCACATCGGCGACTTGAAATAAAAACTCAGCCATTCCTGGATCCCGCGCATCCCCGCGCGCTTGGCCAGGTCCAGGAACAGCACCAGGTCCAGCACAATCGGCGCCGCCAGAATCGAATCGCGGCACAGGAAGTCCAGCTTGATCTGCATCGGGTAGCCCAGCCACCCGAAGATGTCGATGTTGTCCCAGCCTTCCTTGTTGTCCCCGCGTGGCGGGTAGTAGTTGATGCGCACCTTGTGATGGATTTTCCCGTAGAGCTGCGGGTACAGGTGCGGCTGCAGGATGTACTCGAGCACGCCGAGCTTCGATTCTTCCTTCGTCTTGAACGATTCCGGATCGTCCAGCACTTCGCCGTCGCGGTTCCCCAGAATGTTCGTCGAAAACCACCCGTTCAGCCCGAGCATCCGCGCCTTGAACCCCGGCGCGAGGATCGTCTTCATCAGCGTTTGCCCGGTCTTGAAGTCCTTGCCGCACAGCGGCACGTGTTTTTCTTGCGCGAGTTCTTGCAGCGCCGGAATGTCCACCGTCAGGTTCGGCGCGCCGTTGGCGAACGGCACTCCCGATTGCAGCGCCGCGTACGCATAGAGCATCGACGGCGCGATTGCTGCGTGATTTTCCTTCATGGCCCGCTCGAACTTTGCCAGGCTCGCGTGCACCGGATGCTGCTTCATGTAAATCTCGGTCGAGCCGCACCACACCATCACCGTCCGCGAGACGCCGCTATTCTTCTGGAACGCCAGAATGTCTTCGCGGATCTGCTCGGCGAGCGCAAATTTATTCCGCCCCTTTTTCACGTGCGCGCCGTGGAGCTTTTTCACGTAGTAGGGGTCGAAGGCCGCTTTCATCGGACGGATGTTGCTCAGCAGGCGTTTCGCCCGCGCCAGGTGGTGCGGTTCGAGCACGCCCGCCTTCGACGCCGCCTCGTACGCGTTGTCCGGAAACACGTCCCAGCCGCCAAACACCAGGTTGTCCAGCGAAGCCAGCGGCACGAAATCCTTGATCAGGGGTGACCGCGCGCCGGTGCGTTTGCCCAGGCGGATCGTGCCCATCTGCGTCAGCGAACCGACCGGCTGTGCGACGCCGCGCCGCACCAATTCCACTCCGGCCATGAACGTCGTGCTCACCGCCCCCATGCCCGGCGTGAGGACGCCCAGTTTTCCCTTCGCTGGTGCTATGCTTCCCGGCTTCCGCATTCCGTTCTCCCTGTCTTGGTCGCTTGTAGAGGCGGCCTTCAGCTTGCCCTGAGCAGTGCCGAAGGGGCCCGCCCTCGAGCGGACTCTTACTCTCCGCACTTTCGCGCAAACAAAACTCAGTATGATGCGCGAACCTCCGCGAATTTGCAATTCCAAAGCGCTGCGTTCTGCGATGGATTCGAATATTCTATTTTTGGCAGGGTGAGAGTGCCGGGAAGGATGTTACTGCGGCGAACCTGGCAGCGTGTTCCGCGGCGTCGTGCGGCCACACGCTGCCGCCACGCCGCGACCCGCGTTAACGGAATCGCTTTCCGCTGTAACTCGCAAAATCCCCGGCGATGCTCAAGAACACCAGCAGAGCAAAAGCACCGATCATCAGGTAGGTCAGCATTGCCTTTCTCCTCACGCAAAGAGAAAAAGCAATACCCATGCCAACCGCCCCCGGCACGCATCTCGTGTGGAATCAATAGGGAAGGGAATTCGCTACAAGACCCAACTGTTGCCCGCCGCAGACACCTGTCTCCCCCCGGCGACACTTCCGAGAGGTAACGCCGGCTTCCAGCCGGTTCTTTTGTTTTGTAACTGAGTTTTGTATATGGACGCTTCCGTCTTCCCTTTGTAGCGGCCACCCGCCTGCCTTTGGCGGGTGGCCACAGTGTGACTTCTGTTTTGGTTTATCTGTGTAATCTGCGAAATCTGCGGATTCGTCCTACCCGTCCATCACGATCTGCTTATTGTGATGGACCCATCTCCCGTTCGCACGCGCAGCGGCGGCCCGCCCCCGTTCAGCTTGCCGCGCACCGACGAGCGGCTCATGGCGCCGGTGGCCACCGTAATCGGAAAATCCACTGTGATGCGGCCGTCGCCGGTGTGCGCGTCGAGGTCCGCGCCGAAATTGTCCGGAATCCGCAGTTGTACGCTTCCATCCGAGGTGCTCAGGAACCACTCCGTTTCAATCTTCGACCCGGGCTTCGCCGCGGCTTCGATGCGGCCGTCGCTGGTGCGCAGCTCGAGCCCGTCAAACCGCCCGCTCACAGTGATGCGGCCGTCACCCGTTTGCGCTTCCAGCGTTCCATCCAGATTCTCGCCTTCAATATGGCCGTCGCCCGAGCGCAGGCGCATCGTGCCGCGCAGCGACGTCACCGTGATGTGCCCGTCGCCGGTGTGCACGTCAATCTTTCCCGCCAGCGACTTCACGTTCACGTGCCCATCGCCCGTTTCCGCCGTCAGATCAGCCTCGCGCGGCACCATCAGCGCAATCGTGACCGAGCGGTTGTGAAATCCGATGCTCCACGACATATTCGGCACCCGCACCTGAATGGACACGCGGTCGCCCACGCGCGACTCGGTGATGCGCACTCCGTTCGCGCCAATCGTCCAGCCGCCTGTGGTCACCCGCGCCTCAATTTCCTTGCGGTCCCACGTGTCCACCTCGATGGCCGCGTCGTTGCTTTCCACGCGCACCTCCGGCTTGCCGCTCACCGCATACTTCTTGCTCCACTCCTCCGCCACCGCCGGCGCCGCTGTCCCCGCCGCCGCACACACCAGCATCACGATTCCCATCCAGCGTCGCAGCATCACGCAGCACCTCCCAAGTCATCTGCTGTTGAATATACGCTAAGGATCTCGCGAAAGTTCAATTCCAAGCAGTGCGCTGAAAACACTCTGGATTGTCATTCCGAGTCCGCCACGGCGGACGAGGAATCTGCTTTTCCGCGCTGCATTTCCGTTTTGGAGTGCGGCGGCTCGACGCCGCTTTGTTTTTTCTGCGCTCTCTGTACTACCAGCTCGGAGTTTCTTCGCGTCCCGCGACAAACTTTAATTTGTCCTTTCTTCTCTGCGTGCCTCTGCGTACTCTGCGTCTCTGCGTTGTCCTTATGTTTTGGTTGCGGCGGTGCTGCGCTGTAGCACAGGCACTCTTGCCTGTGCTCTTGTAGCATTTGTAGCGGCGGGTTTAGCCCGCCATCGTAACGCCCGTCCCGCCTTGTCGGGAGGTGGCCCTCTGTACTACTAGCGCGGAGTTTCTTCGCGTCCCGCGACAAACTTTAATTTGTCCTTTCTTCTCTGCGTGCCTCTGCGTACTCTGCGCCTCTGCGTTGTCCTTATGTTTTGGTTGCGGCTGTGCTGCGCTGTGAATCCTCTGCGTTAATGTTTTGTCTTTCCTCTGTCGCTTTAACTCTTTAACCCTTCAACTCTTCAACTTTTTCTTTTTCAGCATGGAAGCCGCCCCGCTCGCGCCACGCAATTTGGGTCTCAACGCCCCCATCATCTTCGCCGTCGACAGCGTATTCAACACATCCTTCTTCTCCAGCCACCCCCGCCGCGCCATTTTCACGCCGTACTTCATGTACGGCAGATTGCCCGTCGTGTGCGAGTCCGTCGAAATCACCACCTTGACCCCGCGATTCTTGGCCATGCGCAGGTACGTATCGTTCAAGTCCAGCCGGTCGGGATACGCGTTGCACTCCATCGCGACGCCGCGCGCCCGCGCCGCGTCCAGAATTGTTTCCATGTCATAAGCGAACGCGTCGCGACGCAGCAGCAGCCGCCCCGTGGGGTGCGCGATGATCTGCGTGTACGGGTTTTCGATCGCCGCCAGCAGCCGCTCGGTCATCGCCTCGCGTTCCAGGTTCATGTACGAGTGCACCGACGCCACCACCACGTCGAGCTGCGCCAGCACCTCATCGTCCAGGTCGAGCGTGCCGTCCTTCAAAATGTCCACTTCGATTCCCGCGAGAATGCGGAAGCCATCCATCTTCGCGTCCGCCGCGCGGATTTTCTTGATTTGCTCCAGCGTGCGCTTCTCATCCATGCCGTTGGCGACCGTCACCGCCTTCGAATGGTCCGTCAGCGCGATGTACTCGTACCCCAGCGCTTTCGCCGCCGCGCCCATCTCTTCGATCGAGTTCTTGCCGTCCGACGCCGTCGTGTGCATCTGCAAATCCCCGCGCATATCCGCAAGCGAGATCAGCGCGGGCAGCGTGCCTGCCTCCGCCGCGTCAATTTCGCCGGTGTTCTCGCGCAGCTCCGGCTCGATGTAGGCGAGTTTCAATTTGGCGTAGATTTCCTCTTCGGTTTTTCCGGCCACTCTCCGCTCATTTTTTAGCGACGACAGCGCATACTCGTTCAGCGTGTAGCCCATCTTGTTTGCGCGCCCGCGCAGCGCCACGTTGTGCTCCTTCGACCCGGTGAAATACATCAGCGCCGCGCCGAAGTTTTCCTTTTCCAGGATGCGCGCGTCCACTTGCATCCCGCTCCCCAGGCGAAAGCTCACTTTGTTTTCGCCTTTCGCGAGCACCTGCTCGATGCCCGGAAATTTCAGGACGTGTTCCCCAATCGCGTCCACTTCTTTCTGCGCGTGATGTCCGGAAGCGAGCGTCACCAGTAGATCCAGGTCCCCGATGGTTTCCTTCCCGCGCCGCAGCGACCCCGCCGGCGTCACGCTCTCCACCGCCTTCCCAAATTCTTTGATGTGCGCGCTCACTTTCTCCGCTGCCGCATCCGCCACGTGAATATGGAACCGCCCCGCCGACTTCTTGAACACTTCCACGGCCTTCAAAATGTTTTGTTCGCTCTTTTCGCCAAAGCCCGCGATGTCGCGCAGATTTCCCTCGCGCGCCAGTTTTTCCACGGCTTCCACGGTGCCCGCCTTAAATGTTTTCCACAGCAGCGCGACCTTTTTCGGCCCCAGCGATTGCAGTGTCAGCACGTCGAGCAGCGTGTGCGGATATTTTTGCAGGAGCTTTTTGCGCAGCGCGTAGTCGCCCGTTTTCAGAATTTCCTGGATGTGTTCGGCCAGCCGCTCGCCGATTCCCGGATAGCTCGTCAGCCGCTCGTTGTCCTTGGCAATCTCGGCGATTGGCTCCGGCAATGACTCGATGAGTTCCGCGGCCTTCTCATAACTGCGGTATCGCCCGATAAACGCGCCGTCAATCTCCAGCAGTTGCGCCGTCTCCCGCAAAATCTTCGCCACTTCTCGATTTTCCATGTTTTCGATTATAGGACGATTCGAGGCACCTGTAGCGCCGGGCTTTAGCCCGGCATGTTTCGCTTGCCCCGCCTGCCCTGAGCGAAGCGAAAGGCCGGCTTTTTTCCTATTCGTAGGGGCGGACCTACGCGTCCGCCATTTCTGAGCTGCCCCCGCGTCCTCCCGCTCGGAAAGGCACCTGTAGCGGCGGGCGGAATTTATCCAGAGCGCAGTCGAGGGAGCCCGGCATTCCTGTTTGCGGTTTTTCGAAGCGCCTGCAGCGCTGGCAGCCTGCGTTGTCTTTGTTTTTGGATTAGCGGGTGGGTCTCCAAATCGCTCGCATTAGCTCTTAAATTTCCAATTTCAAATCTCCGTCTATTTTCCTGTCATCCTGAGTCCCGACGGTGTTTATCGGGACGAAGGATCTCTTTGCTTTTCGCCGCCCGCCACAGCGCATCGAGTCCTTCTCCCGTCGCCGCCGACACCGCCAGGGCCATCTGAGGTTGACACCAGGGGGCGGCAGGCATACCTGTCAAGCCATCTAAGAATGTAACCGTAGGGCAGATCGTCGCGCCATTTGAAATGTAACCGAAGATGGGCGGCCGTCGCCGTGGCTGTGGGAAAGTGGAAATCGCGAAGCGATTTCCAAGCTCGCGGAGCGAGCGTCT
>JACQDE010000056.1 GCA_016201285.1 Acidobacteriota bacterium | reverse complement strand
TCACTTCACCTCGACCGGGGGGTGGGGTCTATTACAGCAGTCGTCAGCGTGCAGGAATGGCTCTTACTCTGCAACTCTGTAACTCTGTCACTCTGCCACTCTCTCTTCTTCTTTCGCTTTCCGGTCCTTCCAGCCTTTCAACCTGTCACCTGCCACCTGCCTGCCCCGATCCCGCAACCGCGGGACGAGGGGTTACCCGTAACCTGCAACCTGCCACCTTTTGTTACTACCGCCGACTACCACACGACTACTCGATTTCGTTATCTCCTTCTCTTTCAATCACTTCACCTCGACCGGGGGGTGTGGTCTATTACAGCAGTCGTCAGCGTGCAGGAATGGCTCTTACTCTGCAACTCTGTAACTCTGTCACTCTGCCACTCTCTCTTCTTTTTTCGCTTTTCGGTCCTTCTGACCTCTCCACCTGTCCCGCTCGCCACTCGTCGGATAGACCCGCCTCGGGCGGGCCACTCGCCTGTCCCGCTTGCCCAGAGAGAAATCGAAGGGAGCGCAGCCGAGGGGTCACACGCCGCTGCGGGTAGTGGTGTCATTTGGATTTAAGGCAGAGGGAAAGGGCAGTACGCTAGGGGTTGCTAGGAGAAGAACATCTCAAGCGGCAGCCTACAAGCATCCTCAAGGCTAATCAGGCGCTCGCCGTTTGCCAGTTGAAGGTTGCTGCCCTCAAAGTGCAAGATGCGGAACCGGCCCGCGCCGTTTTGAGCCGAACTTTCTTGGTCTGGCCTGATGCTTGTAGTAAATCGAATGCACTGGCAATCCACATCAAGCCAGACTTCCAAACACAGCGCCGGATAGTAGGGACGGCGCACCAATAGCCGATTCGAGGGAATCCTCTGAAACTCAATTTTTCGATGGCTATTTGGAGGAAAGGACTCGTTGAAGCCGGAGATGGCAGATTCGACCAGATCGGTGAAGGTCTTGAACAGATAGGGAGATCCGTTCTTGATGACCCTGCTTGAATGAAGCTGCCACTCGCGCTCTGTGGTGCGGAGGTCTTCACGTTCCTTGATGCGCGCTGCCTGTTCCGCCCCCCACTCACCGACACTGGTTGTTTCCTGGGACATGGTTGAAGCCTAGCGCACCTTGTCTTGCCTCGTCAATTCGGTTGTTGTGGATGTGTTCCGTCGCAATGGAAATCCTAACGACCCTATAATCCGGCAGAAGCAAACAAGGTGCCGACAGTAAGAAGGAAAATACCGAGCAGCAACTCCCTTCCGTCAAAGCCGCTGGATTTTTGCTCTGGGTTCATTGTTGCCTTTGGGAAGAGATTATGGTTGAATTGCCATAAATAGAAAAGCCCCGATCCGTAGTCGGGGCCTTTCCAAATCGTTGGGCGCAATCCGAAGATTAGCACAGGAGTGTGCCCGATGCAAGCCTCGCCTTCTAAATCCGCTAAATTATATGGGGAGTTTCTGAGAGGGCTCGTAGTGCTCTTCGAAGCCTTGGGACGTCTGCCGCTTTCAGAGATTCACGATAGACTCCAAGCTGCTGATCGTATTGAAGGCGATAAGCGGCGACAAAAGACTCCTCAGTCGCAAGCCCGGCGTCGTAAAGCAGCTTCCTGATCGCCATTTGGTTCGCGGCTACATCCAGCAAGACCAGTGTGACCGCTCGTAGGTTTTCTGCACTTTCATCAAGTTGGTTGGCCATATCTGAGGATATCCTCCATGCTCCAGAGATGGTTACTTATACCAGCCGCCCTCGCTGGCGTCACCCGCAAAGTCTGGTGAATCCTGACAAAATTGTAGTGCGCGAAGTGCAGGGCAACGGCGGCTTTGAGGTTGGACAATTTCTTACTGAAAGCATTGGTCAGCCTGGTGAGCCGGCGCATCTGCATGGTGAGGTTCTGGCGCTCGATATAGGACCTGGAAACAAAGAGGGAAACTAGATTACACTGGGACGAGCGGCAAGGAATTGTCGCTCCAAATAGAAAAGGCCCGATTCGTAGTCGGGCCTTCCTGCCAGAAGTTTGGGCGACACTCGAACTCTATAATAGGAGTGTGCCCGATGCAAGCACGGAAATCGAATCTCAGTGAATTTGGCCTTTATTTTGACGTCGCAGAATTTCTTCAATTTGCTGACAAGCGTCTAGCTTCTCTCTTAAGAGCTCGAATGTCTCGGCCACTCCCTGCTTGTATTCGGCGTCCGCCATCAAAAAGTCGAATTCTTCTTTCCAAGCTCGGCAAGAAGGGCGGCAAGGTAGGCGGTGCGGCCAGAGCTAGGGCTATGACGCCCGAGCAACGCCGCGAATCCGCGCGCAAGGCGGTCATGGCTCGTTGGTCCAAAGGAAAAGGCGATTCTACAAAATAAGGCTAGCGGCTCTATCGATGAATTGAAGCAGGTGCTTTCCTGTCTCTTTCTTGAACATCAGTTCGAGTGATTCTATTTTGGACCGGCTTACAGGTTCCCAATTGGTGATGAACTCTCCTTTTGAAAGCGTGTAGATGTCGGTGTCTCCACCACAATACTGGGCACAGTACTTCTTCGCAAAATAGACGACAAGCGCCGCCAACGCAATCCCCTGTTGAAGCGTGAAACGCGGGTGGTAAGCTGATTCTATAAGAAAGCGAACCAGTGAGGCTTCGCCGATGCCCAAAATTTCGGGTCCAGTGACCGGACGCACAACGCGGTCGTCGCTTCTAAGGTATCGGGAGCGTCTGTGGTCGTCCATGACGGCCACAAGTGTCTGCAAACCCAATTCAGTATTCACTTTTCCTTGAAGTTCGATGAGGCAGGTTTCGAGTGCGCCTTCGACGGCAGTTAGAGATAAGCCTTCCCCTTCAACTTCGTTCTCTTCCAAGCACTTAAAGAATGAATGCTTCAAAGTTTTCAGGTAGTCTGTCGGACCCGCCGCACACAGTAGAGCAGAATAGTAATCACCCTGCCGCCCGAATACCTTTTGCTCGTAGTGAGCGAAAGACCCCGGCTGGGAATGTTCGCCATGCGTCATGAGCTGATCGGCGCAAAAAACGAAGCCATCCTTACACGGAAATGCGGCGGCGATGGTCACGGCTTTGGCTTGTTTAGGAAGCGGCGGCTTTGCAGGATAGAGCCGATCGGGAGCGGGGTCAAGAGGCCGGTCTAGCAATCGAAAGGGTACGATCTGAGGGTGGCTCATTTGACCCTTCTTAGCCTGCAATTCAATCCTCGTTGGAAGACCCCACAGACGCCATGAGGCTGCATGTAGCAATCGCATTTTGGGCAGCGAGGTCGGCCGCAAGTAGGAGCTGACGAGGAGACTTTTATTGATTTTCCGCAGTGACAAAAGTACTGTCGAAGTTTCGCGGGCGTTAAGAGGACTCGTTTTTTCCGCAAGTCGGTTGCCGAACTGCTCATTTTCCACCTCGAAGAGAAATCAAATGACACCACTACCGGAAAGCCCGCCAGAATAGTCATCGGTTCGGTCCCCCGGCCCTTGCGTGGGACGGGAATATACGGCTTTCTGGCTGGGAATGGAAGTACTTGGAGATGGCGGTTTGGGAGCGACAAGCTACTCATTTACGCCTCCTTTTTTCAAATGACACCACTACCCCGCTGCGCTCTTCCTTGACACTCCTCCGGCGTGCTGCTACGGTGCGATGCGAATGCGCTCCTCGGTCCGCAAAGCAATCATCATTCTCCTCGCCGTCGTTGTCATCGGCACGCTCATCTATCGTTCCCGCGACGCTATTCGCCTCGAAGGGTTTTCCTGGGACAAGCTGGGTTCCGCCGTCCGTCACGCCGACGTCCCCATGCTTTTGCTTGCGCTGCTGGGCATCCAGGTCTGCTTCGCCCTGCGCGCGTTTCGCTGGACGCGCTTCTCTCGCTATCTTGACCGCGCGACCTACTCAAACATTTTCGCCTCCACGGTGATCGGCTTCAGCGCCATCTTTCTGCTGGGGCGCGCCGGCGAGCCTATCCGCCCTCTTCTCATCGCGCGCAAGGACGAAATCCCCGTCTCCAGCGCCTTCGGCATTTACGTGCTGGAGCGCATGTTTGACATGGCCAGCACCGTCGTCCTCGCCTCCGTGGCGCTGCTCGCCGTGCCGCGATTGGCCTCCGCCGGGGAAGGGAACCCGCTGCTCGCCGCGGCGCGGACCACCGGCATCGTCTTGCTCGCCGGGCTAGTGATGGGTGTCGCTTTCCTGGTCTATTTCCGGCTGCACGGCGCCGCGCAACTCGAGCGCCGCATGGACGCATGGCGTGCCGCGGGCGTCACCGGCTGGCGCCAGCGCGTGGCCGGACTGGTTGGCGGGTTCAGCCAGGGCTTGCAGGCCATTCGGTCTCTCAGCGATTTTTTCTTCGCCGTTGTGATCTCCGCCGTGCACTGGACGCTGATCGCCGTCATCTATTACTGGGTCGCGCGCAGCTTCGGCGGCCGCTTGGCTGAGCTCGGCCTGTCCGACGCCCTGCTCGTCGTCGCCTTCACCATGGCCGGCTCGACAGTTCAGCTTCCCGGCGTGGGCGGTGGTTCACAGGTGGCAAGTTTCCTTGCTTACACGGCCATCTTTAAGGTAGAGAATGAACCCGCGATGGCCGCGGCAATCACGGTCTGGCTGATTACCTTTGCCGGCTCCACCGTGCTGGGGATTCCGCTGCTGATTAAGGAAGGGTGGTCCATGGGCGAACTGCGCCGGTTGGCGAGCGCCGAAAAAGAAGCGGAAGCCCACGGCGGCCATGTCGAGCCAAACGCGCCCGCCCCGATGAAATCGGGGTCCGCCCGGGGAGATTCGCGGCGATGAAGTGTCCCTTCTGCTCACACCTCGACGACAAAGTGGTGGACTCCCGCGAGGGCCGCGACGGCGACCTCATCCGCCGCCGCCGCGAATGCCTCAAGTGCGGCCGCCGCTTCACCACCTACGAGCGCATTGACGAGATCCCTTACATGGTCGTCAAGAAAGACGGCCGGCGCGAGCGCTTCGACCGCCAGAAGATTTTGCAGGGATTGCTGAAGGCTTGCGAAAAGCGTCCCGTGGCCACGCCCAAGCTCGAAGCGCTGGTCGAGGAAGTCGAGCGCTTCGTCCTGGAATCGCCCGACCGCGAGCGCTCCACCACCGACATCGGCAACCTGATGATGACCCGCCTGAAAAAACTCGACAAGGTCGCCTACGTCCGCTTCGCCTCGGTCTATTCCGACTTCAAGGACGTCAAAGAATTCATGACCGAACTGAAAGGTCTCTTGCGGGACCGCTCGCGAAAGTAACGACCACCTACTACGGAGTTTCCCACACAGCGGCGGCAAACTTCTTCACCACCTGGAATCCCAACTTTTCATACAGCCGCACCGCGCCCGCATTTTGCGAAGTGACCGTCAGCGACAGCGCGTGGTAGCGCAGCGACTTCAGCGCCCGGATGGCCGCGTCCATCAGCCGCAGCCCGAGCCGCTGCCCCTGGAACGCGGGCACCACGCAGATCTGCGTGGTATGCCCCACGCCCATGGAAACGGTCGAGGTGAGCACCGCCGCCGTCAGTTCGCTGCTCTCCTCCGCCCGCACGACGAACGAAGCTTCCGGCAGAAACTGCCCGCACCCGGGCAGGATGATGATGTTCTTCAAGAATTTCTGCGCGCCGGCCTCGCTCCGGTACTGGTCGTTGATTTCGCTATCCACGTGGTCAGAGTAGGCCCGCGCAATCAGTCTGGCGCAGGCTTCGAAGTAGCCGTCGTCCCAGCGTTCGAGCCGCAGCCCCATCGGAACAGGCGCGCCGGCCATTTGTGCGTCCTTCAGCGGCAGCAGCATGAACTGCCGCGTGTACAGCCGGAAGCTTTGCTTCTCCATCGCGGCGTCCAACGCGCCGCCGAACGGCATCAGTTGCGCCTCGATCCTCCGCACGTGCGGCAGCGAGCGCATTTCGCCGAGCATTTCTTCCAAGATCCGCTCGGCCGGACGCAGGCGCTCGTACTTCGGTGAGACGTACAGTCCACCGATCAGCGCCTTCGTCTCGTCCAGCACGTAAAAGCCGTAGCCGGCCGGATCGCTGTTTTCCATCGCCGCGCGGCCCGCCAGCGACTTCGCGTCAATGAATTTCTTGATCAGTTGCATGGACGACCTGTAGTCCCAGTGCAGTTCCTCGAGCCAGCAGGCCTGCTCCTCGTCGAGGAGCGGTGCAAGCTGCCGGGACGCGATCTGACGGAGGTCAACAATCTGCATGGGAGGAAGCGCCGGGCGCGCCGAAATTATATCGTCCGGGCGTTCGTTATCCAAACGCGGTTCGCCCCGGGCGGAATTTCGGCCGCAGCGAAACCGGCCCGGGCGCGAGGGTACTCTTCCGATAAATGCCGCTGCTGCGCTTGCCGCCCGCCTCGGATGGATGTGCTAACATTCGCAAACTTGGGGGGGGGAGTGCTGGCTCATTCATGAGCTTTTTTTCTGACTTCCGCGAATCCGGGCGTCTGACGCAGACCCTTATGGCGGCCGCGGCGCTGCTGGGCTTTGCGCTGTTGGCGTTGTTCCTGATCACCGGTGTCCTGCTCTACCGGGTGATTTCGCCGCCGACGGCCGGCGGGGAACTCTCCCCGGAAGCTCTTCTGGGCCACCCCAGCGTCGTTTCGTTTTCACCGCCGGGCGGCGCCGCCGAAGGCTGGTTTTTTCCCGGCCGCAGCACCGCGCCGACGGTGATCCTGTGCCACGGCTACCTCTCCAACCGCGAAGAACTGCTCACGCTGGTCACCGCGCTCCAGGAGCACCAGTACAACGTCTTTGTCTTTGACTTCTCCGGGCACGGCCGGAACAAGCGCTTCACCACGCTCGGCTACCGCGAGACGCAGGAGCTGTTGGCCGCGATCAGCGCCATCGCCGCCCGAAACGATGTGGACCGCACGCGCTTCGGCGTCTGGGGCACCAGCCTCGGCGCTTACGCCGCCGCTTCTGCTGCCGCGAGCGAACCCCGCATCCGCGCCATCGTCCTCGATTCGGTGTATGACAAACCCGTGGACTTACTGAACTTACTGGTCGAGCGCTCCGGCTTGAACGTCTTGCCTTTTACGCCCACGCTTTGCCGCTGGACGTTTGGTCTGATGAATTTCTCCGCCCGAAAAACGCCGCCCCTCTCCGCGCGACTCGCGGCGCTTCCCGGCGTGGCCAAACTATTCATTCAGGCCAACGACAACCGGCCGCTGGGCGAATCCACCGCCAAACTGTTTTCGAAAGCGGTTGAGCCGCGCCAGCAGATTATCGTGCCGAAGTCCAACTATGCCGCGATGACCAGCGACGACAAGCACAGCTACGAGAACAGCGTCGTCCAGTTCTTTCTGCAGTATCTGCCCCCCGCCGCCGTCGCCCGCTGACGTCACGCTGCTTTCCGCCTGTCTCACTCCACCCCTACCACAACCGCCTGCCGCGAAACGCGCTCAATCACCCTGAATCTCACACCTGCCGCTTCCAGCTCCTTCGCGCCCGCTGCCGACGTCACCACGAGCTCTGGCCCTCTTGCCGCGCTACCCGGCTGCCACGCGGGCACTTCCCGATGCATGTAGAAATTCAGCCCGTAATGCCACGCCCGGTGCAGCCGGTACACCGTCACTCCCGCAGCGACGTTTCCTTGTGCCTGGATGACTCGCGCCGCCGCGCGTGGGGAGATCTGTTTATCGAGCGCCGGCACAAACCGCTGGTTCACCAGTTCGATCAGCCCCGCCATCAGAACTGCGGCCAGGATTAGCGCAGGCCAGAACTTGCGAGCCCACGCCAGTCCGGAAACGAAGAGTCCCGCAATCAAGACTGCGACGATCCCGGCAGCGATTTCGAGCCGCGTCATCGCTTCCAACTGTGCCGGGAACTTGCTCAGCCAATATCCGGCCGATCCGGTGAGCATCAGCAGCGTGACCCCGGTCCACTCCATCAGCCATTGCGCAAACCCATCTTTCTGCTCGATGGCCCGCGTCACGCTCCGTGCCATCAGCAGCGCCAGGGGTGCAAAGACAGGCAGCACGTAGCCGGGCAGTTTGGATTTCGAAAGGCTGAAAAAGACGATTGGGAAAATCGCCCAGCAGGCGAAGAAAAATCCGTGCGAACCCTTCCACCGTTTCTCACGCCCCGCCGTCGCGGCGTCCCTCGCCACGCCCACCAATAGCGCGCTCCAGGGTAGCAGCCCCAGCAGCAGGATCGGCCCGTAGAACCAGAGCGGCTGCTCGTGTTGGAAGACCGGCGTTAGAAACCGGTCGACGTTGTGCGAGAGGAGAAAAACGCTGAGGAACTCCGGGTTGCGCATCGCGCACAGCACGTACCACGGCAACGTCACCGCGCAAAAAGCGATCACCGCCAGCGGGTGTGCGAGCCGCCACGCCTGCTTCCAACGTCCCGTTGCGAGCGCCCATAGCCCCACGCTACCGCCCGCCAGCACGATCGCTGCCGGCCCTTTTGCCAGCGCCGCCATTCCCAGCAGCGCGCCAAAGAGGAATTGCCGGAGTCGCTGCGGACTTTTCTCGTCGTCGCATACCGTGTGGAACGCCGCCACCATCGCCAGCGCCAGCGCCGCGCTGAACGGCATATCCGTCGTTCCGGCCCGCGCAAACGCGAACACGCCGGCGCACGTTGGAAAAATCAGAAGCACCGCCCAGGCCGTGCCTGCGCCGTAGGTTCGCCACGCCAGCCCGGCCAGTGCCAGCGCAGCCAGCGTGGCAGACACCGCCGACGGCAGACGCGCGGAAGACTCGCTCACCCCGAATAGCCGGAAGGCCGCCGCCGCGCTCCAGTAATAAAAGACCGGCTTTTCAAACCACGGTTTCCCATCCAGCCGCGGCGTCACCCAATCGCCCGTCTCCGCCATGGCCCGTGCGATGGAGGCGTACCGCGGCTCATCCGGCCCGATCACGCCAAAAGCGTCTAGGCGGCTGAAAAAGCAGAAGTAGAGCACTGCCGCGGCCAGCGCGGCCGCCACCCACGTGCGAATTAGGCTTAACCCGTTCACAGCCGAGAGAGTCTAACAGACGAGAGGGCAGGGAACGCCCGCCATTGTATTTCCGTATTGCCGGGCGAGTTCCCTGGTTGTGGCAGGCATGGATTCATGGATAATGGCGGCCAATGCGAAGTTGGCTTGAATTCGTTGGAGCGTGGCTGGCCCTGAAAACCCTGGGCATTCTTCCGCGGTCGCTGGCCCGCGCCGCGGGCGCGCTGATCACGCGGCTGGCGTTTTTCCTCCGCCCGCCGCTGCGCCGCGCCGCTGTGTTCAACCTGCGCCTTGCCTTTCCCGATTTGTCCGGCGCCGACCGCCGCCGCATCCTGCGCAGCCTGGTGCGGCAGATCGGCTGGATGGCCGGCGAATTCGCGCTGTTCCCGCGTTACACCCGCGACAAAATCGAGCGCATCGTCGTGCTCGACGGTTTCGAAAACTTCGACGCCGCTCAGCGCCTCGGCAAGGGCGTGCTGTTTCTCACTGGCCACACCAGCGCCTGGGAGCTTGCGCCGTTCGCCCAGGCACTCTACGGATATCCACTGCACTTTCTCGTCCGCCCGATCGACAATCCGCGCGTGGAGGCGCTCGTCAACCGCTACCGCTGCCTCTCCGGCAACACCCCCATCGAAAAAAACAAATCCGCGCGCGCCATGCTGCAAATTCTCCGCGGCGGCGGCACGATTGGCATTCTGATTGACCAGAACACCTCGCTCGAGGAAGGTGTCTTCGTGGACTTCTTCGGCGTGCCTGCCTGCACCACGTCGGGGTTGGCACGCATCGCCCTGCGCACCGAGGCGACTGTCGTTCCCGGCTTCCTCTTCTGGGACGAGCGCATGCGCAAGTACCGCTTGCGCTTTGAGCCGGCCATTGAACTCCAGCGCACTGGCGACGAGGAACGCGACATCGTCGAAAACACGGCACGGTTTACCCGCGCCGTGGAGGACTATGTTCGGCGTCACCCCGACCAATGGCTCTGGGTGCACCGGCGCTGGAAGACGCGTCCGCCCGGCGAAAAGCCGATCTACCCGTTCTGATTCCATGCCCCGAGAGGTTCTTATGATTCGCACCGCTCGCGAAATTGCCGAATTCATCGGCGCGCAAATCGAAGGCGATCCGGCCGCAAAGGTTTCCGGCGTCGCCAGCCCGGAAGCCGCCGGGCCGGAAGATGTCATTTACGCGGACTCCGCGCGGCATCTCGATCGCGCCGCGCAGTCCCGCGCGCGCTGCGTGCTGCTGCCGCCCGGGCTGGATCTGGCTGGCCGGACGATCCTCCGCTCGGCGCAGCCCAAGCTGGCTTTTGCGAAGGCCGCGGCCTGGCTGCTGCCCTCGCCACCAATTACTTCCAGTATTCACCCGACCGCCATTGTTGCGCCCACCGCAAAGCTTGGAGAAGGCGTTGGCGTGGGGCCCTACGTGGTGATTGAAGACGATGTTGAAATCGGCGATGGCGCGCAACTCGGCGCGCATTGCTCCGTCGGCCGCGGCGCGCGAATTGGCGAGCGCTGCCGCCTCTACCCGCGCGTGACTCTTTATGCCGGCGTGCGTCTGGGAAAGAACGTCATCGTCCACTCCGGCACGGTCATCGGCAGCGACGGCTTCGGCTACGTCTTCGGCGAAGGCCGCCACTGGAAATTCCCGCAGATCGGCGGTGTGGAAATCGGCGATGACGTCGAGATTGGCAGTAACACCTCGATTGACCGCGGCGCTTTGGACACCACCCGCATCGGCGCCGGCACCAAGATTGACAACCTCGTCCAGGTGGCCCACAACGTTCAGATTGGCGAACACTCCATCATTGCCGCGCAGACGGGCATCTCCGGCAGCTCGCACATCGGCAACAACGTCCTGATCGGCGGGCAGGTGGGCATTGCCGACGGCTGCCATATCCGCGACGCCGCCATCGTCGGCGCACAAGCCGGCATCCCCACTGGCAAGACGATTCCCGCCGGCCAAACCGTCTGGGGCACGCCCGCGCGCCCGCTGGCCAGGTTCAAGGAGCAGTACGCCTGGTTCGCCCGCCTGCCGGAACTCGCTGAACGCCTCAAAAAACTCGAGCAACAACGCTTGTAGCCCTCGCACTTGGACCGTTGGCTCTCGGCTCTTCTGAATGCTCGTTCCTTCGTGGGGTGGGGCGCCCAGCCTTGAGCACTGGGTACTTTACCTATCCCTCTTCTGGGTGATTCCTCTTGTGCGGTTCTAGAAACTCACCGCAGAACCGACACTTCTTTGCCTCTGCCTGAATCGTTTCTGCGCAAAACGGACACTTCTTTGTTCCCCTTTGCTCCTCGGTGGCTGCTCCAACAATGGGGGCGCCGCACCTATCGCAAAACTTTGCGTCTTGCGGCGATGATGCTCCACAGGAATTGCAGCAGAGGCTCCCAATTGCGGCGATGTTCGCCCCAGGTAGCGACTCTCTTCCATAAGTGACGACGATTTTGCCTGGTGTGCGTCCCGCCAAGAAGATACCGGGAAGGCATACCAGCGCCCAGCAGCACTGCTCGCTGCCTTTTATGTGCCCCGGCTCAATTTGCTCGCTGATTATCCTGTAGCCCTGCTTAGCCAATTGCCGCGTGAATTCATCTTTCTTTCGCAGCCCAGAGCGCGTGTTTTCGAATGACTCGGTTATGTATTCCATAAGAATCTTGCTGCCGCGAAGGCAACGTTCACGCTCCCGATGGCGCAGCCAATTCCCGTGCCAAAACGAACTGCGTTGTTGCTCGCTCGGAGGCCCAACGCCTGCGTTCCACCGTCCAAGGCCATGAAGGCGATAAGCAGAAAACCAACCACAATTGGCACATGACATACGAAAGTCAGCGGCATGCCGATTAAGAGTCCCAGACATCTAGCGCAAATTGGAACCTGCCTTCGGTGAACAAAGAAGCTACGATCTCGCCTTTGATGGCAGCCAAAGAGCATGGCTAACTCCCAAAGGACTCGGTAGGCAGTGGGCATCATGAGCAGGAAGCGACGGTACTACAGGTTGTCTCCGGACGGAAGAGATCCGATGTAAGTGATCCGTTTGCAGGGGGGCTTCCTTGTTAGGAACGCGAGGTGTAACATGACGCCTCGCTTCCGCCGGCAGGGAGTCAAGACAAATGCTTTGTGACAAATGCGGAAAGGTGCTGGCGCAATACCAGAAGTTTTGCCCGGAGTGTGGTCAAGCGGTTCCGGTTGCTGTATCGGCGAGTGGCGGAGTTGTTCAGCCCGAAGGACACACACCGCCAACAATGGGTGCTCAGCAGTCCGCCAGAAACCTCCTCATCATTATTTGCATAATCTTGGCCATCATCGCTATAGCCACGCTTCATGGTTTCGCCGCAACGTTGGCGGTTATCTGTATTACGGTCGCGGGATTCACTGCGTTTACGAAGTCTATTCCGGCGCGCAAGAAACTCTATGGCTTGGGAATCGCGCTCGTCGCGGTTCTTGTGACCAATGGCATTGAGGGCTGGCAGGAAGAGAGAGAAGAACACCGTCGAGTCGAAATCGCTCGCCAACAAGCGGCGCAACGGGCAGCGGCAGAGCGGAAAAAGGAAGAAGCGTTTATTGCTCTCTCAGATGCCGAGCACTTAGATCGAGCGAAAGCTCTGTTGAACGCGAACGCGGCAACCGGATCGATCGGCGATGCCCTGAAACATCTAGGCGCAATCACTCCGAGCAGCCCAGAAGCTGCGGAAGGCGAGAAGCTAAAAAAAGAATTTGGCGACACGAAACGCAGGCAGGCTCGGGAGGCGGCCAAGGCCCAAGCTGCTGCAGCGCAGAAAAAGGCAGCAGCCGAAGCACAAGTGAACCGGGTTCTTCGTGATGCCATGGCCAAAACAATTGAAAACAAGTTGCTCGACGACGGCTACAACGTTGATGCGAAAGCGATCGGGCCAGACCACACAATCCTACAGATCAAATGGATTCTGGCAAGCAAGGTCTTGGCCCACCACCTATCCAAAGAGGGTGACTTTTTCGACCAAGCCCGGAGGGTTGGTTTCAAAAGGATAGAAATCACGGACGGCTACGAAGAGACTTGGTACTGGAACCTAAAGTAAGTTGGAAATTAGAGAGACTTCGAACTGGGCGACAACCAAGGGCGCAGGTCTGGCGGAGCCGTGGCTGGTCATTAAGTCGAGTTCCCGGAGCGCTTATCGACCGACATGCGAGTGCCTCGCGAAGATTGATTCTTCCAGTGTTCTGTTCCACCATGCTCGTGCAGTGTTTTCGCACTCTATGATCCCAATACGTACCCTCGTCGTCGGCGGGCATACCCGCAACATTGGCAAGTCCGCGCTGGTGGTGGACATCATCCGCGCCTTCCCGGAGACTGCTTGGACCGCCGTGAAGCTCACCCAGCACGGCCACGGCGTCTGCGCCATCAACGGCGCAAGCTGTGACTGCGCCCCCCTAGACCACGGCTTCGCCCTCGACGAGGAGCAGGACCGCTCGAACCGCACGGACACCTCCCGCTTTCTGGTTGCCGGCGCGGCCCGCTCCCTGTGGGTCCGCACGCGGCAGGGCTGCCTGGGGGATTTCCTTCCACGGCTCTGGCAGGAGCTTCAGTCTGCCAGCAATGTCATTTTGGAGAGCAATTCGGTGTTGGAGTTCCTGCGGCCGGAGCTGTACCTGATGGTGCTCGACCCTGCGAAGGTGGACTTCAAGGATTCGGCCCGGCGCTTTCTTGACCGCGCCGATGCTTTCGTACTCCGCGCGCCTCTGGATGGGGCGCCCTGGCTCCGGGCTGATAGAGGCTCGCCGCTCATCTCTCCGCAGTTGATGGAAGGGAAGCCCTCCTTTGAGCAACCGCTGGGCGGCGAGCTTCCGGCGTCGCTAATCGGCTTCCTCCGACAGCACTTTTTCACCCATTCACCCCTGCCTGCTGCGCACGCGCCGGATATTTCTTGTTGACCATCTCGAAAATCACGACCATAATCGTTTGTTTTTCGGGACTTAGCTCGTTGTAATTCAGGGGCGGATGGATTGCAGCACCGGGGGCAACAGCCGTTCCCCGTCATCCCGAGGCGGCCCCGCGCCTTGTAGCCTGCGGTCGTTTGTTCCGTTTGTTTGCCCAGCTAGACGCTAGTGCTTGTTTTGTTCAAATCTGATTCGAGAGGCCTTCATGGGTGAAGGGGCTGAACTGGAACTGGATCCGCTGCCGGGTAGGCGACTGGCCTACACCGAACCCGCCGTCGAGGAACGCCTTGATGAGCGGCTGGACGACGTCGTGGACCGCGGCGTCCGCTACCTTCTTTCCCTCCAACATCGCGAGGGATACTGGCTCGGGGAACTCGAGGCGGACACCACCCTCGAATCCGACTACATCCTCTACCTGCACGTCCTTGAGAAGCTGGACCACACCCGCGTCGCCAAGCTTGCCAACCAGGTCCGCCGCAAACAACTTCCTGACGGCGGGTGGAGCGTTTACGAGGGCGGCCCTTCAGAGCTGAATGCCACGGTGAAGGCATACCTCGCTCTGAAAATTGCGGGCGATTCCGTCGATTCGCCGTATATGCTCCGTGCCTGCAGCCGCGTCCACGAGCTTGGCGGCCTGGAGCACACCAACTCCTTCACGCGCTTTTATCTTGCTTTGGTCGGCGCAGTGTGCTGGGAAATGGTTCCGGCGGTTCCGCCGGAGCTGATGCTTTCTCCGGACTGGTTCTATCTGAACATTTACGAGATGTCCTCTTGGACGCGTGGGATCGTCGTCCCGCTGATGATTCTGTACGCCCGGAAGCCGCTCTGGCCGCTGCCGGAGCACGCTCACGTGGACGAACTCTTCCGCAACCCGGATCAGAAGACGGCTGCCTTTGCCTGGGATTCGCAGCTCCTTACCTGGCGCAATCTCTTTCTGGCCCTGGACCGCGTTTTCAAGCTCTATGAGCGACTGCCCTTTAAGCTCTTCCGGGACAAAGCCCTCGACCGCGCCCGCCAGTGGTTGCTCGAGCACCTTGATCGCAGCGACGGCTTGGCAGCCATCTATCCGGCAATCATGAATACCATCTTCGCCCTGATCGCGCTCGGCCATCCTCCTGATGACCCGCTGGTCGTCCGCGAAATCGGCCATCTGGCCCGGTTTGAGATCGAGGAGGACGACACGATTCGCCTCCAACCTTGCCTCTCGCCTGTATGGGACACGGCCATTGCCATGGTCGCTCTCGAAGAGGCCGGTTTGCCGGCCGATCACCCGGCGCTGATCAGGGCTGCCCGCTGGATGCTCGACCAGCAGATCCTCGGCCCCGGCGACTGGCAGGTAAAGAACCGGAATACCAAGCCCGGCGGCTGGGCTTTCGAGTTCCGCAATGACTTCTATCCCGACGTGGACGACACCGCCTTTGTCTTGATCGCTCTGCAGCGGGTGGACTTTCCGGACCGCCCGCGCATGGAGGAAGCAGTCCGCCGCGGCCTCACCTGGATGCTTTCCATGCAGAACCGCGACGGCGGCTGGGGCGCTTTCGACCGCGACAACGACTGCGCCATCCTCACGCAGGTCCCCTTCGCCGACCACAATGCGGTGATTGATCCCTCCACCGAGGACGTCACCGCCCGCGTGATCGAATGCCTCGGCCGCTTCGGGTGGAGCGCCTCCCACCCTATCGTCAAGCGCGCCCTGGCGTATCTGCAGCGTGAGCAGTGCCCCGATGGCTCCTGGTACGGCCGCTGGGGCGTCAACTACATCTACGGCACCGGCGGAGTGCTCCGGGCGCTGGAAGCGCTCGGCCTGGCCACCCGCGAGGATGCCCAGCTTGCCGCGCAATGGCTGCGCTCCGTGCAGAATCCTGATGGTGGATTTGGCGAAACCTGCGCCTCCTACGAAGACGAGGAGATGAAGGCCAAGGGGCCCAGCACGCCTTCGCAGACCGCCTGGGGGCTCATCGGCCTTCTCGCCGCCCTTGAGCCGAACGACCCGGGCGTCAAGGGCGCTGTCCGTTTCCTGATGCAGCACCAGAAGGGCGATGGCTCATGGTCGGAGGCTGCCTCCACCGGCACCGGTTTCCCAGCGGTCTTTTACCTGAAGTATCATCTCTACCGGATTTATTTCCCGCTCTATGCGCTGGCGCGGTACCGCAATATCTTGAAGGGCGCCGAACCCTTCTGCGGCGTGCTCGTCTCGCCGCACCAGTTCGAACGCCGCAATGGGGCCCGGGTGAGCCGATGAGGTTTCCGTTCAAGCTAACCGCCAATCTGACCCGGTACATCATGAACAAGAAGATGTCCGGGGCAGGGAAGTTTCCGCTCGTGCTCATGCTCGAGCCGCTCCATGCCTGCAACCTCACCTGCACCGGTTGTGGACGCATCCGCGAGTACAAGTCCACCATCAGCGAGATGATCAGCGTCGAGCAATGTGTGGCCGCCGCCGAGGAATGCGGCGCTCCGGTGGTTTCCGTTTGTGGCGGAGAGCCGCTCATCTATCCGGAAATTGACCACCTCGTTCGGGAGCTTCTCGACCGCGGGCGGCACATCTACCTCTGCACGAACGGCATGTTCGTCCGCAAGCGCCTGCACGAGTTCAAGCCCACGTCCAGCTTCTTCTGGAACATTCATCTCGACGGGCTGGAGCGCACGCACGACCTCTGCGTCGAGCGCGACGGTGTCTTCCGCGAGGCCGTCGAGGGCATCAAGGCCGCCAAGGCCGCCGGTTTTCTGGTCTGCAGCAACACCACCATCTACAAGGAAACCGACGTCCACGAGATCGCCGAGCTGTTCGAATTCCTGGCCGGCCTCGGCGTGGATGGCTACATGGTCTCGCCGGCCTACTCCTACGCCTCCGTGCAGACCCGCGAGATTTTCATGTCCCGCGAGGAAATCCGCGAAAAGTTCCGTCTCGCCTGCGCCCTGATCGAGAAGTACAACCTGATGATGTCGCCCATCTATATGGAGTACCTGCGGGGCGAGCGCGAGCTGATGTGCACCGCCTGGGGCAACCCCACGTACAACCCCCGCGGCTGGAAGGGGCCCTGCTACCTGATGACCGACGCGCACCACGCGTCCTTCAAGGATTTTGTCGAAAAAACACCGTGGGATTCCTACGGCCGCGGCCGCGACCCGCGTTGCGAGGACTGCATGGTCCACGTCGGCTTTGAACCGTCCGCCGTGCTCGGCGCGCACCGCAAACTCGGCGACAACTGGAAAATGCTCAAGTGGCAGCTCTCCGGGCAGATGGGCGGCGGCAAAGCCCGCAAGAATGGCTCGAACGGTCGCGCCAATGGCCATGGGAATGGCAATGGCCATTCGTCCGGTCATACAGGGACACACCAGCCCTCTGACCCAAAGCCCGCATATCAGAACGGGGCATTCAATATCCTATGAACGTGCTTGTTACCGGCGCCACCGGCTTCGTGGGCAGCCACGTTGCCCGGCTTCTACTCGCCCGCGGCGATTCCGTCCGCGTGTTGGTGCGCCCCTCGAGCGATCTCCGCGCGATCGAGGGCCTGGCCGCGGAGCGCGTTTTCGGGGACCTGCGCGATCCCGCCACGCTTCCGGCGGGGATGCAGGGCATCCAGCACGTCTATCACGTTGCGGCTGATTACCGCCTATGGGCACGCGACCCGCGCGAAATCTACGAGTCCAACGTCACCGGCACACGCAACCTGCTCGCCGCGGCCCGCGCCGCCGGCGTCGAGCGCTTCATCTACACCAGCACCGTGGCAACGATTGCCGTGCCCCGTGAAGGCGATCTCCCGAATGAAGCCACCGCCGCGACACTCGACGAAATGATCGGCCACTACAAGCGCTCCAAGTTTCTCGCTGAACAGGAAGCCCTCTGCGCCGCCGCGGAAGGTCTGGCCGTGGTGATCGTGAATCCCACGACGCCCGTCGGCTCGGGCGACTGGAAGCCCACGCCCACGGGGAAGATCATTCTCGATTTTCTGCAGGGCAAAATGCCCGCCTATCTCGACACCGGCCTGAACGTTGTGCCGGTGGAGGACTGCGCCCTCGGCCACCTGCTGGCCGCCGAGCGCGGCTGCGCCGGCGAGCGCTACATTCTGGGTGGGCGCAACATGACGCTGAAGGAGATTCTGGACACGCTGGCGCGCGTGACGCGCCGTCACGCTCCGCGGATTCGCTTGCCGCACGCGATTGCCCTCGCTGCCGGGTTCGTCGAAAACGCCTTTTCCCGCGCCCTCGGCCGCGAGCCGCAGATTCCGCTCGAAGGCGTGCGCATGGCGCGGCATAAAATGTTTGTGGACGGCTCGAAGGCTGTCCGGGAGCTCGGCTATCAGCCCGGCCCCGTCGAAGCGGCGCTGGAGCGCGCTGTCCATTGGTACGAGGAGAACGGCTACGTCCGGCCACGCCCGAACCACCGCGTGGCCCGCGCCGCCGCGTGATAGGTTGATTCGCGGGAGAGACGTCCGGCATCAGATGAACGAATGAGAGCTCTGGTCACATTCGCGGTGGAAGCAGAGTTTGCCTCGTGGCGGAAACTGCGGGAGTTTAAGCCGAAACAAGTTGAGGATTTGACGGTCCACCAGGCGCAGATTGGGAGAGCGCAAGTGCAGGTGTTGATCACGGGAATGGGTTCGGAGAATGCCCGGCGGGGGATGCAGGCAGTGGCGACGCTGCCGCAGACGATCTGCATCAGTTCAGGTTTCGCGGGCGCTCTCAAGCGGGACTATCGCGTCGGGGACATCCTCGTCGCGCACTCGGTTCAGGAATTGGGAGGCCATCGGACGCTGGAGTGCGCCAGGCGCCTGAACTTGGCCGCTTTTTACGCGGGAGCCAAGCGGGCCAAGATGTTCTTGACGTCCTCGCAAGTGATCGCCACCACCGAAGAAAAAAAACAGCTGGGTATTTTTGCCGACGCCGTGGACATGGAGAGTTATGCGGTCATAGAGGAAGCGCGGTGCCGCAGCCTCCCGGCGGTGGCCATCCGCGTGATTTCCGATACCGTGGATCAGGAAATGCCCATTGATTTCAGTCAAAGCGTGGACCCGCGAGGGCGCGTAGCTCTGCGGGGCATCCTGCGACAAATTGCGAGGCGTCCGCAGCGCCTGCCGGCGGTGATGCGTTTGGGACTGGCGTCCGTGCGTGCGGCCACTGTACTGGCCGAATTCCTGGACCCGTATATCAAGAATTTGTCGTTCCGGAGTCATGGCGAATTCCCGGTTGAATTGCGGAAGGTGGCTGTCGGATGAGTCACGCGGTTCCCCAACTCGTTCCCGGCGCCGGCGTGCCGCTGCAGGCGCGGAGCATGCGCGCCGCCGTGTATCGCGGCAAAGGTCATGTCGTCGTCGAACACGTCCCCGTGCCGGATATCGGTCCGGGCGAAGTTCTGCTGCGCGTTGCCGCTTGCGGCATCTGCGGCACCGACATCAAGAAGATCCAGCACGGCTTCATCCCGCCGCCGCAGATCCTCGGCCATGAAATCGCGGGCACAGTGGTGGAAGTGGGCAGCGGCGTCACCCGCTGGAAGCCCGGCGACCGCGCCGTCAGCTTCCATCACATTCCCTGCGGCCAGTGTTTCTATTGCGAGCGCAAACTCTTCTCGCAGTGTCCGACGTACAAGAAGGTCGGCGTCACCGCCGGCTTCGATCCCAACGGCGGCGGCTTTGCCGAATACGTCCGCATCATGCCGTGGATTGCCGAGCGCGGCATGGTGGCCATCCCGCCGGACGTCAGCTTCGAGGAAGCCACCTTCGTCGAGCCGGTGAACACCTGTCTGAAGGCCATCGAGAAGGCGCGGGTCGCGACCGGCGAGACGGTTGTGGTCATCGGGCAGGGCCCGATCGGCCTGCTGCTGATGTTGCTGGCGCGCGATGCCGGAGCGACCGTCGTCACCAGCGACCCGCTGCCGGCCCGCCGCGAGCGCAGCCTCCGCTACGGCGCCGCAGCCGCCTGCGACCCCGCGGAAGGCGCGCTCCTCGAAGCCGCAAAGACCCATTCGCATGGCCGCGGCGCGGATATCGTGTTTCTGGCCGTGCCCAATCCAGAACTGGTGCGCGAATCCTTGACACTCGCGCGGCCCGGCGGTCGTGTGCTACTCTTTGCGCAAAACGATCCGCTGATGAAGATCGAGTTTCCGGCAGCGGCGGTCGGTGTGGAGGAAAAGGAAATCCTGGGAAGCTACAGCGCGTCGGTGGACCTGCAGGAGCAATCCGCCCGGCTCGTGTTCGAGCGGCGCTTGCCTCTTCGCGAACTCATCTCCCACCGGTTGCCGCTCGACCAGATGGAGCACGCGCTGTCCCTGGCTGCCCGCCCGGCGGGCGATTCTCTTAAAGTGGTGATACTGCCTTGATACATACGGAACGCAACGGTCACATGACCGCGGCCGTCCTCTACGGCCGCGAAGATCTGAAAGTCGAGACGGTCGATATCCCCGAGTTTGGCGAGGACGAAGCACTCGTTCGCGTAAAGGTTGCGCTGACCGACGGCACCGACCTGAAAGTCTGGAAGCAGGGCTACCACGCGCGGATGATCCAGCCGCCGGCGGTTTTCGGCCACGAGCTTTCCGGCGTGGTGGAAGCGCTCGGGCGCAACGTCAACGGCGGGATGCGCGTGGGCATGCGCGTCGTGCCCTCCAACTCTGCCCCCTGCGGCGCCTGCCTCTTCTGCCGCAAGAACCGCGAAAACCTCTGCGAGGACTTGCTCTTCAACAACGGCGCCTACGCCGAGTACATCCGCATCCCCGGCCGCATCGTCCGCCAGAACATGCTCGAGATTCCCGACCACGTCTCCTTCCTCGACGCCGCCATGGTGGAACCGCTGGCCTGCGTGCTGCGCGGCATCGTGGAGACCGGTATCCAGCCCGGCGACACCACCGTGGTCATAGGCTGCGGGCCGATCGGCCTGAAGTTTGTGCGCATGCTCTCCATCGAAGGCGTGCGCGTGATTGCGCTTGCCAAGCGCCAGAGCCAGATCAAGGCCGCCGAGCGCCTCGGCGCCATCGCGGCGTTCGACGTTTCCCGCCTCGACAACCCCATCCAGAAGGTCCGCCAGCTCACCGAGCGCGGCTTGGGCGCCGATTCCGTCGTCGAAGCCGTCGGCTCACCCACCACTTGGGAGTGGGCCATGCAGATGGTCCGCCGCGGCGGCACGGTCAATTTGTTTGGCGGCTGCCCGCGCGACACGCACGTCGAGTTCGATCCGGCGGTGCTGCACTATTCCGAGATCACCATCAAGTCCACGTTCCACCATACGCCGCGCTTCATCCGCGCCGCTCTCGACGCCGTGGCCCGCGGTGCCATCCGCGCCAGCGACTTCGTCACCGGCGAAGTCCCCTTGCAGGAGCTGCCGCAGGTGTTCGAACATATGAAGCACCGGAACGGCGAGCTGAAGACGGCTGTGATTCCGTAGCCGTGTTTCGCGCGGCGCCTGTGCGCGTCCGCCGCCGCTCCGCGAGGCCCATGCAGCCGCCTGTCGAACTCGAAATCAGCCGTCAACTGCCTCCGTCTGGCTGCCCCGCCGCCGAGGCGCAGGACTACACCCGTTGGCTGGCCACCCGCCACTACGAAAATTTCAACGTCGTTTCCTGGCTGCTTCCGCGCCGTCTCCACCAGCACTTCTACAATGTCTATGCGTACTGCCGCTGGGCCGATGACCTCGGCGACGAAGTTGCCAGCCCGGCCCGTGCGCTGGAGCTGCTCGCCTGGTGGGAAGACGAGCTTCGCCGCTGCTACGCCGGTTCGCCTTCGCATCCTGTCTTCGTGGCCCTGCGGCCGACGGTCGAAGAGTGCCAAATTCCTATGGAACCGTTTCTCCATCTCCTAACCGCTTTCCGCCAGGACCAGACCGTGCACCGCTATCCGGACTGGGAATCCGTCCTCGGCTACTGCCACTATTCCGCCAATCCGGTCGGCCGCCTGGTCCTTTATCTCTGTGGATGCCGCGATGCCGAGCGCCAGGCACTCTCCGACGCAACCTGCACCGCGCTCCAGCTCGCGAATTTCTGGCAGGACGTCGCGCGCGACCTCGACAAAGACCGCATCTACATCCCGCTCGACGCGCTGGCCGCCCACGGCCTTTCCGAGGCCGATCTTTTCGAGCACCGCTTCGACGCCCGTTACGCCGCGCTGGTGAAGGACCTGATCGCCCGCACTCGCGCGCTTTTCAATCAGGGCTTGCCCCTGGCCGAGCGCGTCGCGCCGGAACTGCGCATTGACATCGAGCTGTTCAGCCGTGGCGGCCTGGCCGTGCTCGATTCGATCGAGCGCATCGGCTACAACACGCTCCAGCAGCGTCCCGTACTCAGCCGCACCGCGCAGGTGCGGCTGCTCGGTCGCGCGCTGCTCTCGCGTCTTTTCGTTCCGTGGCTTTCCAGCAAAGGTGCGGGGTCTTCCGCCGCTGGTCCCGAGCGACGCCGAGGGGCGGGCCGCAATGCCTGATCTCGCGCTCGCCGGGTCCTACTCCCACTGCCGCCGCATCACGCGCGCCGCCGCGCGCAATTTCTATTTCGCCATTTTTCTGCTGCCACGCCACAAGCGCGACGCCCTCTGCGCGCTCTACGCCTTCATGCGCCACGCCGACGATATTTCCGACACGCCTGGCGAGGCTTCTGCAAAACTTGAGCGCATGGCCGCCTGGCGCGTCACGCTCGACCGCGCCCTCGCTGGCGACTACGGCGGCAATCTCGCGCTGCCCGCCTTTCACGATGCCGTTACGCGCTTCTCGATTCCTCCGCGCTATCTTCACGACCTCATCTCTGGCACGGAGATGGACCTGAGCGTCGCGTCGTATGCCACCTTCGAACTGCTGCGCGAATACTGCTACCGCGTCGCCGGCGCCGTCGGCCTCTGCTGTACGCACGTCTTCGGTTTCCGCGACCCGCGCGCGATCGAGCTCGCCGAAAAACTGGGCATTGCTTTCCAGTTGACAAACATTCTTCGGGACATCCGTGCCGACTTTGAAATGGACCGCGTCTATCTCCCCCAGGAGGACCTGCAGCGCTTCGAGTGCCGCCCGGAGGATCTGGCCGGCCCGGTTACGCCGCCGCTGCGCGAACTGCTCGCCTTTGAAGCCGAGCGCGCCTGGCACTTCTACGGCGAGGGCGGGGAGCTGCTCCAGCTCATTGAGGAAGATAGCCGCCCCGCGCTGTGGGCGCTGGCGCGTATCTACAGCGGCATTCTCGAAGAGATTGAGGCCCGCGGCTACGACGTCTTCGCCCCGGACAAGGTGCGCCTCTCCACTGCGTACAAGGTCTGGGTGATGGTCCGCGCGCGGCTCGGCTGGTGGACTTCCCAACATGGCTTCCAGGAGCGTGATCATCATCGGCGGGGGTCTCGCGGGACTCTCCTCGGCCGTCGCGCTGGCTGAAGTCGGCTACCGCGTCCGCCTGTTTGAGAGCCGGCCCCACCTCGGTGGCCGCGCCACCTCCTATTGGCTGTCCGATGGCAGCCACGTGGATAATTGTCAGCACGTCACCTTGGGCTGCTGCACCAACCTCGACGATTTTTACCGTCGCGTCGGCGCTTCCGAAAAAATCCGCTGGTACAGCCGGCTCTTTTTTGTGGACCGGCGCGGCCGCCGCGGCGTGATCGAATCCTCGCTGCTGCCGCCGCCCCTTCATCTCGGCCCGTCGTTTGCCCTGTTTCCGTCGCTCACGTGGGAGGACAAGCGCGCGATCTCCCGCGCCATGCTCGCCATCACACGCAGCGGCGGGTGCCCCGCCGATGCCGCCGGCCTCTCCATGCTCGAGTGGTTGAAAAAACACGGCCAGACGGAAGGCGCCATCACGCGCTTCTGGCAGGTCGTGCTGGTCAGCGCGCTCAATGAAGATCTCGAGCGCACCGACGCGCGTTACGGCATCGAAGTTTTCTGGAAAGGGTTTCTATCCACGCGCCGCGGCTTCGAAGTCGGCATTCCCTCCGTGCCGTTGGCCGAACTGTACGACGGGTGCCGCGACGCCATCACCCGCCGCGGAGGCGAAGTCCGCACCCGCGCCGCGATTCGCGAGATCCGCGTCGCCGGGGATGTCGCATCCTCCCTTCGCCTCGACGACGGTTCCGAGCTCGCCGCCGATTTCTTCATCTCCGCAATCCCTCAGGATGCCTTGCTGGAGATGCTTCCTCCGGAAGTCGCCACTCGTGAGCCAGCCTTCTCGAATCTCCGCCATTTGAAGACTTCGCCCATCACCGGCGTTCACTTCTGGTACGACCGCGTCGTGATGAACGAGCCTTTCCTCACCCTGCTCGACCGCACCACGCAGTGGATTTTCAACAAGTCCCGGCTCTTCAGCGAGCACGCGCCCGGCGGCCCTTCGGGGGAAGATGGTCAGTATCTCCAGCTCGTCATCAGCGCGTCGTACGGGCTCGTCCCGCTCTCGCGCCAGGAAATCATCAACCTCTGCCGTCGCGAGCTGCTGGACGTTCTGCCGGCCACGCGTGACGCGCGCCTGGTCAAGGCCACCGTCATCAAGGAAGCCCATGCTACGTTTTCGCCGGAGCCCGGCTGCGACCGCTGGCGCCCCACGCAGCGCACGCCTCTGAAAAATTTTTTCCTCGCCGGCGACTGGACCGCCACCGGCTGGCCCGCCACCATGGAAGGCGCCGTCCGCAGCGGCTATCTGGCCGCCGAAGCGCTCCTTGCCGCCGATGCCCGCCCGCAGAAACTCGTCCTGCCCGATCTCCCCGCCGAAGGGCTGGCGCGCTGCTTTTCCCGCGTGTAGAATCTCAGTCTCTTCCGTTTCAATCGATTTCTGCTTCAGGAGGCGATTTATGTCTGCGCCGCGCAAAGGCTCCGTTGTCGTTCTGGTTGGCACCCGCAAGGGCGCTTTTATCTTCACAAGCGATGCCCGCCGCAAATCCTGGTCGCTCGACGGCCCGCACTTCCTCGGCCTGAACGTACATCACTTCATCCTGGACCCTCGCGACCAGCAAACTCTTTACGCGGCGACCTACGTGGATTGGTGGGGCTCCGACATCCAGCGCAGCAAAAACTGGGGCCGCGCGTGGCTGCGCACGAAAGGTGGCGTGCGCTACGCGCAGGATTCCAACCTCTCGGTGAAATGCGCCTGGCACATCCGCCCCGGCCGCGCGAGCGAGCCCGGCGTCGTCTATGCCGGTGTGGACCCCGCGGGACTTTTCCGCAGCGAAGACGGCGGCTACACCTGGAAGGAAGTCACCGGCATCAATCGTCATCCGACGCGCGCGAAGTGGCAGCCCGGAGCCGGCGGCATGACGCTGCATTCCATCGTGCTCGATCCCGAAAATCCGAAGCGAATGTTTGTCGGCATTTCCGCCGCGGGTGTTTTCCGCACCGAAGACGACGGCGCCACCTGGACGCCGCAAAACAAAGGCACACGCGCGGACTTCCAACCCGACAAATTCCCCGAGGTCGGGCAGTGCGTGCACAAACTACTGGCTGCGCCTCCCTCGGCTGCGCTCGGGACAAGCGGCACTTCGCTTGTGTTGTACCAGCAGAATCACTGCGGCGTCTATCGCAGTGATGATGCCGGCAATTCCTGGAAAGATCTCTGCAAAGGCCTGCCCTCACGCTTCGGATTTCCGATTGGAGTCCACCCGCGCGACCCGAAGACCATCTGGGTCGTGCCTCTGATCAGCGACAACTACCGTTCCACGGCGGGCGGTTGCCTCGCCGTCTATCGTTCCACCAATTGCGGACGCACGTGGCAGAAGCAGGCGAAGGGGCTGCCCGCGCGCAACGCCCATCTCACGATTCTTCGCGAGGCCATGTCCACAGACTCCTGTGATCCCGCCGGCGTCTATTTCGGCACGGAGACCGGCCAACTCTTCTGCAGCCGCAACGAAGGCCGGGAATGGAAACTACTCGCGGACTTTCTGCCGCCAATCTATTCTGTGGAAGCTGCGGTTCTATGAATGGCCTGTAGTCACGCGGAGGCAGAGGCGCAGCCCCGAAGTTTCGGGGCTGCGCCCCTCTGTGGGATCTCAGGTCGCCGGCCGCTTCAAAATCTGCGTCCACTCCCGCCAGTTCGCTCCGCCCAGCAGGAGCAGCACCCCGAAGTACACTCCCACGCCGAGCGCGGCGCGCGCCATCCAGAACACCGGTTCGGCCAGCCACAGGCACGCCGCCATCGCGGCTCCCGCCAGCGCAGGTCGCCACAGATACGGCAGCAGGTTCACTTGGATGACGTAGTGGTTCAACCGGTTCGTCACCAGCGTGACCCAAACAATCTCCGCCGCCAGCGTCGCCGCCGCCGCGCCAATCATCCCGTAGTGCGGGATGAGCACGATGTTCAATGCCACGTTGAGCCCCGCCGACACCATCGCGCATCGCAGGTCCACCGCCGAGCGATTCGCGGCGTTCAGCGCCTGGTGAAACGTGCCGCGGAGGATCACCAACACCACCGACCAGGCCAGGATTCGCAGCACCGGCACCGATGGCGCGTATGCCGGCCCGAACAGCAGCAAGATGATCGGCTCGGCCAGCATGGCGCCGCCTACACCCAGCGGCACGGAAAAGCTCGTCGCCAACCGTAGCGACCGGCTCACAATGCCACGGAAGTCTTCCTTGTTTTCCGCGTAGGCGCTCGAGAGGGCAGGGAAGAGCCCGGCAAAATACGTCAGCGGCATGGCCAGGGCTACGGTGACCGGCTTGTACGCCGCGCTGTACCAGCCCACCGAGGTCACGCCCGCCAGGAAGCCCAGCAGCACGGCGTCGAAGTTATAGTTGATGATGGAGAGCGCCTGGAGCACGCCCAGCGTCAGAGCTGGCCCGAGGACGTTTCGCGCGTCGCGCAGCGTCAGCGGCAGCCGCAGCCCTCCGTGTTCCTGCGCGAAGCGCCGCGCAAAATATCCCGCCAGCGCGAGATCGCTCGCCAGCCGCAGCACCGGCACCCAGACAAGCTGCGCCGGCGTGCGCACAAACGCGAACACGGAGAGCGCAAAGACCATCTGCCCTACAACGAGCCCCGCCGCCACGCGGTTCATTTTCTGCTGGCCCATGAACACCCACTTCAGGCTGGCCGCCTGCGCGAACAGGCACAGCCCGAAGAGCGTCAGCACTTGCCGGAGCAACGGATCGTTCGGGAAGAAGGGCAGCAGCAGAAGCATCAGGCTGAACGCCGCGCCTGCCAGCAGGAATCGCAGCGGCACCACACGCCCGGCCAGTCCCCGCACGTCGCCCGTTCGGGCGATTTCCCGCACGCTCCAGCGTTCCAGGCCCGCGTCGGAGAGCAGCAGAAAATAGGTCAGCAGGGAATTGGCGAATTCCAGGACACCGAATTGGCGCACACCCAGGATGCGCGCCAGATAGACGAACGAGAGAAAGTAGAGCGTCTTGGCGAGGAAATCGCCCGCGGCGAGCTTCAGGATGTTGCGGAACGGGTTGGCCAGCGCAGCACCTCGATGCCCCAACGAATCTACCACCGGCGCTCCCGGTTCAGCCAGCCGCGGATGCTTTGTGCGGGTAACTGTTTGGCGCCCCGCCTTTTGCCGGGTGAGCGATGGTCAGGCGCTTCTCTGCGCCTGCTGCGATCGCAGGTTCGTCCTGGGTTCGTGCCGTCTGTCTGGACTAATTTCCACAGCGCCGGGCGAATTCGATCTTGCGAATGGCGATTCGGAGTATGATGAACTATCCCCCCGGAGGAGCCTATGTCGGACCGCAAGTACAGGCATAGGGGCTATCAGGACACAGGCAAGCCGGAACGCAAAGAGAAACCCAAGGAACGTTCTCCGGAGCCACGCCCCCGCCAGGATCAACTTGGACCCCGCACGCCGCGCATGGTTGGTTCAGTCACGCGCGCCCGCTGCTCGAATTGCGGCACCGTGCTGGTGCCCGGCTTTGACGTGAACGGCCGGTGCCCGCGCTGTCAGGCGGAACTGCACGCCTGCAAGCAGTGTCTCTATTTCGATACCGGCGCACGCTTCGAGTGCATGCAGCCCATCCCCGACCCGATTCCCAAGAAGGACGCACGCAACGATTGCTCGTTCTACGTCTTCCGCACCACCGTCGAGAAAGATACTGCCCCGTCGGCGCCGGCCTCGATGGCCACCACCGAGGGCCTGCGGCCCGACTCCGCGCGCAAGGCCTTTGACGACCTCTTCAAGAAGTAGATCAGACGTCAGACTTGTCCTCTCCTCGGATCACACCTCGCCGCTTTTCGAGTTTCGATTTTCGTCTTCTCGACTTAACGCGGTGGATTCGGGAACAACGTCGGTTCCTGTGCCGGCTGGTCGGAAATCTGATCGAGCTGGGGATAGTGATGCCGCAGTGGCTCCGGCACCTTCACTTTGTTTCCGGTCAGCAGCCGGATCAATTGCAGCGCGTTCACGATGGCTTTCCCCTGGAAGTGGTTATTTGTAATCACAAACGTTGTCTTCGCCCGCGCGCGCACCTTCTGGATGCGCTCGGCCCAGGGCGGCAGCTCCTCTTCCGTGTACAGGTAGTTGTAGCGCTCCTCGGCGGGCATCAGCGGGTCGTCGCTGAACCAGGTGTCGTAGCGCCGCCCGTGCAGCCGCACGTAGCCCACCGGCGCCGTGGTTTTCTCCGACGGCTTCAGCGAGCGCCCAATCACCGGCTGGTCAATGTTGCAGAAACCCACGCCGCGCTCGTGCAGCATCTCGTAGAATTTCTTGTCGTTCCACGTCGCGTGCCGCACCTCCACCGCCAGCGGGTATTCCCGGAACCGCGCCAGCAGTTTCTGTAGATATTCCCGATTTTCCGGTGTGTTGTGAAACGAGAAGGGGAATTGCAGGAGCACCGCGCCCAGTTTTTCCGCGCCCACCAGCAGGTCAAATCCCTCGCGCACGGCTTTCTCGTCCGCGGCGGTCGCCCCGGTCTCGTGCGTGAACCGCTGCCACAATTTAGCGGTGAAGACGAACCTGGGGTTGCCGGCCACGCGCTCCAGCCACTGCCAGCACACCGCCGGCCGCAACGGCTGGTAGAACGACGTGTTGATCTCGATGGTGTCGAAATACTCCGAAAGGTAGGCGGCCTCGTGAAACCCGCGCGGCCGCCTGGCCGGATAGACGATGCCCGCCCAATCCGCGTACGACCACCCGGCCGGCCCCACAAAGACCTGCCCCGGCTCCGGCTTCGCGCCTTTTCGCACTGCTCTCACCAACGCTTGGCGCCTTTTGAGGCGGGCTTCAGTCCGCCATCTTCGGGAGGCGGCAGACTATGACGGCTCTCCCTCCGTGTCAATCGCCCACCCAACACGAGAGCCTTTCTGTCTCACGCTACTCCTCTGTTCCCTAGTTCCTGATCCCTGACCCCCGTTGCATCCCCCGGTGGGTCTTGCTATGCTGGGGTTGACCGATGGCCACAGGGTTCATCCTTCGGTGGCTTCCCGTTCCACACTCCCCCAGGCAAAGGTGCGCTGATGAAACTTTCTCTCAGCTACAAGAATGTGGATCTGCGCGAACCGATTGAAACCGAAGTAGCTCATCACTTGGGCAAACTCGAAAAACTGCTGAAAACGTACGCCCCGGACCTGGTTCAGGTTCATGCGTCCGTCGAAAAGCACCCCCGAAAGCTTGCCTACGCCTTCTCCCTGAATCTCTCCCTGCCAACCGGCACTCTGCACGCCTCTGGCGACGGCCCCGATGTCCGCCTCAGCGTCAAGAACGCGTTTGTGGACCTCTCCGCCCAGCTCAAGAAACACCAGGCCAGAGTCCGCCGCGACTATCAGTGGAAGCGCAAGCGCGCCGTCCCCGCCCTGGTTGAAAGATAGATCGAACCGGGCTTCCTGAAAATCGAATCGGGTTTCGCCGTGCCGGGCCCGTTCCGCCCTTCAGCACAGTGCCCGGCAGCCTCGTGCCTCGCAGGCCCCTTGCGCCCTTTCAGGGGATTTCCTTACTTCTCTACTTCCGTACTTCCTCCTCTCCGCGCCGCAGTTGCGGCCTCTCTCCGCACCCTTTACAATGGATTGTTCGTCAGGGGCGTAGCTCAGTGGTAGAGCAGCGGCCTTTTAAGCCGAAGGTCGTGGGTTCGATCCCCACCGCCCCTACCAACAACTCGCTCTTTTTTTCCGCGGAATCATTCTGACCGAAAAGCAAAACGGGCGTCCCGATGCGTCGGGACGCCCGTCCGTGTTTGGGGTTCTTGTCTCTGCTTAGAACTGGAACCGGATGCCCACCTGCATCTGGAATGGGCCACCGGTACCGATGGTGTTGACGGTGTTTTGCGTGTCGTAGCAGCTCTTGTTTCCCGTCGGGTTCGTGGGCGTGAGGCAAGACGACGGGCTGTAGAGCTGCATGAACGTGGAGCTTGGCGCCACGGCGGCTCCGGTCGTTGCGCTTGTGCCCACGCCGTAGATTTTTCTCGAGGAGCCGAACACGACGTTGTCGAAGTCGAACAGGTTGAAGAAATCCACCGTCAGGTTGATGAACATGCCTTCCTTCGGCAGCTTGAACTTCTTGGCCACGCGTAAATCGGCAGCGTAACTCGCGCGGTCGCGGAAGCTGTTGCGCGCGAACGGCACGCCCGGCAACACCAGCGGACGATCTGGCCCCCCGAAGTCGCCGTTCGAATCCGAGCCTGTCGAAGGATCCAGCGGACGGCCCGAGCGCAGCTTTACCAAGCCGCTCACCGCGAAGTCCCACGGCAGTTCGACCACCGAGTTGAACACGAATAGGTGGCGCGCGTCGAGGTTGGAATAGCCGTATTCCCGCTGCAGGTTAAAGGCGTTTTCGTAGCTCAAGCCGCCCGCGTCCCGCTCGTTGTCGTCATCCGAATAGTTCTTGCTGATCGTGTAGTAGGCCTGGAATTGGTAATTCTTCCGGCGGTACGATGCGCGAAGCGTGGCGCCGCGGTAGAGCGCCCGCGAGTTGGTTTCGCGCACTTGCACCGAGTTGAGCGTGGGAATGGGCCGGGCGCGGGTGCTGCACGGCGTGCCGCCACGCAGTCCGAAGCACTGCCGCAGGCTCAGATCCGTTGCTGGCACAACCGGCGCCGGAATGTTCCAGTCGCGGTTCCGCTCCAGATGGACCGTGTTGATGTACACGAAGTCCGCGCCGACGGAAAGTCCGCGGAGCACTTCCTGTTCGACAGCAATGTTCCACTGCCAGGAGCGCGGGCTTTCGTAGTTGTTGGCCATGGTGATCGGCGCGACACCTTGGTTGGGGTCAAATGGGATATTCAACCCCGTGGGGCCAGCGATCGTCGCTAAGATCGCCGGAGTCAGAATCGGCAGGTTCGCCAACGACGAGCTGTTCAGGTTGATGCCGCCGTGGAGCAACTGCGAATACACCGTGGTGCAGGCGTCGCCCACGTATAGCGGGGTGCAGACATAGCCCGTGGGTAGCGCGAACGGAAGCTGGACGGAAAGGTCGCCCGCAGGCGTGCGGAAGTTGTTGAGCGGTCCCGCAAATAGCAACAGGGGCGTCCGTGCGAAGTAGATTCCGCCGTTCAAGCGGATGACGGTCTTCGCGTTGCCCCAGGGATCCCAGGCGATGCCCAGGCGCGGCATGAACTGCTTCAGGTTGTCGGGGATTTTCGCCGGATCCTGAGTGCCGAAGGGCAGGGTCGCAGTGCGGACAGCGTTCGTCAGCGTGGTGTTGCTGGTGTCCGGTGAGGGGTTCCAGTAGCCTTCCCAGCGGAAGCCAGCAGTCAGCGTAAACCGCGGGTGGATGCGCCACTGGTCTTGGATGAACAGCGCGAACTCCTGCATCTTCATCTTGGCAAGACCATTCCCGATGTTGACGCGGTAGCTCACCGCCGAGTTATCAAAGCGCCGGTCGTTGGGGTTCGCCGGATCGAGCGACAGGATGTTCAGCACCGTGTCCACGTTCGATCCGGAGACCGAGAAGATGCCGAACTGGTTGAACTGGAAGAACTGGTCGGCAAACAGGTAGTTGAACTCGCCGCCGAATTTGACCGCGTGACGCCCGCTGCTCCACGTCATGTTGTCCGCGATCTGGATGCGGTAGTCTTTTTGCGTGGTGGAGAGGAACGACCGCGTGCCGGTGTTTCCGACCGTGTTTCCGATCCCCGCCAAATTCGCATTCGCAAGTCGCGGGCGTTTTTCCCAGGAATACTGCCCGCGGAATTCGTTTATCAACCGTGGGGAGAAGATGGCTGTCCAGTTGCCGACCACCGTGTGCTGGCGGTCGCCTTCTGTCCCGTTGTTCTCTAGGGAATTGCTCGTTTCCGGAGAGATTTGGGTGCCGGTCGCGACGGCGTTCTTGGCCGTGTTCGTGCTCCACAGATAGCGCACGGAAACGCGATGGTTGGCGTTCAGTTGCTCGTCCCACTTGCCGAGCACCGATGTGGCGTCGTTCGTCTGCGCGAACGGCTTCTCCAGCCCCCGGTAGAAGTCGAATGCCTCCCCATTTGCCGCCGTCCGCACGAACGGGGCGTCCAGACGCCGGAAGATTACCAGGCGCGGGTTGTTGATCTTCTGCTGTTCCGCAGTGACGAAGAAAAAGCTCTTGTCTTTGCGGACCGGCCCGCCGAAGGACCCGCCGAACAGGTGCTGGCTGTCCAGGGACTGCCGGTTAAAGGCGTCCTTCCGGGCCATGTCCTTGTGGCGAACGAGATAGAAGCCGCTGCCATGCCATTCGTTGGTGCCGGACTTAGTGACCGCGTTCATGGTGCCGCTCGATGTGCGGCCGAACTCCGCGGTGGCGCCATAGGCAACGATCTGGAACTCCTGGATGGCTTCCTGGGGTATGGAAAACGCTGCGTTCGAGCGCTCCCCGCCGCGGATGCCGCCGAAGAACGGCTGGTTGTAGTCGGCGCCGTCAATGGTGATGTTGGCGTTGATGCCGCGCTGTCCGGCAAAGGAGATTCCCTGCCGCGACGGTTCGATCTGTGCAGTGGGCGTCAACTGCACAAAGTCGTGGAACCGCCGGCCGTTGATGGGCAAATCGGAGATCGAGCGCAGGTTGATGAGCGCGTCGGTCTGCACCGCGGTGGTTTCGATAATGGCGGTGGCTGTGACTTCTACCACCTCTGTGACCTGGCCGACCTGCAACCGCGCATCCACTGTCACTGCGGAGCCTACAGACACCGTCACGTCCGTCTTGAACCCCTTGAATCCCTGGTGCTTCACTTCCACCGTATACGGCCCCGGCGGCAGCAGCAGGACGCGGTAGCCGCCGTCCTGGTTTGTTTCTGCTTCACGCATCAGGCCCGTGGCTTTGCCGGTCACGGTCACCTTTGCGCCGGGGACCATGGCTCCCGAAGCGTCATATACCGTGCCCACAATCTGCCCGGTGCCTTGCGACTGCGCGTCGGCCATTGGCGCCAGCATCAATCCCAATACGGCCAGACACACCACCACACGAAATTCACGCCAACACGATAGCGTCAGGCCCATCGTTTTCCTCCTGCAAAGTCCTCGGAATCAATTGCGTCTGCAAAAGCTGCTGCATCAGCCAGGCGGGACTCCCGCACACCCCACCGCACGTCTCCTGTGACTTCCACCGTCCCGTGCGAGAACATCTTCGATACAGGCTTGGCTGGCACCCCACCCCCAAGATGCTGGGTACTGTAATGTTCCATGAAAGGCCTTGTCAAGGACTGGCTTTTGTGGATTCCTTGCCGCGATGCCTGCGCCCGGTCTGCGAAACCAAAGGTCTTCCCTCAGCACCTTGTTCTCGCCCTCGCCCTGCGTTACTCTACCCGCCTTGTTCAAGGGAGGCTTGGATTCCCGTGGCTCAGCGAAGCGATGAACACCTGAAAGTCCTTATCCGCAACGGCGCCCTCCAGCGCCGCATCCGGGAGATGGCCCGCCAGGTCGAGCGCGACTTTAAGGGCGAGCGCGTTCATCTCATCGGCGTGCTCAAGGGCGCTTGCATCTTTCTCTCCGACCTCATCCGCAACTTCCAAAGCACCGACGTCTCCATTGACTTCATGGCCGTCGCCAGCTACGGCAAGGGAAAGGAATCCTCGGGACAGGTCCGCCTCTACAAGGACCTGGACACCAGCATTGAAGGGCTCAACGTCATTTTGGTCGAGGACATCCTCGACACCGGTCTCACGCTCAACTATCTCTGCCGCGTGCTGAAGCAGCGCAGGCCCAGGTCCCTGCGCATCGCCGCGCTGCTCGACAAGCCCTCGCGCCGCATTCAGGAAGTGAAGGCCGATTACGTCGGCTTCAAGATTCCCAACGAATTCGTCGTCGGCTACGGGCTGGACTATGCCGAGCGCTACCGCAACCTGAAAGACGTCTGCATCCTGACGCTGCCGCCGCAATAACGTGCCTCGCAACGTGCTCACCGCGCGGGATCTCGATGGCGTCGCCTCCGGCGGCGAGCTTACCATCACGCCCGATACGCTTATCACTCCGCTGGCCCGCGAAGAGGCCGAGCGCCGCAACATCACCCTGCGCGCGGTCGAACCGCGGCGCGGCGGCGCGGATCGCGTGGTGGCCATTGGCGCCGATCACGGCGGCTATCCTCTCAAAGAAGAATTGAAAGCCTACCTGCGCACCTGGGGCTACGTCGTTCTCGACCAGGGCACCGACTCGGCCGACGCCGTCGATTATCCCGACTTTGCCGAAGCGGTGGCCAACGCCGTCGTCCGCGGCGACGCCTGGCGCGGTATCATCATTGATAGCGCCGGCATCGGCTCCGCGATCGCCGCCAACAAGGTGCCCGGCGCCCGCGCGGCGCTGTGCTATGATCGGGCCACTGCGCGCAACAGCCGCGAGCACAACGACGCCAACATTCTTTCACTGGGCGCCAAGCTGATTTTCTCGGACGTCGCGCGCGAGATCGTGGCCCTGTGGCTGGAAACGCCGTTTGCGGGCGGCCGCCATCAGCACCGCCTTGATAAGATCCGGGCGATCGAATCGAAACACGGCAAGTAGGGGCGCTGCTCGCCGCGCCCAGGAGAACGGATCATGGCTTCTGGAACAGCTCCCATGGACCAACGCCAGCTCGAGCTGATCATTTCCGCCATCACCGATGAGGTGGTCCACTATCTGGGTGGCGCAAGACCCGCCGGTGCCTGTCCCTCCGATGAAGCCATCTGCGCTGATTGCCAGCAATGTTGCGTCGAGAAATGCGCGGAGAAAACCCGCAAGGTAATGGATGCCGGCGCCGACCGCATCTCCGCCGGCGCTTCCGTCCAGCAGTGCGAAGCCGCCATCGCCCCGTTCATTGACCACACGCTGCTCAAGCCCGACGCCACCCGCGACCAGGTCATCAAGCTTTGCCAGGAAGCCGTCCGCTTCGGCTTCGCTTCCGTCTGCGTGAATCCATGGTACGTGCCGCTCGCGGCCGAGCATGTGCACGGCTCTACAGTAAAGGTCTGCACCGTGGCTGGTTTTCCGCTCGGCGCCACCCTACCGCAGGTGAAAATCTACGAAACCGAAGAAGCCATCAAGCTCGGCGCAGAGGAAATCGACATGGTCATCAACGTCGGCGCGCTCAAGTCCGGCCAGGACGAGATCGTCGAACTCGACGTGCGCGGCGTGGTCGAAGCCTGCCACCGCGGCGGCGCCATCTGCAAAGTCATTCTCGAGACCGCGTTGCTCACCAACGAAGAAAAAGTCCGCGCCTCGATCGCCTGCAAGAACGCCGGCGCCGACTTCGTGAAGACCTCCACCGGCTTCGGCCCCGGCGGCGCCACCGCAGAGGACGTCGGCCTGATGCGCGCCGCCGTCGGCCGCGAGATGGGCGTCAAGGCCGCCGGCGGCATCCGCAACATCGAAGACTTCAAGAAAATGGTCAGCGCTGGCGCCACCCGCATCGGCGCCTCTGCCAGCGTGCGCATCCTCGAAGAAGCCTGCGGCATCACCCGCAACTGACGCTGCCCTGGTCTTGCGCAGCGTCATCTTGCGCGAAGCGAGGGATCTCTCCCTCAGCCGCGCCGTTCTCCGCCGCCTGCTATAATGGTGTGACGCCATCGCCGCGCGTCTCGCACCATCCGCGCCGCGTACCGCTTACAAACGAATGGACCCTGTCGAAACGCAAGCCCCGGTCACTGTGCCCACTGAGGTGTTGGCCACCCTGGTCGAGATCGTCCAGGAGATCAACGCCTCGCTGGAGCTCGGCGACGTCCTGGCCAGGACCGCCGCGCTGATCAAGCGCCTCGTGGACTACGAGATTTTTGCCGTGCTGCTGCTTGACGCTCACAGCGAGCACCTCACCTTTCGCTTGGCCATCGGCCACCGCCAGGAAGTAGTGGAGGGCTGGCGCGTGGCGTTGGGACAGGGCATCACCGGGCGCGCGGCGGCGTCCGGCAGAGCCATCCGCGTCGGCGATGTCTCCAGGGAACAGAACTATATCAACGCCGTCGAGAGCGTCCGCTCCGAGCTGGCCGTGCCGCTGATGATCAAGGGCAAATGCATCGGCGTGCTGGACATCCAGAGCCGTGAGCTCGACTACTTCACCCGCGACCAGCAGAACATCCTCACGCTTCTCGCCGGCCGCCTCGCCATCGCCATCGAGAACGCCCGTCTCTTCGAGCACGCCCGCGACCAGGCCGAGACGCTCATCCTGCTCCACGAGGTCGCCCGCGATGCCGGCTCCATCCTCGAAGTCGAGGCCCTGCTCCGCCGCGCCGCCGAGCTCGCCAAGCGCGTCATTGACTACCAGATTTTTTCCATCCTTCTCTACGACGAGCGCGACCACACTTTCCGCCACCGCATCACCGTCAAGTTCGGCGAGCGCGTCCAGGAAAAATTCGCCGTTCCGGCCAGCGAGGGCATCGTCGGCGCCGCCGCTTTGAGCCGCCAGCCGGTGCTCGTTCCCGACGTCAGTGCTGACCCGCGTTATCTGGCCTTGAATGCGGAAACGCGCTCGGAGCTGGCCATCCCGATGGTTTTCAAAGGCCGTGTCATCGGCGTCATGGACCTGGAAAGTCCGCAGCTCAACTACTTCACCGAAGACCACGTCCAGACACTCTCCATCCTTGCCGCGCACCTGGCTGTGTCGCTCGAAAACGCGCGGCTCTACGAGCAGGTGACCCGCGACGAGGCCCGCATGGAGCGCGAACTCCAGGCCGCCCGCCGCATCCAGGGCGGTCTGCTACGAAAAGTTCCCGCGGAGGATTACGGTCTCGACATCGCCGCCCGTTACGACTCCGCCCGCGAGGTCGGTGGCGACCTCTACGATTTCATCCGCTACGGCCCGCAGCAGCTCGGCGTGGCCCTGGGCGACGTCAGCGGCAAAGGCACCGCCGCCGCCCTCTATTGTGCCGTTGGCATCGGCATTCTCCGCAGCCTGGCTCAGCAGAAGCTTCAGCCCGCCGCCATGCTCTGCGAGATGAACCGCCTGCTCGGCGAGCGCCGCATCGAGGACCGCTTCATGACGCTCTGCTTTGCCACCTGGCAGCGCGGCCGCCAGCGCCTGCGCATCGCCAATGCCGGCCAGTCCCAGCCGCTGCTCTGGAAGAGCGGCCGCTGCGAAAAACTCAATCTCGTAGGTTTTCCCCTCGGCATGATGGACGAGGTTTCTTACGACGAGTGGTCCACCACGCTTGACCCGGGTGACATGCTCGTGTTCTATTCCGACGGCATCACCGAGGCCTCGAGCCGCCGCGGCGAGTTTTACGGCACGCACCGCCTCTTGGATCTCATCGCCGCCAACGCTGCGCTCGCCGCCGCGGAGTTTGCCGACCTCGTGCTGGCCGACGTCGAGCGTTTCGCCGATGGCGCGCCCGCCGGCGACGACCGCACCCTGGTGATCCTCAAGGTCAAATAGCCGTGGGAAAATCTCGGGCCACCTCGAACCGCTTCACCGACCCTGCCGATTTCACGCCGTTCTTCGTCCGCCGCGGCGGAGAACTCCACTGCGAGCACGTTGCACTCAAAGCAATCGCCGATCGCGTCGGCACGCCAGCTTATGTCTACTCCGGCGCTGCCATCACCGCCGCGTACCGCAGCCTCGATCGCGCCTTCGCCGGCCCGCGTGGCGTTCCGCACACCATCTGTTATTCGGTAAAAGCCAACTCGAACCTTTCCGTGCTGCGCCTCCTTGCGCGCCTCGGCAGCGGGTTTGACATCGTTTCCGGCGGCGAACTCCACCGCTTGCGACGGGCAGGCGTTTCGCCGAAAAAAATTGTTTTTTCCGGGGTAGGTAAAACCCGCGAAGAAATCCGCGAAGCCATTCGCGCTGGGATCCTTCTCTTCAACGTCGAATCGGAAGCGGAGCTGGAAATCCTCGCGGCTGAAGCCGCCCGCCTTAGGCGGGCCGCCCCGGCCGGCATCCGCGTCAATCCCGATGTCGAAGCCGGCGGCCATCCGCACATTTCCACCGGCCATCACCGCCACAAGTTCGGCGTGGACTGGGACGACGCCCGCCGCCTCTACTTTGCCCACAAGGGTTCGCGTTGGATTCACTGGCAGGGAATCAGCGCGCACATCGGCTCGCAGATCCTGAGCCCCGCGCCTTTCCGCCGCGCCATCGCGCGCCTCGCGGATTTCGTTCGCGAGCTTTCCCGCGCCGGCGTTCCCCTCCAGTATCTCGACTTCGGCGGCGGCATCGGCGTGCGCTATTCCGCGGAAGACCCGCTCGACGTCCGCGACTACGCCGCCGTGGTCGCGCGCACCGTCAGGCCGCTCGGCTGCCACCTACTGCTCGAGCCCGGCCGCGTCATCGTTGGCCCCGCGGGTGTGCTCCTCACCCGCGTCCTCTATACGAAACAAAATCGCGGAAAAACGTTCGTCGTGGTGGACGCGGCGATGAACGACATGATCCGCCCCGCGCTCTACGGCGCAGTTCATCCCATCACTGTAGCGAGGGCTTTACGCCCCCGCTCGTCGTCGCGCGTGGACATCGTCGGCCCGGTCTGCGAAACCGGCGATTGTTTTCTGCAGGATTGGCCCTTTGGTGAGGTGAACTACGGTGACCTGCTCGTCCTCTGGGGCGCCGGCGCCTACGGCTTTGTCGCCGCCTCGAACTACAATTCTCGTCCCCGCCCGGCTGAAGTGCTGGTCGAACGCTCTCGTTTTCGCGTTATCCGCCGCCGCGAATCCCTATCCGATCTCATCCGCGGTGAATAGCGCGGCCCGTAGCGCCGGCCTTTAGGCCGGCATCTTTGGGTTTGTAGCACCGCCCTTTCGTGCGGTCTCTTTTCGTTCGTCATCCTGCGTGAAGCGCTGCACCGAACGGTGCAGGGCGAAGCGGAGAATCTCTCTTATTTCTTCCCCTCGTAAACTACCTTTCCGCCGACGACCGTCATCACCACTTTCGCGTCCTTGATTTTCTCCGACGCGATGGCAAACAAATCGGAGTCTAGAACGACAATGTCCGCAAACTTTCCCGCGGTGAGCGAGCCCTTTTCCTTCTCCGCAAACTCCGCGTACGCCGAACCCATCGTGTACGCCTCGATCGCTTCGGCCAGGGAAATCTTCTGCTCGGGGAACCACCCGCCGGGGTTCTTCCCGTCGAGCGTTGCGCGCGTCACCGCCGCGTACATTCCCAGCAGCGGATTGAGCGGCGCCACGGTCCAGTCCGAGCTAAATGCCAGCTTCACGCCCTTGTCGAGGAACGTGCGGAAGGCGTAGGTCGTCTTGCACCGCTCGCGTCCGATGCGCTTTCCCGCCCAGCGCCCGTCGTCAATCGCGTGGTACGGCTGCATGGACGCGATCACGCCCAGCTTTGCAAACTTTACGAAGTCGTCGGGGTGCATGTGCTGCGCGTGCTCGATGCGCCAGCGGCGCTCCGCGTTCGGTGTTGCCGCGCCGGCTGCGTCTCTGCGCCCGTGCTGCTTTTCCACCTCGGCGTAGGTGTCCAGAATGATGCGGATGGCCTTGTCACCGATGGCGTGGATGGCAAGCTGCAACCCGGCCGCGTCCGCGCCCAGCGCCATCTTCAACATGTTGCCTTCGGGGAACATCATCCCCGCGGGCAGCCCGGCGGTGTGCGGCGCGTCCACGAACGGCTCGAAGAAAAGCGCCGTCGTCGAGCCGAGCGAGCCGTCCGCAAAGCCTTTCAGGGCTCCAAGGTGAATCCATTCGTTTCCGAACTTCGCGCGGATGCCGGTGCGCGCGGGCGCCTCCCACTGCTCGATGGGCGTGATGCAGTAGATGCGCGCGGTCAGCTCGCCGCGCGCGAACAATTGCTGATAGATGCGCACGTCCGCCGCGCTCGAAATGTCGTGAATCCCGGTGACGCCAAACCGCGCCGCTTCCTCAAGCGCCGCGCGAATGGCGCGCGTGAGCTGCTCTTCGCTCGGCGCCGGGATCGCGCGCTCCACCAGGCCCATCGCTGCGTCCTTCAGCAGGCCCGTTGGATTGCCCTTCGCATCCTTCACAATCTCGCCGCCAGGCGGTGCCGGCGTCTCGCGCGTCACGCCGGCCATCTTCAGCGCCAGGCTGTTGGCCAGCGCCATGTGCCCGTCGTAGCGGCTCACGAAGACCGGACGGTCCGGCGTGACCTTGTCGATCCACTCCCGCGTGGGCAGCGGCGCGTTCGGCCAGTTTTCGTGGTCCCACGTGCCGCCGAGAACCCATTCCCCATTCGGCTGTTTCTTGGCTTGCTCGCCGATTCGCTGCGCAAACTCTGTGGGTGTGGCCGTATCCTTGAGCTGCACCGCGCTGATCTCAAACCCTCCGGACGAAAAATGCACATGAGCGTCAATCAGGCCGGGCAGCACCGTCTTGCCGCGCGCGTCAATCGTGCGCGTGTTGGGCCCCATCCATTTCTTGATTTCCTCGTTGGTGCCCACCGCGGCGATGCGGTCGCCCACCACGGCAATCGCCTCCGCGCGCGGCTTGGCCGGGTCCACGGTCCACACCTTGCCGTTGAGAACGACGAGGTCCGCCGGCGGCCTGGCTTCTCCGGCCGCCGCCGCTCCGACGGCAAACAACATCAGCGGACAAATCGCAAAGGAAAAACGCATCATGGCAGGGCCCCCGGAAAAGGTATCAGCGTTCGCGGCTCAGCGGCCGCCCCATTTGAGTTTGTTGCGCAGGATCTGGAAATAGGTCTTCTTCACGGGGCGGATCAGCCGCAGTTTGCTCGGTGCTTTCCGGATGGCGATGCGGTCGCCCTCTTTCAGCTCGATACCCACCTGCCCGTCAATCGTCAGGAAGACTGACTCGTCCCCGCAGTGGAAATCAATCTCGATGCGCATGCTGTCCGGGATGACCAGCGGGCGGTTGGTCAGCGAATGAGGGCAGATGGGCGTGATGACGAAGGCGTCGAGCACCGGATAGACAATCGGCCCGCCCGCGGCGAGCGAATACGCGGTCGAGCCCGTGGGCGTGGAGACAATCAGCCCGTCCGCCTTGTAGCTGCAGACGTAGCCGCCTTCGATGAGCAGCTCGAGGTCAATGATCCGCGCCAGCGCCGCTTTGTTGAGCACCGCGTCGTTCAGCGCGCGCTGCCGCTCGATCACCTGCCCGCCGCGCACCACTTCCGCCTCGAGCAGCACGCGCTCGCTCACCCGGTGCCGGCCCGCGAGCACTTCTTCCAGAATGGCGTAGAGTTCGTCCAGCGTCACGCTGGTCAGGAAGCCCAGGCCGCCGAGGTTTACCGGCAGGATCGGAACCGAGGAATCGCCCATCATGCGCGCTGCCGCCAGCAGCGTGCCGTCGCCGCCGAGCAGGATGATCATGTCCGTCTTCGCCGGCAGTTCCTCGCGCGGCACTTCCGGCTTGCCCTGAGCTTGCCGAATGGGCCCGCCCGGCGCGATGCTCGCCGCCGTTTCCTTGTCGTAGAAGGCTTCCAGATTGTGCGCCCGCAGCCATTCGAGCAGGCGCGGCACAACCGCGGCCAGGTCTTCTTTCCGGGGTTTCGAGATGATGCCGACTTTGCGAATCATCGTGTTTGGGTGACAGGCGGGCTGATTCTACTCTACTGGCTGTTCCGGTGAAACAACGGAACTCTCCGGCTCGCGGCGCGCGTGCAGGAAGTACTCCTGGTTGCCTTCCGCCCCGGTCAGGCGGCTGGGCTTCGAGCCAAGCACCGTCAACTCGGTCAGCCCCGCCGCGACCTGCACGCGCTCGATGGCGCGCTGGTGCAGCATCGGGTCGCGCACGATCCCGCCGCGGCGCACGTCCTTGCGCTCCAGTTCGAACTGCGGCTTCACCAGGATCAGAAAATTCGCGCCGGGCCTGGCCACCGCGACGAGCGCCGGCAGCACCTTGGTGACCGAAATAAACGACACGTCCACGGTGACGACGTCCACCGCCTCGCCGATGTCCTCCGGCTGCAGAAAACGCGCGTTGCACTCCACCGGCACGACACGCGCATCCTGCCGCAGCTTCCAGTCGAGCTGGTCCGTGCTCACATCCACCGCAAAAACCTTCGCCGCGCCGCGCTGCAGCAGGCAATCGGTAAAGCCGCCGGTGGACGCGCCCGCATCGAGACAAATCTTTCCGCTCACGCTCACGCCGAAATCTTCCAATGCGCCTTCCAGCTTCAGCCCGCCGCGGCTCGCGTATTTCAGCTTCTCGCCGGAGATCTCCACCGCCGCGTCGTCCGCCACCAGCGCGCCGGCCTTCGCTGTTTTCTGCCCGTTCACCAGCACCTGTCCGGCAAGAATCAGCGCCTGCGCCTTCTGGCGCGATTCCACCAGCCCGCGCTCCACCAGCAGCACGTCCAGCCGCGTCTTCCTTTTGCGTGGGGTTTTCACACTGTTTGAAGGATACCAAGAAAGTGCGTGAAGGATGCGGCTTGGAGATAGGACGCTGTCATTCTGAGCGAAGCGAAGAATCTCAACTCTTCCTATGCTCGGCGTGCGACCAGGAATTCCGCCAACTCCCTCAGCCTCGCCGCCCGTTCGCCATACGGCGACAGCTCCGCGATGGCGTCGCTGATTAGTTTCTCGGCAAACTCGTGCGACTTCTCCAACCCGTAGAGCGCTGGATACGTGGCCTTTTTCTGCGCCTGATCTTTCCCCGCCGTTTTCCCCAGCGCCGCCGACGATTCCTCGACGTCCAGAATGTCGTCCACCACTTGAAACGCCCAGCCGATGCTTTCCCCGAACCGCCTTAGCCGCTCAACGTTCAATTCGCCGGCCCCGCCGCAGATCGCCCCGGCCACCACCGACGCGCAAATCAGCGCCGCCGTCTTCGAGCGGTGGATGTACTCGAGCATTTCCGGCTCGATCGTCTTTCCTTCAGCTTCGAGGTCGGCCACCTGCCCGCCGACCATTCCGCGTACCGTACCCGCCGCACGGGAAATCTCCTGAATCACGGCGACACGGCGTTCCGGAGCGAGCGGCGCTTCGGCCAGCGTCTGAAACGCCAGCGTCAGCAGCGCGTCGCCCGCAAGAATCGCCGCCGCCTCGCCAAACTGTTTGTGACAGGTCGGTTTGCCGCGGCGCAGGTCGTCGTTATCGAGCGCGGGCAGGTCGTCGTGGATCAGTGAGTAGGTGTGAATGAACTCCAGCGCGCAACCGGCGACGATTGCCGCCTCCACACGCGGATCAAAAATCCGCGCCGCCTCCATGCACAGGATCGGCCGCACGCGCTTGCCGCCGGCAAAGACGCTGTACCGCATGGCACAGTGAATCGAAGGTGGCGGGATTGTTTCGGCGGGCAGCAACCGCTCGAGCGCCTGTTCGACGCCGTGCCGGTCCTCTTCAAAAAATGCGGGGAGTTTCATTCGTCTGCGCTTCTTGGGACGAGCGCGCGCGTGTGCGTGTCCGGGGAGATCAGGACTTGTCCTCGTCTTCTAATTCGAAGGCTTCTGCGGCCAGCTTTCCGTCGGCCTTTTTCAGAAGGATTTCCACGCGCGCCTCGGCCTCGGCGAGCTGCTTCTGGCACTCCCGGGAAAGCTGCACGCCTTCTTCAAACAGCTTCATTGCGTCGTCTAGGGAGAGGTTCGCGCCCTCCAGCTTCTGGACGACCTCCTCCAGCCGCGCGAGCGACCTCTCGAAATCCGCTTTCTTCGGCGCTTCCGGTTTCTTGTTTGCCGTCTGGCTCACTGTGGAGCACCCTCGTGTTTCGCTAATGCTGGCAGCCCGGACACCAGAAGGTCGACCGTCCGCCCTGGTCTATCCGCCGGACGCGCCCGCCGCACCGCCGGCAGCTCTTTCCTTCGCGGCCGTACACGCGCAGGATTTTCTCCAGCCCCTGGAACCACCACTCGGGATTGCGAAAGTCCGGCGCCGGGTGAAGGCAGCATTCTAGCGCACGGCGGAGAACGCCAACAATCTCTTTGTGCAGTCGCTGCGACTCCGCGTGTGTGACGCGGTGCGCCCGCCGCCGCGGGCTCAGGCCCGCCCGCCACAGCGCCTCGCTCGAATAGATATTCCCCAGGCCTGCGATCCGCGTCTGGTCCAGCAGAAACAGTTTCAGCGGCCGGCGGCTTTTCCGCAACCTCGCTGCCAGGACCGTCGGCGTGAACTCACGCGAGAGCGGCTCGACGCCCATGCCGGCGATGCCCGGCACGTCCTCAGCGCGTCGGTGAAACAGCACGCGGCCGAAGTGCCGGCGGTCCACAAAGCCCAACGCGCCGTCCTCGAAGTGCAGCGCGATGTCAACATGTCCCGCGACGTTCCGGTTGGGAAACCACACCAGTTGACCGTCGAGCTTGAAGTGCAGCACCAGGCAGCCCGCGCACAGACGGAAGATCAGGTATTTGCCGCGCCGCTCGACCTGCTCCACGCGCTGCCCTTCGGCTTTCCGTCGGAGCAGGGCAGGGCCCTGCGGTTTTGTGGCAATGGCGTGGATCACGTCGCAGCGCAGGATGGTTTTGCCCCGCACCAGCGAGCGCACGGTGCGCGCAACTGATTCGACTTCGGGAAGCTCCGGCACGATTCTGGTGGGTGGGGCTATTTGGCTGGCGCGCCGCCCGGACGCAATCGAAGGTGATGAATCGTGGCCCTCTCCGTGCTGGTATCGCTGAATACGGAATGGATGCCGCGGCCTTCGTACCACTCGGGGAACTGGTCACGGTAATGCCGGCTCAGGTATTGACCGGACTGGCCCATGGTGATGTTCATCAGGGAGTTGTCCAGGTTGGCTAGGTCGGCTACGAAGCGCATGGCCGGCCCCAAGGAGACGCCGGTCTGCTTCACCGTGAACGTGCTGCCGGCCTGTTGAATCGGTCCGATACTCAGATGGCGTTTCGCCAGCCCGGACGGCCCCAGCGGATGGTTCATCCGCAATGGCATGAACCTCCCCCAATTCCACTCGCTGACATTTTCCTTGTGGCTCATCCGCGCCATTTCCTTCACTGCTTCGTCCGCCATGCGGATCAGCAGCGTGTCGTACCCATCAGCGGCGCTGCCCGCCCCCGCGTACTCCTTCGGCAGCCAGTGCGCGGGCCGCTGGCGCAGCACGTTTTGGAAAAACACCTCGCTGCGCCACCAACGGTAAAGCTCGGCATCTTTGCCCAGTTTGTCCTGCAAAATCTTCCGCCGCACCGCTCGCCGGGTAAATTCCAGGAAGGCCATCGGCACCGAGTCCCTCGTGGCCCGGCCGTTCCATCCCTTCAAACGCGCGATTAACTCCCCCGTGCGGGCGTCCTGTGGCCTGTGTTTCTCCACTGCATTTCGCAAGTGATCAGCCAGCAGCCGGTGCGGGATCGAGACCAGGTCCGTCTGCATGGCGATGAAATCTTCTGGTCGCAGATTCTTGCGCTCTGCCAGGAGCTGGTAGAGGCGTTCCGTCCGGTACGGCGCCATCCAACCGTCGGTCAGGTACCTCTTGTAGCCCGGCCCGGCCACTTTCGCGTTGGCGGTGGCGATGATACCTCCCGGCGGATTGAACACTACCGGCAATTCCTCATACGGGATGTTGCCGGTCCATTCGCAATCATCGGTATCGCCCGGCACGGGGACTTCGCCTTTTCCGTTTTTGCGGATGGGGATGTTGGCCGCGACCAAGTAGCCGATGTTTCCGTCCACGTCGCCGTACACTGCATTTTGGGCCGGGCCGGCAACGCGCCGCATCGCTTCTCGAAATTCCTCCCAGTTGCGTGCTTTTCCCACCCATGGATATGCGAACGAAAGCCCGCCGGCCTCGGTCGCCGTCCAGCGCAGGGCGTAACCTCGGTTCCCCTCGCGGAGGACGACGGGTCCGTGCCGCGTCACCGCCACGTCCAGCGTCAAATCGGCCCTGCCCTTTATATGGAGCACTTCCTTGCGGATTTTGGCGGGCATCCACTTGCCATTCACCCTGTACTCGCGCGGGTTTTCCGGATTGAAGGTTTCGATGTAGAGATCCTGCACGTCCGCGCCGTTATTGGTGAAGCCCCAGGCGATGCGGTCGTTGTGGCCGATGATCACCAGCGGCACGCCCGGCAGGGCAAATCCCTTCACATTCCAGCCGGGCGCCGTCAGATGCACGATGTACCAGGTGGAGGGCACCGCCAAGCCCAGGTGCGTATCGTTTGCCAGCAGCGGCTTGCCGGAGTACGTATGCTCGCCGCTCACCACCCAATTGTTGCTCCCCATCGCAAACTCGGTGTCCTTTTCGAATCCTTCCAACACGTCCAGGGCCTCGCGCCACATTCCGGCAACATGCAAGTCCCGCTCCACGCCGCTGGCCGGGCGGGCAGCGGTCTTCTTGCGCGGCGGAGTTGGCTGCGCCGGCGCCTCCGCGCCCACGATGTAGTGGTCATATGATGAATCTTCCGCGTAGATTTCGCGCGCCAGCTCCGCTCCAAGCCTCTCCGTGATCTTGCCGCGGTTCAGCTCTGCCTCCCATGAGCTGGTCAGGTACTTGTACATGTATGCGCCGACCAGCAGCGAATCCGCCGGCGTCCACGGCCGGGGTTTGTACCCCAGCACGCGGAATTCGACCGGCAAGTTGTCCTGCCGCTCCGCGATGTACTGGTTCACGCCGCGCGCGTAGGCTCCGAGGATGCCGCGCGTGTCCGCGTCCATCTCCGCGGCGCACTTCTCCGCGGCCGCGCGCAAGCCCAAGATCCGGTTTTCGCGGTCCGTTTCGATGGCCGCCTCGCCGAGGATTTCTGCCAGTTCGCCGGCCGATGAGCGCCGCAGAACATCCATCTGCCACAGACGGTCCTGCGCCAGCACGTAGCCCTGCGCCGTCACCAGATCCTCGAGCGACGCCGCCTTGATGCGGGGCACGCCCCAGCGGTCGCGGTCCACAGTCACATCGGCATGAAGGATGGACAGGCTGATTTCACCATCCAGTTGCGGCAGCGCGCGGTGGGCAATCCACCACCCGGCCAACAGCCCCAGGCTGGCGGCGACAATAAGGAAGGAGATGACGTATCGGAGTGCGCGAAGAATTTTGTTCACGTCGCCTTTGTGCGCAACGGACGGAGTATAGCCCACGCCTCGATTTCCGCGCAACCGCGCGCAGGGCGCAGCGGCTATGGTTTCCTCGATGCTCCTGCTAGAATCCGTGCTCAGAGAGACCCTGGTTCGGTTGACGGGGCTGGAAGTCGCCCAATCATGATCGTTCTGCGCATCCTCGGGGTTGTTCTTCTGGTCGGCCTCAACGCGTTTTTTGTTGCCGCCGAGTTTGCCTTGGTGGCCATGCGCGCCTCGCGTGTCCAGCAGCTCATCGAGCAGGGCGACGCTCGTGCGCGCGTTGTAAAGGAATTGCTCGACGACTTGGACCGCGTCCTCTCCGGCGCTCAGGTCGGCGTTACCATCGCCAGCCTCGGCCTGGGCTTCGTCGGTGAAAACGCCCTCGCGGAAATACTTCAGCCTCTGTTCGGCTGGCTAACCGGAGCCCACTCCGCCTTGATCGCCCACGTTGTTGCGCTCGGCCTCGCGTTTGGTCTCATCTCGTTTCTGCACGTCGTACTCGGCGAGCTCGTCCCCAAGAGCCTCAGCCTTCAGCGCACCGAGCAGATGGCCCTGCTCACCGCGCGTCCTCTCAAGTGGTTTCTGCACTTGTTCCGATGGGTCATCGACCTGCTCGGCGGCGCCTCGCGACGCTTTCTGCGAGTGCTCGGTGTGGCGAATCCGCAGAGTCACACGCTGGTCCACTCCCCCGAGGAGCTGCAAATCCTCATTCAGCAGGTCCGCGAGCGTGGTTTGCTCGATGCCGGCGAGGAAAAATTCATCCAATCCGCCATCGAACTCGGCCAGGTCCAGGTTCGCGAGATCATGGTGGCGCGCCCGGACGTCCACCTCCTCCCCGTCGAAGCCGGCCTCGACGAGGTCCTCCGCGTGTTCGCCACCACGCAGCGCTCCCGCCTCCCTGTCTATCAGGGCACGCCGGATCACATCCGCGGCTTCGTCCACATCAAGGATATGCTCTGGATCCTGCTCGACCGCGAGCGCCGCGCCGAGGAAGGCGTCGCCGCTCCCGAGTTCCATCTCAGCCGCATCCTCCGCGACGTCCTGATCGTGCCGGAGACGAAGCCCGCCAGCGAATTGCTGATCGAGATGCGCTCCCGCTGTGTTCCCCTGGCCATGGTTGTGGACGAGTTCGGCAGCATCCTTGGGCTGGTCACGCTGGAGGACATTCTCGAGCAGCTCGTCGGCGAAATTCACGACGAATTCGACGTCATCGAGCGGCCTCTCACGCTGGCCGACGGCGCCATGGTCTTCGATGCTGCGCTCAACGTCCGCGACCTCGAAACCCAGTACAACATCACCCTTCCCGAAGATCCGGCCTATGCGACCATCGGTGGCTTCGTCCTCGCCCAACTTGGCTTCATCCCCCGCGGCGGCGAAAGCTTCGAGTTCCACAACCACCGCTTCAGCGTTGTCGAGATGGACCGCCGTCGCGTCGCCCGCGTCAAGATCCAGCGCCTGAAAAGTCCGGAATCCACCGGCGCTGCGCCGGCTTCGGATTCCGCGCCCGCGTCCGCCCGCTGCGGGGGCTCCCCGGAATAATTCGCCACTTGGCCCTGGGCCCCGCGCTCACTCGGCGCATCGCACTAGCTCCCACCTCCTCACGCTCGACCTCGTGTGGTAGCGCCGGCGTCCCGCCGGCTCGGTAGAACAGACTTTCCAGCCTGTCCGGCACGCAAACTCGCACCGTCATCCTGAGTCCCGACGCACTTGCTCGGGACGAAGGATCTCTCCTGCCGTCTTCGTTCTTCGAGTTTCGGTTCTTGCGTACTGGAGGAGGAAACTACCCGAGCACGATGGTCACTTCAGCGCCGCGCTGCATGCTCAGTGCCCGCGCCGCGTGGCCTTTGTTGACGGAAATTTCCAGGAACCCGCTCGACCCGATGAGGGCCAGCACTTCGCCCGGCGCGCCATGCGCGTAGGTTTGCGCCAGCTTGTCAATTTCCCGCGCGCCCACCGTGATCTTGAAATTCGTGCCGGCCACCACCTGCGGCACGTCTTCCGGCGTCAGGTTGGTGATCAGGTTGCCGAAGTTGTCCACCTTCAGCACCACGCCCTTGATCGTGTTATTGGCCACCTTCGGCTTCGGCAGGCTGAACCGCACGTAGTCGCTGACTTCCTCGCCGAAGCTCGGTGTCTGCCAGTTCTTGCCCAGCCACGCGGCCACCGGCCCGAAGATGTCCCGCCCGTGAAACGTGTTGCTTACCGGGTTCAGGAAATAGTGCTCGGCGGTAATGTGTCGCACCGTCACCTTCGGCTCGCACTCATAAACCATCGAAAGCACGCCGTTATCTGGCGCGACGAAATAGTGCTGGTCGCCCGTCACCAGGATGGGCCGCCGCTGCGACCCGACACCGGGATCCACCACCACCACGTGGATCGTTTTCGGAGGGAAGTGCCGGTAGGCCTGCCCGATGGTCAGCGCCCCGTCCAGGATGTCGAACGGCATCACGCTGTGGCTGATGTCCACAATCGTGGTTTCGGGGTTGATCTTCAGGATGGTGCCCTTCATCACCCCGACGAGGTGATCGCTCGTGCCGTAGTCGGTGGTCAGCGTGATAATCGGGTGTGCCAACGCTCGCTCCGCGGAATTCTGCCTTGCGGCAGCCGAAGGGCAAGCTATCGAATGCCCCTCCGCTTGTCAAGGCAATAGCTCGGAGGGTGCTGGGTCAGTTTGAAATGAACCTATCCCCAAAGTCCTACAGCAAAAGCGCTTGCAATGCTTGCAGCGCAGGTCTCTGGAAGGTAGCTGCGTGGGAATAGCTTTCGATAGAGCTTCCAGTAATAGTCGGCCTGAAATCGTGCTGGATCATTCAAGTTGCAAGGTTCGACGTGGTAGGAGTAGTCAGTTCTTGAGGCAGGCACTCAGGAGCACTCCCGCGGGCGCTGAAGACGCACACCCGCTCGCGCTGGGAGTAGTTGTTCAGGCCGCAGTCCGAACCTTCACCGCTCGTCGGCTCGCAGCCAACGCCTGCCACGCAATCACAAACGACGGCAGGAAACACGCCGTGGCAATGACGCTCCAAACCACCGTGGCGATGCCGAACACTCCCATCCGTTCAATCGCAGGGATGGGGAGAATGGCGCGAACGACAACGAAGACCGCCGCGAACGGATAGCTGCGCATCATCCACTCGCGGTGCTGCTGGATCTTGCCGGTGCGAACGCAGTAGAGCGCGGTGGCGGTGGTCGTCAGCCAGCCAACGGCCTGGATCACCGAAGCCATGAATAGGGTAGGTAGAGGCAGAGCGATGGAAACCGCAACTGCAACCGGCGCGGAGATGGCGACACTCCCGACGTAGATGCGTCCCATCACGCGATGCAGTTGTAGATATCGCTGACGCAGACGGCTCGAAAACTGGAACACGCCGAGGAAAATCGCCAGCGCCCCGGGAACGCCATGCGCCAACATCAGCCATGGAATCGGTGCATAGCGCTGGCGCAGGAACGAGTGGGAATCCAGGAGTGTCATTTCGCGCGTGAGGAGGACGAACAGCGCCATCATGCCGAACACAACCAACACCGCATGCTTAGCCTGGAACGAGCTTCTACGAGTCACAGGTCCGGAAGCACCGGTCGCCACAGTTGCCGCCTTCCGCGCCGCGACCCCGCGCAGCGCTGTCCAATAGGCTGAGGACCATAACATGCATTCTTGCCCCTGACAAACCCGCGCACTCCTCTCGAGTTCGGTACCGGAAGAGCTCGTTTTAGTCTGTGCGCCCGGCTGATTACCAGGAGGGGGGATCGACGAGCGGTCTCGTGCGCTGGTTGGCCACGCAAGTTCCGCATTGTTTTCTGAACTCCCGACGAACGCGCTGATCGGAAACGGACCCACGACCCGTCAGGAATGCCTCTTGACAACTCAAATGCTATTAGTTAATATATGGTCCATGTCATTGCATATGGCTAATACGCTTCCGCGCTTCTTTGATTTGGACCGCGGCGGATGCCTTCCCTCGGTTCGCGTGTCCCACGCTTCTACGTTGGCACCTCATGGGATCGAATTCTCCCCTTTTTCACGCTCCTTTGAATCTGAATCACTTCCGCAATCCGGCGAAATTCGATCATGGGGGATCATCGACATCATCAAATCCCACAACTCCTTTGTGCTCTTTGGATTGACGACGTCGATGATCCCCCCCGGGGGGTGATCTCATGATGCTGAAAATCAGGCACGCCATGGTGGGCTGCGGCAGGTCAAATACGGCCGCCTTGACCCTCCTCCAGCGGAGGGATATTCTGTCCTATGGCGCCCAGGAACTGGCCACTGAAAACTGATCACTGAGAACTGAGCACTGAGAACTGAGCACTGCCGATGCACCGCGTCTACTTCGACCACAACGCCACAACTCCCGTGGACCGCGAGGTCTTCGAAGCCATGCTGCCGTACTTCTCCGACGAGTTCGGCAACCCTAGCTCGATCCACTCGCCCGGCCAGCACGCCCGGAAAGCCGTCGAGCACGCCCGCGAGCAGGTAGCTGCGCTGCTCGGCGCGCGTCCCATGGACATCTCCTTCACCAGCGGTGGCACCGAGTCGGATAACCTCGCCATTCTTGGCGTCGTCGGCGCCGACGAGCGCCCGCGTGGTTCGACTTCGCTCACCACAGGCAAACACGTCATCACCACGCAGATCGAGCACAGCGCCGTGCTGGAAACCTGCCGCGCGCTCCAGTCGCACGGCGTGGAGGTTACGTTTCTTTCCGTCAGTTCGGACGGGCTTGTGGATCCTGAGGAAGTGCGTCGCGCGCTCCGTCCCGAAACCGTTCTCATCACCGTGATGCACGCCAATAACGAGCTCGGCTGCATCCAGCCGCTCGAAGAAATCGGACGCATCGCCGCCGAAGCCGGCGTTTATTTCCACACCGATGCTGTGCAGTCCGCCGGCAAAATCCCTGTCAGCGTCGAGCAGCTTGGCGTGGATCTGCTTGCCATTTCCGGCCACAAGTTTTACGGTCCCAAGGGAGTCGGCGCGCTCTACGTCCGCAAGGGCACGCACCTCCAGCCAGTCATGTTTGGCGGTAAGCACGGCCGCGATCACCGCCCCGGCACCGAAAACGTCGCCGGCATCGTCGGCCTCGGCAAGGCCGCCGAAGTGGCGCTGAAAACAATGGAGACGGAAGGCCCCCGTCTCGCCGCGCTTCGCGACCGTCTCGAAAAGGACCTGCTTGCAGCCATCCCGAACGCGCGCGTGAACTCCTCGCGTGCTCCGCGCACGCCCAACACGGCCAACCTCACGTTTTCGTTTATCGAAGGCGAAGCGCTCGTCATTGCACTCGACCTGAAGGGCCTGGCCTGCTCGACCGGCGCGGCCTGTTCCTCGGGCGCTGTCGAGCCGTCGCACGTGCTCACGGCCATCGGCCTACCCGCCGCGGAGGCGCGCGCCAGCATCCGCTTCAGTTTCGGCCGCTTGAACACCGAAGAAGACGTGGACTTTGCTCTCTCGGTAGTTCCCGACGCGGTGCTCCACCTGCGCAAACTGTCTCCGCTCTATAAGGAATCCGTCGCCGCCCAATGAAGCCGTAGCGCAGGCACTCCTGCCTGCGCACTGAAAGCCGCGACGATGCTAAGCTGAATCTTTCAAAATGAAGCTCGAGCCAAACAACGCAATCGCCGTCGCCATGTCCGGCGGTGTGGACTCCTCCACCGTCGCGGCCATTCTCCGCGAACAGGGCCAGTCCATCGTCGGCCTGACCATGCAGCTCTGGAACCAGCGCCGTCTGCCCGTGCTGCTCGGCGATGGCCCCGCTATCGGCCGCTGCTGTTCGCTCGACGACGTGTACGACGCCCGCCGCGTCGCCGAGCACCTCTGCTTTCCCTACTACGTCATCAATTTCGAGCGCCAGTTCGAAGACACGGTGGTGCGGCCTTTCGTCAACGACTACCTCGCCGGACGCACGCCCATCCCCTGCAGCCGCTGCAACACCGACGTGAAGTTCGAAGAACTGCTCCGCACCGCGCGACAGATCGGCGCCGAACGCCTCGCCACCGGCCACTACGCCCGCATCCGCCACAACCCGGAAACGAATCGCTACGAACTCTTCACCGCGCGCGACGCCGCCAAGGACCAGTCCTATTTCCTCTTCGGCCTCACGCAGGAACAAATGGCCAGCACGGATTTCCCGCTGGGCGAGCTCACCAAGTCCGAAGTCCGCGAGATCGCCCGGCGCGCAAAATTGCCCGTCGCCGAAAAGCCGGAGAGCCAGGAGATCTGCTTCGTCCCCAACGGCGACTACGCCGCGTTCATTGAGGCCTATGTGCAGGAGCAGGGAAGTGATCTTGCGGAATCGGACGGAGAAATTGTCACCACCACCGGCGAATTGATCGGCCGCCACAGCGGGCTGCACCATTACACCGTTGGCCAGCGCCGTGGCCTCGGCCTCGCCGCCGGCCGCCCGCTCTACGTCGTCTCGCTCGACACCGCGCGGAACCGTCTTGTCGTCGGCGACGACGCCGAGCTTGCGCGCGACACATGCGAGGTCGGCGATGTGAATTGGATTTCGTTCGAGAAGCCGGATGGCCCGATCGAAGCGCGAGTGAAAATTCGTCACCGCCATGAACCTGAGGACGCCGTCGTCGAAGCGATGGACGCCTCAGCCGCCCGCGTGCGCTTCCGCGAGCCGCAGCGCGCCGTCGCGCCCGGCCAGGCCGCCGTATTTTATTCCGGCGACCTCGTTCTCGGCGGCGGCTGGATCCTGTAGCGCCGGTTGTCGCCCGCGTCTTCAGGCGCGCTTTTTTTCTGTGCGGCTCTTCTCCCACTTCCGCGCCCACTGAGTCAACTTAGCTGCCCGCAATCTGCCCCGCCGCGCCATTCGCTCCATCCGCTTCAAATCCTCCGGACGGTCCAAATCAAAATCCCACTTCAACAACCGAAATTCCGTCCGCGTTGCGCGCAGAGCCCGCAGAGTCTCGGAAAGCACTTTCGCCATGCCCCACGCAATTCCGGAAAACATCTGCGGTGCCACGCGTCGCGCTCCGACCAGATAATACCCGCCGTCCTCGCTCGGGCCGAGCACAACATCCGCGCGGTCCAACAACCGCAATGCCCTCTCGATCCGCTCCCGCCCCATCCACGGCGAATCCGTCCCGACGATGACAACTTTTGTTGCCCCGCTTCGCAGTTGCCCCCAAAGTGCATTTCGCATCCGCTCGCCCAGGTCGGCGCCCTGCTGCGTGGACACCCGCCATTTCTTCGCCAATTTCAGTTGCGCGGCCAACCGCCGCGCGGTGGCGCGGCCTGCCGCCACAAAGAGCCATGTCTTCGCCCCACGCACCGCGTTCACCATCGCCACCGTATCCGCGAGGCACGCTCGGTGCACCTCCGCCGCTTCCGCTGCGCTCAACGCGCCGATCAACCGCGTCTTCACACGCCCTGACACCGGCGGCTTGCAGAACACCACGACCGCGCTCGCCCCCGCGTTTGTGTGCCGGTTCATGTTCGCTTTGTGCCGGAGACTCTTTCACAAACAAAAACGGGGTGGAATCTCTCGATTCCACCCCGGAAAGCAAGCCCACAGTTCAAATGAAGAGTTCTTCGTCCTGCTGCTCACGCGCGCGCTCCGGCGAATGGCGTTGCGCCCGCAGGAAGTCGAGCCCCACCTTGATGCCCTTGACGAATGCGGTCGCCTGCCGCACCGGCCGCAGAACGTTTTTCTTGAATTCGGTTCCGGCGTCCTCGATTTCCTCGATCGCGCCGGTGAGGATCTGGTCGGCGCGGAGCACCTGCATGCGCAGGCGGTCCACCGCCTCCGTGAAGACCCGGTCAATCTTCTCTGTCTGGGCTCGCGCTAGGCGCGTGATCTCCGCCGCGTCGGCGGCCGCGCTGGAGATCTGCGGCCCCACCTCTTCGACCATCAAGTGCAGTCGGGTGAGGATCGGCTCCAGCTTCCCTTGTAGGTCGCCGGCGATGCGCGTCATCCGCTCGTTCAGGCTCTTCACCTGCAGGAACATGCCGAGCAGGATCAGCATCTGCCCGATGATCGCAACCGCCGCCAGAACGATGAAAAACTTTAGCCAGGGATCCATTCCATCGCCTCTAATGGGCCTTGGACTTCTCGCGCTGGTAGGCGTCCTTGCCGGCGTCCACCGCGGCCCCGATCTGTTCCTTCTGCGACGCCAGGATTTCCTTGCTCCGCTCGACCATTTCCTCGGCCCGCTCGCGCAGCTCCCGCGCCTTTTTCTGTGCATACTCGCGGCCGCGCTCGGCCTGGTCGGTCAGATATTCCCGCGTCTCTTCGCCGGACTTGGGCGCAAACAGGATTCCTAGGAGGGTTCCGATGCCCAGCCCGACCAGGAAATAACTCACTTTAGAACCAGTGTTCTCGCTCATAACTGCCTCCCGCGGCCACACTAGCATACGCCTGTTCGCCAAGCAAGGATTCGTATCGCGCCATCTAAAATGTAACCGAAGGGAGCAACATCGCGCCATTTAAGATGTAACCCAACCAAAACGCGTTTTGGAGGAGGACAGGTTGGGGAACCACGGGCGATGGGAGTATCTGCGGGCGATTTATGGGCGCT
>JACQDE010000059.1 GCA_016201285.1 Acidobacteriota bacterium | reverse complement strand
GTCCCGAGCCGAGGGGCCTGCGCGGTCTCTTTTCTGCAGCTTGCGCAGCCAGGAGTGGCTGCGCTACGGTGCACGCCGAACAGAATTACGCTCTGCCGAGTTTCGAGTTTCGTCCCGAAGCTTCGGGATCGAGTTTCGCCTTACCTCGACACTCGCCACTCGTCACTCGCCACTCGTCACTCGCCACTGATCGTGATAACTTGTGTTATCTGGCGCGCAGGGAAGGCGTAGTCAATGTTTAGAGGAGAGCGGATAGTCCAAGGAACGCCTAGAGTCGGAGGAAAGCAATGACGCGGGGAGCGAAGAAAGTTTGGTTGTTTCTGGCGGTGCTGTTTGTGGCCGTGCTGATTGTGTCCGCGGTGAGCGGGCGACTGGCGAAGAACTCCGTGCTGTTGGTGGACCTGAGCGGGCCCATCGAGGAGCAGAAGCCGCAGGGCATCTTTGCGCAGCTCTTCGGCGGGAAGGTGACCGTGCTGCACGACGTCACCGACGCGATTGACACGGCGCGCAACGACGACAAGATCGCCGGCCTCGTGGTGAAAATCACCACGCCCGACGCTGGCTGGGCCAAGCTCCAAGAAATCCGCTCGCACCTGCTGGCCTTTCGCAAGAGCAACAAGCCCAGCGTTTGCTATCTGCACAGCGACCTGGTGATGAACCGTCAGTATTATCTGGCCACGGCCTGCGACCAGGTGTGGATGGTGCCCACGGCGCCGCTGGGCATCACCGGGCTGATGACGCAATCTCTCTTTCTCCGCGGCACGCTCGACAAGCTCCGCGTCTATCCGGACATGTACGGCATCGACGAGTACAAGACCGCGCGCAACCAGTACACCGAGAAAAAGTACACGCCCTGGCACAAGGAAATGGCCGAGTCGCTGATGCGCAGCGCCTTCGACAATTACGCGAAGGACGCCTCCGAGGCCCGCCGCCTCGACCGCGCCGCATTCGAGAAGGCGCTCGCCGAAGGCCCCTTCGTCAGCAAGGACGCGATGGACCGCAAGCTGGTGGACAAAGCCGCCTACTGGGACGAAGTGCAGCAGTACTTCCGCGACAAAACGAAGGTCTGGCGCCCGGTCGAGCTCGGCCGCTATTTGAAGGAAGTCGGGAGCATAGGCCTGAACAAGATTGCCGTGGTCCACGCCACCGGCATCATCGTCGTCGGCGAATCCGACGCCGGCCCCGACGGCAGCATCATGGGCTCGGAGAGTGTCTCCGCCGACCTCCGCCGCGCCCGCGAAGACAAGAGCATCAAGGCCATCATCCTGCGCGTGGATTCGCCGGGCGGCTCCGCCGTGGCCAGCGAGATCATCCGCCGCGAAGTGCAGCTCGCGCGGAAGCAGAAACCAGTGGTGGTCTCGATGTCGGACGTGGCCGCTTCCGGCGGCTACTGGATTTCCATGTCCGCGAACAAAATCATCGCCGACCCGGGCACGCTCACCGGCTCGATCGGCGTGGTCTTCGGCAAGATGAACATCTCCGGCCTCTACGGCTTGCTCGGCCTGAGCACCGACCAGTTGACCACCAGTGAGAACGCCACGTTTCTCTCCGAGACGCAGAACTTCACGCCGGCGCAGCGCGCCACGGTGCAGAAGTTCATGCGCGACATCTACGACAACTTCACGCAGGGCGTGGCCGAGGGCCGCAAGATGAAAGTGGACGAGGTGGACAAGATCGCCCGCGGCCGCGTCTGGACCGGCGCGCAGGGCAAGGGCATCGGCCTGGTGGACGAAATTGGCGGCTTCGACCGCGCCCTGAAGGTGGCGCTCGAGCTCGCCAAGCTCGACCCCAGCCAGCCCGTCAAGATCGTGCGCTTCCCGGAGGAAAAAACGCTCTGGGAAACGCTGCTGTCGAGAGACGACTCGCAGACCATCCGCGCCGGCGTCGTCGCCGAGCGCCTCCGCAAGTGGCTGCACGAGCAGCCCTCGGTGCAGGTGCGTCTGCCGATGGAGATCACCATCCGCTAGCGCCGTGCCGATCATTTGCGGCGACCTTTGGGATTGCCGAGGTGAGCGTTCATCGCGGGTGTGGCGCGGGCTCAACCAGTTAGAGCGGCGCCAGCCGTCCGCGCGCGCGCCTGACAAGCTCCGCCGATTTGGCTATACTGAAAGAGTTAAGGCGCGGTACCCAAGTGGCCTAAGGGAGAGGTCTGCAAAACCTCCATTCGTGGGTTCGAATCCCACCCGCGCCTCCATGATTCTGGGCGGCGAGACGTCACTCGCGCATGGGGGATGGGTTCTGCGCCCGAGGCGCACTCGCCTGCGGCGAGGAATCCCACCCGGGCCTCCATCCGCCTTCGCTGAAGCTACGGCGGACAGGTCTGCGCCCCCAACCCCGGTTACCCTTGTTTCGCGCGCGCAACCCTTTGCGATAAGGATCGCCACCCCGCAACCGCCCGCCCTGCAACCCCTTGAAGTTAAAGAAAAACGCTCCCCCAGCCGACATTCCAATTGAGCGGATTGGCCTGCCTTTTGGGCGGGCCCGGAAAACGTATTCGCAAACTGGGGACAATTGTGCGCTTGATCTCAGGGCTGAGCCTGATTCCAAAGAAGGTGAGCGCGGCCAAGGCGAGCGGTGACTCCATGCCGCGGGCGGCGCGTCCGCAGTGGCACTACATCTACTACTCGCTCGCGGCTTTTGTCCTCCTGACCATCTTCGGAAGTCTCTATCTCACCCACCGCGTCAGCCGTGTCTTCAGCGAATCGGTGCAGGCGAACCAGGAATGGGCGGACCGCCGCGGGCGCTATTCCGAGCTGCGGTTGTGGGCCAGCATGGTGAGCGCTTCCGCGGATAACATCTTCGAGACGCAGGATGCGGCCGGTGAGTCCATGAAGATGACGGCTGCACTGGGCTCGTTCAACGAAAAGCTGGCCGAAGAGCGCCGCGGTCTTGTGGCGCTCGGGCGTCCGGAACAGGCCCGCCAGCTCCTGGAAGACCTGGATTCGATTCAACGCAGCATGGACGACTTGGCGGCGAGTGTCCGCCACACGCTCGCTGTGTATGCCGCCGGCCAGACTCGCGTGGCCGGGCAGACCATGGCCATCGTAGACCGCAAACTCACGCTGATCCATCAGTCGTTCTCCATCCTCGAAGAGCATGCGCACCAGGTTCAGGGAGCGGACTTTGAGCGGCAGATGGCCACGGTACGCTCGCTGCAGAAGTTTGAGATGGCGGTGGCCGGGTGCGTGGTCCTGCTGGTCTTCGGCGTGACACTGTATGGCCACCTGCTCTCCCGGCAGGCACGGACATCCGCGTTAGAGCACGAGCAATACGTGGCCGCTCTGCAGGCCAGCGAAGAACGCCACCGCGAACTCTTCGAGAGCGCCAACGACATCATCTACAGCCACGACCGCGACGGGAATTTCACCAGCCTCAACCCGGCTGGTGAGCGCATCCTGGGCTACACGCGCGAGGAATTCTGCCGTCTCAATTTCTCGCAGGTGGTGGCATCGGAATACCTCCAGGAAACCAAGGCCTGGTCAGCACAGCGGGGCGGCCCTGCGGAGCCGGACGCGTCGATCCGGCGGCTGGAGACCATTGCCAAAGATGGGCGGCGCGTACCGCTCGAGGTCAGCGTGCGGATGATCCCGCAGGATGGGAAGCCGGCGGGCGTCAGCGGCATCGCCCGCGACATCACCGATCGCCTGCGCGCGGAACAGGAACTGCTCGAGCGCAACACGTACTTGAATGCCCTGATCGAAAACAACCCGCTGGGCCTGGTGATTCTGGACCACGAGCACCGTGTCCAGTTCTGCAACGCCACCTTCGAGGACCTGTTTCAGTATTCCCGCGCGGAGCTGATGGGCAAAAACCTGGACCCATTGATTGATCCGGGAGACAACGAGTTGTCGCCCGCCGCGCTCACGAGCAAGGTCGAATCCGGCGAGTGCGTCACCCTCACCACGCGCCGCCGCCGCAAGGACGGCACGCTGTTGGACGTGGAGCTGCACGGCGTGCCCTTGATGATCGGCGGCAAGCTGATCGGGGCCTACGCGCTCTATCACGACATCACCGAGCGCAAACGGGCCGAGCAGAGGCTGGCCGTGCAGCACGCGAGCACGCGCATACTGTCCGAGTCAGCTTCACTCGAGGAAGCCGGCGAACCAATCCTCCGGGCGATGTGCGAGACCCTGGACTGGGGAATCGGAGAAATCTGGCTGGTGGATTCCGGCGCCGAGGTGGTTCGCAACGTCTGCACCTGGCAGTCGCCTCGCCTCCGGAGCATGGAGTTCGCGGAAAGAACGCGGGAGATGACCTTTGCGCGCGGCATTGGTCTTCCTGGCCGAGTGTGGGCCAGCGAGAAGCCCGTTTGGGTACGGGATGTGTCGGAGGATTGCAACCTTCCGCGAGCCGCGATTCTGGAGAAGGCGGGCCTGCACGCGGCTCTTGCATTGCCGATCCAAGTCAATACGCGGGTCATCGCGGTGTTCGCATTCTTCAGCCCGGAGGCTCGCGAACCCGACGAGGCGCTCCTGCAAATGGTCGGGTCGATTGGCAAGCAAGTCGGGCAATTCGTGGAGCGCAGGCGGGCCGAACAGGCGCACCGGGAAAGCGAGAGCCGGTTCCGGAGATTCTTCAACAGCATTCCCATCCCCACCTGGGTCTATGACCAGGAGACGTTGCAGTTCCTGGAAGTCAACGACGCGGCCGTTGCCCAGTACCACTACACCCGCGACGAATTCCTGCAGATGAGGATCACCGACATCCGCCCGCCGGCCGAGGTGCCCAAGCTGCTCAAGTTCCTCAAGGAGGCGCCCCCCGTCCATCACAGCCCCTCCGGCTGGCTGCACTGCGCCAAGGGCGGACGCCAGATCGAAGTGGACCTCAGCTCTTACCAGATCGAGTTTGGCGGACGCCACGCGGCGGTGGTGGTGGCTCAGGACATCACCGAACGCCGCCGCGCCGAAGAAGAGCTGCGGCGCTTCTTTAACCTGTCCGCGGACATGCTCTGCATTGCCGGTCTGGACGGCTACTTCAAGCGCGTGAACCCGGCCTGGGAGTCCACCCTCGGCTACTCGCTGGAAGAGTTGATTTCCCGTCCCTACCTCGAGATCGTCCACCCCGACGACCGGCCCATTTTGATCGAGCAGGGCCGCAGACTGGCGCATGGAAACGAGTCGGTGAAGTTCGAGCACCGCGTCATTTGCAAGGATGGTTCCGTCCGCTGGCTGATGTGGCGCGCGACGGCGGCTCCCAGCCAAAGGCTCATCTACGCCGCGGCGCGGGACATCACTGCCGACAAGCGGGCCATCGAGGAGCTGCGCTTGCTCGACCGCGCCGTTTCTTCTGCCACCAACGGAATTGCCATCACTGACCCGACCTTACCGGACAACCCCATTGTGTATGTGAATCCGGCGTTCGAGCGCATCACCGGTTATTCGGCGCAGGAGGCGCTCGGCCGCAATCTCCGGTTCCTGCATGGCACGAAACCCGACCAGCCCGGGCTCAAGGAATTGCGTGAAGCCGTCCACGCAGGCCGGGAGTGCCGGGTCACGCTGCTGAACTACCGCAAGGACGGCACGCCCTATTGGAACGAACTGAGTGTCTCGCCAGTGCGCGACGAGCAGGGCCGCCTCACCCACTACATCGGCGTGCAATCTGATGTTACCGAGCGCATCCGCGCCGCAGAGGAACTGCAACGCTACGCCCGGGAGCTCGAAGCCGCGAAGTCCTGGCAGGAGGAGAACGCCACCCGGCTCGCCGTGCTTGTGGATGAACTCGCCCTGGCCATGGCCAAGGCCGAGGAAGCCAGCCGGACGAAAGGCGAGTTCCTGGCGAACATGAGCCACGAAATCCGCACGCCGATGAACGGCATCCTGGGCATGACCGAGCTCACCCTGGAAACAGACCTCACCTCCGAGCAACGCGAATATCTCTCGCTGGTGAAATCCTCGGCCGAATCGTTGCTCACCGTCATCAACGACATTCTTGACTTCTCCAAGATTGAAGCCGGCAAGCTCGACCTGGAGATGATTGACTTCAAGCTCCGCGACAGCCTCGACGACACCGTGAAGATGCTCGCCATGCGCGCTTACCAGAAAGGACTCGAGCTGGCCTGCCGGATCGCGCCAGACGTCCCCGACGATCTAAAGGGCGATCCGGGCCGCATGCGGCAGGTCATCGTCAATCTGGTGGGCAACGCCATCAAGTTCACCGAGGCCGGGGAAGTAGTGGTCCGCGTCGAACCGCGCGCGCGGACCGAAGAGAGCATTGAGCTCCTCTTCTCTGTTTCGGACACCGGCATCGGCATCCCCACGGCGAAGAAGGAAAAGATCTTTGAGGCCTTCGAACAGGCCGATGGCTCCACCACCCGCAAGTATGGCGGCACCGGCCTGGGTCTGACCATTTCATCGCGGCTGGTGGAATTGATGGGCGGGCGCATCGCGGTGGAGAGCGAGCCCGGCAAAGGCAGCACGTTCTCTTTCACAGCCACGTTCGGCATCGTGAAAAACCCCGCGGCGCGCTCCGAGCCGGCGGAGCCAGCCGTGCTGGATAACCTCCCCGTGCTCGTCGTGGACGACAACGCCACGCACCGCCGCATCCTCGAGGAGATGTTGACCAGTTGGCGGATGAAGCCCCGGCTGGCGGAAGGCGGCGCCGCGGCGCTGGCCGCCCTGCGGGCGGCGCACGAGTCCGGCCAACCCATTTCGCTGGTCCTGCTGGATGCCAAGATGCCCGGCATGGATGGCTTCGCGCTGGCCAGGGCTCTCCAGCAGGATCCCCGCTTTGCCGGCCTCAGCATCATCATGCTGAGTTCCAGCGGGCAGCGCGGCGACGCGGCGCGCTGCAAGCGGCTCGGTATCGCCGCTTATCTCACCAAGCCCGTCCGGCAGTCCGAGCTGCTGGATGCCACGCTCAACGTGCTGGGCACGCACCGGGCGAAAGTGGAATCCCCGCCGCTCGTGACCCGCCATTCCATCCGCGAGCAACGCAAGGGACTCAAGATCCTGCTCGCGGAGGACAATGCCGTCAACCAGCAGGTGGCCATCCGCATCCTCGGCTCACGCGGTCACACGGTGGTGATTGCCGGCAACGGCAGGGAAGCCGTCGAGGCCCTGGACCGCGAAGCCTTTGACCTGGTTCTGATGGATGGACAGATGCCGGAGATGAACGGCTTTGAAGCCACTGCTCTGATCCGGGAGAAGGAAAAAGCGAGCGGCAAGCATGTTCCGATCATCGCCCTGACGGCCCACGCGATGCAGGGCGACCGCGAGCGGTTCCTCGAGGCGGGTATGGACGGTTACGTCGCCAAGCCCATCCGCCCGCAGGAACTCTTCGATGCTCTCCAGCCTTATGTGCCCGCTGCCGTCGTGCCGGCCTCGGAGGAGAACAGTTCCGGTGCAGCGGTGCTCGAGCAGTCCAACCCGAAACTCAACCGGGACGCGATCCTGAGACGCTTCGATGGAGATGCGGGACTCATTCGCGAAATCTATGCCATTTTCCAGGCCGACTACCCAGCGCGCCTGACGGACATTCGCACGGCCCTCGCCGCCGGTGACGCCACTCTGCTCGAACGCACCGCGCACACGCTGAAAGGTTCCGTGGGGAACTTCGAGGCGGTGGCCGCCGCCGAGGCCGCGAAGAAACTGGAATTCATTGCCAAAAGTAAAAACCTCTCGCAGGCCGGGAGCGCGCTGGCGGAACTCGAACGCGAGCTTGCCCGGCTCGAAACAATGATGAACGCCCTGCTTCAGGAGGTCGCGCCATGAACTGCGCGGTCGCGGCACCTCTGCCTCAGGAGAATGCGCCATGAAGATCCTCGCCGCTGAAGATGACGCTGTTTCCCGGCGCGTGCTGGAGAACACACTGCTGCGCGCTGGCTATGAGGTGGTCCTCGCCCGCACTGGCAACGAGGCCTGGCAGATCCTCCAGCAGCCGGATGCGCCGGAGTTCGCCATCCTCGACTGGATGATGCCGGGGCTCGACGGACCGGAAATCTGCCGGCGGCTGCGCGAGCGCAACACCGAGCCCTACACCTATGTGATCTTTCTCACCGCCCGCGGCGCCAAGGAGGACTTTCTCACCGGCATGGCTGCTGGCGCCGACGACTACATCACCAAGCCCTTCGACTCCGCCGAGCTCCGCGCCCGGGTTCGCGTTGGCGAGCGCATCCTGCAGCTCCAGCGCCAGCTTATCTCCACCCGCGAAGCCCTGCGCGTCCAGGCCACCCGCGACATCCTGACGGGTCTCTGGAACCGCAGCGCCATCCTCGACATCCTGGAGCGGGAACTGGCCCGCGGTGCCCGGGAAAACATCCCGGTGGCCGTCCTGATGGCCGACGTGGATTTCTTCAAGGGCGTCAACGACACCTACGGGCATATCAGCGGGGACATGGTGCTCCGCGAGACTGCGCGGCGGATGCAAGCCTCGTTGCGCGCCTACGATGCCGTCGGCCGGTTCGGCGGGGAAGAGTTCCTCGTTGTCGTGCCGGGCTGCGACGCCTCCATTGCCATGAAGCAGGCCGAGCGTCTGCGGACCCACATTTGCGAAAAGCCCATGGCGTTTGGCGGCGGGGAAGTAATGACCACGATCAGCGTCGGCGTGATGGTGGCGGTGGCCGGTTTCGCCGGCGGCCTCGAAGCCGTGCTTCATGCCGCGGACATGGCGCTCTATACCGCCAAGCGGAAGGGCCGCAACCGCTGCGAGCTGGCGGACACGTGGTCCAGCAAGCCGGAAGAAGGAATGCCCGAAGGCGTGCGGCCGGAGCGTGAGCCGGCGCACCAGCCCGGCGCCCACTGAAGCAACTGCCGTAGATGGGAACGCGGCTTAACGGGATGCTGAAAAAACAGTTTGAGTGTTCTTCCGAGCCCCGATGTTTTGTACCGGGACGCGGAAACTGCTTCTCGTTGGAATTCCTCGGAATGACAGCGTCGGGGATTTTTCAGCCATCTGTTAAGACTTGGCTGTCTTGCGGGGAATCTTCTTTTCGGGGCTGCGCGCGCCGGAGTACAGCGTCAGCCTAGCGTCCGCCACGTTGGCCAGATAGCGCCCGCCGCCAGTGGTGAACTGCATCACCTTGAGTCCCGCGCGCGCGAGTTCCGCCCACTGCGATTTCGTGTCCGGGTTCTGCTCGATGCCGCGGAGCAGCTGCCCGTCATGTTCGAAGTCCACCTGGCGCAGGCGGCGGCGCCGGGTGCGCTGCACCGGGTACCGCCGCCCGCCCAGTTCCACGATGTTGGCGTTTTCTTCCAGCGCCTGGCGCCAGACGGCCAGCAGCGCTTCTTCCAGCGTCATTTATTTATTCGCGGCCTGTGCAAGCATCTGCGCCCGCTGCGCAAACATCTGGCGCATTTTTGCAGTGGTGCCGGGGGCTTTGGCTTCACGCCAGGCATCGAGGCGCTTCACGCAGGATTCGAGGTTCGCGAAGATGTGCGGATTGCCGAAGAGGGCGCGCCAGGCCGGCGCCACTCCCCTGGTCTTTTCCCACACCACCCAGATCTCGCCGTTGTTCTCGAAGAACAGCTCGTCGTCAATCAGGCCGCGGTTCACCAGGCTGGCGCACATTTCCCAATAACTGGCGACCATGCGGATGTAGGCGTTTTCTTCGCTGCCGGGCGGGTATTTCACCATAAACTCTTCGGGCGCCGCGGCCGGAACGTAATGATCCACGAACCACGCGCGCGCCTTGCGGAGTTTTTCTTCGCGGCGGATTTCATAGAGCCGCAACATCAGGTTGGCTTGCTCGTGCGTTGCGTTTCCCATACTCAGTTTCCCCCTCGTGGAGTTGTATTTAAAAGGCCGAAAAGCTTATGTGCCACCGGCCAGAGCGACGCGCTCGACCGAAGTTACACCAATGCGTTCTTTCTCGAAGCGCGCGCGGATGCGGCGGCGCAGCTCGCGCGCCACTTCGTGCTGCCGCGTCGGCGCCGTGCGCACTTGCAGCCGCAGGGTCACGCCGTTGAGGGCCAGCGATTCGACGCCGAGCACGCGCGGGCCGTCCAGCAGCGCCGCCCGCCACGTCTCGTCGCTGCGCATCTGCCCGGCGACGTCTTCGAGCACGCCGAGCGCCCGCGAGACGTCTTCTTCGTTCGAGAGCGTCACGTCCACGAAGAGCTGGGACCAATCGCGGCTCTGGTTGGCCACCTGGCGAATCTCGCCGTTGGGAATCGTCACCAGCGCGCCCTGCGCGTCACGCAGCACCGTGCGGCGCAGCGTCATGTGCTCGACGCGGCCGCCGTGCTCGCCGATGCGTACCGTGTCGCCGACTACGTATTGATCCTCGAAAACGATGAAAAAGCCGTTGATGATGTCGCGCACCAGGTGCTGCGCGCCGAAACCGAAAGCCAGGCTGGCGAGTCCCGCGGCCGCCGCAATCGGCGCCACGCTGAAGCCGAACTCCGCCAGCGCCGTCAGCACCGCCACGGTGGCGATCAGGGCCGTACCTGCGCTGTAGAGCAACCCGGCCAGCGTGCGCGTCTGCTGCTCGCGCATCAGCGCGAGGCGCGATTCGCTGGAAGCGAGCTGCACCAGCCGCGCAGTGAACGCCTTCAGCACGCGGTTCAACGCCACCGCCAGCAGAACAATGCCGAGCAGCCGCAGCCCGCTCGTCAGCGCCGCTTCCGTCCACGTGGATAGGGAGGCCGTCATGGTTCGTCCGTCGGAGGTCTGCGATTATACCACCCGTCGCCGCCCTGCCCAGCAGCGTCACCAGCATCTGGTCAGCGATTGCCCATCCGCTCGTCCCCCTCTTTTCCGGAGGGCCATTTTGGTTGTTGACCCCACCGCGCCTGCCCACGACACTACGTCTCCATGAATATTCTTGAACCGATGAGCGCACATGATCACGAGCAGGTGATTGCGTTTCAGAACCGGGCCGTGGGGCTGCGCGGGATTCTGGCGATCCATGACACGACGTGCGGACCGGCGCTGGGCGGCGTGCGCATCTGGCGGTACGCGAGCGAGGCCGACGCGCTCACGGATGCGCTGCGGCTGTCGCGCGGGATGACCTACAAGGCGGCCATCTCCGAGCTGCCCTGCGGCGGCGGAAAGACCGTCATCCTGTTGCGCGACGACCTGCAACGCGCCGAAGCGTTCGAGGCCTTTGGACAGTTGGTCGAAAGCCTGCGCGGGCGCTACTTCACCGCGCGCGACGTGGGCATCACCGACGACGGCCTGCAAGCGATTGCGCGCACGACGAAATACGTGGCGAAGGAGCCGGACCCGGCGCTGGGCGACGTCAGCGAGCACACTGCGATCGGCGTGTGGCACGGCCTGCGCGCCTGCCTCGAGTTCGCCGGGATCGCAGGGAAGGGAAGTCGCGTCCGAGTGGCGATGCAAGGCGTGGGCAGCGTGGGATTGCATCTCGCGCGCATCCTGAAGAGCGAAGGGATGGAACTGGTGGTCGCCGATGTGAACGCGGCGCGCGCCAACCAGGCCGCGGCGGAACTCGGCGGGCGGATGCTTCCTCCCGATGAGATTCTCTTTGCCGATTGTGATGTACTGGCGCCGTGCGCCCTGGGCGGCGTGTTCAGTCTGGAGACGATTCCGCGCGTGCAGGCAGGCATCATCTGCGGCTGCGCCAACAACCAGCTTGCGACGCCCGAGGCCGGCGACGAGCTGGCGCGGCGCGGCATCGTCTATGCGCCCGACTACCTGGTGAATGCCGGCGGGCTGATCCGCGGAGCGGAATATTTCCTGCTCGGGCGCGCCGATAGCCTGCCGAGCCTGGCCGGCATCCACAACCGCATGATGCGCGTGCTGCAACTCGCGCAGGAGCGCCGCGTCTCTGCTGCGCGCATTGCCGATGAGCTGGCCGAAGCGCGACTGAAGCAAGCCAAAACGTATCGCGACCTTCACTGGGGCGGGTCCCCTCCCGCCGCCAGCCGCCCAAAAACTTAACACCGTTCTCCGAAGCTCAAGCCTTGGGGCAAAGCGTTGTGCGAGGATGCGCACGCCTGCGCCAGAAATGCGCTAACCGGCGCAGAAGCTGCAATAACTCACTACTACTACGACTACAAGTCTTTATATGGCAATTATTTACGAGCAGACCTTAACCTACCGATTGGAAGGAATCGTGCCCTTTTGGAATCTTGGAGGGAACCGAGATGGCACCCAAGTCTACACTCGCGCCTCCTCCCACCGAAGAGGCACAGAAGCAAGAAACTCAACCGAAATCCGCCGCAGCCGGCCGCCTGCCGGGGGCCCGTCAGCCGGAGGCTGCCGCAAGCATCCAGGTCCGTAGGTGGCTTGCCGACTCGCTGCTGGAGAACAGCACGACGCGGCCCAAGAGCACGGTTTGGGACTACTGCGTCTCGCTGGTGGTGCACGCGCTGATCATCGGGGCGATGATCCTTGTGCCGCTGTTCTACACCGAAGCGCTGGACCTGAAGCAATTCACCTCGACGTTTCTGGTTGCTCCACCCCCGCCCCCGCCGCCACCCCCGCCGGTGACGCAGGCGATCGTGAAGGCGCCGAAAGTAACGGTGAAGCTGATGCAGTCCGGCAAGTTGGTGGCGCCCACGGCGATTCCGAAACAAGTGGCCATGCTGAAGGAAGAAGATTTTGTGCCCGATGTGGGCGCAGGCGTGATCGGCGGCGTTCCCGGCGGAGTCCCGGGCGGACAGGCCGGCGGCGTGATTGGCGGCATCCTTTCGGGCACGCCCAAGACGTACATCCCGCCGGCTCCGGCGGCGGCGCCGAAGGCGCCGGTGCGCGTCGGCGGCCGCGTGATGGCGCCGCGCGCGATTGCCGCGCCGGACCCCATCTATCCGTCGCTGGCCAAGCAGGCGCGCATCCAGGGTGACGTGGTGATTGACGCCGTGATTGACGTGAAGGGAAATATCGTCGAGATGCAGGTGATCTCCGGCCACCCGCTGCTGGTGCCGTCGGCACTCGATGCCCTGCGCAAGTGGAAATATCAGCCGACCATTTTGAACGACGAGCCGGTGCCGGTGCAGTTGGTGGTGACCATCAAGTTCCGGCTGCAATAGAGTTCTCTCCGGCGCGACGCTGCCTTGCGTCCCTCCTCCCCGCCGGTCCGAGCCTCGGGCTGGCGGGGATTTTTCTTGCGCCGGGTCCTTCGTCTCGACCGGGGCGCCGAGCCGCCGGCGAGGGTCACTGTCTTTGGACTTTACTTCGGAAGAAATACATCTATAATCCACTCCCAGCCATACAAAGCGTTCCGGGCCGGCAAGCGAATCCAACGCGACACCCAAGAGGACAATCCTTCGACACGGCACGCACGGCCATGGCGTTGGCGCTTTCGGAGTGAGCGGAACGGCGGAGGAGGAACGATGCCAGCAGCGGCCTACATCGCGGAAGATCTCGTCAAGGTGGTCGGGGAAGAAAACGAAAAGGAAACCATCGTCCTGGCCTGGGGCGACCCGGTGGAAGTCCTCGGCGAAAAAAACGGACGCACGCGGGTGCAGGTGCGCGGGCGTGACGGCAAGCCGTGGATCGGCACGGTGAAGGGCAAGCTGCCCACCCAGCCCAAGAGCGTCTTGCAGTTTTCGATGGTGGACGTTCAGCAGGGCGACGGGATGGTGCTGCAAACGCCCGAAGGAAAGGTGCTGTTCATTGACGGCGGAGACAACAAGCTGTTTGCGCGGTACGCCGCGGCGCGCTTTGGCGGTACTTCCCAGGACCAGCCGCTGGAGGTGGAGGCCATGCTCATCACGCACGGCGACGCGGACCACTTTGCAGGTCTCTCCGAAATCGTCAAGTCGGAAACGCACAAGACGCCGCGCAAGCGGCTCTTCCTTCATCCCCGGCGCGTCTTCCACAACGGTTTGGTGAAAGGGCCGGAGAAGCTGAAGGTGGAGCAGATCTTCGGCCGCACTGTGGAGACGTCCACGGGGCGCGCCGTCGTCGATTTGGTGGACGACCTGCGCGAGGCGCCCGCCGCGCGGATGAACACGCACTTCAAGCGCTGGGCGGAGTCCATCCGGCACTGGGCGGAGCACGGCCCGATCGAGATGCGGCGGCTGGCCTTCGGCGACGGCGACGCGTTCGATTTTCTGAGCAGCGAGGGAATCAAGGTGAGCGTGTACGGACCCATCCCGCAAACGCTGACCGTGGGCGGCAAGAAAGTTGCGGCTCTGCCGCTGCTCCACACGCCGCCGAAGACGGTCGCCTTGCCCGGGGAAGAGAAGTCCGGCGCGTTTTCCGCATCGCACACGATCAACGGGCACTCCGTCGTCTTGCGGCTGGAGTACGGAAACGTCCGCTTTCTCTTGTCCGGCGACCTCAACCAGGAGTCCATGGAAGCGCTGCGCAAGAAAGTGCTGGCGAAAGAGCTCGAGTCGGAAATCCTGAAGGTGCCGCACCACGGGTCGGCGGATTTTGACCAGTCTGCGCTGGAAGCCATCGCGCCGGTGGTGTCCCTGATCTCGTCCGGCGACGAGAGCGCCAAGAAGGAATACATCCATCCCCGGGCGACGCTGATGGGCGCTCTGGGCCGCGCCTCCCGCGGGAATCCCGCCCTGGTTTTCTGCACCGAGCTGGCCGCCTTCTTCGCCGTGCGCGGCCTCTCGGTGGACCAGAAGACGAAAAAGGTGTACTTCGGGTTCGAGCGCACCAGCTTCGGGATTATTCACGTGCGCACGGACGGGGAACGCGTGCTGGTCTTTACGCACAGCGGGAAGGCCGAGCTGAAGGAAGCCTACCGGTTCGACGTGGACGCGCAACACCAAGTGGAGTTTGCCGCCGACGTCAAGAAACGCTAGCGCGCTTCATCGCTCTGGCGCAGAACCGGCCCTCGCGGTAGAATGAACTCGATCGCTGCGCGTCCCGCGAAAGCATTCGGGACGCACACGACGCGCCTGTAGCTCAGTTGGATAGAGCGCTGGTCTCCGGAACCAGAGGTCGGAGGTTCAAATCCTCTCAGGCGCGCCATTCTTTTTTCGCGAAGCGTAAGGGGCCGGGGCCACACCGCGCCCAAGAACGGGGGCAGGTCAGCAGTCTCTCTCAAATTTCATGTTAGTCCGGGGACGCTTGGTTGAATAGCAGCAGACTTGCCTCAATCAAATGGAACCGAAGAGTTCTGAAATCGTCCCCTTGAGCGACACGCCTTATTTTCACGCCGCCAGGTTATTAAGCTGCTTTGACCGTAAGTTTCAAACCGATAGCTCTGGTGACGGCAACCAGCGTGGACAGGCGGGGGTTACCGTGAGCGGACAATGCCCGATAGAGGCTCTCGCGCTCAATGCCGGCCGCCTTCGCGACTCTTGCAATGCCTTGCACTTGAGCAAGGTGGCGGAGAGCAATGAGCAGTACGCGGGGTTCATCCCCATCTTCTAGCGCGGCTTTGAGGTACTCGGCCGCAAAGCCTGGGTCTTTGCGGAGCCGCCGTACCATGGTCTCGTCGTGGGAGCTACTGGCTTTACGTTTCATGGTGTCTGGTCCTTTCTTTGTAGTCCTTGAGGTATTCGAGTGCCCGGTCAATGTCCGACGACTGTTTCTTTTGTCGCCGCCGCAGAGAAGCAATACGCAAACTCTCCCGAGCACCGCGTAATAGACCCTGTAGCCGGGTCCCCAATCAATCCGCAATTCGCTCACGCCTTGGCGCAGTGGCCTGCAGTCGCCAAAATTCCCCGCCGCGAGCCGGTTGATTCGACTTGCAATCTTTGCCTGGGCGCGAGTATCAGCCAGTTGGGACAACCAGTCATCGAATACGTCTTTCCCAGAGCGGGTGACATAATGGCGAATCTCGATCACGGTTCTCATTGTAACCTATAAATTACAATGCGGCAAATCGAAAAAGGAAAGGAAGAGTTCTGAAATCGTCCCCCAGGGCGCGCCGCTTCAGCTTTTCTCCCTTTGCATTTGATGAACCGTGCTAGACTGGCAACCCACGACATTTCGAGCCTTTGCCTGTTGTGAAGTTGCTCCCCTCCGCAGAACCCCAACCGCTGTGGCAGCCGGCAACCTTGAGGTGCCGCTTGCTCTCGACAGCCGCCGTACTGACGGAAGAAATGGGGCTTCATGAACTACATGCACGTGGTGAAGGCGTGGGGCCGCATCCTGACCGGCCGCGCGCCGAGCATGTCCATCGAGATCACCCGGGAATGTCCCCTGCATTGTCCCGGCTGCTATGCCTATGAAGAGGGGCACCTGGGTGGCGGGATGACGCTACGGCAGCTCGCGGACCATAAGGGAAACGACTTGGTGCAAGCCGTTCTGCAACTGGTGGACCGCGAGCGGCCGCTGCACGTTTCCATCGTCGGCGGTGATCCGCTGGTGCGTCTCCGCGAACTGGACATCCTGCTGCCGCAGCTCAACCAGCGAGGAATTTTTGTCCAGGTGGTGACCAGCGCCTTTCGCCCTGTCCCGGCCTCCTGGGCGACACTTCCGAATTTCAACCTCGTGGTGTCCATTGATGGCCTCCAGAAAGAGCACGACGAGCGGCGAAAGCCCGCCACCTACGAACGCATTTTGAAGAATATCGCGGGCCATCACGTGGTCATCCACTGCACCATCACTTCACAAATGATGAAAAGCCCGGACTATCTGGAGGAGTTCTTTCGATTCTGGTCTCCGCGGCCGGAGATCAAAAAGGTTTGGATGAGCATGTTCACGCCCCAGCGGGGAACGAATCCGCCGGAGTGCCCTTCGGTCGAGGAGCGGGCCCGGGCGATTGAAGACCTTTTCCGCCTCCGTGAGATCTACCCGAAGTTGGATATGGCACGAGGGGCAATCCGCGAGTTTGCCCGGCCACCGCAGTCCCCGGAGGAATGCATCTTCGCCCGTACCACGCAGACGCTCTCGGCAGACCTGAAAACGAAAATCACGCCCTGCCAGTTCGGAGGAGACCCGGACTGCTCGCGCTGCGGCTGCGTGGCTTCGATGGGGTTGGCCGCGATCGCCAATCACAAGCTTGCGGGTTTCGTGACGATCCGGCCGATCTTTACGACCTCGGCGCGAATCGGAGGAATTGTCTCCAGCTTCCGTGCCACACCGGCTCCCCGAGCGGGGCAGGCGGCCGAACGCCCCGCTGCGGAATTCTTGCCACAGTCCGGCGCATCGGGAGAGTTCTAAAATCGTTCCCTAGTGCGTGCCATCTTTCTTCCGCTCAACACATTGAGTTTTGCCCGCCCTTCGCGCAAAATGCGCGGGGAAAGTGGGCAGCCACGAGTGACCGCCGGCGCTGAGGGCGAGCCGGTCGCACGCGAAGAGTGGGCCGCCAGCCCTTCCGATTCACTTTTGCGCCGGGCGAGGAGCGCGCGCATGCCGATTCCTGGCGATGAACAACCGAAGGCAGGCATCCGTAGGTTCTCGAACTACGGGTGGTTTGTCGTCGGTGTGGCCGTGCTTTACGCGGGGTGGATGTTCTTTTCACGCTGGCAAGAAAACCGGCAAATCGAGCAGAGGCTTTTGGAAAAGCAACGCGCCGAGGCCCAGCGCGGCTTTGAGATAATGGGTGGAAATCGTTTCGAGATCCTCCAGTTTTATGCCAGTCCGGGCAGGATTCGGCGGGGCGAGACGTCGCAGTTGTGCTACGGAGTCTCCAATGCGAAGACCGTGCGCATCGAGCCGCCATCCGCCGCCGTGTGGCCCTCCCTCAGCCGCTGTTTCGATGTCGCCCCTAACAAGGACACCACCTATATATTGACCGCAGTCGATGCCGCCGGAAACACCAGATCCGCCACCGTGGCGGTGAACGTTCGCTAAGCAGCGCACGCGACGCCAGACGGCGCGAGATCAATGCGGACCTGATCGTGTGTGTCTTCAGCATACTGAATGCGCAATCCGTGAGGGGTAGATTAGGCGGAAAAGCGTGGTCGGTGGGACAGGTTAACCGAAGGAGTGCGAACCACATTGCCTGCCGCCTCATAAGAAAGGGCTTTCTTGAGTCTGCTGTCTGGCCTCTGTCGTACTCGCAGGAGAGTAGCAGCGTGGGTCAAGGGGTGCCGGAAGCTGACTTGCGCGAGCAGGGCCGTGAGCAGTAGTCTCAGACACTGCGGCTCATTCGGTCCGCGGGATAGGAATCGTCGCAATGAGTCCGCGGCGTGCCGTCAACCAGTTTCTTCCCTGCTTGGGACACGAACCGTGCGGCGTGAGGCGCCAGGAATGGCAGAGATCACCTTCACTCTGAACAGAAAGAAGACCACGGCGCCGTACGAGCCGGGGATGCACTTCCTGGAGGTCTTGAGGGAGAGCTGCGGCATCACCTCGCCCAAGGATGGCTGCGCGCCACAAGGGTATTGCGGCTGCTGCACAATCCTGGTTGATGGGCGACCGGTGCTCGCCTGCCTGCGCAAGCCGGAGCAGATGGAGGGCCGCGAGGTGGTTACGCTCGAAGGCATTCCGGAAGAGACACGCCGCCTGCTGGCCCAGGCTTTCGTCCAGGAAGATGCGATCCAATGCGGCTACTGCACTCCTGGCATCCTCGTGCGCGCGTGCTCGCTGCTGGAGCAGGGGTGCGCGCAGAATCGCGAGGCGGTGGCCCAGGCGCTTTCGGGGCACCTCTGCCGCTGCACCGGCTACGGCCGCATACTCGACGCGATTCAGACGGCGGGCGAAGCACGGGAAAACGGCGGCCGCTTTGCGCGCAGCACTCCCCGCCACCCTGACTTCTTCGGTGAACAGTTTGGTTTGAGCCGTGCGCCGACTTTCTGCCGAGGCACCGGGAGCCACGGAGTGGGCCAGGGCGCAGCGCGCTATCGCGGCCTCGATCTCGCGCTCGGCGAGAAGCCGTACGTTGCCGATCTCCGAGTGGACGGCATGCTGCATGCTGCGCCGGTCCTCAGCGCGCACCCGCGGGCCAGGGTTCTGCGCATCGACACCGCTCAAGCACTGGCGATGCCAGGAGTGGTGCGGGTGATCACGGCGGAGGATGTTCCCGGCACGCGTCGCGTGGGGCTCATCGTTCAAGACTGGCCGATCTTCGTGGCCGCAGGCGAAACCACCCGGTGCGTCGGCGACATCCTGGCCCTAGTCGTGGCTGATACCTGCTTCCATGCCCGCAGAGCGGCAGAACAGGTGACGGTGGAGTACGAGGTGCTCGAGCCCGTCACGGATCCCTTCGCGGCACTGGAGCCGGCGGCGCCCCCGGTGCAGGAATCCGGGAACCTGCTCGAGGTCAGCGCGTTTTCCCGCGGCGATGTGGACGCAGCTCTGATCGCATCAGCGCACGTGCTCGAGCAGACGTTTATTACCCAGCGTGTGGAACACGCATTCCTCGAACCCGAAGCGTGCCTCGCGCTGCCCAGTGGCGAGGGCATCAAGGTTTACTCGCAAGGCCAGGGCGTGCACGACGATCAACTGCAAATCGCCGCCGTTCTGGGCCTCGAACTCGAACAGGTCGAGGTGGAGCTGGCCTCCAGCGGCGGCGCCTTCGGCGGCAAGGAGGACCTATCCATCCAGGCACAGACCGCGCTGGCGGTGCAGCTCCTGCGCCGGCCGGTAAAAACCGTGCTCACCCGCGAGCAGTCTCTCCGCATCCATCCGAAGCGCCACCCCATCACCCTGCGTTACACCGTTGGCGCTGACGCCGAGGGCCGCTTGCTGGCGGTGCGGGCGCGCATCGTCGGTGATTCCGGCGCCTATGCATCCGTCGGCGGGAAGGTGCTCGAGCGAGCCGCCGGCCATTCCTGCGGGCCGTACCGTGTGCCCAACGTGGACATCGAAGCAAAGGCGGTCTACACCAACAACCCGCCGAGCGGCGCCATGCGCGGTTTTGGCGCCAACCAGGCCGCGTTTGCCATCGAGGGAATGCTCGACTTACTTGCCGAGAAAGTCGGCATCGACGGTTACGACATTCGCGAGCGCAATCTCCTGGGCCCTGGCGATGCTTTTGCCACCGGCCAGATCATGACCCGGAGTTGCGGCATCCGGCAGACCCTCGAAGCGGTCAAGGAAATCTACAAGAACGCGAAGTATGCCGGGATTGCCTGCGGCATCAAGAACACCGGCATCGGAAACGGGATGGACGATACAGGCCGTATCAAGATCCGCGTAATCGACGGAGGCCAACTGGAAATCCTCACCGGCTACACCGAGATGGGCCAGGGGCTGTTCACCATCATCCGCCAGGTGGTGAGCGAGGAGACGCGCCTGGCTCCCGAGCGGATGCAGGTCCGCACGGTCAGCGATCTCGCCGTGCTTTGCGGGATGACAACGGCTTCGCGGGCGACCGCCCTTAGCGCCGCCGCCGGACAGCGGGCGGCTCGCAGGCTGGCGGCGGATCTTGAACAGCACTCCCTGGAGGAACTCGCCGGCCGGGAGTACTGCGACGAATTCATCTGCGACTTCACGACCAAGCCGGGCGCCCAGGTCCCGAATCCTCGGACCCACATGACCTTCAGCTACGCCACACAGGTCGTTCTTCTTGGCGAGGATGGCCGCATCGAACGAGTCGTGGCGGCTCACGACGTCGGGCACGCCATCAATCCGCTGCTGTGCGCGGGACAGATCGAAGGCGCAGTCCACATGGGGCTGGGCTACGCCCTGTCCGAAGAATTTCCGTGCACGGACGGGAAGCCTGATTCCCTCCTACTGCGCGATCTCGGGATTCTCAAGGCCAGGGACACGCCCGCGATCGACGTGATTCTGGTTGAGGTTCCCGACGACGTAGGCGGCTACGGGAGCAAAGGCGTTGGAGAGATCGGCCTCGTTCCCACGGCCGGAGCGGTCGCGGCCGCTTTGCATGCGTACGACGGCATCCGGCGTTTCCGCCTGCCGATGGACGATGCGCCGGCGGCGGCGCCCTCAGTGCCCAGAACCCGCCGGAAGACCCGGTGTGGCATCTGATGGCGAAGCTCACACCCGTTTCGTTTCACGACCTGCTGCGCCGGATGCGCCGCGAGGTTGTCCTCAGCCAGGCGATTTTTGACCTCCCGGTGCGCAATTGGTTTTTCCCGGCGAAGGAACTGGACTTCAGCGCGCGGCACTTCTCGGGCCGCGCCTCGACCCCCGTCGGACCCGCCGCAGGCCCGCACACCCAACTCGCCCAGAACATCGTCCTTTCCTGGCTTGGCGGCGGGCGAATCATCGAGCTCAAGACAGTGCAGGTGAACGATCGCCTCGCGATTCCGCGTCCCTGCATCCACGTCCCCAACGTCGGCTACAACGTCGAGTGGTCGCAGGAACTGACCGTCGCTGAATCCATCATGGAGTATGCGAAGGCGGTTTTTTTGATTGAGGTTCTCAAGGCGACGCGAGGTTTCGGCGCCTTCAACGGCGCTTCGGGCTTCGCGAGCGGTTTCGATACCGTGTACGACATCAGCGTCGGCTACGACCTCGAGGGAATCCGCTCGGAGAAGGTGACGGGCTTTCTTCGCGCGATGCTGAACGCCACTCCGCACTTCGAGGAGCTGCGCCGCCAGTTGACCGGCGATCTCCGCGAGTTCCGCGAAATCGAGCTTCCTCCTTCGATCTCGCACTGCGTCACTCTGTCCACTTTCCACGGCTGCCCGGCCAGCCAGATCGAAGCGATCGCGCGTTACCTTCTTGAGGAGCTTGGCCTGCACGTGGTCATCAAGTTCAATCCCACCCTGCTGGGCTTCGAGGCGGTCCGCGAACTCCTGATCGACCGGCTGGGGTATCACCACCTCGCGCTTTGCCGCGAGGCTTTCGAGCAGGACCTCCAGTACGACGATGCGCTGGAGATGCTGCGGCGCCTTCGTGCGGTTGCAGAAAACACCGGTTTATCCGTGGGTGCCAAGTTCACCAACACGCTGGTCGTGGCCAATAACCCGGAGTTCTTCCCCACGCAAACCGATCCGTACATGTACCTTTCCGGCCAGCCGCTGCACGTCATAGCGATGAACCTGATGCAGCGCTTTCGTGAGGACCTCGGGTTCGAGTTCCCGGTGTCCTTCTCCGCGGGAATCGAGCGTAAGAATTTTCCCGGCGCCGTGGCTTGTGGGATGGTGCCGGTCACCACGTGCACGGATCTCCTGCGCCAGGGCGGCTACGGGCGCCTCCCGCGCTATATGCAAGCCCTGGCGGAGGAGATGCGGCGCTGCGGCGTCTCGAGCCGCGAGGCATACGTTCTTGCGGCCCGGGGGCGCGGCGCTGCGGCGGTGGCAGAGACCCTGCGGTCGGTGAAAGGAGGCGAGCAGGTGCTGGAACGGGAGGGACCGCGCCTCATCGCCCTGGCCAACGAGCGTCCCGATGAACTTCCCGGCGCGTTGAGGGAAGTCGCGACCGCCGCCGGCCTCGATGCGGAAGCGATTGTCTTGCGGGCGACGCGCGTCGCGGGCCGCCTCAACGGGCGCGAGATCGTTCCCGCCCTGGCCGGCGACACGCGGTACCACGCGCAGTCCAACACGAAGGAGCCGCGCCGCATCGCCCGCACCCTGGGTCTCTATGACTGCATCAACTGCGATCTCTGCATTTCGGCCTGCCCGAACGACGCGATCTTCGCCTACAATGCCAGCCCGGTGGAGACGCCGACGGAACTCCTTCGCCTGCGCCCTGGCCGCTTCGAGCGAGCGCCGGGAAAAGGGTTCGCACGCCGCAAGGCGCACCAGCTTGCGGTGATCGAAGGTCTGTGCAACGAGTGTTCCAACTGCGATGTCTATTGCCCGGAGCAGGGAGCGCCATTTCAGCTCAAGGAGCGCGTGTTTCTCAGCCTGGATGACTTTCGTGCCGTGCCCACTCTGGATGGCTTCTGTCGCCAGGAAAATACGCTCCATGCGCGCCTGGGCGGTGCCGAGTTCCTTTTCGTACCCGAACTGGAGCGCAACCGGGCAGCGGTGCGCGGCGCGGGTATGCGTCTGGACCTGCAATGGGAGCCCTTTGAAGTGCGTGAAGGGCGCCTGACGGATTCCGGGGAGGCGGAATTGGACACCGCGCTGCTCTGGCGGATGAGAACGGTATGGGAATCCATCTTCAGTTCCGGCAAACCCAACATGGTGAATCCCGATCCGCAGGCGGTCCGGGCTGGGAAGCTGGCCGGAGGCGGGATGCCTGCGGGAGATTCACTTTGAGGATGGAAACACTTCGCCGGCGAGCACCTCGATTGAGGCGACGCGATGAGTGAAACGTTTCTGCTCGGAAACGGCGTAGTCGTGGCCGGTTTCTCGGCGTCCTGCATCGTCAAGCCTCAGGTCATTCCCGGTGGCGCGGTGGTCTGGCGTGGAGAGCGCGTGCTTGCGGTAGGTCTGGAGAGCGACCTGCGGCGCGCGTATCCGGGCGCTCGTTTCCTGGACGCGCGCGGCGGCTTGATCTTGCCGGGCCTGATCAACCTTCATCACCATTTCTATTCGGCGCTCGCTCGCGGCCTCGACCCCGGAGCACGGTTGCGGACTTTCACGGAAGTCCTGGATCGCCTCTGGTGGCGGCTGGACCGCGCCCTTGACCCCGAGACTCTCCGCCTCTCCGCACTTCTCTCCGTTGCGGACTGCATCCGCTGGGGCTGCACGACGGTCTTCGACCACCACGCTTCACCGTCGTGTATCGCAGGCAGCCTCGACGTCATTGCCGATGTGGTGGATGCCAGCGGGCTCTCGGCGGTGTTGTGTTACGAGGTGACAGACCGCAACGGGCACGACCAGGCGCGTGCCGGGATCGAGGAGAACCTGAGGTTCATCCGCCAGCAGAGTGGCCATCCGCGCATTCGCGGTGTCTTCGGCCTGCACGCCAGCTTTACGCTGCGCGACACGACCCTGGCCGAAGTAGCCGAGCGCCGGCCGGGGCAGGCGGGTTGCCACATCCATGCCGCCGAGGATCCGCTGGATGTCGAAGCGTCGCGGCGGGCCTTCGGTCTTGGCCCGGTGGAGCGCCTCGAGCGTTTTGGCCTGCTCGATGATCGCTGCCTGCTCGCCCACGGTATCCACTTGGAAACCACCGACTACGCCAGCATAGCGAATCACGGCGCCGTTCTGGTCCATAATCCAGAGTCGAACGCGAACAACGGCGTCGGTCATCTCGACGCGGTGAACGCGGCAAAGCAGGGCTGCCTGGTGGGGATCGGCACCGACGGAATGTCTTCGGCGATGTTGCGCGCGTTGCGGGCGGCGTTCCTGACCCACCGCGCGCGGCGCACCGACCCCGGGGCCGGGTTCGAGGTCCTGCCCGAGCTGCTTTTCAACAATGCCAGGGTGGCGCGGCGCTTCTTCGATGAACCGCTGCTGGGCGAGCTGGCGCCGGGGGCTCCGGCGGATGTGATCGTCGTGGACGCTCCCGCGCCCACGCCGGTCGGACCGGAGAATCTTTTTGGCCACCTCGTGTACGGCGCCAGTGAAGCACCCGTCCGGCACACCATTGCGCGCGGGCGCGTGCTTCTTGAGGACTACTGCCACAGGACGCTCGACCCGGTTGAGGCTGCGGCCCGCGCCCGCGAGCTGACGCCGCCGCTGTGGAAGCGCTTTGGCGAGATGAACTGCGGCACGAATTTTCTGGGCGAGTGAAGTTTCCGGCCGGTCGCCGTTCACCAGGCCGCACGAAAGGAGCTACAAGTTGACCGCGTTGACCAAAGAGGAGGTCCGCAAGCGCGCGGTGGAGCGATGCCGGGAGCGAGGTATCCTCATCCCCACGTTTGCCGAATTGCGCGACCCCGGCGCCGTCGATCCTGCTGTCGTCGCCTCCTTGCAGGGCGTGGACATGCAGGCGGTGGATCCGCTCAATCTCTTCCGCATCAGCTGGCACAACGATCCAGGGACGGGCGGGTTCGGGGATGTGAACGCCATCGAGATCCCATCGGAACTGACCGGCGTGCGCACTCGAATCGTGGGGCTCGTCGGCAAGCATTTTCCTACGGGGGCGCACAAGGTGGGAGCAGCCTTTGGCTGTCTGGTGCCGCGCCTGGTGTCGGGCGAGTTCGACCCCAGCAGCCAGCGCGCTGTGTGGCCCTCGACCGGCAACTACTGCCGCGGCGGCGCGTTCGACAGCGCTTTGCTCGGCTGCCAGGCAGTGGCAATCCTTCCCCAGGGGATGAGCCGCGAGCGCTTCCGCTGGCTGGAGAGTATCGGCGCGGAGATCATCGCCACGCCCGGCAGCGAAAGCAACGTGAAGGAGATCTTTGACGCCTGCTGGGATATTCGTAAGAACCGGCCGGAGGCCGTGATCTTCAATCAGTTCGAAGAGTACGGCAACTACCTCTGGCACTACGCGGTGACGGGCCCCGCGGCCGAATCCGTGTTCCGGCGGATCGCTGGCCTTCGAGACCGCCTCGCGGGATGGGTCGGCGCGACCGGGTCTGCCGGGACGCTGGCCGCCGGCGACTACCTGAAGCATCAATTCCCGGGATGCCGCATCACCGTCGCCGAGGCGTTGCAGTGCCCCACACTTCTGTTCAACGGATTTGGAGAACACCGGATCGAAGGCATCGGCGACAAGCACGTGCCGTGGATTCACAACGTGCGCGCCACCGACGCTGTCACTGCCATTGACGACGAAGCCGCGCTCCGGCTGCTGCGTTTGTTCAACGAGCCGGCGGGCCATGCTGAGCTAGCCCGCCGAGGGGTTGCTCACAGTGTCCTCGCAGACCTGCCCCTGCTGGGCATCTCAGGCATCTGCAACCTGCTCGCTGCGATCAAGACCGCGCGCTACTTCGAGTTGGACCACAGCGACATTCTCCTGATGACGCTGACCGACTCGGTCGAGCTGTATCGGACGCGCCTCGCGGAACTCACAAATGAGCGTGGGGCCTACACGGAGCGCCAGGCGGCCCTCGATTTCGAGCGATGCCTGGCCGGAGCAACAACGGATCACTTCAAGGAGTTGCGATACACCGACCGCAAGGCCATCCACAACCTCAAGTACTTCACCTGGGTGGAACAGCAGGGCAAGACCGTGGAGCAGCTTAACGCACTGTGGAACCCTTCTTTCTGGGAAGACCTTGCCGGAGAGCTGCCGCGATGGGATGAGCAGATCGCGGCCTTCAACCGGGAGACTGGCGTGCTCGGCCGCATCAGGAATCGCGCGTCAGAAAAACGAACCGGGAGGATTTGAATGACGGAAGCTGGCAAGACATCTCTGGATTCAGTGCAGAAGTACAGAAGCGAGATCGTCGCTTTCCTGCGCGAGATGATCGCGATTCCGTCGGAGAGCGGGCGCGAAGGCCCGCGTTGCGAGCGGGTGCGCCGGGAGTACGAACGGCTCGGCTTCGACGAGGTGTTTTTCGACCGGCTCGGCAACGTCGTGGCCCGGATCGGCAACGGGCCGCTCAAAATCCTGATGGACGGGCACATTGATTGCGTCGGCGTGGGAGATCCCGCGGCCTGGGAACACGATCCCTTCCAGGGCAAGCTCGAGGACGGCAAGATCTGGGGCCGGGGCGCGGTGGACGAGCTTCCGGCGATCGCCTGCATGGCCTACGGCGCGAAGGTTCTGCGCGAACGCGGCTTTCCTGCTGAGGTCACGCTCTATCTCACCGCCTCGGTGATGGAAGAGGACTGCGACGGCTACTGCCTGCTCCACTTGATCGAAAAAGAAGGCATCCGGCCGCACGTGGTGATTCTCGGAGAGCCCACGGACCTCAACGTCTATCGCGGCCACCGCGGGCGCCTGGAAGCCACCATCACCACGCGCGGCAAGTCGGCGCACGGCGCCCACTGCGATCTGGGTGTGAACGCCGTATATAAGATGACACCCATCATCGCCGACATCGAAGCCCTGCATGGCCGCTTGCGGCACGATGACTTTCTCGGGAAAGGATCGGTGGTGGTTTCGTTCATCGAATGCACATCGCCATCGTTCAATGCGGTGCCGGATAGCGCGCGCATCTACCTCGACCGGCGGCTGACCGCCGGTGAGACGCTCGAAAGCGCGATGAACGAATTTCGCTCGCTGCCCCACCTGGGCGATGCCGAGGTGGCGCTGCTCAAGTACAACGAAACCAGTTGGCGCGGCGAGCCAGCGCGACAGGAGAAGTACTACCCTACCTGGGTGCTTCGCGAAGACCACCCGCTCGTCGCCGGCGTGGCGCACGCCGCCGAGGCCGTGCTCGGGCGTCCGCCCGCGATCTCGCGCTGGTCGTTTTCCACCAACGGCGTGGCCAGCATGGGCCGCCTCGGAATCCCAACGGTGGGATTCGCGCCGGGCTTGGAGGAACTCGCCCACACCACACGGGAATGGATCGCCGTCGAGGATCTGGTCCGCGCCACCGCCGTGTACAGCCGGATTCCCGAAATTCTAGCCGCCCGCAAGGAGGAGTTGATTGCCGCGGCCACCCCCACAAACGGAGACTGATGAATGGACACCAAGCTGAAAGGAAGGCACTTCATCACGGAGCAGGACTGGTCGGTCCCAGAGCTGGAGACACTTTTCGCTCTCGCCGCGGACCTCAAAGCCGCCAAGAAGGAAGGGCGTCCCACTCCGCTTCTGGCGGGCAAGACGCTCTACATGATTTTCTTCGACGCCTCCACCCGCACTCGCAACTCCTTCGAGACCGGCATGACCCAGCTCGGCGGCCACGCCATCTATCTCTCGCCCGACAAAATGCAGATCAGCCACGGCGAAAACGCGCGCGACACCGCCAACGTGCTTTCGCGTTACGGCGAAGGCATCGCCATCCGCCATTGCGCCTTCGGCGAGGGCAATGCCTACCTGCGCGACGTGGCCGCCAACTCCCGCGTCCCGGTACTCAACATGCAATGCGACATCTACCACCCCTGCCAGATTCTGGCGGACTACCTCACCATCCGGGAGAAGTTCGGCAAGACTCGCGGGCTCAAGCTCGGCGTCGCGTGGACCAGCGCGCCCAACTACGTGCGCCCGCTCTCCGTGCCGCAGTCGCTCATCCTGATGATGCCGCGATTCGGTCTCGATGTGACGCTGGCCTACCCGCCGGAATTCAAGCTCATGCCGGAAATCGAAGAGCAAGCCAAAGCGAATGCCAGGGAAGCGGGGACGCGCTTCGAGATCACCCACCGATTCGAGGACGCCTTTGAAGATGCGGACGTCGTCATTCCCAAATCCTGGGGACCCCTCGTCACCACCCGCGATACCCCCGAGGGGCTGCGCCTGATCGAGAAGTATCCGACCTGGCGCTGCGATGCCAAGCATATGGCGCTGGGCAAGAAACACCTGATCTACATGCACCCTCTCCCGGCCGACCGTGGCCGCGAGGTGACGAACGAAGTCATCGATGGGCCGCAGTCGGTCGTCTACGACGAGGCAGAGAATCGCCTCCACGTTCAAAAGGCTCTGATGGCCCTGACGATGTAGAGCCCGAGCCGGGCAGTTTTCGGGTCCGCAGACATGAGCAATTTTCAATTTCGTTGCACCGAGTGCGGGAGTTCCTACCGGGAAGATGAGGTACGGCTCGTTTGTCCGGCCTGTGCACCTCGGCAAGAGCCCGGGAGCGTGTTGCGAGGCGTGCTCGATGTTGTGCTCGATTCGCTTCCGTCGGCTTGGCCCTCCGCGCCCGCGTCGAGCGCGGAGTTTCTCAGCGCGTTTCTTCCGATCCCCTCGACGGAATTCCTTCCTCCGCTTCCCGTCGGAGGAACGCCGCTTCTGAACGTGCCTGGACTGCGCCGCGCACTGGGCATGCGGCGGCTGTGGGTCAAGGACGACACCCGCAACCCGAGCGGCTCGACCAAGGATCGCGCTTCGTTGCTCGTCGTGGCCAAAGCGCGGGAGTACGGCTGCGAGACAATCGCTGCTGCGTCAACCGGAAATGCCGCTACGGCTCTTGCGTGCATTGCCGCCGCAAGTGGAGTGCGTGCCGTCGTATTCGTGCCCGCGTCCGTGCCGGAGGCCAAGCTTGTCCAGATGCTCTGCTATGGCGCCCAGGTGCTGCCGGTGGAGGGAACCTATGACGACGCCTTCGAACTGTGCCTCGCGGCCTGCCGCGAGTTCGGCTGGTACAATCGCAACACCGCCCTTAATCCCTTCACCATCGAGGGCAAGAAGACGGCGGCCCTCGAGATCGCGGCCGACCTCAGGCCAGACTGCCCCGATGCCGTGCTCGTTCCCACCGGCGACGGCGTGATTCTTGCCGGTGTCGCGAAGGGCTTTGCCGATCTGCAGCGCTGCGGGCTCATCCGGAGCGTGCCGCGCCTGATCGCTGTTCAGCCCGAAGGTTCGGCGGCGATCGTCAACGCCCTCAGGACACAGGCGGACACGATCACTCCGGTTGCGGGTGCGGCCAGCGTGGCCGACAGCCTCACGGTCCAGGCGCCGCGCAACGCCTTGCAGTGCCTGCGCGCGATCCGTGCCTCGGGTGGTGGTGGCGTAACCGTTTCCGATGACGCCATCATCCGGACCATCGCGGAGCTGGCGCGGTGGACCGGCGTCTTCGCTGAGCCTGCCGGAGCCGCGGCGCTTGCCGGGCTGCATGTCGCGCTGGAACAAGGTATCGTGGCTCGGGACGAGCGCGTGGTCTTGCTCGTCACCGGCGCAGGGCTGAAAGATGTCCCCGCCGCCTCGCGGTCGGTGCAGCGACCCGCGCCGATTCCCCCGAACCTCGCGGGCGTCGCGGAGCGGGTACGAGGCGTCTCTGGAGGGTGACGGCCAAAAAACCGGTGGTGGAACTGGCCTCGGACACAAAACGCCCATGTTTGCACTCTTGAACGTTTTCTTGCCATCGAGCTGGAAAGACTGGAGAGTTGGTTCTCATGCTTGAAACGCTGGTCATTGCTCTGGGCGGCAACGCGATCACCCGGCCCGACGAGCCGGGCACAATTGCCCAGCAGTTTGCTCACACGGCGGAAACACTTGAGCACCTCCTGCCCGTTTTTCGTTCCGATCACAAGGTGGTCATCACCCACGGCAACGGTCCGCAGATCGGGAACATTTTGATTCGCGTCGAGGAAGGCGAGCGCCGGGTGCCGCCGCTTCCGCTGGACACGTGTGTTGCCGATTCCCAGGGCGGGATGGGCTACATGATCCAGCGGTTGGCCACCGAGCTGTTTCACCGTGAAGGCATCCGTCGCAGCGTTGCCTGTGTGATCACGCAGGTCCTGGTGGATAGAAACGACCCTGCGTTCTCGAGCCCGACCAAACCCATCGGTTCCTTCTACTCTGCCGCCGACGCTGAGCGCCTGCGCCACGAAAAGCCGCACTGGGTGCTTCGCGAAATCGAGCAGGGCAGCTTTCGTCGCGTTGTGCCTTCTCCGCGCCCGCACGACGTCTTGGAGAAAGACGCCATCTCCGAGCTGGTACAAAGCGGCGCGGTTGTGGTGGCGTGTGGCGGCGGCGGGATCCCTGTCGCCTGGGAAGGAAACTCGTTGGGGGGGGTGGAAGGCGTGATTGACAAGGACCGTACATCCGGTCTGCTCGCCACCCAGATCCGCGCGCACAAGTTGATCATCGTCACTTCGGTCGATCAGGTCGCGATCCGGTACCACCAACCCGGCCAGCAATGGCTCGGCAGCTTGACTCTCGCCGAGGCCCGCCAACACCTGGCTGCGGGAGAATTCCCCGCCGGCTCCATGGGTCCGAAGGTCGAAGCCGCAATCGACTTTATCGAACAGGGCGGCGAGGAGTGCATCATTACGTCCACGGAGCAGGTGGCGCGGGCTCTCGCCGGCAACGCGGGCACGCACATCATCGCCTCCTGGGGCCGCCGCAGCCTGAGCTTTCCACCGGACAACTAAGCAGAAGGTCGGGCCTGCTCGCCGTGGCGGAGGCTCCCCGCCGCGGCCGACTCCGGGCGCACTGCTTGCTCTTCTGCATAATCCGTTGCGTTTTGCCCACCCTTTCTGCAAAAGGCGCAGAAAGAGTGGGACACCCCAGCACCTCTCTGTGGTTCACACTCAGCACAGATGTAAGGGCGGGCTACCCGCCCGGCCACGCGGCCTTTGCGGGAATGCTCCGTGGCCTGGCAAGCAGCATTTCTTCTGCCGCAGAGGCAACTCTGCGGTCAACAGGAGAATCGATAAATTCAGTGCGGTTCGGATGGGGAGACGAACCGCGGGGGGTCGCATCTTGCGGGCGCACATTCCACTTGTCTTTCAATTTACTTCTCATGTATGAATGAGACCGTGAAACAGGCACACGCTGTGCCTGGCGTTCGAAGAGAACCGCAAGACGACTCAGCCGTACCGAATTGAGGTCCCAAGTTTTGTGGAGGTTGCCATGGGCCAAAAAGCAGGTTTGGTGCTGGCGCTGGTGTTAGGAGTCGTGCTGCATGGCTGTGGTGGAACGCAGCGGGACACCCCGCCCATCTCAATCGGCAGTCCATACTTCCTCTTTGTGTCCAACAGTACCGCGGGAACAATCTCCGGGTTCGCGTTTAATCCGGACGGATCGCTCCAGCCCGTCCCCGGCTCGCCGTTTGCAAGCCAAGGAGCGGATCCCAGCGCCTTGGCTGACATCGGGGGCGGGCTGTTGTTCTACGTGGCGAATCGCGGCTCGGCGAGTATCTCCGGGTACAACTTTGGAAGGTTCACAGGAGTGGTAACGCCCGTTGTGGGCTCGCCGTTTGGTGCGCCGGTGGGAGTGAAGAGCCTGGTGTGGATGCCGGGAAGACTTTACGCAGCGGCAGAGTCGGGGTTCGTTGCAGGCTATACGACGCAATCTTCTGGAGCGCTCACGCCACTGCCGGGCTCGCCGTGGCCAGCGGGCGTCCGGCCGGAAGCGATTACGATTGCCTTTGGCCGGTTCCTGTACGTGGCCAATGGAGGCTCAAACAATATCTCCGCTTACGCGATTGACTCGGCCACAGGGGCGCTGACACCGCTGGCTGGGTCGCCGTTTTCCGCAGGCACCAGTCCGGTCACGATCCGCGCAGACAGCGGCGGAACTTTCCTCTACGTGGCGAATGCCGGATCGAATGACATTACGGGGTTTGCCATCAACACCACGAGCGGAGTCCTCATACCCGTGCCCGGTTCTCCGTTCTTGGCCGGGCAGGGCCCGGGCAGCATGACGATGCAGGACCAGTTTTTCTATGTGACCAACAGTGGCTCGAATGACATCACCGTGTTCAGCCCCAACTCAGCCACAGGCGCGTTGACCCGCGTGAGCACGATCGCGACGGGCGCTGGAACTCAGCCGGTCGCCATTCGGGCGGGGCCCTGGCGCTCCGTAGCGCCGGCGGGGCCCATGGTGTACGTCGCCAACGCGCAATCAGCGAACATCAGCGCCTTCGTCTTGGATAGAAACACGGGTGCGCTCACCGCTATTCCGAGCTCTCCTTTCTCAACGGGAGCAGGCCCGAAAGGAATGATTACCGCGACCGGCCCGCAGTAGTTTCCCGTCAAAGGCTGGCAACCTTAGGTAGTGACTCAATTTGGCAGCAGCGCATGGAGTCTATACTGTTCAGGGGGTCGGAGCTTTAGCAGGTTGTTGAAAAACTCTTCCCGGTGTCATTCTGAGGAGCCGAAGGCAACGAAGAATCCTTCCTTTTCTTGGCTTTTCGCAAAAGAGAGATTCTTCGCTTCGCTCAGAATGACAACCAGAAACACTTGTTCAACAACCTGCTAAGGGAAAATGTTCAGACGCGTTCTGCTTGCCGGTTGGGCGTTCGTCTTCGGATCCCTAATACTTTTGAGTATATTTCCGCGATTAGCTGTTCTGATTCCCCATCCAGAGTATGTCCGCGTCTTTCTTGTGCCGTTCGTCCTCGTCTCGATTGTGTACGGCGCAGTCAGTCTCTACAAGGCAGGAATGAAGCGTGCGCAAGGAAAATAATCTTAAAGAGTAGAATGCCGGCCTAAAGGCCGCCGCTACAGGTGAGCGATTACGATGTCGGCGCAAATCCCCAGCGGGAGCGGATGTGGCGCTCGACGTTGACGAAGAAGACGCGGTCCACCACGTACCCCAGAAACATAATCAGCCCCATGACGGCGAGCACCTGGCTCATGTCGTTCAGGTCGCGGCCCATCATCAGCAGGTGGCCGAGGCCCAGGCTGACGAAAATCATTTCGCCCGAAATCAGCGAGCGCCACGCAAACGCCCAGCCCTGCTTCAATCCCGAAATCAGGTACGGAAGGCTTGCCGGCAGCAGCACGTGGAGAAACAGCCGCGACCCGTTAGCGCCCAGGTTGCGCCCGGCCAGCATGTAAATCTTGGGCACATTGCGCACGCCGGACTCGGTGTTAATCGTCACCGCGAGCAGCGAACCCATGATCACCACAAAGAGGATCGCGTTCTCGGAGAGCCCGAACCACAGCACCGCCAGCGGCAGCCAGCAAATGCTCGGCAAGCTTTGCAGGCTGAGCACCAGGCTGCCGATGGTGTTTTCGAGAAAATCGTTCATGGCGATCAGCAGGCCAAGAAGCAGCCCCAGCACAATCGAAATGCCGTAGCCGATGGCGATGCGCCGCATGCTGATACCCATGCCGATTAGAAAGGTGCGATCGGAAAAGCCGGCGCGCAACGCCTCAAACACGTCGGAGGGCGACGGAAAAAGGTACGGCGGCCAGATTTCGAGCCTGTAAATTATCTGCCAGACGGCGAACAGGCAGAAGAAAACGATCAGCTTCTCAATCCTTCGCCGCATGGCGGTACTCCTCCTCGACAGCTTTATTGATCTCTTCCTTCAACTGTGCGAGCACTTCGCGCGCCGTCATTGCCAAATCGGCGTCCTCGAGGTGCCGCGGCCGCTCGAGGATCACCGGAAACACGCTCTTCACGCGCCCGGGACGGAAGGTGAGCAGCATGATGCGGTCGCCCAGGCGCGCGGCCTCACGCACGTTGTGCGTCACGAACACGATAGTCTGCCCCGTTTCCTTCCACACGCGCTCGAGCTCTTCGTGCATCAGGTCGCGCGTCTGCGCGTCCAGCGCGGCGAACGGTTCGTCCATGAACAGCACGTCCGGTGCGGTGGCCAGCGAGCGCGCCAGCGCCACGCGCTGCTTCATCCCGCCGGAAAGCTGATGGATGTAGCTCGATTCGAATGCCGAGAGGTGCACCAGGCGAAGGAATTCCATCGCGCGTTTGCGGCGTTCCGCGCGCTCCATGCCCTTCATCTTCAGGCCGAACTCAACGTTTTGCAGAACGGTGAGCCACGGAAAAAGGCCCAGCTCCTGAAAAATCACGCTGAGGCCGGTGCCCGGGCCGTCCACGCGATGGCCATCGAGAAAGATTTCGCCTGCGGAAGGCTTGTCTAGGCCGGCCATCAGGCTCAGCAGCGTGGATTTTCCGCAGCCGGAGGGCCCGACGATGCACAGCAACTCACCCGGACGCACTTCAAAGCTGATGTGCTCGAGCGCGGTGACACTCGAGCCGTTCGGCGTGTCGAACTTTCTCGACACGCCGGCGACGCGCAGCTTGGGCGCGCGCAACTCCGCGAACTGCGGCAACTCGAAGGCGGCGGGTTTCATCCTGGAAATGTCGCTGGGATCGTTCATTGGACCGGTCTGGCTCCCTTTTCCTTCAACACCTCGTTCAGCACCGAAAGATCGTAGATGCCGGATAGGTCGGGCCGCTCGCGCCCCAGCAGGCCGGCGTCGAAGGCCCACTTCGCCGACGTGAAGAGCGACGCCTTCACCGGGTCGTAGGTTATTTGCAGGCGCGAGAAGGAATCGTCGAGCACTTGCTGCGCGATGGCCTTGCCGGTGTCCTTCTTGAGCTGCTCGTTCAGAGCCTGCTTGGCCTGCGGCAGGTTTTTGCTGATCCATTCGGTCAGCTCGACGTGGGCCTTGAGCCATTTCTTCACCAGGTTGCGATGCTCGCGGAGGAATTTTGTGCTGACGATTACGTGCGCGGTGACGAACTCGCCGTTGGCCCACAGTTCGCGCTCGTCGAAGAAGAGCTTGCCGCCAGCTTCGCGGATCAGGCGCGAGGCCCACGGTTCCGGCGCCCACGCCGCGTCTATCTGCTTGCGGATAAACAGGGTCATCTGGTCGGGGTTGGCGATGGGGATCACCTGGACGTCGCCGCCCTTCTCGCGCGGTTTGAGCCCTTTTGATTGCAGCCACGCGCGCAGGGCTACGTCCTGCGTGTTGCCGAGTTGCGGCGAGGCGACTTTTTTGCCGTGGAAGTCTTCAGGTTTCGCGATGCCCGCGTCGGCACGCACCACGAGCGCCGCGCCGCCGCTGGTGGCGCCAGCGACGATGCGCAGCGCCTCGCCGCGCGAGCGCACGTAGCCGGAAATGGCCGGGTTCGGCCCGATGTAGGTGATGTCAATTTCGTCGGCGAAGATTGCCTCGATGGCCGAGGGGCCGGCGTTGAACATCTTCCAATCCACGCGCGCATCGGGCGCCATGGCCTTCTCAAACCAGCCGTTCGATTTTCCGATGACCGCCTGCGAGTGCGTGATATTCGGAAAGTGGCCGACGCGAATCACCGCCGTACCACCGGAAGCGGAAGATGGCGAAGAGGTAGAAGGCTTCGACGAACAGCCGGTGATCCACACGGCCAACACAAGCAAAAAGCAAGCCGGGCGCATGGCGCGAGGGCTGCTGTTGGGGATGCGGGCGGTTCTCATCGTTTTTTCTTTCCGGCGCGGCGCACTCAATGTCGCCGCGTGCAAACGTCGGCGAGCGAAGTATGGTCCAGAATGCGCGCGGCGGAGTTACGAACGTCGAGAAAGACGCGAAAGAGCGAAGAATGTTTCTTGTCGCGCGCTACCAGACGGCGCAGCGACGCGGCATCGCCGAAAGGCGCCAGCGGGCCATCCACTGTGCGGATGACTTCGCCCAGGAAAATACGCCGCGGCGCGCGCTTCAGGCGGTACCCGCCGTGGGCGCCGCGCTCGCTCTCGACGAAGCGCGCGGTCTTCAGCTCGAGCAGGATGAGCTCGAGGAACTTTTCCGGGACCTCTTCCTCGGCGGCGATTTCGCGGATCTTGATGGCGCCCTCGGGATAGTGGCGGGCCAGGCTCATCAGCGCCTGCAATGCGTAGAGGCCTTTTTTGGAGATCTTCATCGGGGCACCCAAGTAAGCCTATCAACTTACTAGACTATCTGCACCAGGGGAATGGGCACGATTGTTTCCATTCTCGCGCCGAAAATCGCCGCCGTCGCCGGGCTCGCCGCGGCATGGCGCGGTGTCTAACCTCACGCGGCAGAGCGGATTACGGGAATGCCGGGCCGCCGGCGCGGATGCGGACACGCACTACGCCACGTCGAAAATCGCAGCGGAATGCAACTTCTTTCCCTTCCGCGGAAGGCTTTTACCACTGGATGCGGCAAGGCACCACGGCGAGGGAACGAGCCCGAAGCCTGCGTTCGTCGAGTTTGTATTGACAATACATGCGCGGATGCATATGTTGCTGCGTCGCTCGTTACTACATCCTATAATCGAGGCCCTTCGTGCCTAAACCGGAACTGCCTGGGAGGTCGATCGAATGTCCCACCGTCATAGCTTGATCATGTCGTTCGCTCTGCTGCTTGTGTCGCTTATCGCGGCGGCACCGGCGGCTGCGCAGCGCAAGGGAGACTGGCTGCCGATCACGCCGGAGGATCTGTCGGTAAAGGAAGTGCCGGGAGCCCCCGGGGCGCATGCCGTCATTCTCTACCGCGAGACCCTCAGCGATGACGTGGAGTCGTTTGAAACGAACTACTACCGCATCAAGATCCTCACCGAAGAAGGCAAGAAACACGGCGACGTGGAAATCATCTATCTGAAGGGCCGCGACGACATCAAGGACATCAAGGCGCGCACGATCCGCCCGGACGGCTCGGTGGTGGAATTCGACGGCAGGGTGTTTGACAAGACGGTGGTGAAGGGCCGCGGGATCAAGGTGTTTGCCAAGGCGTTCTCGATGCCCGAGGTGCAAGTCGGCGGGATGATTGAATACAAGTTCAAGGTGTACCGGGACACTTCGCGGTTGTACAGCCCTTACTGGCCGCTGCAGGATGAACTCTTCACGCGGCAGGCCAAGTTTTCCTTCCGGCCGTTCCTGAGGGGCTTGTACGACATCCAGTGGTACAGCTTCAACGTTCCCGGTGGCAAAGCGGCCAAGGAACAGAAGGGCGGTCTGATCGGACTGGAAATCGAAAACTTGCCCGCCTTCGAGGAGGAGGAGTACATGCCACCGGAGCGCGAGATGCGCATGCGCGTGGAATTTGTCTATACGCGCAACCGGGGGAAAAACGCGGATGAGTTCTGGAAGAACCGTGGCCGCGAGATCCAGGAAGAGGTGGAAGACTTCATCGGCAGGCGCGGTGGCATTGCGAACGCCGAAAGCCGGATCACGGCCGGCGCGGCCACGCCGGAAGAAAAGCTGCGGAAGATATACGCGCACGCGCAGCAGATGCGCAACCTGAGCTACGAACGGTCGAGGACGGAAAAAGAAGAGAAGCGCGAGAAGATCAAGGACAACAATAATATCGAGGACGTGCTGAAGAACGGCTACGGCTACCGCAACCAGATTGCGAGGCTGTTCGTCGGGCTGGCCCGCTCCGCCGGGTTTGCGGCCGGCATCGTGCGCATCGCCGAGCGGGACGATCACTTCTTCCACAAAACCCTGCAGGACGAATACCAGCTCGATGCCGAGCTGGCCGTCGTGCGCGTGGGCAGCGAAGACCGCTTCTTCGATCCCGGCACGCCGAATTGCCCCTTCGGCCTGCTCGCCTGGCAAAAGACGGCAGTGCCGGGGATCAAGCCGGACAAGGACGGGGGCGTGTTCATCAGCACGCCGGTGCCCGGCAGCCAGAACGCGCTGACCGAGCGCAAAGCGTCGCTGCGCCTGACCGAAGACGGCACGCTGCAGGGCAAGGTGGAGTTCATTTTCAGCGGCCTGCAGGCCGTGCGGCGCCGCCGGGAGGCCATGGAGAAGGACGAGGCGCAACACCGCAAGGACATGGAAGACGAACTGAAGGACCGGTTGCCCTCGAACGCCACGGTCAAAGTGGAAAACGTCACCGGCCTCACGGGCACGGACCCCTCGCTGAAAGTGGAATACAGCATGGAAATCCCGGGGTACGCCGCGACCACCGGGCGCCGGTTGCTGGTGCCCACGTCGGTGTTCCATCTGGGCGGGCAGCACCCCTTTTTGCACGCGAAGCGCCTCTATCCGATTTACTTCAGGTATCCCTCGCGCGATCAGGACGACATCACCATCGAGCTGCCGGCGGGCTACCGCATCGAGAGCCTGCCGCAGGGGCGCAAGATCGGCTCCAACGTGTTGAGCTACGAGGTGGTGAGGGAAAACCAAGGCACCAAGCTGCGCGTGCGGCGCAACCTGATCCTGGAGTCCTTTTACTTTCCGACGGAATACTACCCGTCACTGCGCCGGTTCTACGATGAAGTGCGGGCAGGCGATGAGGAGCAGGCCGTGTTGCGCGCCGTAGAAGCCGGAACGCTCAAGTAGCGGCGCCGCGCCCCAGCGGGCGCGCACCGCAAGCATTGATGCGGGAGGCTGTGCCGATGTCACGCCGCCGAAGGCTGTTCACTCTGCTGACGCTTGTTCTGCTTCTGCTGCCGGCGCCGCTCCCCGTCTCCGGCCAAAAGAAGGGCGAGTGGCCGGCGATCTCCGCGGAGGAACTTGCGCTGAAAAGCATACCCGGCGTCGAGGGCGCGCATGCCATTCTGCTCTATCGCGAAGAACAGAAGGACGACGTCGAGCACTTTGGGTCCGCGCATTACCGAATCAAAATTCTCTCCGAAGAAGGCAAGAAGTACGCGAACGTCGAAATCCTCTATCTGGACCGCGCCGCGAGGATCGAAGACGTTGAAGCGCGCATGATCCGGCCGGACGGCACCGCCGTCAATTTCGAGGGTCGCGTGTACGAGAAGACGGTGGTCAAGGCGCGCGGCGTCAAGTTCTTGGCCAAGGCGTTCACGCTGCCCGACGTGCAGGTGGGCAGCATCATCGAGTACCGCTACCGGAACCGCTGGGACCGCTTCTCATTGTTCAATACCACCTGGCTGGTTCAACACGAGCTGTTCACCCGTCGCGCGAAATTCTCCTTGCGACCGTATCCCTACTGGGGCCTGAAGTGGATCAGTGCCCGTATGCCCGCGAACAAGGATGCCGCCGCGGGCCCGGACCGTGTGGTGCGGCTGGACATGGAAAACATCCCCGCGCCCGAGGAAGAAGAGTTCATGCCGCCGGAAGCCGAAGTGCAAATGCGCATTGATTTCCTGTATTCCAATCTCATCGGGATCAACGTGGAGCAGTACTGGAAGAAAGTCGGGCAGTCGAACTACGGGGCCTACGAAAGGTTCATGGACAAGCGGAAGGCGATGGAGCAGGCCGTCCGCGGAATCATTGCCCCGAGCGATGCCGAAGAAGCCCGGTTGCGCAAAATCTACGCGCGGGTCCAGCAACTCCGCAATCTCTCCTTCGAGCGCTCGAAGACAGAGAAGGAAGAAAAGCGCGAGAAGCTGAAGGAGAACAAAGACGTCGAAGACGTCTGGCAGCACGGCTACGGCGATGCCTCGGAGCTCAACATGCTCTTTGCCGCGCTGGCGCGCGCCGCGGGGACCGAGGCCGACCTGGTGCTGCTCAGCGAGCGCAGCCGTTATTTCTTCGACTCCAATCTGCCGGACGCCCGGCACCTGAACACTAATGTGGTGGAGGTGCTGCTGGGCTCGAAGAAGCTCTATCTCGATCCGGCCGCGGCCTTCTGTCCCTTCGGGATGCTGCCCTGGCCGGAAACCGGTGTGGAAGGGCTGCGGCTGGACGGGACCGGCGGCAAGATGGTGAAAAGTCCGAGCCCCAACAGCAAGGATGCGCTCACCGAGCGCCGCGCTACGCTGCGCCTGGAGCCGGACGGCGCGCTGAAGGGGCGCGTCGAAGTGACCTTCGAAGGGCATGAAGCACTGCGCCGCCGGCTGGCCACGCAAGACGACGACGAGATGGCCCGGCGAAAAAACCTCGAAGATGAATGCAGCGCCTGGCTGCCGGCGGGCGCCACGGTGAAGCTCGAAAGCGTGACCGGCTGGAACAGCTCCGAGGCGCCGTTGAAAGCGGAGTTCAGTCTGGAGATTCCCGGCTACGCGATGGTGACGGGACGGCGGCTGCTGGTGCCAGCCGCGGTGTTCGACGCGTACGGCAAGCATCCCTTCCAGCACGGCAAGCGGCGCCATGCGGTTTATTTCAGCCATCCCTGGCAGAGCCTGGACGATCTGACACTGGAACTGCCGACGGGCTACCGGGTGGAAAGCGTGCCCGCGCCGCGCCGGGGGCAATTCAGCTACGGAAGTTATGAGATCATCCGCGAGAGCAAGGAGAGTAAACTGCGGGTAAGGCGGCGGCTGGTGATCGAGGGATATTTCATACCACTGGAAAATTACGGGCCTCTGAAAAACTTCTTCGATACTGTGAGGACAGGTGATGAAGAACAGGTGGTTCTCCAACTGGCGGAATCGGCCCCTCGCAATTAGCGCGCTGGGCGCGGCGCTGTACGTGGTTCTGTTCTTCGCCGTACCTGACGCCCTGGCCGGCACGCCGGACTGGCTGCGCGCGGCCGCGGCGATGCCGCTGCCGGCGTATCCGCCCGAGACGAAGGCGGTGATGCTGCTCGACGAGCAGATCACCACCGTGCGCGAGGACGGCGAAATCCGCACCACCTACCGCCGCGCCTGGAAAATCCTCCGCCCCGACGGCCGCGACTACGGCTCCTTCGGCGTCGGCTTCGACGGTGAAACCCGCCTCACCTTCCTGAAGGCCTGGGCCATTTCGCCTAAGGGCGGCGACTACGAGATGAAGGAGAAAGACGCGCTCGAAACCAGCATGGGCAGCGGCTCGTTCTACGATGACGTCCGCATGAAGTTCATGAAGATTTCCGGTGCCGACGTCGGCAGCGTGGTGGGCTACGAGTACGAGCAGCGGCGGCGCCCGTTCGTCTTTCAGGACAAATGGCTGTTCCAGGATCCGCTGCCGGTGCGCAAGGCGCGCTTCGTGCTCACGCTCCCCGCGGGCTGGGAGTACCGCGCCACATGGATGAACTACGCCGACCAGAAGCCGCAGCCGTTCGGTCAGAACGGCTGGGCGTGGGAACTGGAAAACGTCGCGCCGATCGAGGAAGAGCCGCTGATGCCGCCGTGGAAGGCGGTGGCCGGATGGCTCGCGGTCACTTACATGCCGCGCGACCAGGGCCAGCGGGCGAAGAGCCACGCGTCGTGGAGCGAACTCGGCGTCTGGTATGCGCAACTCGTCGCCGGGCGGCGCGATTCCTCGCCAGAAATCAAGCAGAAGGTGGCGGCGCTGACCGCCGGCGCGGGCACGACGCTCGACAAGATCCGCGCGCTGGCCGCCTTCGCGCAGCGCGACGTCCGCTACGTCGCCATCGAAATTGGCATTGGCGGCTACCAGCCGCACGCCGCCCGCGACATCTTTTCCAACCGCTTTGGCGATTGCAAGGACAAGGCCACCGTTCTGAGCACGATGCTGAAGGAGATCGGCATCGCGTCGAACTACGTCTTGATCAACACGACCCGCGGCGTCACCGCTCCTTCGTTCCCGTCCATGCTTAATTTCAACCACGTGATCCTGGCTATCCACGTGCCGCCGGACGTGCCGACCGCCAACCTCTACGCCACGCGCGAGCACCCCGACCTCGGCAAGCTGCTCTTCTTCGATCCCACCGACGACATGACGCCGCTGGGCTACCTGCCGCCGTCGCTGCAGATGAACTACGGGCTGCTGGTCACCGATTCGGGCGGCGATCTGCTCGAGCTGCCGCTGCTGGCGCCGCCGACGAACCGGCTGCTGCGCGTCGGAAAGCTGACCCTCAGCCCAACCGGCGCGATCATCGCGTCGGTGAAGGAAATCCGCTGGGGCACGCACGCCATCAACCGCCGCGAGACGCTGCTGCGAGCTCAGGGCGCCGAGCGGCAGAAGGTGATGGAAAACTTTCTTTGCCAGTTCCTCGGCGGCTTCCGGCTGCGGAAGGCAGAAGTCGAAAACCTGGGAAAATACGACGAGAGCCTGGTGCTGAACTACGAGTTCGACTCCGAGAACTACGCCAAGACCGCCGGCAACCTGCTGCTGCTGCGCCCGCGCGTGCTGGGACAGAAGAGCGACGACGTCATGGAACGCAAGGCGCGCAAGCTGCCGGTCGAGTTTTCGAACGCCAGCTTTGAGAGCGACATCTATGAGTTTGTGCTTCCGGCGGGGTTCAGGGCCGACGAACTGCCGCCGCCGGTGGAAGTGGACGTGGGCTTCGCCGAATACCGCAGCCGGATCGAAGTCGAGGGGAACATCCTGCGCTACAAGCGGGAGTACAAGGTGAAGGATGTGCGCGTCCCCACTGCCCGGCTGGAAGATCTGAAGAAGCTCAACCGCGTGATCGCCGCCGACGAGCGCAACGCCGCGGTGCTGGCCCGCGGCACGCCGTAGCCGCGGCGTCGCGGCGGAAAATTCCACGCCATAGAAAAAGGGTGAAGCGCGGGGATTCCGCGCTTCACCCTTGATCGAAATCTACTTCAGCTTAGGGCTTTTTGCGGGCTTTGGGCCGCTTCTGGGCGTCGTGCTTCTGCTTGGCGATGTGCTGGCTGGACTTGTTCAGTTCCTGGTGGAGTTGCTTGCGCTCCTGCTTAGTGACCTTGCCGTCGGCCTTGGCGGCGCGCTCGTCCTGGCGGATTTCCTTCTGTTCCTTGGCGAGTTGTTTGGTTTCGTGCTTGGTCAGCTCGCCGCTCTTGACGCCCTGCTGGATGCGCTTTTTCTGATTGTGCTCGCGCTTGTCAATGCCGGGCGTGGTGGAGCCCTTCGCCGGCGGCGTGGACTGCGTGGCACTCGGCGTGGTGCTCGCGCCCTGGGATGTGCTGCCGCTCTGCTGCGCGGCCGCCGTCAGGGCCAGGCATGCTGCCAGCGCGAAAACTCCAAGGACCGCCGTGAATTTCAGCTTCATCGTTGCCTCCGCTTCTTTTTTCTGACTTCGCCTTTTGGGCGGTGCACCATGTTAAACACGGCCCGGCCGGAAAGGTTGCGACATATCCGAAGAGGCAATAACCCCTGGCGGTAGAGCGACCTCTTCATCTGCCACAGGATCACCACGGCGGAGCGGTACACCACCATCCTGCCGCGGGGATGCCGTGCGGCGAGGCGCGCGGCGGCACCGGGCCGGCCGCACTACTGGATTTCGGAATCAGGAGGTTCGAGCTGGAACTGCCGGGATTGCTCGACGTGCGCCACACCTTTCACACGGGAGAGCCCTTTCACCCTGTCTTGTTCGATGAATCCGGAGATGGTGCCCAACGCCTCAAGCAGGTTCTCCACGGCCAGACCCTCGGCGCGGAGGGAATCCGCAACCTCGGCCAAGCGGCCGCTGAATTGATCCTCCACGGTGACCAGCACCTGCACTTTTCCGGAGCCCACTGACATCTTGTCCTCCTCCGGAACAACATTTACCTCGAAGGATAGCACACCGGCCGGAGCAGAAGAAAAGGCGCGGGGAGGCCCGGAAAGCCCGGCCTCCCCGCGGCACTGAAGGTTGTGCCTCAGGGCTACGGCGCCAGCACGAGGCCCGCGCCCACATCTGCCGAAGACAGAGGCAGGCGGCGCGCCAACTGCTGCAGCCGCGTCCAGAGGTTGAGCCCGCGCGCGTTGGTGTTCGACTCGGCGATCAGCGCGGCGATCCCGGCCACATGCGGAGTCGCCATGCTGGTGCCGCTGATGGAGCGGTAACTTGTGGGCATCGGCCAGGAGGAATGCACATTCACACCCGGCCCGGCGATGTCCACTTGCCCGCCGTTGGGGTCGAGCCCGCGGTTGGAGAAGTAGGCCATCTGGAGCCGGATGTCCACGGCCCCGACGGCGAGAATGGACGGGCAGTTGGCCGGATGACTTACCGGCCAGAAGCTGCCGATGCGGCGGTCGCTGTCGTTGCCGGCCGCGGCGATGATCAGGGTCCCCAGGTTGAGGGCGCGCCGCGCGGCGTTTTCGAAGATAGGGGAAAAGGCCTGCCCGGGAAAGACGCGCGCGCCCAGCGACATGGAAATTACGCTGCATTTGTTGGTGATGGCCCAATTGATGCCAGCGAGAATGCCGCCGTCGCTGCCGCTGCCCTGGTTGCTGAGCACCTTCCCCGCGAAGATGTCGCAGTTGTAAGCGACGCCGTAGCGCGGGAGCAACGAAGGCTGCAGCGGTCCGCAGGCCGTGCCAATCACGTGCGTGCCGTGGCCATGGCCATCCTGCACGGCTTGGCCGGTCACGAAGGATTGGGAAACGATGCTCCGGCCGGCGAAGTCGGGATGCCTGAGGTCGAGGCCGGTGTCGAGCACGGCCACGCGGATGCCCCTGCCGCTGAAGCGCGACCGCGGAACCCGCGTGCGGTGCAGGCCCCAGGTGACCTGGGCCTGCGCCTCGGCTTCGAACTCTTCTTCGGTGATCGGTGCGGGCATGCGGCCGCTCGTCACTAAGCTGTCCACGAGACGGTCCACTGCGTCACGGTAACCCTGCAGATACTCGGTGGTGATCGTGGCGGGCGCAGAAGCCGCAGCGGGAGCGGGCTGGACGGCCGCGCGGCGCACGGCGCCCTCCTGAATGGCGTATACCACCCGCTCTGGCTCGATGGACAGGATGGGAGTTTTCTCGCTGGCCGCGGTGGCGGCGAGCGACTGGTACTGGTCCGGGGCAACGGTGACGAGGGCGATGCCCAGCTTGTCAAACAGCACCGCATCGGTGGGTGAAATGTGTTCGATGTCCAGAACACCGGTTGCGGAATCGGCCGTGCTCGCGATGCGCAGCCCTGCCGATTTCTGGAGAATATTCAGTCCTTCCTTGCTCCCAGTTTCATCCAGGAGAACGAGGAAGCGGCCGGTGGTTTCAGTCTGTTCGAGGTTTGGTGAAACGGTAGAGGGTGAAGTGGGAAAGGTACCCATGGAAGCCTCCTTTGAACGTCGAGTGGATATCCGGGGGGATGTTGCCGCTTAGGAAGAATCCAGGGGGAATAGCCCCCTGTTTGTCACCTAGTACCGTCTCGCAGGGATTAAGTCAAGAAGTTTCGCTTTCGTCCCGCGGCGAAAAGAAAGCAAACGCTCGCGCGCTCCGAACCCGCCGCAACCCTGCCGGAAGCAGTGGACAGATTCTCCGTGCCACGCGCCCTCGCCGGAACGCTTGAACAGTGCAGGCGCTACTTCATCATCTGCCGCAAGACGTACTGCAATATGCCGCCGTGGCGGTAGTAGGCCATTTCTTCTGGCGTGTCCACGCGGGCCAGCGCCTCGAAACGGATTTCCCTGCCGTCTTCGCCGCGGACGCGGACTTGCAGCGTCTTGCGCGGCGCGAGGCTGCTGAGTCCTTCGATCTCGTAGGTTTCGAAGCCGGTGAGCCCCAGCGACTGCCGCGACTCGCCTTTTTTGAATTCCAGCGGCAGCACGCCCATGCCCACCAGGTTTGAGCGGTGGATGCGCTCGAAGCTTTCGGCAATGACGGCGCGGACGCCGAGCAGCAGCGTGCCCTTGGCTGCCCAGTCGCGCGAGGAGCCGGAGCCGTATTCTTTTCCCGCGATCACCAGCAGCGGCACGCCATCGCCCTTGTACTTCATCGCCGCGTCGTAGATGGACATCTTTTCTTTTGTGGGGAGATGCGCGGTCCAGCAGCCTTCGCTGCCTGGTGTCAGCTCATTGCGCAGCCGGACGTTGGCAAACGTGCCGCGCATCATCACTTGGTGGTTGCCGCGGCGCGCGCCGTAGGAGTTGAAGTCCGCCGGCTTCACGCCCAGCCCGATCAGGTATTTTCCGGCCGGGCTGTCCGGCTTGATCGAGCCCGCCGGAGAAATATGGTCGGTGGTGATGCTGTCGCCGAGCAAGGCCAGCACGCGCGCGCCGCGGATGTCGCGCACCGCCGCGGGCTCCGCGGGCATGTCCTCGAAGTACGGCGGATGCTGGATGTACGTGGACTTTGCGTCCCACGCGTAGAGGTCGCCCTCCGGCACGCGCAGGCCGCGCCAGCTTGCGTCGCCCAGAAACACTTCGCCATACTGCTTGCGGAAACTTTCGGTGGTGACGGCGCGGCGCATGGTCTCTTCCACTTCCTGCGAGGAGGGCCAGATATCGCGCAGAAAAATTTCCTTGCCGTTGGCGCCGGTGCCCAGCGGCTCGGTCACCAAGTCCATGTCCATGCGCCCGGCGAGCGCATACGCCACTACCAGCGGTGGCGACGCCAGATAGTTCGCGCGCACCAGCGGATGCACGCGGCCTTCGAAGTTGCGGTTTCCGCTGAGCACGGAGACGGCCACCAGGCCGTGCTGCTCGATGGCCTCGCCGATGGCAGTGGGGAGCGGGCCGCTGTTGCCGATGCACGTGGTGCAGCCGTAGCCGACGAGATGGAAGCGCTGCGCTTCGAGAAACGGCGTCAGGCCGGCGGCGTTCAAGTAGTCGGTGACGACTTTCGAGCCGGGCGCGAGGCTTGTCTTCACCCACGGCTTCGTCTTCAAGCCGCGCTCCGTCGCTTTCTTCGCCAGCAGGCCGGCACCGATCATCAACGCCGGATTCGACGTGTTGGTGCAGCTCGTGATCGCAGCGATCACCACCGCGCCGTGGCACAGCTCGAACTCGTCGCCGTTGTTGCGCGTCATGACGCACTTGGGCGGAACGCTCTCTACCGCTTTGGTGAAGGACTTTTTTGCGTCCCGCAGTGGCACGCGGTCCTGCGGGCGCTTCGGCCCGGCCATTGTCGGCTCGACGCTGCCGAGGTCCAGTTCCAGCTTGTCGGTGAAGACGGGGTCGGGCGTGGCGTCGGTGCGGAAGATTCCCTGCTCCTTTGCGTACGCTTCCGCCAGTCGCGCCAGCGATTCATCGCGCGCGGTGAAGCGCATGTAGGCCAGCGTCTCGGCGTCAATCGGAAAGAAGCCGATGGTGGCGCCGTATTCGGGAGCCATGTTGGCGATGGTCGCGCGGTCCGGCAGGCTGAGGCTGGAAAGCCCGCTGCCGTAGAACTCCACGAATTTTCCGACCACGCCTTTCTTGCGCAGGATTTCGGTTACGGTGAGCACGAGGTCGGTGGCCGTCGAGCCGGCGGGCAAGCGCCCGGACAGCTTGAAGCCCACCACGTCGGGAATCAGCATCGAGAGCGGCTGGCCGAGCATGGCCGCCTCTGCTTCGATGCCGCCCACGCCCCAGCCCACCACGCCCAGGCCGTTGATCATCGTGGTGTGTGAGTCGGTTCCGACGAGCGTGTCCGGATACGCAAACCACGCGCCGCCGTTTTGCGCGGTGAACACCACGCGCGCCAGATATTCGAGGTTCACCTGGTGGACGATGCCGGTGTCCGGCGGCACCACCTTGAAATCCTGAAACGCCTTCTGCCCCCAGCGCAGAAACTGGTAGCGCTCCACGTTGCGGTGAAATTCGAGCTCGGCGTTGAAGGCGAAGGCCCCCGGCGTGCCGAACTTGTCCACTTGCACCGCCCATCTTGCGCATAGCCTCGCGCATCGCCGCCAGGTCCACCACCGCGGGCACGCCGGTGAAATCCTGCAGCAGCACGCGCGCCGGCATGAAATTGATTTCCTTCCCGGCGGATTGCGTCACGTCGCGGTTGGCCAGCGCCTCCACGTCGGCCTTGCGCACGAAGCGGTCGTCTTCATTGCGCAGCAAATTCTCGAGCAGAACTTTCAGAGAAAACGGCAGCCGTGCAACATTGCTGAAGCCGGCGCGCTCCAGTGCCGCCAGCGAGAAAATCTGAAATTCCTTGCCGTCAACTTTGAGAGAGGTTTGGGAGGAAAAACTGTTCTTGGAGGTGACCATGCGACTCTGCGTCCTTTCCGCGGCGAAACCTAACACTTCATTCTAGCCGATTCCAGGCAGTGTGCCCAAACGTCCGTTGGCTACAATACGACCCGCGTGGGATAATGCGTCACAGTGGATCCGTGCGAGTCTATGATGCGCAGACAGAGCAGGCCCCTAGCAGGGCGCTGAAAAACTCCCTGTTTGGAATTGTGAATGCACTCTAGTATGCACGAAGCTCAGATGCCCGGCGTGAGTGGGCGAAATCCCTCGTCGAGGAGAAACTTCGTGCGCGGAAATACGGATTTGCAGAACC
>JACQDE010000058.1 GCA_016201285.1 Acidobacteriota bacterium | reverse complement strand
GACGCTCGCTCCGCGAGCTTGGAAATCGCTTCGCGATTTCCACTTTCCCACAGCCACGGCGACGGCCGCCCATCTTCGGTTACATTTCAAATGGCGCGACGATCTGCCCTACGGTTACATTCTTAGATGGCTTGACAGGGCTGCGAATCGCGCAGACGGTATCCTCTGCGGATGCCCAGGTTGGTCAAACCGTGGATTTCGACGTTCTTGAAGAGGTTAAGGTGGGAGAAATCCTCGTCATCGCCAAGGGAGGAATCGCTTGGGCTACTGTCACCGAAGCACAACCCAAGCGGCGGATGGGCCGCGGCGGGAAACTCCAAATGAACATTGATTCGGTCCGCTTGATGACAGGCGAAAGGGCGGCTCTCCGCGCTGTGAAAGGAGGCCAGGGAGGCGGCCACGTCGGGGCAATGACGGGAGCGATCGTCGCGGCCGGCATCTTGTTTTTCCCCGCCGCGCCGTTCTTCCTGTTCATGCACGGAAAGGACATTTCCATCCCCAAGGGAACGGAGATCACTGCCTACATAAATGGAAACATTCAGCTGGACGCGGCGAAGCTGCAGGAGAAGCTCATACCGCCGCAAGTTGCACCTGCCGCTAATCCGACTGCGGCACAGGCTTCTACAGACGCCCAACTGGAGATCACCTCGACACCCGCTGGCGCTGAGATCGAAATCGACGGGACCTTTGTCGGTAACACACCTTCGACCATCAGTGTCTCTCCCGGCGACCATGTGATTATGATCAAGAAATCAGGTTACAAGCTGTTTGAGAAGAAGCTCAAGACCACGACGGGAAAGGTTTCAATTACGGCCGCATTGGAAAGCGAGACCAAGCCCTAGCAGGGTGCTGAAAAACGCACATCGATGGGCTTTGCTTCCAATCAGCGTTTGCGAACGTGCTCACGTGGAGCGAGTTGAGGAAGCGCGGACAGGCTGAAAGCCTGTCCCACGGCGTTTTTCAGCAGCCTGCTAGTGGCTACTATTGCTTGCCGACGCCATCTATCTGCTCCTCGCACCGGGCTTCGCCGGTGTACTTCGTTCGCACTCTCGGCCTGCGGCCCGTGACGCGCGAGGAGCGGAGCGAACAGGGCAATCCATCAAGGTTGACAGGGCGGCGGGTGTGTGTTCCCATTAGCCGGAAGTTTCCCTCTCAGCAAACTGTACAAAAGGAGGGGCCCCATGAAACACACCCTCTCCCTGGTTTTGATTTTTTCCTTCCTGTGGACGCCGCTGGCCGCGGCCGCCGTGCGCGGCAAGTCCGCCCGCTATGTGGGCGGGACCGTGGCGGTCTTCAAAGCAGCCGTCGACGGCACGTGGGAAATGGCGGACAAGGCACTTGTTTTCACCGCGGAAAAAGACGGCGTTAAAGTGAGTATTCCGTACAACAAGATCAAGTCGCTGGAGTACGGGCAAAAAGTGGGCCGGCGGCTGGGCGGGGCGATGGCCGGCGCGCTGATCGTCCACCCGGTGTTCCTGCTGCTTTTGTTTTCCAAGAAGCGGAAGCATTTCGTGACCATTGAATTCCTGGACGAAACCGGGAAGAAGCAGGGCGCTGTGTTTGAACTGGCGAAAGGCATCGTAAAAGAAAGCCTGACGACGCTGGAGAGCAAAAGCGGAAAGGAAGTAAAGTACGAGTCGGACGAGGCGAAGGAACACCTCGAAAAACAATAGCCGCAGAGGGATCCATGAGGAAAAGTATGGCGCTGGTCCTGATTCTTGCGTTCCTCTGGCTGCCGTGCGCGGCGGCCTCGGTGAGCGGCAAGGAAACGATGTACGTGGGCGGCACGATCGCCGGGCTGTCGGAAGGAACCATCGGCAGTCTGGACTCGACGTCCGAGAAGGCTCTGAAGTTCAACTCGCCGAAGGGGAACTTCGAGATCCCCTACGAAAACATCACCTCACTGGAGTATGGGCAGAAGGCCGGGCGGCGGCTGGCCGTGACCATCCTCACCGGCAGTTGGGTTTATCTGCTGTCGAAAAAGCGGAAGCATTTCCTGACCATCGGGTTCACCGACGCGAACGAGAAGCCGCAGGGAGTGGTGCTGGAGATCCCCAAGGGCACGGCCAAGAGCTTCATCACCATCCTCGAAGTGAGGAGCGGGAAGAAGGTGGAGTATGAGTCGGAAGAGGCCAAGAAGCATGTCCATGGGTAAGTGTGCGCTGCTGGCCGCGGCGATGCTGCTGGTGTGCGGCGCGGCGTTTTCCCAGGAGAAGCCAAAGGAAACGCCGCCCGCTGAACAGGCCGCGAATCCGCGGCTGGTGAAGGTGAAACGCATTTGCGTGCAGAAGTTCGGCGAGGACGTGCTGGGCGCGCAGGCGCAGGAGATGATCATCGCGAAGCTGTTCGAGTCGCACCGCTTCACGCTGACCGAAAATTGCGAGAAGGCGGACTACGTGCTGAAAGGCTCAATCACCGAACGGACCGAGCGGACGTATCGGTCGGAGTCGGAAGGAATCGGCTTCGGCAGGAGCGCAGCGGCGTCGGAATCATCAGGCTCGGGCGTCACGCGCAGCGGCACCGCGGCTGCGGCAAGCGTGCGCGGCGACACGCATGAAAGCCTGAGCTCGTCGGAGGTGAAAGAGCAAGCCGCGGTGACCATGCGGCTGGTGGACAAGGACGGGGAAATCCTCTGGGCGGCAAGTCTGGAAAGCACCGGCGGGAAAACGAAAGGCGCCATCGGCGACGCCGCCGAGCGCGCGGTGCGCAAATTCCTGCGCGACCTGGAACGCGCGGAGAAGCAGAACGCCAGCCCTCCGAAGCCGTAAAGGACTGTAAACCGCCGATGAACACAGACATACACAGATGAAGGAAGAGGAAAGAACCTTAACGCAGAGGACGCAGAGAAAACGCTGAGGGCACAGAGAAAGACCAGGATCGAGACACAGGATGACGGCGCGAGCAGCCGGCGGCGGGCTTCCCGACATCCCAAAGCCTCGGGGGCGTCGGGACGCACAGAACGCGAAACCCGCCGCTACAACCAACACAAACAATCAGGCAGAATCGAGGTGTGAATCCCGCGGAGAGAACTGCGTGGGTGGTAGCGCAGGCGCGCGCGCTGGGGATGGATTTGTGCGGCGTGGCGCCCGCGGCGGACTTCGAGGAACTGACGCACCTGGAGGAATGGCTCGCGCGCGGCTATGCCGGCGAGATGCGGTATCTCGAGGACCGGCGACGACGGTCACCGGCGGCGGCGCTGGAAGGCGCGCGTGGTTCGGCTTCGCTCACCACAGGGAGCATCGTAGTTTGCGCGCTGAACTACAACACGGCGCTGCCGTATTCGACGGAAGTGCCGCCGGTAGATGTTGCGCCGGATGTTCGCTCGGAATCTCCCGCAGGGGCTGAAGCTCCTGAGGAAGAAATGGAAAGCGCCCATCGCTCGGCGGGGCGGAAGCCTCGCCCTGCAAGCCGGCCTGCTGAATCCGGTCCGCGCGGATGGATTTCACGGTACGCGTGGGGCGACGACTACCACGACGTGCTCGGGAAAAAACTCGATGCGCTGCTGGGAAAGATGCGGCGGCAATTCGGGGAAGAGTTCGCGGCGCGGGCGTATGTGGATACCGGGCCGGTGGTGGAGCGGGTGGCGGCGAAATATGCGGGCCTGGGGTGGCTCGCGAAAAACACCTGCTTGATCAATGAGCAGCTTGGGTCTTGGCTGTTCCTCGGCGTGATCCTGACGACGCTGGAGCTGGAGCCGAGCGTGCTGCCGCAGGAAGGGCCGCCGGCGGACCTGTGCGGGAACTGCCGGCTGTGCATCGAGGCGTGCCCGACAGGCGCGATCGTCGAGCCGTACGTGCTCGACGCGCGGCGGTGCATCTCCTACCTCACCATCGAACTGCGTGGAAGCATTCCCGAGGAATTTCGAGAGCCAATGGGAAGAATGGTTTTTGGCTGCGACATCTGCCAGGACGTCTGCCCGTGGAACCGCAAGGCGGCGGTGACGCAGGCGGTGGAGTTTCTGCCGAGGAAGATTGAAACTCGAAACTGGAAAGTCGAAACTCGGGGGAAGCCGCATGTAGCGGCGGCCTTCAGGCCGGCATCTGCAATGGTCGGTGTGTTTCCATGCCCGCCTCCCTCGGCTTCGCTCGGGACAAGTTCCGGCGGGCGCTACACATTCACGCCGGAATTGGAGTGGCTGGCGTCGCTGAGCGAAGAGGAATTCCGCGAGGTGTTTCGCGGCAGCGCGGTGAAGCGGACAAAGTGGCGCGGCCTGGTGCGCAACGCCTGCATCGCGCTGGGGAATGCGGCGGGGCGGGCGGCTGGGGACGCGGTATGGCGTGAGCGCGTGGCGCCGTTGCTGGAGCGGCTGGCGGGGTCGGAGGATGCGGGGATAGCAAACGCGGCGCGGTGGGCGTGGGGGCGGCTGTAGAGGCGGGTCTTGCCGCAAACGACGGCGGTGGAGTGCGGCCGCATCCTGTTGCGCCCGGCTGACAAGTCGGCCCAGCGCTACAACGGCCGGTCCCGGGTTGGAGGATCGGGCGGCGGGTTTGTTTAGTGCCCGCCCCGACACGTCGGGGCGGGCACTGTATGTCCTCTGCGCCCCTGCGGTGAACGCCCTCCTGGCTTACCGGAAGTTGAACTTGGCGTAGTGGCGGCTGCCGTCGGCCAGCGTGAGTTGGAGCAACCGGCAACCCCGCCACCCGCTGGAGGACTGCCAGTTGAAGATGAACTGGTTGGTTGTGGCGTCGTAGCGCAGCGTGGTGCTGCCGGGCGAGGTCAACTGCTCCTCGACCTCGGCCGAAGGCGCGGCGTCGCAGGGGATGGGCCCTGCCAGCAGCGAGACGAACGAGCCCAGGCTGGAGATAAAGTTGCCCTGGGCGTCCTGGAGCGACCACTTCACGGGGATGGTGCGCCCGGCGCGCGCCGCGTTGATGGCTGGGAGATTGTCCACCGGCTGGTGGAAACCTACGAACGCGTAGCGCACCGATGGACCAGTTGACCCGAACTCATAGGCTCCGATATCGCAGGTAGCAGTGCCGTCACCGTCACCATCTACCGGCCGGGCGAAGCCGCGCTGGTCGGTGGCAGGCGGCGGGCAATCGGGACTGCCGGCGTCGATGGCGGGGCTGCCGACAAGCAGGGCATGCGTCTGGGTGGGACCGCCGTTGTTAGCCAGGGGACCCAGGAGGGGGTCGGATCCGGTGATGTTGCCGGTCGTGTTCCCGCCGATGGAGCAGGCGTTGTTCTCAATCAGGTTATAGCCAAGAGAAGTGACGGAATCGTAACCGAGGACAGGCGTACAGTCATTGCCCGTGTTATTGGCAAGTATCGTGTTCTTCAGCGTGAAAGTGCCAGTGCTGAGGCCGATGCCGTGGCCCGTATTGCCGTTAACCGTGCTGCTCTGGATCTGGAGGGTGCCCCCGGCGAACGCCTGCCAGATGCCGCCGCCTTGGCCGCTGGAGTCCGTGTTGCCGCTAACGGTGCTGTTGTTGATGATCAGCACGCCGTCGTTGAGGATCCCCCCGCCGGCGTTCGCGGTGTTGCCGCTGACGGTGCTGCTTGTGATAGTGGCAGTGCCGCCGGAGAGGATGAGGATGCCGCCGCCTCCGGTGGTTGTGTTGCCGCTAATGGTGCTGCTTGTGATAGTGGCAGTGCCGCCGGAGACGATGAGGATGCCGCCGGCGTGGTACGTGGCGGAGTTGCCGCTGACGGTGCTGTTTGTGAGGGTCAGCGTGTCGATGTTGCAGATGCCGCCGTGGTACGTGGCGAAGTTGCCGCTGACGGTGCTGTTTGTGAGGGTCAGCGTGGCGTTGTTGTAGATGCCGCCGCACACGTCAGAGAAGCCGTTCTGGATGGTCATGGCGGAGATCTCTACAGTACCGCCCTGGATATGAAAGACCCGGTCGAGAGCGGCGCCGTCGATGTTGGTGGTGGCGGCGCCGGCGCCGATGATGGTCAGGTCGCTGGTGATGTCCAGGTCGCCGCTGGCGTTGGCATCCTCGTCTGCGCCAGCGATGCTCAGCGTATAGATGCCGGCCGGTAGGACGATCGTATCAGCACCGCTACCGGCGGAGCAGGCGTCAACGGCAGCATCCGTGTTAGCTGCGTGGATGGCTTCCCGGAGCGAGCAATTGCCATTGGAGTTAAGCTCGTCGGCGGTGGTGTTTACGGTGATAGTTGCAGCGTGGGTTGCCTGGCCCTGCGCCAAGAAGGCGATGACACCCAGGACGGCTGCGAACTTGGCAAGTGCTCTTCTGCGACCTCTGCCAGCCTTGCCATCCTCTCTTTCTCTGGACATTTCGCGCTGTCCAAACAAAAACAATCCTAATGTACACATTTCTTCACCTCATTACCTAACTTAAACTTAACTTATCGCTATGCAATGGCAGATAACGCCCAAGCTCAGCGGCTAGCGCGCGCCTTTTGGCGCGAGTCCGCGGCGGCGAGTCTTTATCTGCCGTTGCTAAGTATCGGTTCCTAGTTCCGAAGGATGCCGTTGCGGCGAGCCCATCGCTGTGCGCTCGCCACCGGCGCGGGGTTGACCGTGGCCAACAGCGTGGACGACCGGGGGCCACTCCGCAAGCGACAAAAGGCGACACGAGGGGCGAGTTCGTCATTTTTCGCCTTTTGTCGCCTTGCGCCCCGCGGTCTGGTATGATCCGGAGAGCCGCGTATCGGGACCCCGGGAGAAACCCATGCCTGAGGACCCCACGCCAAGACTTGGCCCGGCGCTGACCTCCTGGAAAGACATCGCGCAGTTCTTCGGCCGGGAAGTGCGTACCGTCCAGCGGTGGGAAAAAGAAGAGGGCCTGCCGGTCCACCGCCACCTCCACCACAGCAAGAGCAGCGTGTACGCCTACTCGGAGGAGCTCGAGAAGTGGTGGCGGTAGCGCGGCGCCCTGCCGCCCGACGTTGCTGCTGCCGAGCCGTGAGGACACCGCGCCGTTGATCGCCGCCGGCCCGGCGAGCGCGGTTCGACAACTCTCGAGCCGGCGGGCTATAATAGGGTCTCAGGCAATTTAAGAATGATTCCAATTCTGCCGGAGGCCGCGGAGTGGACCGACGGACGTTTCTGATTACTTCGGCTGTGCTGGCCGCGCAGCCCGCAATCTCAATGGAGGGAAATCCCGTGGCACACGAACTCCCCGCATTACCCTACGCGCACGACGCGCTGGAGCCGACCATTGACAAGATGACGATGGAAATCCATCACGGCAAGCACCACGCCGCATACGTGACGAACCTGAACAACGCGCTGAAGGACCAGCCGGCGCTGCAAGCGTGGTCGCTGGACGACATTTGCCGGAAGATCAACGACGTGCCAGAAGCCGTCCGCACGGCGGTGAAGAACAACGGCGGCGGGCACTGGAACCACTCGATGTTCTGGAAGATCATGAAGAAGGGCGGCGGCGGCGATCCCGTCGGGCCGGTAGGCGACGCGATCAAGTCCACGTTCGAGTCGTTCGCCGCGTTCAAGGAAAAATTCAACGATGCGGGGATGAAGCGGTTCGGCTCGGGCTGGGCGTGGCTGGTGATGAAGGACGGCAAGCTGGCCATCGAGTCCACGCCGAACCAGGACAACCCGCTGATGGCTGGCGGCAAGGTGGTGATGGGCGTGGACGTGTGGGAGCACGCCTACTACCTGAAATACCAGAACCGACGCGCGGATTATCTGGGCGCGTGGTGGAACGTGGTCAATTGGGACGTGGTGAACGACTACTACGCGGCGGCGAAGAAGTAGACGCGGCGGGGCGTATTGCCATACGCTCCTACGAATGCCGGCCTAAAGGCCGGCGCTACAGTGGGCGAGCTGCCGCTCGCCCCTACGGACGACGTTCCGGTCGCCCCTACGGACAAGGACAACGGCCCTTTCCGCGCGAAGCGGGGCGGGCCGTCCTGTCAAGCCATCTAAGAATGTAACCGTAGGGCAGATCGTCGCGCCATTTGAAATGTAACCGAAGATGGGCGGCCGTCGCCGTGGCTGTGGGAAAGTGGAAATCGCGAAGCGATTTCCAAGCTCGCGGAGCGAG
>JACQDE010000061.1 GCA_016201285.1 Acidobacteriota bacterium | reverse complement strand
GGGACTGAAAATGTCTCGGCGAAAGAAGTCGGTCGGCACTTGGAGAATTCATCCCGGAGAAATTCTGCGCGAGGAGTTTCTTAAGCCGATGAAAATGTCGGCCTACAAGCTTTCCAACCTGATTGGCGTGCCGGTCCCTAGGATCAACGACATCGTGCTGGAAAAGCGGGGAATCTCCGCGGACACTGCGGTCCGGCTGGCGAAGTTCTTCGGAACATCGGAACAGTTCTGGATGAACCTGCAGGCGGCGTATGAAGTCCGGCTGGCGAAGGCGCGCCTCCAGCGCGACCTCCGTCGTATCCAGCCGCGCCGGGCGCGCCGCGCCGCGTAGGCCCCGATGAAACTCACGCCACTCGATTGGGTCGCGATTGCGGCATACCTCATCGGCACGATGCTGGTGGGGCTGTATTTTCGCCGGCGCTCGGCAAGAAGCACGGCGGATTATTTTGTCTCCGGGCGCGGGGTGACGTGGTGGCTGGCGGGCACCTCGATGGTGGCCACGACGTTTGCCGCGGACACGCCGCTGGCCGTCACCGGGCTGGTGTACTCGCAAGGGGTTGCGGGGAACTGGCTGTGGTGGAGCTTTCTGCCGTCGGGGATGCTCACGGTGTTTTTGTTTGCGCGGCTCTGGCGGCGCTCCGGGTTGCTCACCGACGTGCAGTTCGCCGAGTTGCGCTATGCGGGCCGCCCGGCGGCGTTCCTGCGCGGGTTTCGCGCGGTGTATCTCGGCTTGCTGATGAACTGCCTGATCCTCGGCTGGGTGACGAAGGCGATGTCGAGCATTCTCGTCACCGCGCTGGGCGTCTCGGACCGCGCCGCGCTGGCCATCTGCATCTTCTTCATCATTCCGTTCACCGGCATCTACGCCTCGATGGGCGGGCTGTGGGGCGTGCTGTGGACGGACCTGTTTCAGTTCGTGCTGATGATGGGCATTGTGATCGCCGTCGGCTTCTACGCCGTCGGCGCCGCGGGCGGCATGCACACGATGCTGGCACGGCTGGCCGAAGCGCGCGCCGCGGCGGGGCCCGGCGCGGCGGACATCACCGCGTTTTTCCCGGATTTTTCGCGCGGTCTGACCGCCGAAGCGCTGTGGACGCTGCCGGCGCTGACCTTCTTGGTGCATCTCGGCGTGCAGTGGTGGGCGTTCTGGTATCCCGGCGCGGAGCCGGGCGGCGGCGGGTACATCGCGCAGCGCATTTTTTCGACGAAGGATGAGCGGCACGGGCTGCTCAGCGTGCTGTGGTTCAACATCGCGCACTACGCGGTGCGGCCCTGGCCGTGGATTTTTACCGGCCTCGCCGCCGTCGTGCTCTATCCCGGCCTGAAGAGTCCGGAGAGCGGGTACATGCTGGTCGCCACCGAGCACCTGCCGGCGGCATTTCGCGGGATTTTGCTCGCGGGATTTCTGGCGGCATACATGTCCACCGTCTCGACGCAGCTCAACTGGGGCACGTCGTACCTGGTGGAGGATTTTTACCGGCGGTTCTTCCGGCCGCAGGCGATGGAAGCGCATTACGTGCGCGTGTCGCGCATGCTGACGCTGGTGCTGGTGGCGGTGATTGGATTCGTCGCGGCGCAGCTCGCGTCGATCCGCGAAGGGTGGACGTTTGTGCTCGAGGTAGGCGCGGGCACCGGCGCGGTGTACATCCTGCGGTGGTACTGGTGGCGGATCAATGCGTGGAGCGAAATTTCGGCCATGGCCACGGCGCTGGTGGTTGCCGTGGCGATTCATTTTGCCCAGCCGTTTCACGGCGCCGCGCCCATCGTGTTCGCCAAGAGCGCGCTGACCACGACGGGCATCACGACGCTCGTGTGGTTGACGGTGACGCTGCTGACGCGGGCCGAGTCGCCGGGTGTGCTGACGAACTTCTATCGCAAGGTGCGGCCGCACGCGGCGGGGTGGCGGCCCATCGCTGCGCTCGCGCCGGATGTGCCGCCAACGCGCGACCTCGGACGCAACCTGTGGAACTGGCTGCTGGGTTGCGTGATGGTCTATGCCGCGCTGATCGGCGTCGGGAAACTGCTGCTGGGCGCGATGGCCGCGGGGGTGCCGCTGCTCGGGGTTGCGGTGGTGTCCGGGTGGTTGCTCTACCGCGAAATTTCGCGGCACCACAGCGCGGCGTAGCTGTGTTCGCCGCCGCTGACTTTGTTCTGCGCTCTATGCTAAGATAATTTACCCGCGCGCCCTTAGCTCAGCTGGATAGAGTCCGCCTGCGGCGGAAACCGGAAGGTTGGGTACTTCAAAATCCCGAAGATTCAGAACGAGCAGGAATTCGAAATTGTCTGCGGTGTGTGCTTCAGACCTGACGGCCCATTCTTCTGTGTGTTAAGATATTCTTGCTTGCGCGCCCTTAGCTCAGCTGGATAGAGCGTCTGGCTACGAACCAGAAGGTCGGGGGTTCGAATCCCTCAGGGCGCGCCATTCATCCTCTTGCCCATCATTGGATTAGCGAACTCACTTCCTTTGGCTTACTCCGCGTTTTGGGAACATCTGGGAACAGAATTCCTTTTTCGAGCCGTTCCACTGCTTCCCGCTGCCAATTTGGAAGCACGTGGGTGTAGCCCAAGGTAGTCTGTAAATCCGAATGCCCCAAAATCGCTTGCGCCACACGCAGCGGTTCATGCTGATGCAGGAGCGTCGCGCTGGTATGACGCAGATCGTGCCAGCCAACTTTCGGCAACTCCGCTTTAACGCAAGCAGGATGGATCACACGCTTGAGCACGTTGTCGGGACGCAGCGGAGAACCTTTTGCGGTGTGGAACACCAAAGCGTTTGCATTCGCATTCGCTGGAAGAAGGCGACGAAAAACAGCTTCGACCGCTTCGGCCATCGGGATTGTGCGAATGCTGCTTCGCGTCTTTGGTGTGTTGAAGTGACCCTCGTACACAGATTCGCGAACGTGGATCGCTTTCCGCTCAAAGTCCACTGCATTCCAACGCAAGGCGAATAGCTCACCCCGTCGCAGTCCTGTGAGAACGTCAACTAGCACCATGCCTGCCACAGGCTCAGGGAGCACGGATACCAGCTTACGGACTTGCTCAGGGCCTAGCGCAACCGCCTCACGCGTTGCTTGCCGTGTGGGAAGCCGAACGCCGGGAACAGGGTTAGTGTGAACATATCCCCACTCGACTGCCGTAGAAAGCACCTTGCTCAAAACATTCTTTGCCAAGCAAACAGACTTGGGAGCGAGGTGTTTTCCTAACTGTGTGACAAACGCCTGCACCATCTGACGGGTGATCTCTGGCAATTGTCTATCGCCAAAGAACGGAATCAGATACTTCCGCAGAAGGTAGGCGTAGCCTTGTCGGGTGGAGAATTTGAAAGTGGGAAACAGATTGGGTTGCCAGTGGGTTTCAATGTAATCGCGGAAAGTCAGAGTTGTCTGCGGGCGGAAACCACCTTGATTGAATTCCCGCAAACGTTGATCTGCGAGCCGCTGGGCCATCCGGCGAGTTGGAAAATCGCACAGAGTACCCAGGATTTCGGAACGATGCACCCTCGAAATCTCTCCACTTGGGAGCATCACATCCTCACGGAATCGCAGCACCCAGACCTTTCGCTCTCTGCCTCTTTGGAACAGACACCCTCGTTGGTATCTGCGACGGGCCACAGAGAACGCTCCTTTCTCTGTGACTCGCCTCGCCCTTACGGGGGGAAGGCTTATCATGGTCTGGGTACACATGCAATGCTTCAAGGTTTCCGGGGGATTGGTGGAGTTTTTTCGTCACCCGTCCCACTCTGGCCCTGGTCTCCAGCCTTGCGAACGAGAAGAATCACCACTATCACAACGCCCGCGATTACTAATGCACCCAACAACGTTACGCGCATATTTTTCACTCCCATTTCACAACGGCTTCACAGCTTTGCTGAGGGCAGCGGAAACCTTCCAAACTGCCGTCAACCCAACTTGTTTTAAGTAAGTCCTTCTCGATCCAGAAGGAGTGCCCACAATCAGGGCAGGTGAGCCGGTAGCGTTTTTCCAAGCCTGCGATCCTTTTCCAAACGTCTTCCCCGTGTGCCCGATCTGCTAGTCGCTGGAATGCTTCAATGCCCGCTCGCCCACGAACGAACATCTGAATAGCGCAGGAATCGCACACGATGTATGGTTTTTTCTTTTTCGTGGTTCGAATTTCCTTAGGTTGCCCACAGACGGGGCACGGAAACATCTGTTTTTCGTTTTCAAACATTCGTTTCACTCCATTTTTCGTGCTCTAAAGGAATTAGGCGTAACGTTACGTTACGTAACCTTGCGAGGCCGCCTAAACCCTTGTTTCTCCTTGCGCGGGGGACGTGCGCCTTGCGAGAACGCTATCCAAGGCGGCATTCAAAAGGAATTCCCCCTCGAACCAGACAAGGCATTCGATTCCGACTTGTTCTATGTCCTCCCAGCGTTCGCTTCTTGCTTCCTTCGATTCATCGCGCAATTCGTCAATAGAGCGGAAGGAAAGCCACCACCCGCTCGCCTTTTTCTTGGGCCAAAGGACAATCCCACGCGAACACGAAAAGAGCCGCGTACCGGGCGGCAAGCCTTTTAGGGAATCTTTGGTTAGGTACTTTGCCAAATAGCCCGCAATCCGCTGCACGTCCACAAAGCGGATGTCCACGATCCGCCCGCCCCCTACGGCCTGCCACGCCTGAGAAAGCCACGCCTGGGGCAAATAGAGGCCAACCAGAACATGCAGGTGAGCGACCCCGGACTTATGCAGCTCCACTACAGAGATGAATTCAACGGATCGCCCGGCACGCCGACTAAGTGAGACGCGCATCTTGCGCCAGCAATCCCGCAGGTAGTCGTGTGAGGGTGTGCCGCCTGGAATGCGGGCGGGATCGAGTGTCAGCGTTACGAATCGGGTGAGCTTGCGGGCCGTCGCGACTTGCGCGATCTGTGCCCGGACGTGGCGCAACTTTCTGCCCCGGCATCTGCCGCACCTGTAGGCATTGCAGAGATGCCTTTTGTACCCATAGGACTGAGACTCAGCCAAAGGCCCTACGAGCGTCCCAAGACCGCACCCGAATTTGCCTGTTGCACTTGTGCGAAAGTCTGTCAAGTGAAGTTCCTTAGACTAAGCCTTTGACTCTGAAATCAGACCAACTGCCTGCCACTCTTTGAATCCGGCCCCCGCACAGGGGCTCTCCGGGCCGGGCGTGCGGTAAGCCGTCACGGGACGTGAGAGTGGTCAGCACGTTGCCCGCACCTTGAGCCGCACCCGGCCCGGAGAACTTCATCGGACACCTGCCATGTTGAAGGCGTCCAAGATCGCCTTGAGAATTCGTTCGCGGATAGGCCCTTCAACTTCGATCACTGGGAAGAACTTGCCCTGGATATTGCCGGGCTTGCTTGGAAGCCCCACCCACGGCGGCATTCCGTCTTTTTGGATTACAGCGAATCCCAGCAGGGTGATAGTTCCATTAGGAAACTCGAATTGCACATCCGCGTGAGCCCGAAGCGCCCCCGGCTTGTTCGTTGGCCGAATGGCGACTTTGAAATTGAGATCGCTCATGCGGCTTGCTCCTGTTTCCGAATTTCCTTTTCGAGGAAATCCGCTCGTCTGCGCAGGCCGTCGCGAAGTTGCGGCGGTGTGCGGGGACTGCGGATCGCTGCCTTAATCCCGCGAAGCTGTTCTTTCAATGTGAGTCTGCGGCGTGCCATATCTTTCGCTCCTTTCGTTTCTCTCTAACTGACGGCCGAAACTTCCTGGGCGGCGTAGTTGCTTACCCGAAAAGACCGCAAGGGCAACAACGAAATATCCTCACGTTCACGGCGGATGTGCTCAGCTCCAACGCGGCGTCGCAAAAAGGGCATCTGCCGTTTCCGCTGGCCGCTGCAAGATTGGTTTCTGTCTCAATCACGATGCGAATGTAACCCCGCTTTTTGAGTCAAAACGCCTTTGCGCGGCCCGCATTTCTGGCCACGAATGAATTTGCTGCCGATTCCCTGAGAACATCGGGAACGAATTTCGTGGCAATGGGCTGGAAATGTGGGGTAATTTCAGGGCGAAGAATTTCCATTGAGACAGGCTCTAACTATTGACAGCCGTTTAGAGAAATGCCCATTACTTTGAATTTCGGAGAATGGCCTGGAGAAGCGCCTAGAAAGCGGGGTAGGCCAAAGTCTGAGCCGCAAGACTTCTGGGAGGACTGGGGCAGCCTGACTTACATGCTCGAATCCTATTGGGCCGAGATTGGTTGGGCGCTTCACCTGCTTCGCAGCCAGCCAAGAAAGCCGACTCACGAACAATTGGCTCACGCCCTAGAGCCTCTCAGAGGAAGATATAATGCAGAGCGAATTCTCTACTATTTCCGCACGGCAGGTGAGGCAGCGTCCTCTCAAACTATTCGGCAAACGCTGCGCGCCTTAACTAAGTCAAGGAAACAAGAAAGGAAACTGAAACAGGTATCAAATGATCACGAGGAACGCTGCCTCGAAGCATTGCGCGCAATCGAGCGAACAAAAGCAGAGATCGCAGATGCTGAAAAGAATGAGGAACACGCTATCGCACGTGCCAAGCAAAAAATTCTAGAATCGGCAAATGAAGCAACCCTCCGTCGCTTTTTGGAGGCTTGCCGCCCTTGCGAGGTTTTCAAAAAGACAACGATGAAAGGTGACGCGATCCACGACAGACTCGAAGAGCAAGAGGCGTATTACTTTCGGGAGCAAGCTTTGCGATTTCTGCGAGACAAAAGGTATGAATTGACGCCTCATAATCTCGCAGCGGCAATCACGGGCTTGCCGCGGCTGAGCTACAGGAAATCAATTGAATTGTGCTTGAAAACCGAGGCCGAAATCGAAGCCAAAACCGGAAACAAGCGGATGCCCCAGCTAGCTTTTCGCATTTTAGAATTTGTACAAGCAAATTTGCGGCGCGGAGAAACACTCAAGGGGAACGCGCTTCTCGATTTCTTCCAGAGCCGGATCAAAAAGCTTGCCAAGAAGGATGATCTTCGCACTTATTTGGCTGAGAACTGGATACATTTGAAGAATGCAATCCTTGAGGCTACGAAGGCAGATTGCGTTCGAGCGGAGCTGCCCTATTTTGTCGCTCGCCTTTTCGAAAAGAATCGGGCATCCTGCACTACGGATGTAGATCGTTTGCTTGCAGCAAAAGAAGCCTTGTGGGACGGCTAGCCACAACGGCAATCCGGGCTTTAGTGATCCGCCAATCGGAAGGCAAGCCACAGATAGCCGATCGCGAAGCAGAAGAGGCTAGAGAATCCTAGGGCTGTGTTCCGCGTGTAAGCAACTCGCGTGTAAATCTGATTGTGGAGGAAACTTTCGTAGTTGTAGAGCAGCAAGCCCATAAAACAAACCCCATAAATCACGCTCAAAGAGAGAAGCACCAGCGGGGAAGCGTATTGCCACGGAAGACGGCCCCCGCTCTTGAACACAGACGATCCGGCCAAAAGGACGATTGACCCAGTGGCAAGGCCGATGATGAACTGAGCAAGCAGCGTGTATCGCTGCAAAAGCGGCTCGAAGCTTCCTGGCCCACGCGGCTCGAATAGGAAAGTCTCTCCCTTTACACTTAGCGACGCTCGAAGCCACAAGAAAAGAAAGATAGCTAGTCCGACCAGCAATCCAGGGACGCCCGGTGCGCAAAGCATCTGAATCATTTTTCATCCCTCGCTAAGGCGGAATGCATAAATCAAGCCCAGCGTTCCACAAGCAACCAGCAGCATAGTACATTCGCAAGTCTTACATTTGCATTTACTACTTTCTTGCCTCCACTTATGCCAGGCTGAAGTAGAATGCGCAGCGAGGAAGCCGAAGGGGAAGGGACGCCAAATGCCCCCGCGAAAGAAGTCAGGGAATCCAAAGCAGGCAAAGCCGTACAAGCATGAGGAAGCGGACGTAGCGATGCGGCCCGAAGTCGGGACGCAGGCGCGGTTCACAAAGAAACTGCCGCCGAAAACGTACCGCTACGATTCCTCGCTCTCCCCTGCGCTCGATTACGACGGGCAGAACCACGCCCGCGAGCTGGGCGAATGGCTACTCCGGCAGATTCAAGAGGCGGCCGCCCTGCCCGCCCCGCACAATTTCCCGCAAAGGCGGGAATTCAAGACGGCAGACGGTAAAGTGCAGTACAGCATTACGGGATTGCAGGATGCCGTCGCTTCGCTCGCATCGCTTGGCAAGCCGTTTCTGAATTGGGCGGGGAAGGCGGAGCGGCTGAGCTTTGACGTGCCCACTATGCCGCTCTTTGTTCACGAACGGCTTTCCACGAAAGCGATTCTGGAAACGATTCGCGGGCACAAGATCGTGGATCAATTCGATCTCTTTGGCGATCCGCAGCACAGCATCGCGGATCAAGTGCTGCGCGCTTACGAACACCGGGACAAATGGGTGAATCGCATGATCCTGGGCGATTCGCTAGTGGTGATGAATTCGCTGCTGCACTACGAATCGCTGGGCGGGCAGGTGCAGATGATCTACATTGACCCGCCCTACGGTGTTAGCTTCGGCTCGAATTTTCAGCCGTTTGTTCGCAAGCGAGGCGTAAATCACGGCGAAGACGAAGACATGACCCGCGAGCCGGAGATGGTTCAGGCGTACCGCGATACTTGGGAGCTAAATCTGCATTCATATTTAACGTACTTGAGAGATCGGCTTTTTCTTTCGCGCGAACTGCTGCATAGGACGGGAAGCGTATTTGTCCAAATCAGCGACGAGAATCTTCACCATGTTAAGGAGCTGTTAGATGAGGTCTTCGGTGCCGACAATTTTTGTGCCCGGATAAACATCATTAAGACGGCAGGACAGACAGATTCTCTGATCGCGACTCTTTCAGATTCACTTCTTTGGTACGCGAAAACAAAGGGAGAAGTGAAGTTTCACAAACTCTATCGAGACAAAGCAGTTGGCTTTGACGAAGTAGGACAATACTACTACGCAGAATTTCAATCTGGAGAGCGCCGACGGCTTACGGACAAGGAAATTCAGAACCCTAGCCTTCTTCCTCCAGGAACACGTCCGTTTCGCATTAGCGATCTCTCAAGCAACAAATATTACTCATTGGGCCGAATTCCCTTTGAGTTTGAAGGTAATACATTTTATCCGCCCGAAGGCCGCTACTGGACTCACAGTCCCGAAGGGCGCGAGCGGCTTAAGTCTTGTGGTCGAATATACGGCGTAGGTAACTCCGTGCGTTTCGTCGGATACTTGGATGATTTCCCGTTTGGCGAGCTTCCTAACCAATGGACCGACACGGGGGTTAGTGGATTCGCAGCCGAAAAGCTATATGTAGTTCAGACTAATCCAAAAGTGATCGAACGCTGTGTTTTGATGACAACTGATCCGGGCGATCTCGTTCTAGACCCCACATGCGGAGGCGGCACGACGGCCTACGTTGCGGAGCAGAGGGGCCGCCGCTGGATTACGGTAGATACGAGCCGCGTGCCGCTTGCTCTCACACGGCAACGCCTTTTGACCGCAACCTATCCCTGGTACGACTTGCAGGACGATTCACGCGGTCCCGTTAGTGGTTTCATTTATAAGCGCAAGCAAAACAAGAAGGGTGAAGAAGTGGGCGGCATTGCCCCGCACGTCACGCTCAAGTCCATCGCCAATAATGAGCCGCCCGAAGAGGAAGTGCTCGTAGATCGTCCCGAAGAAAGCTCTTCGATTACGCGAGTGACGGGGCCTTTCTGTGTAGAGGCGACGATCCCCACGTCCGCCGATCTTGGGGGCGAGGCCTCTGAAGCAAAGGCAGACGCTACGGCGTCCTTTGCAGATCGAATGTTAGAAGTCTTGCGTCGCTCACCCTTGATTCGCCTGCCTGGTAATCGCACGGTGACGCTCAAAAACATTCGTCCGCCTGCCAAGACGCTCTCGCTTTCCGCTGAGGCGATGGTGGACGCGACGGCGAACGGCAAAGCGACACTGGCCGACGCCTTTCAGGAAGCGAAAGAAAAGAGCGGCCAAGCCCTGCCACTTTCGCAGAAGCCTGTCGCTATCGTATTCGGCCCGGAGAATGGGGCCGTGAGCGAACGCCTGGTAAATGAAGCCTCACGGGAAGCCTATCAAAAGGGCTACGCGCATCTGTACGTGATCGGCTTCCAGATTGAGCCATCGGCCCGCGTGCTGATTGACAAGAACGCAGAGATGGGCAGCATTCCCGCAACTTACGTACAAGCTACAACCGATCTCACAATGGGCGACCTTCTCAAAAACATGCGTTCGAGCCAGATTTTCAGCGTTTGCGGAATGCCCGAAGCGAAACTTACACGCCTAAAACCTGAGAAAAAAGACGCCCCGCCGAAGTATCAAGTCACGCTGCTAGGCATGGACGTATTCGATCCCATGACAATGGAAACGGTTCACAAGTCGGGAAACGATGTGCCCGCGTGGTTTCTGGACACAAACTACAACGGCCTTTGCTTCAACGCTTCTCAAGCATTTTTCCCAAGAACAAGTGCATGGGACAGCCTGAGAAAAGCTCTGAAGGGTGAATACAACGAGAGCGTGTGGGCACATCTGGCCGGGAACGAAAGTGCTCCATTTGAGTTGGGGCCAGAAAAGCGAATCGCCGTGAAAGTGATTGACGACCGAGGCAACGAATTGATGGTAGTGCTCGCGGAGAACGACGCGAAATAGCTTCTGGCCCAGAATTGCCTTGCCGTTGTTAAGGAGTGGTCAATGAAACGTAGAATCTGTGCGCTCTTGATTGCCGTATTCATATTGCCACTTTCAGCAGGCACGCGTGAGCAGGAAGCGCAGAAAGCCGTGCGGGATGGGAACTTCCTCTTGCCGACGTGCAAGGCAGCAGTAAGATTCTCTGACGGGGAAAAACTGGATTATGAGTCGGCTGGTATCGCGCTTTCCTGCCAAAGCTACATCATAGGATTCATCGAAGGCTACACTTTGGCGAAGTCGATGGGTGAGAGTAAGACGCTGAAACCCTCGTACTGTCCTTCCCCCACAGGGACTGACACTTCCCAAGCAGTTCGAATTGTTACGAAATGGCTTTCAGACAATCCCGACAAGCTTCACATTCGAGCAGACATGTTGGTTCTAGCTGCAATGAGCAAGGCGTTTCCTTGTCCAGGTTGGAGTGCACAATAGCGAAGTAACATGAGCAGCTACGAAGTAGAACAACCCATTCTGAATTCACCTTTCCGCGAGCCGGAAGAATACTGGTTCATCCGCGAAGGCGAACCGCCCGAACGTCGAAAGGGACGGCGGGCCGGAATAGTTTTTCCGCCGCGAGATCAAAAAGCGCCCTGGACTCCAGACCCGTGCATCTTGAACCCGTCGCCTGAATACACGGGAGCTTTTGAATTAGTTCTTGTGAATTTGATTCGCGAACGGGTAAAGGCGTGGCGTGAAGCAGGCTATCCGGGCGTGTCCCGCTCAACGCTTGAATTGTTGGAGTATTGGCGTCGGGATGGGAGAGGCGAAGGCCAGCGCCTCTTTTTCGCGCAAATCGAAGCCGCCGAAACGATTATCTTCCTGAAAGAAGCACGCCCCGACTTTCTACAAGGAATCAGCATTCCCCGCGAAGAGCCAAGCGACGACGTGAAAGAAAAAGGCTATATGGGTTTTCTGCGCTACGCCTGCAAGATGGCAACGGGAGCGGGCAAAACAACCGTCATGGGGATGCTGGCCGCGTGGAGCATTCTCAACAAAGTGAACGACCGCAGCAATGCGATGTTTTCCGATGTGGTTTTGATCGTCTGCCCGAACGTTACCATCCGCGACCGCCTACGAGAACTAAACCCTGAATTGGGCGAAGCCAGCCTCTACCGCACCCGCGACCTTGTGCCGCCTCATCTGATGCCCCTCTTGACGCAAGGCAAAGTCCTTGTGACCAACTGGCACGTCTTCGAGCCGCAGACGATCCAGCAGGGCGGGGTAGGAGCAAAAGTAATCAAAGCGGGTGTGCGAGTGACTGTACGTGAGTGGATACATATTGGGCCGAAAACGACAACGGCACGCGGCAAGAGGTATGTGAGCCTGAAGGACTATGAGCGGCAACTTGCCGCTGGCATTCTCTCTGTAAAGGATGAAAAACGGGAAGATGGCGCGCTACTCAGGGCGTTAGTGGAATCAGAAAAGTACATTGAGAGCGACACAGCCCTAATCAACCGTGTCCTGGGCCGGGAAATCGGGGGCAAACAAAACATCCTCGTAATGAACGACGAAGCCCACCATGCTTACCGCATCATCCGCGATTCCGAGAATGGCGACGAGAACGAGGAAGAGGACGACACGGAAGAGTTTTACAGAGAGGCGACCGTCTGGATCGAGGGCCTAGACCGCGTGCAAAAACTGCGCGGGATTAATTTCTGCATTGATCTTTCCGCAACACCGTACTTCTTGGGCCATGTGGGGCAGGAAACCAACAAGCCGTTTCCTTGGGTTGTCAGCGACTTTGGTTTGATTGACGCGATTGAATCGGGGCTTGTGAAAATCCCTCAACGCGCTGTCAGGGACACCACCGGCAAGGAATACCCCGAATACCACAACATCTGGCGCTTCGTTCTCGAAAAACTGACCCCAGCGGAGAAGGGCGGAAGCAAGGCCAGCCCAAAGTCCGAAGCCGTCTTGAAATGGGCGCACACGCCGATTGCCATGCTGGGCGGCAGGTGGGAAAAGCTGCGCGAAGAAGTCGCGACGAAAATGACCGATCCCCGCCCGCCTGTTTTCATCATCGTTTGCAAGAACACAAAGATCGCGAAGGCTGTGTACGATTGGCTGGCCGAAGACAAAGGCCCTGCCGGGATTCCGCCCGCGAATATCGAAGGCTTCCGAAACCGAAACGGGCAGATCAACACGATCCGCGTGGACTCGAAAGTTGTCAGTGAAACGAACTCCGATACCGCGAAGAGCGATGAATCGCGCTGGATGAGATTCACTCTGGATACTGTAGGCAAGCTGGAATGGCCGAAGGATCGGCAGGGAAGGGCGCTTTTCCCCAGCGGATTCGAAGAGTTGGCAAAAAAGCTTGAGCGTCCGTTGCATCCGCCGGGCCGCGATGTGCGCTGCATCGTGAGCGTAGGAATGCTGACGGAAGGATGGGATTGCAGCACCGTGACTCATATCATCGGCCTACGCCCGTTTATGTCGCAGCTTCTTTGTGAGCAAGTGGTAGGGCGCGGATTGAGGCGGGCAAGCTACGAGCTAGGAGAGAACGAACGATTCAAAGAAGAAGTCGCGCAAGTCTTAGGCGTGCCGTTTGAAGTGATTCCGTTCAAGGCGAATCCAACAGGGGATTACGCGCCCCCGCCGAAACGCTGGCACGTTCACGCGATCCCGACAAAGGCAGAGTTTGAGATTCGTTTTCCTCGCGTCGAAGGTTACACGCAAGCGATCCGCAATCGCGTGACCGTAAATTGGGATGATGTGCCGATGATGTATCTCGAACCGGGGAAAATTCCGCCCGAAGTGCTAATGAAGGCCCTTAGCATGACAAATACGGGCAGGCCGTCGCTCCACGGCCCCGGTAGGCTAGAGGAAAGAACACTGCGAGAGTGGCGCGAAAAGCGACGAATGCAGGAACTTGTTTTCGAATGCTCGAAGGTGCTGACGCGGGATTATATCTCAAAGGGAAAATGTACGATCCCCGTGCATGTGCTCTTCCCGCAACTTGCGCGCATCGTCGCACGCTACGTCGAAGAAAAAGTCGTAGCGCTTTCGCCCGCAGACAAGCGAGACCTTTTCCTAGCCCCATATTGGGGATGGCTGATTGAGCGTTTGGTGGATGCCATTCAGCCGGACACGGAATCAGGCGAAACGCCGGAGATTCCGATCTACGAGAAAAGCCGGGGGCCTGGTTCAACTGAAGATGTGGACTTCTGGACTTCGCGGGATGTTCGAGAAGTGCTGCACTCGCACCTGAATTACGTTGTGGCAGACACGGCTAGGTGGGAGCAAACTGCCGCCTACTACATAGACAAACATCCCGCTGTGCATTCCTTCGTCAAGAATGCGGGCTTGGGCTTCGCGATCCCGTACATTTTCAACGGGCAGCCGCACGACTACATGCCGGACTTTATCATTCGCTACAAAGGCGAAGGCAGTCACTACCTGATTTTTGAGACGAAAGGCTACGACGAATTGGCCGAAGTAAAAGAAGCAGCGGCCCGTCGCTGGATCGCCGCAGTGAATGCGGAAGGCAGCTTCGGCCATTGGGATTACGCCGTTGCCCGAAAGGTTAGCGATGTGAGCGGGGCGGTTTTTGCACACGCGCCCACTGAGACGGTAAAGCCGAAATGACATATTACGATTTCCCAAAGCGAGGCAATCCGCTTCTGAGCGGCCTTGAACCAACGAAACGGAAAGTTTTTATTTCCTTTTTTCAGGGAGATCGCACCGAGGTTGATGCGTTTATCTATCGCTGGACGGAGTTGGAAAAAGTCTTCATTCCGAAGGCGCTGGGAACCTATGACAACGAGGATTTCATAGAAAGCGATAACCCTGCGTATGTCATGCAGCAGATCAGGGAAAAATATCTGCAAGACTCGACTGTCACAATTGTTCTCGTTGGTGCTTGCACCCACAGTAGGAGATATGTGGATTGGGAACTAAAGACTTCGTTGCGGCGCGGGCAAAATTACACCCCTAACGGTGTTATCGGAATAATCTTGCCTTCATCTGGAAAGACCGCGTTTTTGCCTCCTAGGCTAGAGGCCAATTGGACATCGGGACATGTGAACTGCTACGCAAGATACTGGATTGCGCCCGCATCAGCAGATTCCCTTAGGGGCTTAATAGAGGACGCCCATGCTGCAAGAACAGGTCGCGTGAATCTGATTCAAAATGACTCGGACATGATGAAGCACAATTCAAAATGCCGAGTTCATGGTCTAACTCATTAGGCGGAAGCCATGAATTTATTTCGTTTGTTTTTGAATGAAAACGGCAGTTTAGGTCTGGAGGTATCGCCCTGGCTCCTGCTGCTGACGGTTCTCCTGATTGTCCTAGTCGCGTGGAGAAGCTGGCGAACACGAACTTTCCAACACTTCGATCTAGTTCGAATCAACGTTGATCTCGGCAACATCGGAAGCCTTGAATTCAAGCCCAACTCCGAAGACATACAAATTGCTCACCGAATATGGACGGAACTGGTTACTCGCAAGGCAGCCTTGCCGATTGACCCAAAGAACGACGTCATCGTTGAAGTTTACGATTCTTGGTATGCGTTGTTTGGACGGGTTCGGCAGTTAATCGGCGACGTTCCGGCACATCTTCTTCGGAAAGAAAAAAGCACGCAGCAGCTCGTTTCAATAGCTACAAGAACGCTCAATGAGGGATTGCGACCCCATCTTACGCGCTGGCAGGCACAGTTTAGGAATTGGTATGCACAGCACGCGGATGATCTCAAGACGAAAACACCACAGGAAGTCCAACAGGCATTTCCAGAATACGCGACGCTACTCACGGACATGCAGGAGTTAAACCGGCAGTTGATTCAGTATGCGGGGGAGCTACAAAGGATTGTTCACGGCGTCAGTGAAAAAGAGAAGTAAGCCGCTGGGAACAACTTGGGAACAGGCGCAAAAGCAGGCCGATGAATCGAAGAGGCCCAGAGGACTCTGGGAACAATTGGGGAACAGGCCAAGATTTCGGCTTGCTTTTTGTGCTGCCAGAATAGAAGGTCAGCCAGAAGGTCAGACGGACGATCCAATGAGCGAACTGGAATTATCTGGTTTAGGGGAACGAATATTACTTGGGAACAATTGGGAACAAAACTTGTCATTACAGTGCATTTTCCGGGCCTCTAAAATCTTGTAAGGGCGAGACGAATCAACAGTTAGCTAGTTGTTTGTCATAACTACGAACCAGAAGGTCGGGGGTTCGAATCCCTCAGGGCGCGCCACTTCATTCCTGATTTCGTTTGTCCGCATCCGTTACGTTTCGTTTGACATAACCCGCAAGCGACGGCATTCTCTGTGCATGTTTTTCTGCCATGTTTAGTTTGAGCCATCTTTATTATCCGTGGGGATTCATTCTGCAAATCCTTGCCCTGGTGCACCTGGTGCGCCGGCGAGCGGCGTTCTATTGGTTCTGGATCATCCTCGCTGGGGGCTTTGTCGGCGCGCTGGCGTACATCGTCGTGGAAGTCCTGCCCGATGCGTATCTGCTGCGAAACGCCTTCGATGGATTTGCGCGACGCGCTCGCATCCGCGATGTGGAAACAGCGATTCTCGACAATCCTTCTGCGGGCAATTTCGAGGACCTGGCGGATCTTCTCCGCGAGCAGAAGGAATACGCCAAAGCGCGCGAGGCTTATGACCGCGCAATTTCCATTCGCAGCGACTCGGTGCATGCGTTTTATTACCGCGCTTTGTGTGCGCTGGCGATGAACGACTTTTCCGGAGCGATCGAGGATCTCGAGCATGTGGTTCGCAAGGACTCCAAGTTTGATTACCATCGCGCCGCGGCCCTGCTGGCCCACGCTTACGCCATGACCGGGCAAAACGAAAACGCCGCCTCGCTCTTCGCGGAGGTCACGCAGTATTCGACAATTCCGGAAACTTTTTACAACTACGCTTGCTTCCTGAAGTCGCAGGATCGCCTCCCGGAAGCCCGGGAATGGGCGCAGAAAACCATCAACAAGAAGCGAACCATGCCGCGCTACATGCAGCGCCGGGAGAGACCCTGGTTTGGCAAAGCCAAGGACCTATTGAAGGAACTGCCTTCTGCATAACCGCGCTGACGGGGAGGGAACTGCCTCCTGGCGAGAAGACATGCTTCTTGCGGGAAGGTTTCCTGCCCCCAGGCCGGAGCTTGGGGGCTCGTCGTATTGAGATCAACGGCGGCAGGCGGGTTTTGGTATTTTGCAGAGCCGGGCCGGGCGCGCTTCGAAAAAGCCTGAAACAATCGAGAGGCGAATGCGGTAGAATTCGCGCAGCCGCGCAGGCCTGCCGGGGCGTTGCTCCGGCGGCGCACAGATTGAAGTGGGACCATTCAGGATTGAACTCCCTAAGAACTCTGTCAAGCAATTCTTCTTGAGAGCCCGTTATTCCTGCCGTCGCAAGAGTTGCAAAGAACCACGACTGCAGACAACCGTCGGCATGAAACGCAGCTTGACTAGTATATCGCATGTTTGCTATGTTGAATTTTCGCTCTGGGTCACGTGAGGCTGAATGGACGGTGGATTCATTATTGAGTATGTGGAGCTGCCCAATGGCCGGGTACCGGCAAGGGATTTCATTGATTCACTTGGCGATAAGGCGGCTGCCCGAGTGGATGCGTTCATCGGGCGGCTGCGCATCTATGGCAACCGAATGGAAGCCAAGTTTGTGAAAAAGCTGACGGGGGACATCTTCGAGCTACGAGTCAAGCAATTTGACCGCATCTTTCGGATTCTGTTCTTCTACCAGCCTGGAATGCTGATTGTGATTACTTCCGGGTTTCAGAAGAAGAGTCAGGAAACCCCGCCCGCCGAGATTGCGCGGGCTGAGCGGCTCAGGAAGCTGTGGTTGAAGTACAGGAATCGCTATCCTGTCTCAGAGAAAGGGCGGGAGGCGATCGAGAAGGAGACGGGGCTATGAAAACCGATAGGCATGCCAAATTCGTCGAGGGGCACTCGCGCCGAAGCGCCGCCTACAGAAAAACCTTTGCCCGCACGCTGTACCAGATTGACCTGGCTCTGCTGGTTCGTGAGATGCGCGACGGTGCGGGATTGACACAGGTCGAACTTGCCAAGCGCATTGGCACCACGCAGTCCGTTATTGCGCGACTGGAGGATGCGGAATACGCCGGTCATTCGCTTTCCATGCTCGAACGGATCGCAGCCGCTTGTGGCGTGAACCTGAAACTGCGGGCAGAAAAGAAACCTGACTTCGACCGCGAAGTCGCTCTGGTTTGATAACAGTAGCGACAGGGGGCGTATATGAATCTCGAATTCCTGGGTGATGCCTTGGACCACTGGAAGGGGGCGTTGTTCGCGTCTCTCCAGAAGGAAAAAGTTCTTCGCGACTTTGCGGCGGATCCGATGGCAACCGACCAGGATTCCTGGCGAAAGGAGGACTGCGAGCTTTATGCTCGTCTGCTGCGAATCAAGCAGAGTCAAGTCATTCGGCACAAGGTACCTCTTCAGGAACGAGCGAAGTACTTTGGCGAGATAGCTCACAAGGGCGACCTTTTCCTTGATCCAGACACTGGCGTCGCGACCGGGCGGGTGAAGCAAAAGCACATCAACGCCTTCGAGGTTAAGAAACTCCTTGACACGTCCGCGAATCGCCTCCTAGCAATCTACCAGCATGGGGATCGCAGTAAGCCGATCCAGCGTCGAGTCGAAGAAATAACCGCCACCACCGGGAAAGTGGTCCGCCCTCTAAGTTGGTGTTCATATGAGGCCGCGATGGTCGCAATGTTGTTTCTCTCTCTCCAGCGTGAGCGTATCGAGCAAGTCGCACAACATTTTAGAGCCTTCCTCGGGCTGCGCGCCGACACCAGGGTTCATTCCAATGTCCGAGTTTCGTCTCTACCTAGCTTGGTCCAAAAGGGACGTTTGTGGAATCCAGGCCAAAATCTGGCCAATCGGCAGAATTCTGAAATTGCCCCCTAGGGCGCGCCACTTTTTGGCAGCGTTGAACGGGTCACCGTTCGAAAAAGCCTGAAACAATCGAGAGGCGAATGCGGTAGAATTCGCGCAGCCGCGCAGGGTTGCCGGGGCGTTGCTCCGGCGGCGCACAGATTGCAGTGGAACTGTTCCGGACTTGAACTCCATAAGGAGTGACCGATGCGCGCAGCGGCGTGCCTGTTCTCGATTTTCGTTCTCCTTCCAGCAGCAATTCCTGCCCAAGCCCAGCAATCGCCGACTACGGCCGAGTTTTGTGGCGATTGCCACCGCGCGATCCATGACGGATGGAAGCAGTCGGCGCACGCGGCGGCGATGGAAAGCCGCCTGTTCCAGGATGCGCTGCGGATGGCCAGCACGGAGTTTGGCGAGCAGGGCCGCAAGACGTGCCTGGGCTGCCATTCGCCGGTGGCGGTGCAAGTGGGCGATCTCTCGCTGATCCGGAAAGTGAGCTGGGAAGGCGTGACCTGCGATTATTGCCACTCGATCCGCGAGGTCACTACGAGCGGCGGGAACCCCAAAGCGCGCGTGGAGTTCAGCGAGGTGAAGAGCGGGCCGTCGAAGGAGGCGCAATCGCCGGCGCACGGCACGGTGTTTTCGCAGGTGCACACCTCGTCGCTGGCGTGCATTTCCTGTCACGAGTACCGCAACGCGCTGGGCTTTCCGGTGCTGACCACCTACACGGAGTGGAAAGAGAGCGCGTACGGAAAAAACGGAAAGGAAGCGCAGCAGTGCCAGTCGTGCCACATGTACACGGTGCGGGGGCCGGTGGTGGACTCGCGGGTGAAGCGCGCGTCGCAGGATGAGATCAACTTGCACCAGATGCCCGGCAGCCGGTCGGTGGACCAGTTGAACAAGGCCATCCGCGCGAATCTCACTGCGGAGCGAAAGGGCGACAAGCTTGAGGTGACGGTGAAGCTGACGAACAGCGGCGGGGGGCACTACGTGCCCACCGGATCGCCGCTGCGGCAGCTCATCCTCGAGGTCCGCGCCGAACCCTACGGCGGGCAGTCGTTCCGCGAGCAGCGCATCTACACGCGGCGCGTGGCCGACCAGAAGGGCACTCCCGTCGAGCGCGAGCACTTCGCGTTCCTCAGAGGCGCGAAGGTGATTGAGGACACGCGCCTGGCGCCGAAGGAAACGCGCACGGAAACATTTTCCTTCCCGGTGCCGCGAGGCAAACAAGTGCGCGTGGAGGCGGGCTTCTATTACTACTATTCGCCGATGGCCAGCACCGAGGCGCAGCAAAAGGTCAAGTTCCTCGTGATTTCCCGGCTGGTGCAGTAGGCGGCGCGGCGAGGGCCTCTTTCGGCCGCTCTCCTGATTTGAATCGCTGTTATAGTGAGATTCGCAAAGGCAAATTCCCGGACCAGAAGGACACGCAAGGAGAAAAAGATGCCGGCTACCATTCCCGATTCCCACGCCGATTTGTTCAGCAAGAAAGCCTTCGGCAGCCTGGCCACGTTGAATGCCGACGGCACGCCGCAGGTCACTCCCATCTGGGTGGACCGCGAAGGCGGCTTCATCATGTTTAATTCCGCCCGCGGGCGGCGCAAGGATAAAAACGTTCGCCGCGACCCGCACGTGGCCATTGCCATCGCCGACCCCGACAACCCCTATCGCTACCTGGAAATTCGCGGCCGCGTGGTGGACATCACCGAGCAGGGCGCCGACGACCACATCAACCGCCTGGCAAAAAAGTATCTGGGCGTGGACGAATATCCGTATCGTCAGGCCGGCGAAGTGCGCGTGAAGTACAAAGTGCAACCCGAGCACGTCAGCTTGATGGGCTGAAGCGCCTGTCGCATCAACCGCTGGGGCCGCTCGCGCCTAGCGTGATTTGTGCGGGCCGCCGGGGGCCCATTGATTCAGGAAGGCCATAAATCTCTTCAGGTTGTAGCTCTCGCCCTCTTCCAGTTCGCTCGTATTCTGCGAGCGCAGCAGCTTGCCGTTCGCGTCAAGCACGAAGAGGTGCGGGTAGCCTTCAAGCTTCGGATAGCGCGAGAGCGCTTTCTCGTTTTGATTTTCCGGGCTGAAGTTGACGACCACGTTGATGTAGTTTTTCTCGCGGAGCTCGAGAAGCTCGCGGTTTTCTTCGTAGAACCGGTGCATAGTGTGGCACCAGCTGCACCACTTGCCGCCGACTTCGACGAGGACCCTCTTGCCAGTGCGCCGGGCTTCGGCCACAGCCTCATCAATATCTCGGGCGGCATCGCGAGCCGGATCATAGTCGCGCACGGGAACATAAGTCGCCGCGGAAGCCGAGTCAGCTTTCGGCGCGGCCGCCTTCGCGGGAGGCCTTTGCGCGTTCATGCACAGCGGAGAAGCGGCCACCATCAGACATGCAAGCGCCGCCCACCCGTTCGTTTTCATCGGCGTTCTCCTTGGTGAAACTATTTTCTTCCGACCAGGCGCAGACGGGCCGTGAACGCACGTCGCTGGCCGCCTGCAAAGGTCAAGAAATTCGGCGCGTCCATGTTGTTGACCACTGCGCTTGGATTCGCGTGGTTGGTCAGATTGATGACGCTCAACCGCGCTGCCCACTCGGAACCCCGCAGTCGGAACCGCTTCTCAATCCCAATATTGATGCTCAGATAGTCCGGAAAGCGAAGCTGGCCGGGTGCGCCCACCAATTGCCGTTGCTGGTTCACGACGTTGAACGGGAAGCCGCTGCGGTATTCTAGGAAATAGCTCAGCAACAATTTCCAAAACGGCCCCGGCGCCCAGCCCCAGGAGACGAGCCGGTTGGGCGCGTCCCACGCGAGCGGTCCGGGAGTCTGCGGGGCGAAGAGAATGTCTCCGAGGGAATAATCCAGGGCTTCGTTGGAGCGGGCTCGGGAGCGCGTGAAGCTGCCGAACACTTCCGCCTTCTCGCGAAAGGATTGGCGCACCCACAGTTCGACGGCGCGATACGCATCGCGACGCTGATCTTGCAAAAGAAGGTTGCCGCCGGGCGGCCCGGGCGCTTGTGGCTCGTAGGCGTAACTATTTCGCTGGTTGCGATGGATAAAATGAACTCCGGCGAGAGTCTTTTCCCGAATCTTTTGCGTCCATTCCACGCTCGTGGTGAGAAACCGCGGCTGCTTCAGCCCACTCGCTGGGACCACAAAGCTGCTCACAACGGGGCCCAGCACAGGAACCGTTCCCGTGGCATCGAAGAACACGTCGTTCTGTCGCTGATCAAATCCCTGCCCCCACAAGGCCAGGTCAATCGGCTGATAGTACATTCCCCAGGCTACGGACAGCTTGGTGCGCTCGTCGCGGAAGGGAAGAATGTTTGCCGCAATGCGCGGCTGCACAACCGCGCGCTGGATGAGCCGGTCCCAATCCACGCGAAGGCCCGCTTGCACTACCCATGCGTGGGCGATTCGCCAGGAGTCCTGCGCGTAGGCGCCCAGCTGAGTGTTGGTGAGGCGTAACTGCGCGGGCCCGGAAAAGGTCGAGCGCTGCGAGAGCGTGGCGTCCGCACGCTGAAACTCGATGGGATTCCGCGCGGCAGATTGCGTGAAGGCAGTCGCCGCTAGGTTCATGCCCGCCTGAACATCATGGGATCCGTGCCAGTGGCGCGACGGCAGAATCATGCTTCCCATCGTCTGCCATCGGCGCACGCCCTGCCGCCGCGTCTCGAAAAAATTTCCAGTCACGCTGCTCGGCATAATCACGTACGGCGCCGCGCCCATCGGCAGAATTTCCGCGTGCCGGTTTTCGGCGGCGGCCCCCAGTTCGATCAGCGTTCTCTTCAGGGAAATCTGATCCTTGACGGAAACGAAGTAGCGGCGCACCTCTGCGTCGATCGTCGTCGAGAGTGGCGCAAAGGGCCCCAAGCCCAGGTGGCTCCCGCTCAAACGGTTGTAGAGGAAGCTGCCCTGCAGGACGTTCGTTGGCGTCAAGTTGATCTGCGCGCGAAGCAGGTTGTCGCCGGCCCATTGGGTTGTCGTGTCGGCGCCCCGCGGCTGCTCGCGGACCAGATCGAAGGAGTGCTGGATGCTGACGGCGTCGGAAAACCACGCCTTGCCCTTCCTGAGCGGACCGGAAAACGTGAAGCGGGGATACCAGTTTCCGAAATGCACGCCGCGCTCTAGATTGAGGTCGGGGATGAAGTTTGTTGTGCCGATGCGCCAGCGGTTGTCGCCGGCCGTCGTGTCCAGCGCCACCACGCCCGCGCCGGCATGTGCGTATTGCGCGCCATAGCGTCCGGTCTCCACTGTCATGGCGCGAACTGTGTCCACGTTCACGCGCACGGTCAGCTCGCCCGTCGCTGGATTGCCGATCTCGAATCCATCGAGCAGGAATTCAGTTTGTCCTGCGCGGGCGCCGGCCACGTGCAACTGGCCGAAATGGTCGAGCAACACTCCTGGCAGCGCGGGCAGAGTATTCCGCAGGTCATGAGAGCCGGGGACGGGGATGTCGCGGATTTCGTGGGCCACCAGCGTTTTCTGATGCGCCGCTTCCTGCGGCTCGATGCGCGTGGTGGAGGAATGCACTTCGACGGTCTCGTGGATTTCGAACTCGTGGCTCAACGTGAAGGAGGCTTCGTTCGCGCCTTCCTGGAGTTGCACCGCCTGGTCCACAAGGCGAAAGAAGCCGGGCTTGCTCAGGCTCACGCGTAATTCTCCGGCGGGCAGAGCAGCCAGTTCGAAGCGTCCCCCGTCATCCGTGTACACCGTCTGTGTCTTGCCCGCGGCGTGCGCGACGATCTGCACTCCAGCCACCGCCACCCCGTTTTCGTCCGCCACTTTTCCCCGGAGCTGCGCCGGCGAGTCCGCCGTTGCCGCTACAGGATTCGCGCCGAGCGTGAGCAGAAGCCAGAAACCCGCAATGCCAGCATGTTTGAACATGGCAACTTTTGAGCCCGGTACGCGGTACGATTCTAACTCCCGGAAGAGCGCTTGGCGCTCCTCTTCTCGGATCGCTTGCGCACAGCGACTCTCTGCGCTATACGATAGC
>JACQDE010000055.1 GCA_016201285.1 Acidobacteriota bacterium | reverse complement strand
TTTTCTGCCTTTCATCTGCCTTGCTCTGCGTTCCTTGCATCCCTACGTCTTAGATTCGTCTTTCTCCGCGCTCCTCTGCGGTCTCCGCGCCTCTGCGTTAGATTTTTCTGCCTTTCATCTGCCTTGCTCTGCGTTCCTTGCGTCCCTACGTCTCAGGTCGGGAACCGCGGCATCTTTTCTGCCTTCTGACTTCTGACTTCCTTCCTCACCCCAACAGCGCCATCCCTTCGACGTCCCAGTCCAGGCTGAAAAGTGCCCCGCTCGTCACCAGGAACGCTCGCCGCGTGGGCAGCAGTGCCAGGCCCACCATGCCGAAGCCGCTTAGCACCAGCTCGGCATGGCTGCCGTCCGGCGTGACGCGCACAATCCCGCGCCGCCCTGCGAGCGACGCCGCCACGTACAAATTGCCGTCGCGCCCGAACGCCAGCCCTTGCGGCCGGCCCAGCCCGCGGTAGAACGTCGCCACTTCGCCGTGCGCATTGATGCGCACGATGCGGTCGAAGCTCGAGGTCGTCGGCCCGGCCACGTAGAGTTCGCCGTCCGTCCCGAACGCGAGATGATATGCGGCAATCGAAGGCTCGAGCGTTGCGAAGACAAAAATCTGCCGGTCGGGAGAAATCTTGAAAATCGTGCCGCTGCGGTCGCCGACGTAGAGGTTTTCGTCCTTGTCGAACGCGAGCCCGGTGGCCACGCCCATGCCCTCGATCCACTGTTCGGCGCGCCCTTCCGGCGTGACGCGGTGGATCGTGCCGTCGTTGCGGCAGGAGACGTACAGCGCGCCCGCCCGGTCCATCGCCAGGCCCGTCGGGTTCATCATCTCGGTCACGTACGGCTTCACCGTGTAGTTCGCCGTGATTTTGTAGAGCGACACCGGCACCTTCTGCCCGCGCTGCCCGCTGAATGTCACGTAGATGTTGCCCTCGCCGTCCACCACCGGGTTCGCCACCGGATGCAGGTTGTCGGCGATCTGTATTCCCAGGGCAAAGGGGAAGGGAACGCTTTCCGCGCGCGCCGTCGTCACGCGCACCCAGCCGCCCGACGCGCCTTCCGGCACCCGCGCCACCAGGTAATTCTCCGACCCCACCACCACCGCGCCGTCCGTGTCCCCGAAGCGCACCCGCGCCCGCGTGCCGTTGCGCAACTCGAACCCGCTCCCGCGGATCACCACTTCGCCGCCGGGTATCGCCGCCCCCGGCGTCACGCTCTCGATCCTCGGTGTCGTGTTCGCTTTCAATTTCTTCCCACGTGCATGCTGTGTTGCTGTTTTGAGATTTGCTGTTCTTTCAAATTTCAAATCTTAACAGGCTGCGGAAAAAATGGTTTGGTTGTCATTCCGAACCGCCGAAGGCGGAGAGGAATCTGCATTTTCTTTGCCTTTTTGCGACATGCAGATCCCTCGCTACGCTCGGGATGACACCTTTTTCGAGTTCTTCCGCAGTCTGCTAGATTTCAAATTCTCTCGTGTGGAGTGCGTCCCGACTAGTTGGGACGCTCTGCCTCGTCCGCCGTTGCGGACTTGCTGCACCCGCCCTAGCGCCGGCATCTTGCTTGTCCAGAGCGAAGCGAAGGGCCGGCTCCTGTCTTGGTCACTCGTCGTAGGGGCGCTCCCGAGGCATCGGGATTGCTGCGCCCTATGTAGCGCCGGGCTTTAGCCCGGCATTCTTTTTGTTCGTTTTTCAAATCTCAAATTTCAAATCTCAAATTCTGCACTTTTTCCTTTTCCCTGTTTCCTTCATCCGCCCAGCCACTTCAATTGATGCACCGCCCACAGGACGATCGCCGCATACAGCCCCGCAAACCAATCATCCGCCATGATACCCCACCCGTGCGGCCATCTCTCCGCCTGCCGCGCCGGCGGCGGCTTCACAATATCGAACACGCGAAAAAGTATAAAACCCAGCAGCACATATTTCCACCCGCCACCCGCGAAGCTCAGTGCACCCAGCGGCAGATAAGTGATCTGTTGCCCGCTGATTTCATCAATCACAATCTGCCCAGGATCGCTTTTCCCGAAATACCGCGCCGCGTGCCGCGACGCCCATACTCCGATAAGCGCCGCAAGAATGGTGCCAACAATTTCAGGCAGACGCATCAAAGGTATCCACATCCACGGGGGGTCCGTTTCAAACGAGAGATTGACGTGTTCAAATCCAGTCCATTTGTCTCTGATTTGTCCGCTGAAAGCCCAGAAATTGGAGAGGCACCATGCCGCTAGCACGCCGCCGAGCGATCCCCACGTTCCCGGCGCAATCGGCAAATACCCCAACCCGAATCCCGTCGCCAGCAGCAGCGCCAGCCGCGGCTTTTTCGGTGCTGCTTCTATGGTTTCGCCCATGAGGAATTTTTTACCCAGTTCGTTCTTTCTTTCAATCACTCAATGGTTCAATGAAAAAATGAATCAATCCTTCCAATCACTCAATTCTCCCCACTCTCTTCTTCCGCGTCTTCATCGATCACCGGCTGCGAAATCCGGTACTTCCCGCTCGCCCACGCCCCCAGGTCGAGCAGGCGGCACCGCTCGCTGCAAAACGGAAAGTCAGCGTTCTTTTCGGAATCCGTCGGCGCCTTGCAGATGGGACAGCGGTGTTTCATGCGCAGTGCATTCTATCGCAATCGGCATTAGTAGGGGCGACCGGCAGGTCGCCCTTTGGAGTGCGGGAGCGGAGCTCCCGCCGTGCCTTTCCCGTTTCCCGGGGTGGCCATTTACGCCAGAACGCGGAACGGCGATGCGTCGCGAGGGGCAACCTCGCGCGCGCTTTCCGGCGCGGGCGTAAAGCCCGCGCTACATCCGTGCAATTTCACGACTTTCCCAATCAAATCGTACTCATGCGCCTTGGTAATCTCGACCGTAGCCATCTGCCCCTGTTGCGGCTCCGCGTCGCCGGCTATCTCGGTGATGATGATTTTCCCGTCGATTTCCGGCGCCATGCCTTCGTGCCGCGCTTCCCACACCAGCTCCGTCTCCTTGGACGGTCCTTCGAGCATTGCCGTCACGCGCGTACCCACGCGCGAGTGGAGCTTGCGCGCCGAAATCTTTTTCTGAATGGCCATCAACTGCTCGCGCCGGTCTTCGATGGTTTCTGCGTCCACTTTGCCGTCGAGCACGAAACTCTCCGCGGTCTCGTCATCCGAATACGCAAACACGCCCAGCCAGTCGAACTCCGCCTCGCGCACAAAATCGCACAGCTCGCGAAAATCCTTTTCCGTCTCCCCGGGAAATCCCACGAGGAACGACGTGCGCAGGCTCACGCCGCGAATCGTCTTGCGAATGCGCTTCAGCATTCCCAAAAACGCCTCGCCGCTCGACCCGCGCTTCATCCGCGCCAGCACGGTGCGGCTCGCGTGCTGCAGCGGAATGTCCAGATACTTTACCAGCTTCGCATGCGCCGCAATCGTTTCGAGCAGCCGCGGCGTCACGCGGTTCGGGTAGCAGTAGAGGAACCGCACCCACTCGATTCCGTCCACCTGCGCCAGCCGCTCGATCAGCGTGGGCAGTCCATCCCGAATTCCCAAGTCTTCCCCGTACGCCGTCGTGTCCTGCCCGATCAGCGTCACCTCGCGCACGCCCGCCTGCGCCAGGTTTTCCGCCTCGCGCACCACGGACTCGAACCGCCGGCTCCGGAATTGTCCGCGCAGCTCCGGGATGATGCAGAACGTGCACGGGTGGTCGCAGCCCTCGTTGATCTTGATGTATGCGGCGTGCCTCGGCGTCGTAAACACCCGCGGCGTCGCATCGGTGTACAGCCACGTCGGCGATTCCTGACCTTTTTGGAGTGCGGCGGCTTGACGCCGCTTTTCTTCCGATTTCTCTTTTCTGATTTCTGACTTCTGATTTCTGATTTCCTCTGTTCCGCCCTCCAATTCTCCTCTCACCGCGCGCAAGATCTCTTCCACTTCACCGGTGCCAACAACGGCATCCACTTCCGGAATCTGCTCGCGAATGTCGTTGCGAAATCTCTCCACCAGGCACCCGGCGACGATCAGCTTTTGCGCCGAGCCGAACTTCTTGTACTCGGCCATTTCCAGAATTGCCTGCACGGACTCCTTCTGCGCCGGCTCGATGAAGCTGCACGTGTTGACCACCAACACGTCCGCCTCCGCCGCCCGCGGCGTGATCTCGTACCCGCTGCGCGCCAGGATGCCCATCATCACCTCGCTGTCCACGAGGTTTTTCGGGCATCCCAGGCTCACAAATCCAACCTTAGGCATACTTCGGCGTACTCTCCTCTTTGCGCAAACGTTTTATTCTAGCACGCTGCTCTATGTGGAGTGCGTCCCGACTCGTCGGGACGCTTTGCCTTTTGTCATCCTGAGTCCCGATGGTTGTGATCGGGACGAAGGTTCTCTCTTGCGATTCTGGAAATCTGTGAAATCTGCGAAATCTGCGGATTACTTTGTTCTCGTCTTAATTTCCGCCAGCAGCCCCGTCATTTGCTGCGCATCCGTTGCCCGTGCGCCAAACCGCGCCGCCTGGTACAGCGACGTCAGCTCTCCCACCGGCCCGGCCACTTCCGGCCGCGGGATGGCCGCCGCAAATTCCCGCGGCGTTTGTCCCGGCGGCTTCTTCCATCCGCGCCGCGCCAGCACCCGCAGCATCTGCGCGTACAGCAGCGTGGCCAATCGCGGCGTGACGGCCTCGCGTCCGCCGAAGTGGATGCCCCACTCCAGCGCCAGGTATTCGCGCAGCGCGCGCCCGCGGAGAAACGCCGCCAGCGCCAGCAGCAGCGCCGCGATGGCGATGGCGCTCCACAGCCCGAACTGCTGCACCTGCCACTGCCACAGCTTGAGCCGCTCGACGATCCCGCGGCGCTGCTGTTCCATGTACCGCCACGTCTGGTCGCTCCATTCGCGCGACGTCTTCTGAAAATTCTGCGCCAGCGTCACCTGGTGCGCCAGGTCGTAGTTGATCACCCACTCGCTCCACATCAGCTCGAACCAGTCGTAGTACAGCGCGAAGCGCCCGAAGAATCCGCGCGCGCGCTCATCCGACGGCGGCGTGGGGTCGAACGTGATCCAGCCGAATTCCGGAAAATAAACTTCCACCCAGCTATGCGCGTCGCTCCCGCGCACGATGTAGTCTTCGCCGAAATCGTTGTACTCCCCGGGTAGAAATCCGTTGACGTACCGCGCCGGCACCTCCAGCGACCGCAGCATTACCGTCATCGCCGAAGCGAAATATTCGCAGTGCCCCGCGCGCCGCGTGAACAGAAAATGCGCCAGCGGACTTTCTCCCGGTGTGCCGGAAAGCTCCAGCGTGTATCCGTAGCGTGTGCGCAGGTGCCGCTCGATAGCCGCGGCCTTGTCGTACGGCGTCGCCGCGTTCTTCGTGATTTCCCGCGCCAGCGCCGGGATGCGCGGGTCGAGCGCCGGAAGCTGCAAGTAGAGCCGCCGCACGTCGTCGGGATACGCCGCCGGCGCCGCGCGCAGCCGTTCCGCCGGAACTTGCGGCACGTAGCTGACGCCCTCGTAGCGGATCTTCGTAAAGTTGTGGAACGGGTTGAAGATCGAGCGCGTAAAGTCCTGCTCCAGGTGGCTGCGCGGGGAGGTGCGCCCGGCGCGCTCAATCTCCGGGGAAAACCGCCCGCGCAGGCGCTCGGCGCGCTCCGGCACGAACAATGAGTCGGTGGCCAGCGGCTCCAGCAGCACCGTGTACGCAATCCGCCGCGACGTGCGCCGCAGCTCCGCTGGCGTGAAGCCCAGCCCGAACCATCCGGTGGCGACGTCCGGATAGACGATGATTCGCTCGTGCGCTTCGCTCGTCCAGCGCTTCCCGTCGAACGTGGTCAGCGCGATCCCGCGCCACCGCACGCCGCCCATCTGCGCCACGCTGGCGTCCGAGCGGACGCGCATCACCACCGCGGTATTTTTCTTGATCGTGCCGATCTGTCCCAGTTCCACGTTGTCGCTGAAGCCGCTGATCAGCGACGGCTGCAGGTTCAGTCCGCTCAGGTAGCCCGCGGTGACGCGCGGCAGCACGAAGAAAATCGCCGCGCCCAGCAGCAGCGAGCCCGCCGCCACCCCGAACGACGTCACGCCCAGCGCCCGGTTCAACCGCCGCGCCGCCGGCGTGCCCATCGCCAGCGGCGGCGACACCGCGCCCTCCGCGCTCCGCCGGATCTCCAGTCCCACAAACGTCGAAACCGCCAGCACCAGGAACACCAGGAAAAAAACCAGGAACGTCGTGTCCACCGTCAGGATGGCCGCCACCAGCACCGTGCTGAAAGAAAGCATCGCGAGAAACAGGTAGTCGCGCGTGGTCGTCGCCGAATACAGCCGCACCACCATCGCGAACAGCATTAGGTGAATCGACGCCAGCAGCGCCGCGTACAGCCCCGGGTTCGGCGCGCCTTCCGCCAGCACCCGCGAAAAGAGCCACAAATCAGCGGGGAAGAAGATGAAGTAGGCGATGGTCAGGCTCGTCGCCGCGCGATGCGAAAGCTCCGGCGGATCACCGCGCCACCAGCGGATGCCCTTCAGCACCAATGCCACCGGCGGCACGATTGTCGAGAGCGGGTCGAGCTTCCCCGTCGTCACCAGCGTCAGCACGCTGGTCGCAATCAGCAGGTACAGCGAAATCTCGAAGTACCGGTTGACCGCTGACAGGCTCTGCTCGCTCGTTTTTGCCCCGCTGCTCATCTCTTTCCGCCGATTCTACCAGCACGCCTGCCTCTTGCAGAATCTTGTTATCCCGATTCCGTCGTTGAATACGCTGTCATCCTGAGTAACGCGCCCTGCCACTCGTTTGCGTAACGTCACATAGACTTGTTCGGCGAGGCCAAAGCGGAGACAATGAAACCACTGTGCGCGGCCTCATTTCACTTCTCTTGGCCCTGGCCATCGGCTTCGGCATCTACTATCTCTACTTCCGCCAGGTCCAAACCACCGGCGGCGGCAGCAATCCCACTCAGGCCATCACCACGACGGGTGTCAAAAACGATTTGCTCGCCATCGCGCAGGCCGAACGGGCGTACTTCACCGAGCACGGCAGCTACGCCTCTCTCGACCAACTGACCGAGAGCGGCGCGCTGACCACGACCAAGCGTGAGCGCGACGGCTACACCTACTCGGTTGAGGTTTCCGCCGAGGGGTTCACCGCCACTGCGCGCCATCCGGCTGCCGGCCACCCCGCCTTAGCGATTGACCAGTCCATGCAAATCCGCCCGCTTCAATGATTCGCTCGGAAAACAATCTGCGCTCCGCCTGTGGAGTGCGGGAGCGCAGCTTGTCCTGATCCTGCTCTGCGCGACGCCGGGCTCCCGCTTTGCGTTTTTCTTCTTGCATGTCAGCTCGCTATCTGCCTTTTTCTCTGTTTCAATCTCAAATCTTAAATTTCCAATCTTCATTCACCAATCACTTTGCCTTGCATTCAGAAACCAACTTGCGGTATAAGGAGCTACCGTCAATTTGCTTTGGGGAAGAGGCGATCCCTTCCTCACATTCCACCGTTTGGAGGACGATCATGTTTGTTCGCAGAGCGTTTGCCGCTTGCCTCATGGGAGCTTTGACCCTGGGTGTTGTCTCCCTCGCCGCGCAGGAGAAGAAAGCCGCCCCGGAAAAGAGAGCCGCCGCGAAACAACAGCCCATGGACGAAAAGGCCATGATGGAAATGATGCAGAAGCTGGCCACGCCCGGCCCCGGCCACAAGAAGCTCGACGTCCTGGTCGGCGCCTGGCAAGCCAAAACCACCATGTGGATGGATCCCGCCGCTCCGCCGGCAGTTTCCGAAGGCACTTCCACTCACAAGTGGGTTCTCGGCGGGCGCTTTCTCGAGCAAAGCTTTGATGGCACCTTCATGGGCAAGCCCTTCTCGGGCCTCGGCTACACCGCCTACGACAATTACAAAAAGAAGTACATCTCCACCTGGATGGACACCCTCGGCACCATGATCATGATCACCACCGGCTCCTTCGACCCCGCCGGCAAAGTGCTCACCTCCACCGGCAAAATAGATGACTTCACCACCGGCAAAGTCGCCACCATCCGCGAAAAAATGACCATCGTGAGCAGCAACGAAATTCTCTTCGAAATGTGGGGGCCCGCGCCGGACGGCAAGGACTACCGCATGATGGAGATTCGTTACACCCGCAAGAAATAACTTTCGTCATCCCGCTCTTCCGTTGTCATCCGGAGCGCAGCGCAGGATCTCTCTGTGTCGCCATCTTTCTGCTCGCTGATGTAGGGGCGGGCTTTCACGGTTTGTGTGTCCCGACGCCTTCTGTCGGGACGCGCCTCCCTTTGGAGTGCGGCGTCCCGATCCCGAGACTTCGGGACTCGGGAGACGCCGCTTTTGCCATCTGTCTTCGGGGCGGGCTTTCGCGGGTTCTGCGTCCCGACGCCTTCTGTCGGGAAGCCCCGCCCTCTTGCTCTCTTTCAAATTTCAAATTTCAAATCCCTCTGCGAATTCTGCGTCATTTGCGGATTCTTTTTTCATTGCAGTGCTGCTGCACGTGCAATTTTCCGCGTCGCGCTCGAAACCGCAATCTCATCCAGCTTGATCAACTGCACCGTCCGTGCTCCGCCGATCACCGGCAATCTCGCCACCCGCATCAGGAACGGCCGCAGCGTAATCTCCCGATGCGTCACGCTATGCTTCGCCGCCGCCAGCGCCACCCATTTTCTCGTCACTCGCCACTCGTCACTCGCCACTTTCTTCTCTGCGTTCTCCGCGCCCCTCTGTACTACTAGCCCGGAGTTTCTTCGCGTCCCGCGGCAAAATTCAATTGGTCCTTTCTTCTCTGCGTGCCTCTGCGTACTCTGCGCCTCTGCGTTGTCCTTTGTTTTGGTTGCGGCTGAGCTGCGCTGTGCTAAATCTTTTGTTTTTTCTTTGCCGTTCAACCTGCGCAGATGCTCCGCCAGCTCGCTCGCCGCATCCCGTCGCACCTCGACCGCCGGAAACTGCCACATCCGTGAAAACAATCCGTTCGTTTCGGCCTTCTCCGGTTTCACCAGCAGCGTGCGCCCGCGCGGATCGAGCAGCACCGCTGCCGCAATCTCCACCTGAACCGCCGCGCGCTTCTTCCGCGCCGCCGGAATCTTTTCTACTAGACCCAGCTTGCGCGCCTCGCACCACCGCGCCACCGGACACTCCCCGCACCGCGGCGCTCGTGGCGTGCACACGGTCGCGCCCAGCTCCATCATCGCCTGATTCCACTCGCCTGCTTTTGTAGCGCCGGCCTTCAGGCCGGCATCTGTGCTGTGATCGATCTTCGAACCTCGAACCTCGAACCTCGCCCCTTTCTCGCCACTCGTCACTCGCCACTCTCTCGCCTCTGCATCAACTCCTGCGCCCTCTCCTCCAACTTCTTCCATCTCCCCGCCGCTCTCAAATCCCCGCGCACCGCGTCTAATCGCGCCACCACTCTCGCGACGTTTCCATCGACCACCGCCAGCGGCTCTCCATACGCGATGCTCAACACCGCCGCCGCCGTGTACCGTCCCACGCCCGGCAGCGCCAGCGCCGCGTCAACCTCGCGCGGAAATTGGGCGCCATGCTTCGCGACAATCTCGCGCGCCGCGCGGTGCAGGTTTCGCGCCCGGCTGTAGTACCCCAGCCCCGCCCACAGCTTCAGTACTTCTTCGCTCCGCGCTCGCGCCAGTGCCCGCGCCGTCGGAAACTTTTGCACAAACCGCCGGTAGTACGGCTCGACCGCCGCCACCCGCGTCTGTTGCAGCATGATCTCCGACACCCACACGCGGTACGCATCCCGCGTCCCCCGCCACGGCATCGCCCGCTTGTGCCGCGCATACCACGCGAGCAGGCGCGTCCGAAACGCTGCAATTGAACGATCACTCAGTTTGTTCATATTTGGACGTGCGAGGAAAGAATATGCTCTTCGCGGATGGTTTGAAAGTCTTGAAGCTTGGGTCGCGTCTGCCCTGGGCTTGCCGAAGGGTCCCGACTGCAGGTGTCATCCTGAGTCCCGATGATTTGGATCGCGACGCAGGATCTCTCCGTGTAGCGCCGGGGCGCAGCCCCGGCACTCTTTCGCATCTCAAATTTCAAATCTTGAATTTCAAATCCGCTCTGCGAAATTTGCTTACGGGAGCTTCTTTTTTGCGAACGGCCGCGCGTACGCGGCGGGAGGATTGTGCGCCGTGGTGGACGCCGCCTTGCGATAAAACTCCAGCGCCTTTTCTTTGTCACCCATCTTTTCGTACGTCTGCGCGATCAGGCACTGGATGAACGGATCGTTCTGGTTGGCCTTTTGCAATTCTTCCAGGGCCGTCTTGGTGTCTCCTCGATAGAACGCGACGTAGCCCACCAGGTACGGAAAAAACACCGCCTGCGTCGGGTTGGTGCCTTTGTCGAGCGCGGCCTTGGCGGCGGCCACGTGCTTCTGCGCTTCCGCCGCATTTCCGCGACGCGCGGCGATGCGCGCCTGCGCGTGTGCCCAGCGAAACTCCCACAAGTCCACGCGGTCCGGTTTGATGTTCGGCTCGCGCAGCCCGCGCTCGTGCCCGGTCTCGTACCACTTGTACGCTGTGTCCAGCTCGCCTGCCTCGATGCACACCCGCGCCGCTTCATTGGCCATCTCGCCCTGCTGGAAAAAATCGTTCACGGAGACGTAGTAATTGAACACCTGCTGTTCCCACTCCACCGTTTTCTTGCAGTCCCCTTCGAACGCGTAGGACATCGCCATGGCCCTCTGCGCCGCGGCCTTGGCCTGCGGAGTCGCCGCCGCTTCAATAGCCTTCGCAAAATATTTGCGCGCCTCTGCGTACTGTCCCATCAGATCGAGCACGACGCCCGCCGCGTTGTTTGCCACGACGGAATCCGGCGTCTTCTGAAGCTCCTGGCGATACACCGCCAGCGCCTCGTCCAGTTTTCCCTCGCGCAGCAATTCCCGCCCCTGCCGGATAAACTCCGGCTGCGGCTGCTGCTGCGACTGCTGAGCCTGCTGCCCGCCCGGTGCTTGCCCGGCATTCTGCGCCGCCAGCGCCGCCGCGCAAACCAACATGATCACCCATGCGATTCGAATCGTCTGTTTTGTTTTCATGTCGCGGATTATCTCACAAGAACTACCGTATGGATGTAGGGGCGGGCTTTCGCGCCGTGTGCGTCCCGACGCCTTCTGTCGGGACGCCTTCCAACCTTTCAACCTTCAACTTTCCAACCTTTCAACATGAATCACAGCGCCTGAATAAAAACAAAATACGACGACGTCCACAAACTCGTCGGAATAGACCCTCTCGCCTGGCTCGTGAGAATAATCTTGAACAGGTCCGGCTCGTCAGTCAGCGCCTCCAGAAATTTCCCGTCGCCCGCCCCGGGCTTCTGCTCGATAAATGCCAGTTCGCGCAGCACGTCGTAAATAATCTCGCTCGACGCCGCCATCGCAGTGGCCATCCGGTCCGTGCGAAACTGCATCTCCGAATCAATCTCGTAGAAGTGCCACGCCAGGCACGCTGCCAGCGTCACCGCGCGCTCGAATTTTTCCCCGTTGGCCCCGCCCGCCTCTGTGCCGAACGGATCGAGCACCAACATCACTCGCCGTTCGTCCTCCCGCGTGAACTCGCGCACCTTCAGGTCGCCGGTTTTCGCCGTTGCTTTCCAGTCCACAAACCGCGCGCTGTCCGTGGTCACGTAATCGCGGATCGAGTACAGGTCGTGCCCGCGCCCGCGGTAAAAACTTTCGATCTCTCCGCTGATCAACGGCAGAATTTCGTAGAACTCTTCGGTCGGCTCCACGCGCGGATAGACCACCACCTCCATCTTCGACTCCACCCGCCGCGTCTTTTGCAGAAATCCGAACGGAAATTTTGTCGTGATGCCGAACGCGTCCTGCCGGTACACGCCGCGCCGCGGGAAATTCAGCTCCACCTTCTGCTGCGCCGCGCGCCGCTTCGGAAGAAACGGAAAATAGACCGGCCGCGAAAGAATCTGCGCCATGCCTGCCTTCGCATCGTTCGCGTTTGCTCTGCTCGCCACCCGCAGCCATCTCTTTTTTCCTGTCATTCCGAGTCCCGAGGTTTTTTCTCGGGACGAGGAATCTGCGTTTGTTTTTGACTTGCCGGCGGTTTTCACCTCTCCGCTCACCCGCAGCGAAAACGACGGCAGCGACAGCTTTTCGTTTTCCAGCTCCAGCGTGGCCAGCACCGGCTGCTCGGCGAAGATGTGCTCCGGCAACTCGAGCTTCAGTCCCACGCCGGTCAGCACGATGCTCGACAGAATCCCCGACACGATGATTCCCGCCAGCATGCTCGCCAGCACCATGAACAGCAGGTTGTTGCCGGTGTTCAGCGCCGCCAGCGCAATCACGAACACGCCGATCACGTAGACCACGCCTTCTTTCGTCAGCTTGTAATCGATGTGGTAGGCGAGCCAGCGCAGCGGCGTGCGCCGCGCCAGCGTCGGCACGATCGTCACGCCCACCCAGATGGAAAGCCCGAGCGCCAGCAGCGCCGAGCCGCCCGCCACCCACAGGTGGCCGGTCTCCGCCGCCGCCGAAGAGTAGAGCGCCAGCCCCAACGCCACGGCCAGCGCCGCCATGGCCACAAAGAAATTCCGCCAGCCGGGCTTGTCCAGTCCTTGCCACCAGCGCTGCGCAAACGATGCGGACATCAGTCCTTCCGCCTTTGTAGGGGCCGATCTTCAGATCGGCCCTCTTCTAGCTCATGTCTCTTTTCAATGGATTTCTTCGGGTCTGCCTTGAGGGCTTTTCCATTTCAAATTTCAAATCTTCAATTTCAAATTCCCATTTATCGTCCTACTCTGTCTCGTCACTCGTCACTTCCTCACATCGGCACCGCTGTGGATTCGAGGATGTCATTGAGGATGGCTTCCGCCTGATCCATTTTCTTCGCCGTGGACGCATAGCGCGAGCTCACCACCATGCGGTGCGCGAACACGGGCACGATCAGCCGCTTGAAATCGTCCGGCAGGCAGAAGTCGCGCCCTTCAACGAACGCCAGCGCCTGCGCCGCGCGGTGCAGCATCACCGACCCGCGCGGGCTGATCCCCAGGCTCAGGTGCTCGGACTGCCGCGTGCGCTCGACGATCTCGAGCGCGTAGTCGAGCAGGCTCTCGTCCACTCGAACATTCTGCGCCGTCGCCTGCATCGCGGCCACGTCCGCCGCGCCCATCACCGGCTCGAGCGCGCCGGCCGCGGCCAGCCCGCTGTGGTTGCGGATGATTTCTTTCTCGCTCGCGCGGTTCGGATAGCCCATGCGGATGCGCATCAGGAACCGGTCGAGTTGCGACTCCGGCAGGGGATAGGTGCCGTGGTGCTCGATGGGGTTTTGCGTCGCCAGCACCATGAACGGGTGCGGCAGCGCGTGCGTGGTGTTCTCGACGGTCACGTGGCTTTCGTTCATCGCCTCCAGCAACGCCGACTGCGTTTTCGGCGTCGTCCGGTTGATCTCGTCCGCCAGCACGATATTGGCGAAGAGCGGCCCGGGCTTGAACTCGAACTGCTGGCTGCCCTGGTTGTACACGCTCACGCCGATCACGTCCGACGGCAGCATGTCTGACGTGAACTGGATTCGCTGGAACGAGCAGTTGAACGACCGCGCCAGCGCCTGCGCCAGCGTGGTCTTGCCCACGCCGGGCACGTCTTCGATCAGCAGGTGCCCCCGCGCCACCAGCGCCACGATGGCCAGCGCGATGGCCTCGTCCTTGCCCTTGATCACGCTGCCGATCGAGCGCTGCAGTTGCGCGATGCGGTTGTTCGTTGTCGTCGTCATCTTTGCTGTCATTCTGAGTCCCGATGGGTTTCATCGGGACGAAGACTCTCTCTCCCCTGCGCTACCATGTTCGCCAATCGTGTTCGGCCCGCAGTTGAAGATTCATCCTGTTTCTGCTAACGTATTTTTTCCGGGCGATTAGCTCAGTTGGTTAGAGCGCTCCCCTCACACGGGAGAGGTCAAAGGTTCAAGTCCTTTATCGCCCACCATTTTTTCGTAGCACAGGCTTACAGCCTGTGCCGCTCCAACAGCAAAGCGCCATTCTAGCGGAATTCTCCTCTCTCAACCATCCTCTATCTTTGCTTTTCTCTGTGTCTCTGTGCCTCTGTGGCGCATTTCTCAGGGTTTTTCATCTGTGTTTGTCTGCGTTCATCGGCGGTTCCATCGGCCCTGTGTTAGACTTCCCGCGGAATGAAAACCGGAATCATTGGTCTCCCGCAAGTCGGGAAAACAAGTCTCTTCAAAATCCTCACGCGCATCCGCCTGGACGCGAAGGCCGCGCACGCCGCCACGCACATCGGCGTGGCCACCGTCCCCGACAAGCGCCTCGACCAGCTCGTGCCGCTCCACAATCCGAAAAAAGTCACGCATGCTGCCGTCGAATACGTGGACGTCGGCGGCTTGGTGAAGGACCGCACGAAGGATTCCGCATTTCTCACCGAGCTGCGCCAGGTGGACTGCCTCGCCCACGTTGTGCGTCTCTTCGACGACCCCGCGCGCCCGCATCCTGTGGGGAGCCTCAACGCCGCGCGCGACGCCGATGGTGTGGACATCGAATTGATGCTCAACGACCTCGACCAGCTCTCTCGCCGCCTCGAGCGTCTCGAAAAAGATTTGAAAAAAAAGAAGGAGCTGCAGCTCGAGCGCGAAGAGGCCGCTCTGCTCAAATGCAAGGCCGCGCTGGAATCCGAGACGCCGCTGCGCCAGCTCGAACTCACGCCTGAGGACAACAAGATCCTCACCGGATTCATGTTTCTTTCGCGCAAGCCCATGCTCTATGTCATCAATCTCGGCGACGCCGAAGTCGGCGAGATTCACAACGTCGTCGAGAAGCACAACCTCGCCGCCCTCGCCGCGAAGCCGAACACAAGAGTCGTCCCCTTCTGCGGAAAAGTTGAAGCCGAGCTCGCCGAGCTTTCCGACGAGGAAGCCGCCGAGCTGATGTCCGGCTACGGCCTCGCCGAGCCCGGCCGCGACCGCGTGCTCCGTGCCACCTACGAGCTGCTCGGCCTGATTTCGTTTTTCACTTGCGGCGAGCCGGAGGTGCGCGCCTGGACCATCGAGCGCGGCTCGAACGCCCAGCGCGCCGCCGGCGCCATTCACACCGATCTCGAGCGCGGCTTCATCAAGGCTGAAGTGGTCCGCTGGGACCGCCTGCTCGAAGCCGGCTCTCTCGCGCGCGCAAAGGAGCAGGGTCACGTCAAGCTGGAAGGCAAGGAATACATCGTGCAGGATGGCGACGTCATCCTCTTCCGCCACAGTGGGTAAAAGATAGAAAATAGAAAATAGAAAAGAGGGAAAAACGGACGCGCCCAAGAAAAAGATTGGAGACTTTCAGGAGCTTCGAGTTTGGCAGGAGGCGCGAAAGCTTCGCGCAGCCGTCTATCGAATCACGCGAAGCTTTCCCAAAGAAGAGGCGTGTGGACTCGTATCGCAGATGCGTCGCGCCGCTGTATCGGTGACCGCAAATCTCGCCGAAGGCTATGGCCGGTTTTCTTACCAGGAAAACGTCCAGTTTTGCCGGCAAAGCCGGGGCTCCATCTACGAGTTACGCGATCACTTCACTACTGCGCTTGACGCCGCATACACTTTCAGCGAACAGTACCGGGAACTTGAAGGCCAGGCGATGCACGTCGTTCGTCTAGTGAACGGCTGCATTCGCTCCACGTTGAAACTGTTGGACGCGAAGAGAATGGGAAAGGCTCTCTAGAATGCCGCGCAAATTGACTTTTGCTCGCTATTTTTTCACAGGGCCTATTTTCTATTTTCTCTTTTCTATTTTCTGATCCATGAGCGAGTCACACACATTGCTCGCAGTTCTGCTCGGCGCGGCTGCTGCTGGAGCCACCTGGCTGGGCGGCTTCCTGATTGCGCGCCGCGACTGGTCCCGCGAGTACCTGAAATACTTCGTCGCACTCGGCGCCGGATTCATGCTCGGTGTGGCCTTTCTCGAGATGATCCCGGAGTCGTTTCATCTCGCCGGTGACGCTTCGCTCCTCTTTGTGCTCGTCGGCTACCTCCTCGTCCACTTTTTCGAGCACACTCTCGCCCCGCACTTCCACTTCGGCGAGGAGACGCACGTCGAGGAAATGGCCGACCAGCACGTGGGCTTCATCGCGCTCGGCGGCCTGATGATCCACGCGTTCTTCGACGGCGTAGCCATTGCCTCGGGCTTTCTGATTTCTTCCTGGCTGGGGATGGTGATTTTCGTCGCTGTCGTCCTGCATAAGCTGCCCGAAGGTTTTACGGTCGCGTCGCTGATGCTCGCCTCGGGCCAGTCCCGCCGCGTTGCGACGTTGTCCTCGGCGCTGCTCGGCGGCGCCACGCTCGCCGGCGTCCTGCTGATGAACCTGCTCAAGGCCGAAGTCGGTTACGCGCTGCCGCTTTCCGCCGGCGTCACCATTTACGTTGCCGCCTCCGACCTCATGCCCGAAGTCAACAAGGAGCCCGGCATCCGCATGGCCGTCATTGTTTTCCTCGGCGTCGCCCTCCTCGCCGCTCTCCATTACCTCTTCAACATCCCGCACACCCACTGATACGGCGAAAATAGAAAATCGAAAATAGAAAATGGAAAAGAGGGCGCGACCCTGGCACGGTGTAGAAGAAAGATTTGCCACAGCGACACAGTCCGGTTTCGGGACTCCGATGGTCCGATGCAATTCATCGGACCTGAAATCGGAGAGGCACGGAGACACAGAGAAAAAAGGAATTGGGATTTTGGATTCAGGATTCAGCGAAAGCAGGACTCGCCGGGCCGCGGCTACCTGGCAGGCACGAGCTGGCCGGATTGGAGGGTTTCGAGGACGATGAGGCGGGCGTCGAGCTCGTCGTCGGAGAGGCGCGCGGTACGATACAACTCGCGGAGGAATTCCGCGGCGGGACGATTGCGCTTGCGGGAGTTGCAGTCAAAACAGCACGCGACCACATTACGAAACGAGTGATCGCTTCCCACGGAGACAGGCACCACATGGTCGAAGGCGGCGGATTCCGGGCGCAGCTCCCGAAGGCAGTAGAAGCAGGCATTATTCTCACGGCGCAAAATGGCGGGGCGAAGTTTGCGGTCGTGAAAACAATCGGCGGAGGCAAGGTGTTCGAGTTTGGGAGCGGAGTCGGGCTGGAGACAGCCGGGGATTTCGTGCGGAAGGAGAACGTCGAGAGTGTGTCCGGCGAGACTGCGGTCGGTGATGCGGATGCAGCCCTTCTCGGCGAGGTGGCGGAGGTGAAAGCGCGCGGTGGTCGAGCTGGTGCCAAAGCTGCTGCCGAGGCGCCGATTGGAAATGAGCGCCACGCGTTTGCCTTCCGCACGCGAGTGGCGCAGCAGGTGGTAGTACATGGCGCGTTCGCCGCTGCCGAGGCGGAGATAGGGCACCAGGTGGTCTTCGATATCTTTGCACACCTGGGCAAAGTCCAGTGCTTCGTCCATGAGATTTCTCCGGGGAAGGTTCTAGAAGGTGAAGGCTTCTTTCTTCAGCTTATGGTTCTATTATAGCACATTGGAGAGGGTTATTATTCGCCAGTTTACTAAAAGTTTTAGGGGCAAAATTCGCGGCTAACGGGTGGAAGGGGCAGGAGTTGCGGCTTTCGAGGCTGTTCCGGCACGGCCCGGAGGGGGCTTGACAAGATTCTCGTAGGACAGGCTTTCCAGCCTGTCCAGGTGACCTAAACATCGGAGGACAGGCTGGAAAGCCTGTCCTACGAAGAGGTGCGGCGGGCGCTGGACCACGGCCAGTGCTCAGCTTTGGCAACCAGCCCAGCTTTCACCGGATTGTTTTCAATGTAAGTGACGATGCGCGCAAATTCCGCTGGGCCGCGCACCCAATGGTCGAACGATTCGTCTTGCCAGAACGTTTTGCGCGTTCGACGCAAGAGGGCGTTGGCTTCGCGGGCGGTGAATCCCTTTAGCGATTGGGTAATCCGGCGGAGCGGCGTCAACGGAGTCAAAAGCATGTGGACGTGATTGGCCA
>JACQDE010000053.1 GCA_016201285.1 Acidobacteriota bacterium | reverse complement strand
TCGGCTCGAGCGGGAGCAGAATGTCGGCGAAGATGATCGCGGCATCGAGCGCAAAGCGATCAATCGGCTGGAGCGTGACCTGCGCCGCCAGTTCGGGCGTCTTGCAGACCTCGAGTATGGAATGCTTCGCGCGGATGGCCCGGTATTCCGCCATGTAGCGGCCGGCCTGCCGCATGAACCACACCGGCACGCAGTCCGTGGGTTCGCGGCGGCACGCTTTCAGGAATCGGTCATTCATAGAATTGGCATTCTAGGGGCTGCGCGCGAGGGTGTCAAATGACAGTCTGCCTGCTTGACACCGTCGCCCGCCCTGCGGCACGTTGGCGGATGTGGCACCCCCTCTTCGCATCGGAATCAGCCAGTGCCTGCTTGGTGATAACGTCCGGTACGATGGGGGCCACAAACGCGACGCCTTCCTGATCGAGACCCTGGGTCGGCACGTGGAATGGGTCCCGGTGTGTCCGGAAGTGGAGCTCGGACTGGGTACCCTGCGCGAGCCGATGCGGCTGGCCGGCGATCCCCACGCCCCGCGCCTGATCACGATCACAAGCGGGACAGACCACACGGAGGCGATGGCGCGATTCTCTCAGCGACGCGTCCGCGAACTGGAGGCGCTGAATCTTTCAGGCTATGTCTTCAAAGCGGACTCGCCGAGTTGCGGCGTTGTACAGGTTCCGATCTTCAACTCTCAGGGCATGGAGACACACGACGGAGTCGGCCTCTTCGCGCAGGCCTTCATGGCACACTTCCCGCTCATTCCGGTCGAGGATGAAAGCCGCCTGCACGATCCACAAGCCGTGCAGAGCTTTCTGGAACGAGCCCTCGCCTATCGACAGTCGCGAAATAACATTTGACCAAGCAGGAGGATGACATGTTCGGACCGATTACATGTACTGCCCCACTTAATTTCTGGACAGTTTGTTGAATATTGGTAACCATCCATTCTGCAGAGAATTCAGCCCTCTGCGAGTCTCCACTTCTCAAGGGACATCTGGGTGCACTCGCTCATGACTCTGTTGAAAGGGCCTCGGCTGTCTTTCGTTACGATGGGTTTTGAATAATTTCAGTGGGTTTGTGGGGCACAACATCTCGTTTCTGTAACGGTTAGGCCCCCAGTTCCTGCAACGTACTCAGGTAGGTGATGACGTCTTCGCGGCTCAACATGCCGACCACCTGGCCGTCGGTCATGACGAGCAGCTGGTTGACTCCGGCGCGGTCCATCTGCTGGAGGGCGGTCCACAGTTCCTTGTCGGGACTGACGCGCTTCAATTTTTCCAGCGGGAGCATGGCCTGGGCGGCACTCGTCGTCGGCCACTCACCCCGCGGCACTTCCTTTATCCGGTGCAGCGTCATCAGGCCAACCGTGCCTGCTCCCCGATTGACCAGAAAGCAGCGCTGTCCTCCGCTGAGGATGTGTTCGTCCACCAGTTGTTGCAGCGTCAGGTCCGCGGGAACGGCGGCGCAATGACCGCTCATGGCCTGCGACACCGTATGGCCGGCCAGCAGGGTCTGAAACTTCACTTGATACCCTTGGGCGGACGCGGCGTTGTGCAGGAACCAGCCGATGAACGCGATCCATAATCCGCCCAGATCGCCCCTGAACACGCGCAAGAAGCCGACGAAGATGAAGAGGAAGCCGAAGAAGCGCCCCATGTTCGTGGCCATGCGCGTCGCCCGTTGCATGTTGTGGGTGATGGCCCACACGATGGCGCGGAAGACTCGCCCACCGTCGAGCGGGTAACCGGGAATCAGATTGAACAGGACCAGGGCCAGGTTGTTGAGGTAGGCCAAATACTTGACCAGCCCCCAGAGGGGTTGTCCGTCGGTCGCCAGGTGCTGCACTGCGTTGAACAAGGCCGCCAGAGCAAGGCTCACGAGGGGGCCCGCGATCGCGATGAGAAACTCAGCGATGGCGCTGGGTGGTTCCGCCCCGATCTGAGCGACCCCTCCGAAGATGAACAGCGTGATGCTGCGCACCGGCACTTTATACCGCAACGCTACCACGGAGTGCCCCAGCTCATGCAGCAGCACGCTCACAAAGAGCATGATGGCCGTCACGGCGCCCATGAGCCAATACAGCGGCGAGCGGCGGCGACCACGCGGGGAATTCCGCGGGATAGTACCCGGTCGCGAGTGACCAGGTGAGCAGCGCAAAGACCAGGAACCAGGAATAATCCACACCGATGGGGATTCCCATGATCCTGCCCAGCAGAATATGTTGTCGAATCATGGACCTGACCTACCCCCAGTTAACCTGCCCTCAGTTGTTGTACCACTCTGAATGTTAGTCATGCGGTTGTAACGGTTTGGATCGTTCGCAACAGCGTAAAGATCGCTCCCCGACCTATACGATTTGCGAACCTTGCGATTCGAGGTCCTGAGAACCAAAACCGCTTAGTCATAGCCCTGTCCAAATCTCAAGTGGGGCACAACAATTGCGATGAGCGCAGCGACGAAGCAATCTCTGACTGATAGGATACAGAGGGGGGAGATTGCTTCGCTTCGCTCGCAATGACCTACGAGTGCCTCACGGCGCGGTGAGGAGGCACCCCAGTTGAACGGCCAGTTCGACCTTCTCCAGGTCCACAGGCTTCCCCATGACGTCCACGGCCCCCAGGTCCAGCACTCCTTGAAGCAACTTCTCATCCCGGGCGCCGGTCAGGCCGAGGACTCCGCCCGTATATTTCCTTACTCTGAGTTCGCGCAGCAATTCCAGCCCGTTCATTCCCGGCATGTACATGTCCAGAATGACGAACTGCGGCAATGCCTCCTCGACCATCGCCAGGGCGGTCGGGCCGTCCTGGGCGACACGGACCCGGTAGCCTCGCATGGTCAGGAACTGCGACAGCATGCTGCGAATCTGCGGCTCATCATCCACGACCAGAATCGACGCCGCCTCCGGACTAGGCGAAGGCGCGCTCTCCAGCGCGACGGCAGTCGGCGGCGCCTCCGTCATCTTGACCCACTGCTGTATGGCCCGGTTCATGGCCGTGATCAGGATTTCCAGCGGGGCTCCCTTTCGTAGAAAATCGGTCACCCCCAGCCCCCTCGCCCGGATTTCCAGCGCATCCGTCCCCACCCCCGTCAACACGGTCACGCGAGCGTCGGAATCAATCTTACGAATTTCCTGGAGCACCGCGATGCCGTCCATGTCCGGCATGCGAAGATCCAGCAGGGTGCAGCGGGGCTTCCAGTTCCGAAAGATCTCCAAACCCTCGCGGCCGCTGGTCGCCGTCAACACCTCGTGGCCGTGCGCCGAAAACACCGCGCGCAGCAGATCGCCGATCATCTGTTCGTCGTCAATCACCAGAATCGTGGCCATACAGAACCTCCCCCTCACTTCACGACTCGCACCTCACGACTCGTTATGCTATCACGCATCACGGCTTCGTTGCGACCGGCAGCCGCACAATAAACGTGGCGCTCTGGCCCACCACGCTTTTCAGGCTCAAGGTTCCACCGAGTTCGGTGACGCTTTGGTAGCAGATGGACAATCCCAAACCGGTCCCCTGCCCCACCGGCTTCGTGGTGAAAAACGGCTCAAAGATCTGGGCGTGATGCTCAGGAGCAATACCAGGGCCGTCGTCGGCGACCCGTGTCTCCACCCAGGCGCCTGACTGATCCGTCACGAGTGCGGTCGTGACCGTGAGGGTTCCCTTCCCATGCGCCGCCACCATCGCCTGTGTGGCGTTGGTGATCAGATTCAGGAACACCTGGGCCAGGGTGGAGGCATCGGCCAGCACCAGAGGCAGATCCGCCTGCAAGTTGGTGCGCACGATAATCTGGTGAATGGCGCAATCATTGGCGACCAGATCGAGCGTCTGCCGCACCAGATCGTTGATCTGGCACGGCTCGCGGGGCCCACCGTCGACCCTCGCGACCCGCAAAAAACGCCCCACGATGGCCGTCGCCCGCCGGGCCGCCTCGTGCATGGCAGCAAGATCAGCGCCCAGACCCTCGTACTGGCCCTGCTTCACCTTCTTGCTGACCAGTTGCGTGTAGCCGGTCACAATAAAGAGGGGGTTGTTCAGTTCATGCGCGAGTCCTCCCAGGAGCGTGCCGAGGGCTGCCAGCTTATCGGCCTGTCGGAGCTGCTGCTCCATGTCTCGGCGGTCGGTGAGATCGCGCGCCACCAGGAGCCGCCCGACCACATCCTCGCCTATCTTCACAGTGGTGGCACTCACTTCCAGCCACACCGAGCCGCCATCCGGGCGGATGACTTCGAGCTCCACGAAAGTCGGCACAGGCTCCCCTCGCCGGACGGCGGCCAGCCGGGTCTCAGCCAGGGCCTTGGACTGAGACGAGAGCACCGCCATGAGCGGTCGTCCGACCAGGTCGTTCATGGGCCGGCCGGTGACCACCTCGGCCTGGTGATTCGTCCACAGGACCACGCCCGCCATGTCCAGAAAGAAGAGCGCATCGTTCACGTGGTGCACGATCAGCCGGAACCGTTCTTCGCTTTCCCGCAGCGCTTTCTCCGCCCGCTTGCGCTCGGTGATATCCTCGATGGCGAGTATGACATCATCTGCACGACGGATGCCACTTGCAGTCAGACACAAGGCCCGAGGCTCGCCGCCTGCCATGACATACTCCGCTTCCCACACCCGCCGCTCGAGTGGACCCTTGCCGACGGCTTGGGCAGTCGCAAGAAACTCGTCAATCCCCTTGACCGGAAGCACCGCACTGAGCAGTTGCCCGATGGTTTCTTCAGGCCGTCGCCGAAGCAGTTTACAGAAGGTCCGGTTGGCAAGTCGGATGGTCCGATCCTTTCCCAACCGCACGACCGACACAGAAAGCGATGCCATGGTCACCCGGTACTGTTCCTCCAGCAGATGCAACGCCTCTGTCCGTTCCGCAACCCGTTGCTCAAGACGTGCGTTGGCGTCCCGGAGTTCATTCGCTTGATGGGCGATGGTCTCGACCATCGTCCCGAAGGTCTCGCCGAGCCACGCCACTTCATCGCCGGATGGAACAGCGTCCGCCTGGGTTAACGGTCCCTTTTCCCTTTCGGCGAACGCCCGCATCCTCTCAGCCAGCTTGCCCAGCGGCCGCGTGACCGTCCATCGAGTTCCGAGAACCACAATCCCTATAAACAGCAGGCAGAGGCCGGTCCCGCCGGCTAAGGTCAGAACCAGGTCCCGACGGCTCTCTTTCACGTACTGATCCATGGGGACCACAATTTCGAGGCCCCCCATCAGGTCGTT
>JACQDE010000052.1 GCA_016201285.1 Acidobacteriota bacterium | reverse complement strand
TCAGCGCCCGCAATTCCACAGATGACCGCGCAACTGAAATGGGCGGTTTAGTATACCTCCGGGGCTGTAGCTGCCCGAAAGGCCAGCAAGTCCCGAAATCAGGCCCAAGTTCTTGAGATGGCCTGCGTCCGATAAGGGATATTATGATAACTAAGAAATGGGAATGGGCCTGGGTTCGGCCCCTCTCGCCCTTGCCCTGTCCCCTGCCTTTGGGCGGCTCTCTTGGTAGCGACTCAAGGTTTGGCGGGGGCCGGCGCTGTCGCCGCGAGTTCGAAGCGGATGTACTGCTCCAGCGTCTGCTGGTCAGCGCCGATGAACCGCCGCCCGTTCACGAACACCGTGGGCGTGTTTGCAATCTTCAGCTTGATCGCTTCATCAACGCTCTTCTGAATGGCGGCCTTCGCCTCTGGCGCTGCCATGCACCCGCGGAAGGCGTCCACGTCCAGCCCGGCCTGCCCAGCGTAGTCCAACATGGTCTGCCAAACGGTACTGGGGCTGATGATCTCCTGGTTGTCGTAGATCCTGTCGTGGATGGCCCAGAAGGCGGCCGGCTTCTGCTGGTAGGCGCAGCGCCCGGCAATGGAGGCGGTCATGGCCCAGGGATGGATCTGGTCGAGCGGGAAATCCTTAAAGACGAACCGTACCTGGGGAAACTGTGGCTGGACGGCCTTCATGATCCCGTAGAGCGAGCGGCATGTCGGGCACTGGAAGTCGGCATACTCCACCACGGTCACCCGGGCGCTCGCTGGCCCCTTCGAGGGCGCTCCGGCCAGGGCGATTTGTGCCTTTGTTTCCGCAAACGGGTCCTTGGTGGTATCAAACACTTCGCCGCGCAGGAAGTACCGCCCGTCCTTGCTGATATAGAACGGCACCATGTCGGTTCCTCCCTCGGAGGTCACCTCCACGCTCACAGCGAGCAGTCCCGGCAGCGGCGTTTCCGCCGGCGCCGACACCTTGATTGTGAATGACGGCCCCAGCGCAAACAGCTTGCGCACCTGAGCCTCCACCTTTTTCTGGAGCAGGGCCGGGGGCAACTCGGCCGCGCCCGCCGACGCTGGTGCCTGCGCCGCCACCGAGACGCCGAAGAGTAAAATCACAGCCATTGCCATGAGTATTCGTCGCACTTCTCTACTCCTTATGTTTGATGTCATGAGGCCGCTGATTCACGGCACAAATCTCTGCGCGATGGGAAATGGCCGCCCGATCCGGAACGCCTTCGAAGTAATTTTCAATCCCGGAGCAGCCTGCTGCCGTTTGTACTCGTTGCGGTCCACTTTCACCGCGATCTCCCGCACCAACTCCAGCGCGATGCCATAATGGTCCGAAATCTCCTCCGGGCTCTTGAGGTCTTCGACGTACGCCTTCAGGATGCGGTCCAGCACGTCGTACGGCGGCAGGGAATCCTGGTCCGTCTGATTGGGCCGCAGCTCCGCCGAAGGCGGCTTCGTCAGCGTGTTCGCGGGGATCAATTCCCCGCCCCGGTTGATCAGCCGCGCCAGCTCGTACACCATCGTCTTCGGCACGTCGGAGATCACCGCCAGGCCGCCGGCCATGTCGCCGTAGAGCGTGCAATAGCCCACCGCCAGCTCCGATTTATTTCCGGTGCTGAGCAGCAGCGCGTTGAATTTATTGGAGAGCGCCATCAGGAAGTTCCCGCGGATGCGCGCCTGAATGTTTTCTTCGGTCACGTCTTCGGCGCGCCCCTCGAACGCCGATGAGAGCGTCTTCTTGTAGCTTGTGAAAACCTCGCCGATGGGCAGCGTCAGAAAGCGAATGCGCAGCCGTTCCGCCAGCAGCCGCGCGTCGCGCAGGCTGCCTTCGGACGAATATGGCCCCGGCATGGCCACCCCCAGCACATTTTCCGCTCCGAGCGCCGCCACCGCAATCGCGGCCACGACGGCGGAGTCAATTCCCCCGCTCAGTCCCACCAGCACCTGCTTGAATCCGCACTTCCGCACGTAATCCCGCGTGCCGCACGCCAGCGCCTGATACGCGGCCTCGAGTTCATCAGTGGCGCGCGCGCGAATCTCGCCCGTGCCGCTCGCGGTATCGAACAGCACCAGGTCTTCCTCGAACGAGAGCGCCTGTGCCGCCATGCGCCCGTCGGCGGTGATGGCCACGCTCGATCCGTCGAACACCAGGCTGTCGTTCCCGCCCACCTGGTTCACATACACCACTGGCCGCCCGTGCCGCCGCGCCAGCGCCCGCAGCATGTCGTGCCGCAGTGTGCCCTTATCAATCTGGTAGGGCGATGACGAGATGTTGATTACGATCTCGATTCCCTGCCCCATCAGCTCCGCCACCGGGTCGCGCTCGTACATCGGCTTGGCCCAGAAGTTCTTGTCGTTCCACACGTCCTCGCAGATCGTGATCCCCAGCCGCGTGCCGCAGAATTCCAGCGCCGATTGCGAACGCGCCGGCTGAAAGTAGCGCGATTCATCGAACACGTCGTAGGTGGGCAGCAGCATCTTGCGCTGCTCGAAGAGCACGCGCCCGCCCGCCAGCAGCGCGGCGCAGTTCGCCGCTGGCTTTCCCGAGCTGCTGTCCTGCGGCTCGCCGACGTACCCGACGATGCAGGGCAGCGCCACGTCGCCCGCCAGCGCTCCGAGCGTCTGCAGGTTGCGTTTCACAAAGCGGGGCCGCTCGATCAGGTCCTGCGGCGGATACCCGCACAGGCACAGCTCCGAGAAGACAACGAGCTGCGCGCCGCGTGCCTTCGCGTCATCGGCGAACTTGCGGATCTTCGCCGCGTTCCCCTCGAAGTCGCCGACTGTCGGGTTAAATTGTGCCAGCGCAATCTTCATTGGTGGGCCTAAGCATACGGGCGCGCCGCCCGCTTTTCAATCACCGATGGCGTTGTATAATCGCCGCACAGGTACACCTCAATGTCCTCCGAACCCGCCGATGCCCGGCGCATCGAGGCCCTGGAGCTTTTCCGCCGCGCCTACGAACACCACATGCGCGGCGAGCTCGAGGAGGCCATCGCGCTCTACAAGAAGTCGCTCGAGATCTGCCCCACCGCCGAAAGCCACACCTTCCTCGGCTGGACCTACAGCTTTCAGGGCCGCTGGGACGACGCCATCCAGGAATGTCTCCGCGCCATCGAGGTGGACCCCACCTTCGGCAATCCCTACAACGACATTGGCGCTTACCTAGTGGAGAAAGAGCGACTCGACGAGGCCATCCCCTGGTTCCTGCGCGCGCTCCGGGCGCCCCGCTATGAGAGCTACTGCTTCCCGCACTTCAACCTCGGCCGCGTCTTCGAGCGCAAACGGATGTACGCCCGGGCGCTCGTTGAATACAAGAAAGCGTACGAGCAAAACCCGCGCCATCTCGGCGCGCTTCAGGCCATCCGCCGCCTCCAGGCCATGAGGAATTAACCGGTGACGGCTCGTCCGCTCTCGTTGTCATCCTGTCCTCTCGAGCGGAGCGATGGATTTGCTTGTGGTGTTCCTGCGCAGAACGACTCTGCCGCCAGCCGCACTCTCACGCCTTCCGCGCCAACAAGCTGGCCGTTCCCTTCCCGGCGCTGATCTCACTGTAAAAGAGAATTTCCATCCCGCGAAACGCCTCGCGTAGTTCCCCTGCGCGCAGGAGAAACTCCGGGTTCCGCGGGCCGCCGGCGAATTTCTGCTGCGCCAGAGTGTACGTCTCGTACACCAACATGCCGCGCCGGCGCAGGGCCCGCTCGAGCAAAGGCAGCAGCGGCCGCTGCAGATAGTTGAAGCACAGCACTACTTCAAACTCCTCCACGGGCAGCGAAAACGACTCCAGGTCCGCTTCCACCAGTGCAACGTGGGCCGTAGGCATCCGCGCCGGCGTGAGTTGTGTTGCCCGGCAGGAGCCAACGCCGCGCTCCCGCGCCAGTGCTTCAGCCTTCTCCAAGCCGGCCCGGGAGCGTTCGATGGCGAAAACCGGCCAGCCCTGCCCGGCAAGAAAAACGGCGTTGCGTCCTTCCCCGCTGGCAATATCCAGTGCCAACCCGCGCGGCAGCAGCGGCATCACCTGCCGCAGAAACTCCGCGGGCTCCGCCCCCGCCCAGCAACCCGGCTGGCGGTAGCGGTCGTCCCACTCTTGTGCGTTGTAGGCCATTTGGATTGGAACTGCGTCAGCGAGCAGCCCAAAAGCGAAACGGGGCTTTTGGAAGTCACCGCATCCAAAAGCCCCGGAAAATTTTCAGCGCGTGGGCAAGCTTATACGGTAAACGAGCTGCCACAACCGCAGGTGTTCTTCACGTTCGGGTTGTTGAACTTGAACCCGGCGCCCTCGAGCGTCTCCACGTAGTCCACCTCGACGCCGCCCAGGTACATCTCGCTCATCTGGTCCACGAAGACCTTCAGGCCTTCAAACTCGTACACGTGGTCCATGCCGTTCGTGTTGTTCTCGAAGGCCATATGGTACTGGAAGCCGGAACAGCCTCCGCCCACCACCGCCACGCGAAGCCCCGTGGGCTGCGGGCTCTGGGCGCTCAGGATCTCCTTCACCTTCCCTACTGCTGTCGGCGTGAATTGGATCATGCTCGTTGCTCCCTTTTGCCGGGGACAGGCTGAACCCATCCCGGCCACCGCTATTATAGCAAATCTTCCCGTCTGGCCGCATGCGTTCCGGTGTCGAAGTGGTGACCCGGAATCTCCTCCGCATCGTGCGAAGGGGGTAGGCAAGCGCGGCGCTTTCCCGTAAAATGTGCGATTCGGTCGCCCGTTATGAAACACACAGTGACGCTCATTCCCGGTGATGGCATCGGTCCCGAGGTCTCCCATGCGGCGCAGCGCATCCTCGGCGCGTCCGGCGTGGAGATCGCCTGGGAAGAAGTCTCCGCGCGGCCGGAAGCCGACCGCCGCGGCGGGGCCTTCATGAACCTCGACGTTGTGGACTCCGTCAAGCGCAACCGCGTCGCGCTGAAGGGCCCCATCGCCACCCCCGTCGCCGAGGGCCCGCCCAGTATCAACGTCGGCCTCCGCAAGGCCCTCGAGCTTTACGCCAACCTGCGCCCGGTCAAGAACCTTGCCGGCGTGAAGTCCGTGGCCCAGAACATTGACCTGATCATCGTCCGCGAGAACACCGAAGACCTCTATGCCGGCTTGGAGCACACCATCGTTCCCGGCGTCGTCGAAAGCCTGAAGATCATCACCGAGAAAGCATCCACCCGCATCGCCGTCTTTGCCTTCGAGTACGCGCGCAAGCACGGGCGCAAAAAAATCGCGGCCATTCACAAGGCCAACATCATGAAGCAGTCCGACGGCCTCTTCCTGGCCTCCTGCCGCAAGGTGGCGACGAATTTTCCGGACGTCGAGTACCGCGAAGTGATCGTGGACAACGCCTGCATGCAACTGGTGATGAATCCCCACCAGTTCGACGTCCTGCTCCTGACCAATCTCTACGGCGACATCATCAGCGACCTCACCGCGGGGCTGGTCGGCGGCCTGGGCGTGGTGCCCAGCGGCAATATCGGCGCGGAGGTGGCCATCTTCGAGGCCGTCCACGGCACCGCCCCGGACATCGCCGGCAAAGGTATCGCTAACCCCACCGCCATCCTGATGAGCGGCATCATGATGCTCGATTACATGGGCGAACTCGACACCGCCCGCCGCGTCGAGCAGGCGTTGCACGCCGTCTATCGCGAGGGGAAGCACCTGACGAGAGATGTCGGGGGCACTGCGACCACGGAAGAATTCACCAACGCCGTGATTGCCGAATTATCGAAAAGTTGACCGGATCACTTTCTCCGCGCGAGCTTGATGGGCTCCAAGTACAGTTTGGAATCCCGTCCCAGCCCGAGCAGAAACGGCTGCAGCTCGGACGAGCTGGATGTAATGAGCAGCTCGTTTTCCTCCCAGGTGTATTTCAGGTCGCGCAGCCGGTCCATCTTCGCGGCGGATTTCATTGCGTCGTAGTTCAATAAGCACACCGTCAGTTGGCTGGGGCCGATTTCCAGCCGCGCTACCGTGTGCATCGGGAACAGCAGCATCCCGTCCACGCCTCCGGCCGATTCCTTGGGCCGGAAATCCATGTAGTAGTCGGTTCCGAATTTTGCCAGTTTGCCTTCAAAAATGCCGTGCGAGTCCTTGTCCGAGTACTGCACGATGTAATTGTTGTCGGCGCCGCGGACAAATGTCATCGCCACGGTTTCGCCTTTCTCGTCCGCGCCCGTCCAGCCGCCCAGCAGGTCTTCTTCAAAGGTGATCGAGTCTTCCTTCACCCAGGAATGCACCGAGCGCACGATGCATCCGGGCAAGATCAGAAGAGCGATCATTGCCAGAGCCAACCATCGCAGTTGTGCCCGCCTCATGAGTTCCTCCCCCTGCCGCGCGCGCTCATTCGACCAGTACCGCACGATTGTACGCTTCCCTGCTGCGCAGCGGTACGCCGCGCGTGCATTGACAACGCCGGCAGCCTCGGCGAAAATCATTTAGGCAGCAATTCACAGGTATTCTACTGGAGGGTGGTTTGGACGGCCAAGAGTCCGCAGTGTCTGTCTGGTTTCCCGCGATTGGAGAATTTGCCGCGGGGAGCGTGGTCAAGAGCGCGCCGATTTCCGAAGGCAAGAACGACAAGCGCAAGCGCAAGCCGAACATCGTCGCCGTGATCAACGAGTGCTGCACCGGCTGCGCCGGCTCGCCCGCCTGTGTCGAGTATTGCCCGGTGAGCGACTGCATGTTCTGGATGCCCGACCCTGCCAACCAGCCCTTCGGTCACATCGTGGTGGACCCGCTGCTTTGCATCGGCTGCAAGCTGTGCACCAGCAAAGGCCCCGACGGCGCCTTCCTCGAGGGGTGTCCGTGGGACGCCATTGACATGGTGCCGCTCCCGGAATTCGAAGCCAAATACGGCACCCTGCCCTTCTAGTGCTGTTCCAACTGTTTTTGACTAGGCGTAGGAGCGAAAAGCAAATTCCTCGTCCCGATGAAAACCATCGGGACGAGGAATCTGCTTTGTTTCTTCAGTTGTTCTGATTGATTGGTCGCCCTACGGGGTCCGGCTGCGCTCGCGGATTTTCTGTGCCGTGAGGTTCGCCTGCGTGGCGATCTGAGTGGGAATTCCTTCCATCCGGCGCGTGTACCGCTCCACGTCCGGTAAATCCTCCGACTGGCCCACCAGGTAGAGCGCGCGCAGCGCCTCCCAGATCATCTCCTGGCTCGGCGCAACCAGGACGATCTCTTCTCCGACGGCCACGGTGGCGCCGTTCTGCGCGATCCACCGCTCGATCCTTCCCGGCACTTGGGAGCGGACTTCCAGCTCCTGCTCGTCCGGTTTCCCGGGCTCCTTGTATCTAATCCGCGCCACCATTGTGCCCGGATTCACCGCGTCACCGAGCTTCAGCCGGTGTGCGAGCGTTCCGCCTTGTGGCGCCGGCATCGCGTACGGCCGCAGCATGGAGACAATGTCCGCCCGCCCGCGGGCGTCGCCGAACCGCACCAGCGCCAGCGCGGCGTTGTGCCGCGCCATTGGGTTCGCATCGGGCAGCATCCGCAACAGCGCCTCGCGAAATTCGGCGTGGGTGTTGTCCTGCCCCATTACCCAGGCCGCGGTGATCCGCAGCTCGTCGTTCTTGTGCCTGGCCAGCGCGATCACTTGGGGATACCACCGCCTCACCGATGAATCCCCGCGCGCGATGCGCTCGGAGATCTGCGTCAGGGCGTGCTGCGCCTTGCGCGGGCTTTCCGCGTCCGCCAGATTCTCTTCGATCTGCCTGTCCGTCAGCGGCAGGCCGAACCACGCCGCCCGCCAGAACAAAAACGGCATCACCACAAACAGCACCGCGATCACGATGATGCCGATCTTCCAGCGGGGTCCCAGCCCGCCCGGCAATGCCGCCGGAGCAGGTGTTGCTTCACTGGCTGCGTGAGTGTTTTCGGGTTCGGTCAAGGGGTTCTCGCGTTCGCCGGTGCTTCATCCCGCCGCGTAGAGATGATACAGCATGAAATAAATGACCACGCCGGTCACGGAAACGTACAGCCACACCGGCAGTGTCCATCGCGCGATCCGCCGGTGCCGGTCAAACTGCTCCCGCAGCGCCCGCGTCAGCGTCACCAGCGCCAGCGGCACGATGCTTGCCGCCAGCACGATGTGCGTGATCAGAATGAAAAAATAGACCGGCCGGATCCAGCCCTGCCCATGAAACGGCGCCGACCCCACCCGCGCGTGGTAAATCAAATAGGAGATGAGGAACGCGGTCGAAGTCAGGAAGGCCGCCACCATGCAGACCCGGTGCGGGGTCACCTTGCGTTTCCGGATGAACGAGTAGCCGGAAAGGAGCAGGATCGCCGCCGTGCCGTTCAAGGCGGCATTCAGCGCAGGATGGGAGATCACCAGACCGCTACTTCGCGTCCCCGACGGGAACCTTCTCCGCCGGCGGCGCCTTCGATTCCGCTTCCGTGGCGGCTTTCTTCCGGCCCGGCGCCGGTAACTTTTCCAGCCAGCCTTCGCTCTTCGCGTGCAGAATCAGCGTGAACGCAAACACCGCCGAGAGGGCGAGGCTGATCATGAGCAGAAGCAATCCATCAATGTCGAAGATCATACCGCTGGCGACCGTCCAAATGATGGCGCCGAGACAACTCAGCAGGACGAGCGCCTCAGTACCTGCCAGCAATAACGATTCACGATTGGAATTCATTGGAATTGATTCCTGGTCCGTGTTCACGGAACCCCTTCCGGGCGACCTGCCGGTCGCCCCTACCGGGCGATCTTATCCCACATCATCAGGCCGAGCAGCGCGGGCAGGTACAGCACGGTGGCGTGCATCAGCCACCGGGCGCTGTCGTTCGTTTTCACCCGCGACGCCCAGATGGCCACCTGGAGCTGCGCCAGCCCCAGCACCATCGCGCCGAAGAAATACAGAACCCCCGTCGTACCCAGCACGCTCGGCAGCATGCTCGCCGGCACCAGCGCGCCCGCATACGCCAGAATCTGCCGGAACGTCCTCTCCCCGGTCGCATCCACCACCGGCAGCATCCGGATTCCTGCGCGCGCGTAATCTTCGCGGTACACCCAGGCAATCGCGAAAAAATGCGGGAACTGCCAGAGGAACAGGATCGCGTAGAGGACCCACGCTTCCCGGTTCAGCCCGCCACGCGCCGCCGCCCAGCCGATCAGTACCGGCACCGCGCCCGGGAACGCGCCAATCAGCGTTGCCAGCGTCGTTCTCTTCTTTAGCGGCGTATAAATCGACAGATAACTCAGGCACGTGACGACGCCCAGGAGGCTGGAGAGCGGACTCACCAGCACCGCCAGATACGCCGCGCCCAGCGCCGCCAGGCCGATCCCGAACGCCAGCGCTTCCGCCGGCTGCAGCACGCCCAGCGGCAAGGGCCGCCGCGCCGTGCGCCGCATCTGCGCGTCCGCTTCGCGCTCGAAATACTGGTTCAGCGCGGACGTGCCTGCCCCGATCAGCATTGTCCCGATCACCGCATGGGCCAGCAGCACGAAGTTCATCGGGCCGCGAGACCCGAGGTAGAACCCCGCCAGAGTGGTGATCACCACCAGGAACGTCACGTCCGGTTTCGTTAGAGCGACGTACGCCCACGCGCGTGAAATCTGGGGAAAAATGGCGGCGCGCGAACTCATGCGGCACCGCTTTCCTGGCCGGTCATCGGCGACGGCGAGGCGTTGACTTCGCCCGGCAGGGCCGGGCCGAGCACGCGGTACGACACAAGAACCACCAGGACCGCCGCAGCCAGCGTCAGAGCGCCCACCGCGGTGTGCGCCACGGTGAAGAAGACCATCACCGGCATCGGCTGAGGAGCATGTTGCGTGCTCAGCCGCGACCACAAGGCGGCCCCACCGAGCACAAGCTGCGCGCACAGCACATGCTTCAGCACCGCGCCGCAGCGAGCCAGTGCCGGAGCAGCATTCAAGCGGCGGTCGCGCGTACTGCTCGTGGCGGAAAGAACAAATGCGGGCACCACCGCTGCGCCAAGCAAGTGCGGAAGGAGCCCGAGAGCATGGTGCCGGTAGGCTGCACCCAGCAGAAGCTGAATAAAGATTGCGACCACAGCCTTGATCGCGCGATCCCGCACCGGCGGGTGTTCCGAGTAGCGGATCACCTGCACATCGCTCTGCCACCAGCTAGAGGTGAACAGGGCGAGGGCAACCAGGATGCAGAAGAATGATTGTGCCACGGCCGCGTGAGCGACGGAGACCCACGGGGGAAGGAAGAACTTGACGGTGATTCCGCCCAGCAGCCCCTGCGCGATCACCGCGCCCAGCGCTGCCCAGCCCAGCCGACGCATCCATGCCCGCGACTCGCGCCGCGAGACCCACACCGCCAGGATGATGGTCAGGAGGCCCGCCATGGTCGCCACCATCCGGTGGCCGTGCTCGTAGAAAATTCCGCCCACCATTGGCGGCGTCAGCGAGCCATAGGAGAGCGGCCAGTCCGGCACGGCCAGCCCTGCGTCGTTGCTCGTCACCAGCGCGCCCGCCACGAGCAGGAACAGCGTCCAGCACGCCGTGAAGATGGCGAAGCGATGCAGCCCGCGATTTGTTGTCGTAGTCATCCGCTAAAGCTCGATCGGCAATTGATTCGGCGAGGGCAAGCTTCTCGCATCGAGAACCCTGCCCTCGCCCCTTCTTCTGCCAAGAGTTCAACCCTCTCGGCCGCTTACTGCGCCTTGAAGCTGAACTCGATAGCCTTCGTTTCCTTCGCGCCAATCGTGACTTTTTGCTCGGCCGAAGGACCCAGCACGCCGTGCCACGCCACCAGCGTGTACTCGCCCGGCGGCAGGTTCTTGATCTCGAACGCTCCATCCTTCCCCGTGATCTTGAAGTACGGGTGCTTGAATACCGCGATGTAGCTCTTCATCCACGGGTGGACGTTGCACTTCACCGGGATGGCCACTTCTTCCCGGGCAAAGGTTTCCACGATTTTTTCCGCCTTGGGCGGCTGCGACTTATTCCACTCCTTGTTGTTCGTCGGCACCGGATGCACGTTGTGGGTGGTCGGGTCGCTGTTCACGATCTCCACCGGCTGATTGACGCGCACCGCGACTACGTGCGGCTTGTACACGCAGCCGTTCTGGTCCAGCACCACCGTCTCCTTCGGCGTGTCGAACGTCCGGTTGCCCAGGCCGTCCTTCACGTACACCACCACGTTGGCCAGCGCGCCCTTGTCGCCCACCACGTATTCTTCGTCCATCACCGGCGTGGAGTGCATCTTGGCGCAGTTCGGCTCCGCGTCCATTCTGATTCGCTGGGCTTTGGGCGCCGCGCCGTCCAGCTTCACGGTTCCGGTGATCGCTCCGGCCGTCGCCGGATCTACCGGCGCCGAAACCGTGGCCGCGGCCGGCTTGGCGGGCTGCTCTTCGGCGGTCTCCTTCTTGCCGCAGGCTGTCACGGAGAGCGCCAGCGAAACTGCGAGTACGGCGTACAGATATCTTGCTTTCATCTAAGAATTCCTCCTGTTGAACTTTCCGAGATTCCCGAACGCAACCTGCCGTGAACGAATCCCTCGCACAAAGCGCTCGGGACGAGCAGGCCCGCTCCGGCAATACCCTTCTCCACTTTCGGTCACTTACCCGAGATTGTTACTTCGCGCCGGGCTTGCCGCCCGAGGGCGTGCGTCCGAGCAGCATTCTCTGCTCTTCCGGCGTGATCTGGAACATGTACCGCACCATCAAGTCTGCGTGGTCTTTCGCGTAGCCCTGCAGCGACGGCGGCAGCGGCCCGGCGAACACCCATCGTCCGCCCTCGCGCTTGAACAGCCCCGACGGCATCGCCGTGCCCGGCGCCATGCGCGCCGGCTCAGTGATCCAGCGGCCCGTCCAGGCCGGCTGCAAACGCTCCGGCGCCAGCAGGAAGTTCGGCGCTGTCGCATTGGCGTCGTGCGACGCCTGGCCCGTGGCGTGGCACTTCAGGCACGGCGCCGCCGGATGCGTGAAGAGTTCGCGCGCCATCGCGCGTTCCTGCGGCGAGAGCGGCTCCAGCTTCGGCGGCAGGTACGGCTGTGCCTGTGACGCGATCGCCTGGAAGAACCTCACGATCTTGCGGATCTCGCCGTCGGAAAAGCTGAACGTCGGCATCCGCACCGCCAGGTAACTGCGCACTCCATTGCGGTTCAGGTCCGTCTTGCTGAGCGCCGGATTTTCCAGGAACCGCGCCAGCCAGTTCGGGTCCACACGCGCACCTTCGCCCAGGAGCGGCGGCGGCAGTTTGAACTTGTTCTCCCCTTGATACATCGACAGCCCTTGCAGGCTCGATGGCTGCCCCACGGCGACCTGGTGGCATCCCATGCAGTTGTACTTGGTGACCAGCCACCAGCCTTCCTGGATGTCCCGCCGCTGGTCTCCCGGCTTGTAAAGGTAATCCTTCGGCACCTGCGGGTCCACGCTTCCGAGCAAAAACGTCGTCAGCGCCGTAATCTCTTCCGGTGTCACGTTCGGCTGCGGCATTTTCAACTGCGTGGCAAACCGCCCCTGGTCGTAGATGGCGCTGTTCGCCAGCTTGTGCTCGAAAAAGCCTTTGTGGTCGTACCATTCGGCATTTTTCTCGCCGTCGCGCACGTTGGGTTTGCCGTCGGGCAGGATGCCGCGCTTGGCGTGCTCGGTGAGCAGCGAGAAGTCGAGCCGCTCGATCGGCTTGCTGCCTTCGGTGGTCAGCTCGGTGCCGATGCGCCCCGCCTCTTCGAGCGTGGCGATTTCATGGCAGCCGGCGCAGCCGTAATTCTCCACCAGCTTCCGGCCCTGGTCACGCAGCTTCGAATCGTCCATGTAGTCGGCGGCCGGGAAGCTCGTGTTCGCGCGCTTCTGCGTCATCAGGTACGACGCGATGTCCCGCGCCTCTTCGATCGTCAGCCGCAGGTTGGGCATGACGGTCGGCTGCTGCACTTGCAGTTCGTGTTTGCCGTCCGGCGACCGGCTGTTCTCCAGGTTAAACACGAACGGTTTGCCGTGCTGCGCATAATCCTCGGGTCCCAGGTCTTTCCGCGCCACCGGATCATACGGCCGCGTCCGCTCACGCGGGTTGTGGACCCACCGCACCAGATAGTCGTAGTTATCCTTCTCGCCTACCCGGCTCAGGTTCGCCGCGAAGTGGGTGCCCACTGCGCTGTTCCCCTCTCCGATCGAGTGGCACGCCAGGCAGCCTCGCGACTCCAGCAATTCCTTCCCGCGCATCGCATTGCCCGCCGGCTGCTTCGGCAGCGCTGGTCCGGGCACGCCCATCTGCCAGATGAATGCGGCGATGGCCTGCGCCTCTCCCGGCTTGAACCGGAACTGCGGCATCTTGGTCGTTGGCCGCCACGCGTGCGTGTTGTCCAGCCAGACCGGTATCCACTCCTTCCGCATCTTCATGCGGACTTCCTTCAGCGTCGGTCCGACCTTCTTCTCTTCACGCATCAGCGAGCGCGCCCGCACGTCGAGCTGTTCGATCCGCGCGTCCATGTAGCTTGTCTGCACTCGCAGGTTGTCCGCCTGCGCGTAATAGTTCTGCGCCGCCTTGTTGTCCGGCGCCTGGTCGCCCGCGCGGTTCAGCCGGGGGATTTCCATCTCGGCATCCTTCTTCTGCTGTTCGAGCTGCCGGATGTTCAGCCGCGCGGAGAGGAGCTGTTCGCCTTCGTTGTCGAAGCCTTCGTAGCGGTGGCAGCCAATGCAGCCCTTCTGCCGGAAGAGCTGCCGCCCCGTGTTCAGCACCGGCGCGTGGTCCGTGTACATGTCCGCCGAATGGCATGTCTGGCAGCCCGCTTCCGTGTTCTCTTTGTAATACAGCGGCCACAGCCAGAATTCGTGCCGCCCGTGTCCCTTCACCACGCTGTTCGTCGCCCGCCCGTTCCCGCCGTGGCACGGCGAACACCCGAATTTCTCCGGGTCGTGGATCTTCAGCAGCTCCGGCTGCGGATGGCTGGCGAACGGCGCGTCCTTGCTTTTCTCCAGTCCCAGCGCCGCTTTCGTTACGGTCAGCGCCGGCGGCACAAGTTTCGCGTCCATCGCCACGTGACACGACTGGCAGCGGTCCACCAGCCCAGCCCTGTCCACGTTGATCTGCCGCATGGCCACGTCCGTCCGCCGCACTGCGGTCAGCAGGCTCCTGATCTGGTCGGCGGAAAGCCCTTCCAGTTTTTCCTGGAAGTAAGCGGCCAGTGCTTTCTCGGCCTCATCCGCGGCCTTCCGCGCATCAGCGCGCTCCAACGTCAGCCGCGCTTTCTGTTCTTTCAGCGATTCGAATTCCCCGATGAGTTGATCGTAGTTGAAGGATTTCTTCTCGGTTTTACTGTCCGCAGTGGGCAGTTCGACCTTGAACGGCCCCTTCTTGGCTTCCTCGACGTCCGCCTGGCGGCTTTTCTTCGCGGAGGCCGATGCCGCGATTTCCACCTGGTAGATGAGCGCGGTCACTTCTCCGCGCGCCGTGATGAACGTCGGCGAGAGCGCCTCGATCCGCCGGTTGAGGAACGCAATCTGCTCGTCAATCTTCTTCACCGGCGGTTCCGCCGCCGTCCGCGCGTCCTTGGCCGCCTGCTCCAGCTTCTGGTACTCCGCCGAAGACCGGATCGCGTTCGCCGCTTCCGTCTGCTTGCTGATTTCCTTCTTCAGGTATTTCTCGTAGGCGGAGGCGAACTCCTTCTGGTATCCGCGCCACGGCCGCAGTCCCACGAACTCCTGCCACAGCGCCCAGAACAGAGACACGACCAGCAGCAGCGACGCCACCAGCAGCGGCCCGCTGTACGATTTCGATGTGATCGGATCGTCGTTGTGAATCTCAGGCACCCCAGGCCTCCAAAACTTAAGAACCGGTCGCTACTCCTTGGATGAATCCCTCAAATGTTGAACCACGGCGTAACCAGAACGTATTTGATCCGGAAGAGCAGCCGCACCGCCATCTTCGCCGGCAAGCTGAGCATCAGGATCAGCAACGTGTGCAGCGTGACGATTTGCAGCAGCGTCATCCGCTGGTAGATCTTCCGGCTGAACTCCGTCAGCATGCACAGCCGGTGCATCAGGTAGCCGGCCACCACGAAGTAGAGCCCAACCACCGCCCCGCCGAAGGCCGCCGCGATCCACCGGTTCTGGATCCCGAAAATCTCGTGCAGGTTCCGGTTGACAGCAAACTCCAGCCGGTTGTGGTCCCACGTCTGCGTCGGCCAAAACCACTGCCAGCCCGGCCCGCGGATGAACGTGCCGACCACGATCATGACGCACCACAGCGCCAGAAACCCGATCAGAAACGCCCAGATGGAGAACCTCCGCTGCTTGTAGGTGTAGTAGCCGTTGCCCAGCGGGTTCGCGTCGATATAAGGTATGGCCATCAGTCCCACGATAATCAGCGACGGCATCACCACGCCCGCAATCCACGGGTCGAAGTACACCAGCATCTCCTGTAAGCCCAGGAAGTACCACGGCGCCTTCGACGGGTTCATCGTCAGGCTCGGGTTGGCCGGCTCTTCCAGCGGCGCATTCAGCGTGATGGACCAGAACATCAGGATGACGGTGAGAATGATGGCCGCCAGGAATTCAATCCGCATCAGGTACGGCCACACGTGCACTTCTTTGTCCCAGCCCGTCTTGTAGGGATAGGGCTTGCGGTGGTGCGTCTTGGCCATTTGCGGGTCGGCCTCGAGCTGCCCGATCAGACGGTCGTGCGCAAACGCCTCGCGGAATCCGTACCACGTATAGAACGGCACCAGGAAGAGCAGCGCCACGATGGGGACATTGTCGGGCACCGAAACGATATGCCAGAGTTGATGCCAGTCACCCCACATAGGGCCTCCGTAGCTTTGGGGCGTATGCCATACGCCCCTACCGCGTGCCGCTCGGTCGCAGGATCACCGGTCGCGGTCCTTTCTTCTCTTCCTTCAACTCCGACTCCAGCATCACCGGCGCTGGCCCGGAGATGCCGCCGTCCTTCCGCACGCGCCAGAAATGCACGCCCATGAACACCGACGCAATCAGCGGAATGGCGATGCAGTGCCAGATGTACGCGCGCAACAGCGCATTCGCGTCCACAATGGAGCCGCCCAGCAGCGCGAATCGCACGTCGTTGAACGCCGTCATCCCGAGCTGCGCCCCGAACGGCCCTTCGTGCCCCAGCAGCGGCGTGGCCCGCGCCATGTTGGTGCCCACCGTCACCGCCCAGAACCCGAGCTGGTCGTCCGGCAGCAGGTAGCCGGTGAACGAGAGCAGCATCGTCAGCACCATCAGGATCACGCCCACGCACCAGTTGAATTCCCGCGGCCGCTTGTACGATCCCGTCAGGAACACCCGCAGCATGTGCAGCCACACCGCGATGATCATCAGATGCGCGCCCCAGCGGTGCATGTTCCGCAGCAACTGCCCGAACGGCACGTCATGGTGCAGGTACAGAATGTCGCGGTAGGCCTGCGCTTTCGTGGGATGGTAGTAGTACATCAGCAGAAGGCCGGTGATCGTCAGCACCAGGAACAGGTAAAAGCTCATCCCGCCCATGCCCCAGGTGTAGCTGTAGCGCACGGCGTCGCGGTTGATCTTGGCCGGGTGCAGGTGGAAGAAGACGTTGGTCAACACGCTCAGCGCCCGGCTGCGCGGCGTGTCGTCCCTTTTGACGCGGAAGATCGAGCGGAAGAGCTGCGTCTTTTCGGGCTCCTTCAGCGCCTCGAGCTCTTCCTTCCCCTTTTCGGCCAGGACCCCTTTCAGCCCGGCAAGGTCCTGCTTCACCGTTTCCTTCACCGTGTCGAGCAGGCCCGCGCGCTTCCCTGCTCCGCTACCGTTCTCTTCCGGCATTCATTGCCCCCTGTTTCGAGGAAAGAAGCTGTTGTCAGACGATCAGGAACGAGCCTTCGCCTTCAAACTCGTCGCGCCCGACGGTTGGGTCCTTCACGAAGAGCTTTCCGGTGTCCACAATGATCTGGCCCTGGGCGTCGATCTGCACCTGTGCCCGGTCCATTGGACGCGGCGCCGGGCCTTCGAAGTTCACGCCCTCGCTGTCGTATCCGCTCCCGTGGCACGGGCACTTGAACTTGCTTTCGCTTTCCTTCCAGTCCGGCGTGCAGCCCAGGTGCGTGCACCGGGCGTAGATCACGAACAGGCGTCCCGGGCTCCGCACCACCCAGATCCGGTAGTCCTTCTGGAATTTGGTGTCCACACCGATGTTGAAGTCGGAAGGGTAGCCGATCGAAAAGACGGTTTTGGGCTCAAACAGTGCGCGCGGGAAGAAAAAGCGGAGAACCATCAGGAGGTTGACGCCCAGGTAGCCCCAGATACAGGCCCAGATCAGCCGGCGTCGCGCTACGCTGACGTCGCTGCCGTTCGTTTCGCTGGTCGATTTCGCTTCCGGTTTCTTTGCCGCCGCATCTGCCGGAGCAGGCGCGGCTTTAGACTCAACGGGTTTGCTCTCGTTTGGTTCGGCCATAGTTTCGCTTGTAAAGCGCTATCAACCTCATATGAAAAATAGGAAAAGGCCAGAGTAGAAATATATTTATACGCCCGCCCCTCAACACTGTCAAGGCACACTTGGAATCATTCCAATCCTCTGCGGACGGTTTTGTCCCCTTTTTCGGGACCGCTTGCGCGAAGTCTAATGCTTGAGCCCCGCGGCCGCAAGCACCAAATCGGCCAGGGCGGAGATGAGCAGCGGCGAATCGTCGAGGGCGGGCATCAATTCGAACTGCTCGATGCCCAAGCGATGGGCTTCCTCCCGCGCCTCGATATTGATCTCGTGCAGCGTCTCGATGTGCTCGGTCACAAACGCCACCGGGCAGATCAGCAGGCGCCGCTGGCCGCTTTCGGCGCACGTCCGCAGCGTATCCAGCAGTGACGGTTCGAGCCACTTTGCCCGTCCCACCTTGCTCTGGTAGCAGAGGACGTGCCGGTTCCCCCAGTTCCCTTTCGCCATCACCAGCCGCACGGTTTCCTCCACGTGCTTCTGGTAGGGGTCGCCGCGCGCGATGAAGCTCACCGGCAACCCGTGCGCGCTGAAGACCAGCGTGACCTTCTCCGGCTCGCTGAATTTCGTCAGGCTCGCGGAGATTCTTTCGGCCAGTCCCTCGATGTACTGCGGATGGCCGTAGAAATGCTCCACCAGGCGCACTGCACGTCCGTCCGGCCGGAAGCAGCGTTTCCATTCGTTCAGGCTGCTGCCCGTCGTGGCGAACGAGTACTGCGGATACAGCGGCAGCAGCACCAGCTCGTCGTAGGCGAAGCCGCGCAGTTGCTCGATGGCTTCCGGGGTGAACGGATGCCAGTAGCGCATGGCGACCACCACGCGCGCGTCCGCGTGCGGCTCGAGCGCGCGTTCCAGCGCCCGCGCTTGCCGCTCCGTCAGCGGCCCGATGGGCGAGCGCCCGCCAATCTCTTTGTACGCCTGCTGCACATGCGCTATGCGCCGCCAGATGATGTACCGAGCCAGCGGTTTCCGCAGCAGCCCGCCGAACGGCAGCGGGATGATGTCCGGGTCGCAAAACAAATTGTAGAGGAATGGCCCCACGGCCTCGAGCGAGTCGGGCCCGCCGAGCTGGAAGCAAACAACGCCGATTTTCTTCGGGGAGGTCATTCCGCGCGCGAGGTCACTGCTTGAGAAGTTCCTTCAGCCGCTCGATCTCCTGCTGAAGCTTCGTCACGCGTACCCCGACGGTGAGGTGATAAACGAAGAGGATGCCCCACACCAGAATGTACGCCGCGAACAGGCTTTCGAAATTCTTCATCTGTTCCTCTCCTCGACTGGGAAGCTTTACGCCAGTTCTCCACCGGATGCCGATGCCCGGGCCTCCGCCGCGTGGGCCAGTTCTTCCGCCTCGTGCCGCAACTGTTCCAGCCGGTACCGCTGCCGCACCATCAGGATCATCACCCCGAGCAGCGCTGCCCAGCAGGTCATCAGCACTTTCCACATCGTCGGGTCCAGCGAACCGCCGCCGCCGATCACCGGCTGCGGATGCTGTGTCCGCCACAGCCAGATCGAGAAATACACCAGCGGCACATCCAGAAACGCGAAGATCCCGAACGCCGCGCTGATCCGCGCGCGCTTCTCCGGGTCCGGCAGCAGCGTGCGCAGCAGCAGGTAGCTAACGTACATCAGCCACAGCACGAAGGTCGAGGTCAGCCGCGCATCCCACGTCCACCAGATGCCCCACACCGGCTTCGCCCAGATCGGCCCCGTCACCAGCACCGCCGTGCAGAACGCCAGCCCCACTTCCGCCGCTGACACGCCAAGCCAGTCCCACTTCAGCTCCCGCCGCACCAGATAAACAATGTTGCAAATGAACACGATGAAGAACGCCGTAAACGCCGTCCATGCGCTCGGCACATGGAAATAAAAAATGCGCTGGATCGCGCGCATCGTCCGTTCTTCCGGCGCCACGAATAGCGCCGCGTAGCCCGCGATCATCACCAGCACGGCCACGGCCAGTGTCACCGCCCGGTCTCTTTTTTCTGCGGAGTTCATCTCATTCCTCGAGCAGAGTGTCGCACAGCAGATAGCTCGCTGCCAAAAAAATAACGTCGAACGCGATCAGCACATTCAGCCAGTTCATTCGCAGTTCCGCGGGGTCGCCCAGCAGCCCCGCCGTGCACTCGACGCTGGCGATCAGCACCGGCGTCAGCACCGGCAGCAGCAGCAGCGGCAGCAGCAGCTCCCGCATCCGCGCCTGCGCGGAAATCGCGCTGAACGACGTGCCCGTTACCGCGAGGCCCAGAGTCCCGAGCAGCAGCACCACCACCAGCCGCCCCAGCACCGGCAGCACCGCGACGTTGTACAGCACCGCGAACACCGGCAGCAGCAGCAACTCCGTCAGCAGCAGAAACGCCAGGTTGGCGAGAATCTTTCCCAGCAGGATGCCGAACGGCTCCACCGGAGCGAGCCGCAGCGCATAGAGCGTGTCGTTCGCCTGCTCCCGCGCAAACGACGGATTCAGCATCAGCGACCCCGCGAACAGAAACGCGATCCACAGCAGCCCCGGCCCAAAGCGTTTCGATTCTTCCGACGTGGGATCGAAGCTGAAGCTGAACAGCACAATCACCATCAGCACGAAGACCAGTGTGGTGGTCAGCAGCTCGCGGCTGCGGAATTCCAGCCGCAACTCTTTTGCGAGCACAATTGCCGCCGCCCGCGCGATGCTCATCGTCGCTCTCCCCCCGAGGCGTCGGGGCCCGCATCGGACAGCAGTGCGCGTGGGTCGCCGCCCGGCCCGGTGTCGCGCACCAGCGCCCCGCGGTCCAGCAACACCGCGCGCGTGGACAGCGCCAGTGCTTCGCTCTGCCCGTGCGTGCTCATCAGCACAGTGCATCCCGAAGCGCGCAGGTCTTCGAGCGTCTTCGCAAGCCAGCCCAGTCCCTGCCGGTCAAGTCCCGTCGCCGGTTCATCGAGCAACAGCAGCCCGGGCTCGTGCAGCAGCGCACGCGCGATGGAGAGGCGTTGCCTCATGCCTCGCGAAAGCGTCCGCACCAGGCTCTCCCGCCGGTGCGCAAGCCCGCAGTTCTCCAACGCGCGCGCGATCCGTTCGTCAATCCCGGAGAGTTGGTAGAGCCGCGCGAAGAACCGCAGGTTTTCCGCGGGGGTCAGCTCGTCGTACAGCAGCGTCGTGTGCGCCACCATTCCGATCCGCGCCTTGACCTCGACCGCGGCATCTCCAGAAAAACCGGGAAACTTCATCTGCCCGCGGTTCGGCCGCAGCAGCAGCGCCGCCATTCTCAGCAGCGTCGTCTTTCCGGAGCCGTTCGCCCCCAGGAGCACGACGAATTCCCCGGCACCGACATTCATGCTGACGCGCCGCAGCGCCACCAGCGCGCCGTAGCGCTTTTCCACTTCGTGGAATTCGACGCCGAGACCTGCGTGGTTGGTTGAGGAAGTCAAGGTTCGACGCTTATGTCGTCCGCGGGGTGCTCAACAGGGCCCGTGCCGCTTCCCCGCCGCTGCCGTTCAGCCCAGCAACTCGCGCAGCTTCTGCTGAGTGCGGTCCCGCTCGCGCGTATATTCATCCTCGGAGATTGTGCCAGCCTGTCTCCGCAATTCAAGCCGGAAAAGTGTTTCCTTGATCTCTTCCAGACTTTGCGTGGCGGCGCGGCTTGCCGAATCCATCACTTGCTCGACGGCCGCGGGCGTTGCGCCATCTGGCGTTCTGGGCGCCGCTGCGGCGGCCGCCGTGATTCTTACTGCCGGCGGCGGGACAGGCCGCCTCCACAGAAAAACTGCGCCCAGCGCGAACAGCGCCGCCAATCCCCCGAGCAGGACCCACTTCAGATTGTCCAGCCGTCCAGGGATCACAGTGATCGCCCCGCTGCCTGCTGCGCTCTCCTGCCCGCCTTGCGGCGCAGACTCCGCGCTGGGCGGCGGCGCCGTGCCGGAAACGGAAATCTCAAAGGCAGTGTTCGCCGGCACGTTTTCGCGCAGGTAGAGGTTCCAGCCCTGCTCGCTCCCCGCCGGCGCAAAGCCCGTGCCCGATATCGTCATGGTCGGCGGCGCAATGATCATCACGCGTTGTGCCGCGTACGGAGAAATTGCACGGATCGTCGCCTCGTTCTTCGCGTACGCCAACTGATAGGAAACCCGCACGTTGTTTTCGCCGGGGCGCATCGGAAACGCGATTGCGTAGCGACCCTTGCCCTTCTCAATCGTGCCCTGCACCAGCGGCATGCCCGACGGTCCGGCCGCCGACACCTGTCCCAGTTCTCCCCCTGCCGGTACGTCGAACAAGAACGATCCGTCATCCTTGAAGATCGCCACCGGCGGCTGCGATTGGTTGCGCACCGAGTACTCTTCCCCCATCAGCAGCACGGCGCCGTTTGGCTGCACCACGATCATTCGCTGGACGACACGCAGCGCAGCAAAGTTTGCGCTCGAGTCGAAGACTTCGATATCCGCCGTCGCGCGTCCCGGCGGCACGTTCTGGTGGTAGTTCACGCCGTGGTACTGCACCCGCACCAGCACCGGCGCCTGCCCGATGGCCGGATGCTCCATCGCGTAGCGTCCCTGCGCGTCCGTCTTGAACGTGCCGGCCGACTGCATCCCGCCCTGCAATTGGATGAGGATGACGTCCTGATTCGGCACCACCGCGCCCGTCGTACCGTTTCGCACCACGCCAGTGAGCGTGCCGGCGGACACGGGCGTCATCACCACGAGAAACAAAATCAGAAATATGCTGGTGCGAAGGGTTCGAGAATTCATGAAGTGGATTTGCCCCGGAGGGTCTGCGCGTTTCCGGCCGGAGCCTCGCGCCGCTGGGGGCGCGCCACCCCGCCGGTCACTTCTTCAATCTCCGCAAGGACCAGCGCGGCCTCCGTTTCGAGCGACTTCCGCATCTCCTCGTAATCCGCCTCGGAAAACTTCCCGGCGCGGTGCTCGAACTTGAGGTCCCGCAGGTTGTCGTAGATGGCATCGCGCCGCTCGAGGAGATGGTCCAGCCGCGACCGGTGCGGCGCGGAATCGCGCGGATCGGGCTCGATGTAGAAAACAAAGATCAGCGTGGCCGCAACCAGCGCAAGGCACGCCAGGAGAATTCCCGTTTCCATCTCAGTCTTTCCTTGCCGCGGGCCCCGGACTTTCCAGCTCATCCTCGAGGTCCATCTCGCGCCGCGCCCGCGCCAGCATCTCCGGCGAAGCCTCCGGCCCCGCGCCTGGCATTCCCGCCAGCGCCGGAGATTGGTGTCTCCACCGCAACAGAAGAACTCGAATGAAAAAGAAGCCGAGCAGCAGGGCAAAAAACGGCATCACCCACGCCACCAGGCCGAACTTCTTCGCCGGCGGCGCGGCCAACACTTTCTCGCCGTACTGCTGCACGAAGGACTGGATGAGCAGGTCTTCCGGCTCGTTCCGCGCGAGGCGCGCATCCAGATCCTTCAGCATCGCCGTAGAGACCGAGCAGCCCACGTGATTGCACTCCACCAGGATTTGGTTGCAGCCGCACATGCACATCAGCCGCTTGCCGATCTTTTGTGCTTTCTCGCTCTGTCCCGGAATCTGCGCCCCGCCCGGCGCCGCAAACAACACGAGCGCCGCCGCAAGCAGCAATGCGTAGCCCCACTTTGCGCGCTTAATCTGCCGAGCCATGGGATCCTGACCGGGTCATCACGGTTTGCGGCGCGCCCCCTGCCGGAGCGGCCTGGGCCTGCGTCTCCGCCGCCCCCTTCAGCGCGAGCACCGCGTGCCGGCTGGGCAACAGCGCGAGTCCCGTGCCCAGCACCACGATCAATCCGCCCAGCCAGATCCACTTCACGAGCGGGTTCAGGTAGGCATGGATGATTGGCTGATTGTTGTCCGGGCTGCGCCCCGCATAGACCAGGTAGAGGTCTTCTTTCAGCGTGGAGTAAATCGCCACCATCGTGCCGGACATTTCATTTGAGGGGAAGAACCGCTTCTCCGGGAATAGCGTGAGCAGCGGCTGGCCATTTTTCAACACCTCGATCGTGGCGCGCTCGGCGGTGTAGTTTTTCTCCGGGCGCTGCGTGAACGTCTGCAGGTTCATCGTGTACGCCCCAAGGTCCATCCGCGAGCCCGGGCCCATTTCCATCTGCTTGTCCTGGTTGAAGGCCGCGCCGGAAATCCCGACGAAGATCAGCACCATCCCGAAGTGCACCACGTAGCCGCCGTAGCGCCGCGTGTTGCGCATCGTCAGTTGCCCGACCGAAGACAAAATGTTCATGCCGGTCCGCGCGGAGATCACCATTGCGCCGCGGAAGAATTCTCCGAAGATGGTCAGAATCACGAAAACGGAAATGATCAGGCAGAGCAGCGCGTAGAAGTCCTTGAAGCCCATCGGCCACGCAATCGCGCCCGCGACCATACCGCCCGCGAGCGGCCAGCCGAAGTTCCGCTTCAAGCTGTCCAGCGACGTCCGCCGCCACGCCAGCAGCGGCCCCACGCCCGTCAAAAACAGAAGGAACAGCCCGATGGGGATGTTCACCTTATTGAAGAACGGCGGTCCCACGCTGATCTTGCTTCCCTGCACCGCTTCCGAGATCACCGGGAACAGCGTCCCCCACAGCACCGCGAAGCACGCCGCCAGCAGGATCAAGTTGTTGAACAGGAAGCTCGACTCGCGCGACACCATGGAGTCCAGTTGGTTGTCGCTCCGCAGATAATCCCGGTTCTTGAGAAACGCCCACGTGCAGACGCCCAGCGTCAGCAGCAGAAACCCGACGAACCATGTTCCAATCGATGACTGCGCGAACGCGTGCACCGAGCTCACCACGCCGCTCCGCGTCAGGAACGTCCCCAGGATGCACAGCAGAAACGTAGTGAACACCAACCACACGTTCCACACCTTGAGCATCCCGCGCTTTTCCTGCATCATCACTGAATGCAGGAACGCCGTGCCCGTCAGCCACGGCATCAGCGACGCGTTTTCCACCGGGTCCCAGGCCCAGTAGCCGCCCCAGCCCAGCACGGCGTACGCCCAGTGCGCGCCCATCAGAATGCCCGCGCTCTGGAAGCACCACGCAATCATCGTCCATTTCCGCGTGATGTGGATCCACTTCTCGCCGGGGTAGCGCCCCAGCAGCGCCGCCAGCGCGAACGCGAACGGCACCGCGAAGCCCACGTAGCCCATGTACAGCGTCGGCGGGTGCGCCACCATTTCCGGATACTGTAGCAGCGGATTCAGCCCGCGCCCGTCCGGCTGCGCCACCAGCCGCATCACTCCGTCCGCTCCCGCGGCCGCCAGCACCTGGAACGGGCTCACCACGAATACATTCAGGATCAGGAAAAACGTTTGTACGCTGGCCAGGACCACGCCCACGTACGGCATCAGCTCGGGGTGCTTCCCGCGGTTCGTCAGCAAAACAAAAAACGTATAGCCCGAAAGCAGAAAGCTCCAGAACAGCAGCGAACCTTCCTGTCCCGACCATAGCGCCGCGACCTTGAAGAAAGATTCCAAATCCCGGTTGCTGTGTCCGGCAACGTAGGAGACCGAAAAATCATCGGTGAGGAAAAGGTAGAACAGGCTTGCTGTGCCGATCATCACCAGCACGCACACGGCGATCCCCGCGTGCCGTGCGCTCTTCAGGATCAGGGGATTTCGGGTGCGGATAGCCGCGATGCCCGCCACAATCGCGTACACCGCACATGCAAACGCCAGCAGAAGTGCAAATGATCCGAATAGGTCCACGAATTCTCCGCGATGCTCTCAGCTCTTCCCGGAAGCGGGAGACGCGGGCCGTTGTTCGGGCTTGCCATCTCCGGGTTTTTTCTGGCCGGGCACCGCTTCGTACTTCGACGCGCACTTGGCCTGCACCTGCTCCGCCACAAAGTGCCCGTCCGGCATCTTCTTCCCTTCCACCAGCGCCTGCGCTCCATCCACAAACGTGTCCGGCAGCGGGTCGCGGCCCACGTAGCTCACGTTCAGCGTGTGGCCTTCCTGTTCGATGACGAAATCCACGCGTCCCTGCAGCCGCACGATGGACCCCGGCCGCACGTCGCCGCCCACGCGGATGCGGTGCCGCGCCGCCGAGCCCTCGAGCGTGTTCAATTCCCGGACGGTGTGGTAGTACGTCTTGCTTTCACTCACACCCACCCAGCCCAGCCAGCCCAGCGTGGTAATGATCAGCGCCGACGCGATGGCAAACTTTCCTTGCTTGCTCACAAAACCCCCCCTCGATCCTTGTTGGATAACCCAAAAGTGTAGCACAGTCACAAACCGAATTCGTGCCGGAGCCTCGACAGCGCGATCCCTGAGCGATTCGCCTGAATCGGCTCCGGTGGCGTCCCGACAGGCCGGGACGCCACCGGACCGGAAATCCCCGACCGGAACAGCGAAGCCGAGGGCTAGGTGTTCTCCTTCTTGTGGCAGTCCATGCACTTCACCGGTGCCTTCTTGTCCTTGGCGTTTTCCGCCTTGTGGCAATCAATGCAGTTGCCCGTCGTCGCCGTGGCGTTCTTGTGGAACGCACCGACGGTGTTCGTTTTCATCGGCGGGGTCACTGTTTTGGTGTGGCAGCTCGTGCAGGCCTGCTGGGGCTGTTCAGAAGGCTTCTCCGGCTTGGACGCGTGGTGGCACGTCTCGCACTTGTTCTCCGCCCGTTCCGCGTGCAACTTGTGCTCAAACTTCACCCCGCCCATCGGAGCGCCCTTCAGGATGTACGTGTCTTTCGGTTTTGCCTGGCCGTAGGCCGGCGCGGCCAAGCTCAGCATCAAGCCCATGGCGCACAGGATGGCCAGAACGGCGAGCAGACTTTTCTTCGTCATTGAACCTCCACTCGAGTTTGTTGCAGGTTCATGTGTTCCTTTCGACGACCGGGCCTGCCCGCGGCTCAGAAGTGCGCCGGTCACCGTTGAGGACGAGTGTGCCCTGTGGGAAGCGCACACCCTTCCCCAACAGAATCATGGGCAAGTCGGCAGCCAAATTCAACTCATGAAATTCCAAGGACTTACAGATTTCGGGAAGCGCCGAACTTGGGCAGATTCGTGGCCGGCCGCGAGATTTTACACACCTGCTTGCTTCCGGACTGCCGGACGCTGCCTCCGCTTTATGCCGTCCCTGTCTGCCACGCAGCAAGTGTCGCGATTTCCGCCATACCCGCTCGGAATTGCGCCTGCGCCCCGGGATTGTCAGGGTGAGGAAAGTGCAAGGGCAGTCCGTGGTAGAGCAGCAGCCGGCTGCCCCACGCCGCCTGTTGCAGCAGCGGAATCAGGTGCCGCGTGCGCGTCGAGAGCAGCACAATGTGCCTCGGTTTGTAAGACGAATCGATCCGTCGCAGGATCGTCGCGCCGTACCGGTGCACCAACTCGTGAGCGTTCGCCCGGACCGTTCCTTCGCGGAGTCCCGGCACAATGTCCGCCACGGGACATTCCAGGCAATCGGCCAGAAAGAATCCCCGGCGCTGGAATTCAGCCAGGAACGGCTCATCCCCCTCGCCTGCCATCGGGGCAATACTGAGGCCTTCCATCAATCCGCTGAAGAGCGCCCGGGAGAGACGTCCGCGTTCCGCGCGCCCTTTGGCCGGATAGTAGAAGTAGTCTTCCGGCCGCTCCGGCGGCGCTTCAGCCAGAAACAGCGCGTGGATGTGGACGGGACGAAAGTGCGTGGCCAGTTCGATCCGGCGGATGCGCAGGGCAATATGTTCCGGCGATGCCGGCAATCCGCAGCCGTCGCAGTGGGCCTGAGCCATGGAAGTGCTTTCGGGAACAGCAGCATCGTACTGGACTGGAGCGCCCCCGTCAACGCGTGCCCCGCGTCCGGCCCCTCTGATTCCGATGCCTCCCAAGAAACTTGAAGGGCGTCCGGGCTAGTGGGCGCCCTTCAAAGTCGGCCGGCTGTCCCATGGAGGATTGGGGGCGAGAGGAAACCCCGGCCTGGGCTCGACTGTTCACGCGAGCGCCAGAGACGCCCGCACGGACAGCGGCCCGCTTCTCTCCTTCCCTGCTCAGGTAGAGACAGGGCTCACGTCACCTGTGTCAACCCGGCACGCGAAAGAAAGTTGCTGTGGAATCATTGCGCGGGGGAAGCAGGGAACCCTCACTCCGCTAGTTTCGCCTTCAAGCACCAAAGGAGTTCTGGCGTCATCTCCGTGATGATCACGCCCGGCATTACCAGAAACTTGCAGGCCAGCATCTCGTGCGGCTTGTCGTCATCCGGCAGGCGGCAGGTGATCCGGCAATACTGGCATTCCTGGTTCCAGCAGAAGCGGCCGTAGGGGATGGTTTCCGGGCTGATGAACTGAAAGCAGCGCAGGAGAGAGTTTTTCTCGGGCACCTGAAACTTCTTGCCCCGAATGGTAATTTCCACCAGGCGTTCGTAATGGCGGTAGATGGACGACATGCCTTCAGCCCGCCCGGTTGCAGACGATCATCGCCGGACAGGGTTAAGGCTAAAGCAGCCCGCAGCGTCGGGCAATCCCCGCCCGCCGCGCCGGGTCGTAAGAGATACGCCTTACGCGGTCTGCGCCAGCGTCCGGTACTCTCGCTCCGACTGCTCCGGTAGCAGCACCCACAGCGTGTAGACGCCCAGCGCCGTGCCGAACGGCGGCGCCAGCAGCGCCAGGAAGCCGAGCACCAGCGTCAACATTCTGGCCCACGCCTCGTGCTCCAACAGGCCCCACCCGGCCACGAACGCCAGGATCGCCTTCAGCAGCAGGAATGACGCAACAAACGTCATCACGCCCCCCAGGAATCTCTCCGGCATGAACGGAATTGGGATGTGCACGAGGAAGAGTTTGCCGACCAGGTAAACGGCCGCCGCCCCGGCCAGCCGCAGCCCTCCCAGCGCCAGCCAGAGCACTCCCACCAGTCTCAGATGCCGATTCACCCGCCCTTCGCTCGGCCGCGCCACGCCCGGTTGGAACGATCTCCCGCACCCGGCGCAAAACCGCGCGTCTGCCGGGATCTGGGCCCCGCAGTGTTCGCAATACATAGACCCTCCGCATCGGAACCGCACCACTATGTAAGGATACGCAAGCGCGGGAGAAATGTTTCTTGGCGGGGCTTCAGGAGATGACGTTCTGGCCCATGCGGCGGAACTTCTCGTAGCGGGCTTTCAATAGCTTCTCCGGCGGCTGGGGCAGCAGCTCTTCGAGCGTGCGCGCCAGCACCGGCTCCAGCAGCCGCGCCGCGCCTTCCGGGTCGTGGTGCGCGCCGCCTTCCGGCTCCGGCACAATCTCGTCCACGATGCCAATTTGCAGTAAGTCGTGCGCGGTGATCTTCAATGCGTTCGCCGCTTCCTCCGCCCGCGCCGCTTCGCGCCACATAATCGAGGCGCAGCCCTCCGGCGAGATTACCGAGTAGATCGAATTCTCCAGCATGTTCACGCGGTCACCCACGGCGATCGCCAGCGCGCCTCCGGACCCGCCTTCCCCGGTAATCGTCACGATGATCGGCACCGGCAGCCGCGCCATCTCTCGCAGGTTGCGGGCGATCGCTTCGGCCTGGCCGCGCTCCTCGGCATCCATGCCGGGATACGCGCCCGGCGTGTCCACGAAGGTGAAAATCGGCCGCCGGAATTTTGCTGCGAGCTGCATCACGCGCAGCGCTTTCCGGTAGCCTTCCGGCTTGGGCATTCCGAAGTTGCGCAGCACCTTTTGCTTGGTGTCGCGTCCCTTCTGGTGTCCCACCACGACGCACGCCTGCCCGTGAAATCGCGCCAGGCCCGCCACGATGGCTGGGTCGTCTGCGAACCCGCGTTCCCCGTGCAGCTCGCACCACTCCTCGAACAGCATGTTGATGTAGTCGAGCGTGTACGGCCGGTGCGCATGGCGCGCCAGTTGCGTCCGCTGCCAGGCCCCGAGGTGCCGGTAAAATTCCCGCTTCAGTTCCTCGACCTCGCGGTGCAGCCGCTCCAGCTCTTCGTCCGACCCCTTGCTGGCCAGCCGTCGCAACTCCTCGACGTCCTTCTCGAGGCGGTCAATCTCTCGTTTTTTCCGGATGGCGTCCATAGGGGGCAATGATTCTAGCGCAGGACCTCCACCGCGTCAGCGCCGCAGAGTTCCTGAATTTCCAGAACCAAGTCCTTGTCCGGACGCACCCGCCGATCGGTCTGCAACTCCGCCACCTCGCCGTCCGGACGCAACAACTCGAACGCCACCCGGCACTGTCCCGGCTTGCGGTCGAAGATCTCTTCCAGCCGGTCCAGGATGGACTCGTCGAAACTCGTCAGGTCCACACGCACCCGCAGCAGTTTCGGCGCCGCTTCAGTCACTTCCTCGAGCGGCCGCGCATCGGAAAGAATCACCCGCGTGCCCGCGTCCTCCACGCTGATCCGTCCTTTGATCAGCAGCCGCGCATTCGATTTCAGCAGCGGCTCCAGCCGTCCGAACGCTTCCGGAAACGCCAGCACTTCCGCATTCCCTGTCATGTCCTGGAGCGAAATGATGGCCCACCGCCCGCCCTTCTTCGACCGCATTGGCCGCAGGCCCACGATGATCCCCGCCACGATGATGTCCCCGTTGTTGCTCTTCCCTTCCAGCCCTGCCAGCTCCGTGACGTTCAACTCCTTCAGCCGCCCCGCGTGCTTCGCCAACGGGTGCCCGGAAATGTAAAAGCCGATCGTCGCAAACTCCGCCGCCAGCAGCTCGTCCTCCGGCCACTCTTCCACGTCCGGCAGCGTCTCCGAGAACGGCCGGGCTGGCTCTGACCCGCCGCCGAACAGTCCGTGCTGCCCGCTCGTGGCCTGCCGTTGCAGCTTCTGCCCGCGCTCCATCGCCCGGTCAATCACCGCGCTCAACTGCGCCCGGCGCGCCCCCAGCGAATCCATCGCCCCGGACTTGATCAGGCTTTCCAGCACCCGCCGGTTGATCAGCCGCGAATCAATTTCCTCGCAGAACTGGAACGGGGATGTGAATCGGCCCAGCCGCTCGCGCGCTTCCAGGATTCCCTTCACCGTGTTTTCCCCGACGTTCTTGATCGCGCTCAGCCCGAACCGGATCTGCTCTCCCGTCGGCGTAAAGTTCAGGTCGCTGGTGTTCACGTCCGGCGGCAGCACGATGATGCCCATCCCCCGCGCCTCGTGGATGTACTTCACCACCTTGTCCATGTTCCCGGTTTCCGACGTCAGCATCGCCGCCATGAACTCTACCGGATAATGCGTTTTCAGGTACGCCGTCTGGTAGGCCAGCAGCGCGTAGGCGCAGGAGTGCGACTTGTTGAACCCGTAGCCGGCGAACTCCTCCATCAGATTGAAGATTTTGTCGGCTTTTTTCTCGGGGACCTTGTGCGCGAGGCAGCCGGCCATGAATTTTTTGCGCTGGTTGGCCATTTCCTCTTTCTTCTTTTTGCCCATGGCCCGGCGAAGGATGTCTGCTTCGCCCAGCGAATAGCCCGCCAGCCGGTTGGCGATTTGCATCACCTGCTCCTGATACAGGATGACGCCATACGTCTCTTCCAGGATTTCCCTTAGCTGAGGATGCACGTACGTCACTGGCCTTTCCCCATGCTTTCGCTCGATGAAGTCGGCAATCATGCCGCCCTGGATGGGCCCCGGCCGGTACAGCGCGTTCAGCGCAGTCAGGTCTTCGAGCCGCGAGGGCTGATACCGCCGCAGGATGTCCCGCATCCCATGCGACTCAAACTGGAAGATGCCGCTGGTCTCCCCGCGCCCGAACAGTTGGTACGTCTTCTCGTCGTCCAGCGGCAGGCTGTCCGGGGCGATCTTCTGTCCGCGGTTCTGCTCCACCAGTTGCACCGTGTCGTGCAGCACAGTCAGCGTGGTCAGTCCGAGGAAATCCATCTTCAGCAGCCCGATGCGCTCGAGCGCGTTCATGTCGTACTGCGTCGTAATTTCCTCGCGGTTGGTGCGGTACAGTGGCACGATCTCCGTCAGCGGCTGCGGCGAGATCACCACCCCGGCGGCGTGCGTCGAGGCGTGCCGCGCAAACCCCTCCAGCCGCTTCGCAATATCCATCAGCTCCTTGAACCGCTCGTCCTTCTCGATGGCGCTCCGCAGTTGCGGCGCCTTCTTCAGCGCGTCTTCCAGTTCGATGTTGATCTCCGCGGGCACCATCTTCGCCAGCCGGTCCACCTCCCCGAACGGCAGGTCCATGGCCCGGCCCACGTCCTTGATCGCCGCTTTGGCCGCCATCGTCCCGAACGTGATGATCTGCGCCACGTTCTCCCGCCCGTACGTCCGCGTCACGTACTCGATCACTTCGCCCCGCCGCCTCATGCAGAAGTCAATATCAATGTCCGGCATCGAGATGCGCTCGGGGTTCAGGAACCGCTCGAACAGCAGGCCGTACCGCAAGGGGTCCACGTCCGTGATCTGCAGCGCGTAGCTCACCAGGCTCCCCGCCGCCGACCCGCGCCCCGGCCCCACCGGCACCCCTTGCGCCCGCGCGTAGTGGATGAAGTCCGCGACGATCAGGAAGTACCCCGCGAACCGCATCTTCTTGATCATCTCGATTTCAAACGCCAGCCGCGCCTCGTACTCCGCCAGCGAATGCCGCAGGCGCCCCTCCGTGTGCTGTTGCTCCAGGTGCGGCATGCGCGCGGCAAACCCCTCGCTCGCCACCTTCTCGAAGTACGTGTCGGTGGTCCATCCTTCCGGCACTTTGAATTCCGGAAACGGGTTCGCCACGCGCTCGATCTTCATGCTGCAGCGTTCAGCAATCGCCGCCGTGCGCTCGAGCGCGTCCGGCAGCTCCCCGAACACCTGCGCCATCTCCGCCGCCGTCTTGAAGTAAAACTGGTCGGTGGGGAACTTCATCCGGTTCGGTTCGGAGATCGTTTTCCCCGTCTGGATGCACAGCAACACTTCCTGCGCCCGCGCGTCCTCGCGCGTCAGGTAGTGGCAGTCATTCGTCACCACCAGCGGGATGCCGGATTCGCGCGAGAGCCGCACCATCTCCCGGTTCACGCGCTTCTCCACGTCGATGCCCTGATCCTGAAGTTCCAGGAAAAAATTGTTTTTGCCGAAAATGTCCTGCAGCCGGTGCGCGTTGACACGAGCGCGCTCGTACTCTTCGGCAAGCAGCGCGTCGGAGACAGCGCCTCGCAGGCACGCCGAAAGCGCAATCAGCCCGCGGCTGTGCTGTGCCAGCAGTTCGTAGTCAATTCGTGGTCGGTAGTAGAAGCCTTCGAGGAAGCCCGAGCTAACCAGCTTCAGCAGGTTGCGGTAGCCCTCGTTCGTCTCGCACAGCAGCACCAGGTGGTTCGTCCGTCCCGTGCCGGCTTGCGGCGAATCGGGGTCAGCGGTGCCCCGCTCGTGGCGGCTCCCCGGCGCGACGTACACTTCGCAGCCGATGATGGGCTTCACCCCGCGCGTCGTCGCCTCGTGGAAGAAATTCGCCGCCGCAAACAGGTTCCCGTGGTCGGTCACCGCCACCGCCGGCATTTTCCGCCGCGCCGCTTCCTCCACCAGCGATGTGATGTCACAGGCCCCGTCGAGAAGACTGTAGTCGGTGTGCAGATGGAGATGTACGAAGCTCGGGTCCGCCATGTCCGACACATTCTAGCAGAACTTGGCGGGCACGACGCGATGCGCGGCGGTGCAAAACGCGGGGAAACCTTTTGTCGTTCTTCACGGCGCGCGGAAGAAACAGTCGCGTTCGCTCAGCGCCGTTTGTTTTTCTTCGGCGCCGCTTTTTTCTTTGGAGCGGGCTTCGTTTTCACTGCGGTCTTTTCCGGCTTCTTGACCGGTGCCTGGACAACCTTTTCCGGTTGCTTGACCGGCGCCGCGGCCTTCCCCGGCTTGCCCGCGGGGGCCGCAGCCGTTTTGGCCGCTTCTGCCGGCGCTCCCTCGGCCGCCTTTCCCGTCTTCGCCGCTTTGCCTTTCGCCTTCGGCTCCTCTTTTGGAGGCTTCGGTTTTTTGGGTTCCTTGATGCCGGCCAGTTTGCGCAGCGCTGGCACGCGGTCCTGCGGGTTGCGCGCCCGGCCTTCAAGCTGCAACTGGAAAAACGCCTCGATGATCTTGTCGAACTGCGGCCCGCGCGCCACGCCCAGCATCTCGAGCTCCGCCACTGGCAGCGTCTGCCGCAGCGGCTTCCACTTGTAGAGGAAATTCTTGATCTTCCCGAGCGCCTTCGGCTGCGAATATTCCGTCTGGATGAACGCCAGCATTTCCAACGGCGCCGTCTCGAGATACGCGTAGGTCTCCCGCGGCGCCCCCGTCTTCCGCCCCTTCAGCATCTTGATGATTTTCTCGGCTTCCGATTCGAGGCCGGTGATCCGCTCGATGGCCTTCGTCCGGAATTCCAGACGATGCAGCGCTGACGACCTCTCCCGCCCCTTCAGCCGTCCCAGCACGTAGTAGAGCACGGGCGCCCACAGCGACGTGCGGTAGCCCGCTCCGGCCATGGCTTCCCGGACCTTCAGCAGCCGCGCCAGGCTCTCGTAATCCGGCGCGCGCTTCTCCAGCCGCGGATGGATCGCCCCGATCAGCCCGTGCTTTGCCCATTCCTTCAGGATGGCGATGGGGTTCTCTTCGCGCCCGAGTTGCATCAGTTCGCTTCCAACCTCTTCGCCCTCGAGCGTTTCGTGCAGCTTGCGTTCCTTCGCCAGCGCGAACCAGTCCGCCGTGCGCGCCTCCAGCTTGAACGTCATCCGCACCGCGAACCGCAGCGAGCGCAGCAGCCGCACCGGCTTGTTCGTAAAGCTGTGCATCGAGAGCGCCCGCACTTCGCGTTTCTCCAGGTCGGCCAGCCCGTTGGTCGGGTCCAGCAGCAGGCCGCGCGACGCCAGGTTCAGCGAGATGGCAATGGCGTTCAGCGAAAAATCCCGCCGCCGCAGGTCCTCGATAATCGTGGACCAGCGCGTCTCCGGCTTCGCCCCCGGCCGCTCGTACACTTCTTCCCGCGCGGCAGACACGCTCCCCTCCACACCGCCCGGCAGCAGCACCTCGTAATGTCGCAGCCGCTCGTTTTCCTCGAGTGTGCGCCCGCCGTGCTTCTCCAGTTCGCGGACGATCCGCGCCGGGTTGCCCTCCACCGTGATGTCCAGGTCGCGGATGGCGGCGCCGCAGATCAGGTCGCGCACCGCTCCCCCGGTGAGATAGATATTCAGCGCCTCGGCGCGCGCGATCTCGGCCATCACCTGGAGCGCGTTGCGCTGCTCCGGCGAAAGCCGGCTTTCGAGCAGGAACATATAGTCTGGCATGAGTCCCCTTTTCCGGCGGGCGCGCCGCGCGCCCGCTGCTGCTTGGTGCCGCGCTAGGCGCGCGGGTGGTGCGCTTTATAAACCTGTTTCAATCGTTCCTGGATTACGTGCGTGTAAATCTGTGTCGTCGAGATGTCCGCATGTCCCAGCATCAACTGCACCGAGCGCAGATCCGCCCCGCGCTCCAGCAGGTGCGTGGCGAAGCTGTGACGCAATTTGTGCGGCGAAAGTTTCTTCTTCAAGTCGGCGCGCCGCCCGTACTGTTTCAGCACCTTCCAGAACCCGACGCGGCTCAGCTTCCCGCCCCGTGCGTTCAGGAACACGTACGGCGCCGGCTTCCGTCTTCCGACCAGCCGCGGCCGCGCGTCCCGCAGGTATTCGCTCACCGCCGCGATGGCCTGCTTGCCTACCGGCACCAGCCGCTCCTTGTTCCCCTTCCCAATGCAGCGCAGGCAGCCGGACTGCATGTCCATGTCGCTGATGCGCACTCCCACCAACTCGGAGACGCGCAGGCCCGTGCTGTAGAGCAACTCCAGCAGCGCTTTGTCGCGCCGTCCCAGCGGCGTTGCCGAATCGGGCTGCGCCAGCAGCCGGTCCACTTCCTCCACCGTCAGGTATCCGGGCAGCGACTTCCAGAACTTCGGCGACTCCAGGTTCAGCGTCGGGTCCGTTTTCATCCAGCGTTCTGCCAGCGCGTAGCGGAAGAAATTCCGCAGCGTTACCAGGTGCCGCGCCACGCTCCGGCCGTTCAGCCCCTGTTTGTACAGGCTGCCGAGGAACTCCACCACGGCGTCCCGGCAAAAACTTCGCGTCCCCAGCGAACGCGCCTTCGCGAAGGCCGCCAGCTTCGCCAGGTCGCGCCCGTAGGCCGCCACCGTGTTGTCCGATAGCCCTCTCTCGACCCGCACGTAATTCAGGAACGCTCGGATGTCGTTCTCCACCGGCCTTACTCCGTCACGCGCGGCACTCCGGCGCGCTCGTCCTTGCGTGTAGCAATGCCGTACACCTCTTCGACTTCGGTGCACCGCATCACCCACGAAAGAGCAATGAAGGCGGCCGTCGCCGCCACCAGTATCAGCGTGAGCACCAGCAGCATCGGCAGGAAGTGCGTGTACGTCTCGAACCTCGAGAGTTTCAGCATTGCGTAAGACAGCGCGCCCATCGCCGTCGAGCACACCCCGATTTTGAAAAGCGACACCAGGATCTGGAATGTTCCCAGCCGCCCGAACCGCTGCCGGAAAATCACGAATAGCATGAAAAAATTGAAATACGCGGAAACCGAAGTCGCCAGCGCTGGCCCGCCGTTATAAAACGTCTGGAAAAACGACTTCAGAAAAATCGAGTTCAGCACCGCGTTCAACCCCAGCGCATAGGCCGCGACCTTTACCGGCGTCCGCGTGTCCTGCGTCGAATAGAATGCCGGCACGATCAGCTTGATCGCCGCAAACGCCGGCAGCCCGAGCGAGTAATACAGCAGCGCGCGCGCCGTCAGCACCGTGGACTCCGCGCTGAATTGCCCGTGCTGGAACAGCACGCGGATAATCGGCTCCCGCAGCACCATCAGCCCCACGGTCGCCGGGATCGTGATGTACGAGACGATGCGCAGCGAGAACGCGAACGTCTTTTTCAGATTGTCGAAGTCGTGCGACGCCGCCTGCTTCGACATCATCGGCAGGATGGCCGTGGCGACCGCAATCGCGTAGCCGCCCAGCACCAGCTCCATCACCCGGTCGGCCAGGTACAGCGCCGTCAGGCTGCCCTGCGGCATCTTCGCCGCCGTGGCGAAAATCGTGTCCACGAAAAAATTCACCTGGTAGATGCCGATGCCGAAAAAACCCGGCACCATCAGCCGCGCCACCGACCGCACGCCTGGATGATGGAACGAAAGTCCGAATCGGAACCGCATCCCGTGCCGAACCAGCGCCGGCACCTGCACCAGGAATTGCATCGCCCCGCCCACCAGCACGCCCACCGCCAGCGCCACTGCCGGGTCCTTGAACTGCCGCCAGACGATCCCCACAGAGAACACAATGATCGACAGGTTCAGCAGAATCGGCGTCGCTGCCGGTAGCCCGAACACGTGAAAGCAATTCAGGATGGCCATCGCCAGCGCCGCCAGCGCGATAAAAAACACGTACGGGAACACGATCCGGTTCAGATGGATCGCCTGTTCCCAATGTGACGGGTCCTCGCCGAAAAACGTAAATACGCGGATCACCGCCGGCGAAAACAGAATCCCCAGCCCGGTCAGCACCGCCAGCACCACCGCCAGCGTCCAGAACAGCCGGTTCGCGAAGTCCCACACTTCTTCCTTCGACTTGTCCGTAAGGTAGGTGGTGAAGACGGGGATGAACGACGCTGTCATCGACCCTTCCCCGACCAACCGTCGCAGCAGGTTGGGAATTCGATAGGCGAGGAAAAACGAATCGGCAGCGAGTGTGGTTCCCAAAAGCAGAGCAATGCGCTGGTCTCGAAAGTAACCGAAGACACGGCTGGCAATCGTAACGAGGGTGATGATGGAAGCTGACTTAAGGATCTGCTTCTTTTCGGTCAATCGGCGCAGGCCCCCAGCCTAAGCCCCTCAAAAATAAGCACTTGACGGCCCTTGTCTTTGTACAATACCATACCTCCGGCAGGTTTGCAATAGCCGGCCGAAAGGCCTTCACTTTGTGAAAAGTCGTATTCCAGCCTCGACGCTTAAGAAGGTGGTTGTCCAGCGCCTCGACCGCACCACCAGCCGCGGTTATGTTAATCCGATGCATCTTGGCCGCTCCGACTCGATTGATCTGCTCACTCCGGAAGGCCAGCACGAGCCGGTCGCGCTCAAAGACGTCAAGTGCATCTACTTTGTCCGCGAATTCACAGACAATTTCGAGCCTGAGCGCAAGGCCTTCTTCAGCCGGCCCAAGCTCGAAGGCCTTTGGGTGCGCCTCACCTTCCGCGACACCGACACCATCGAAGGCATCGTCGCCAATAACCTCCTCGAGCTGCTCGACCGCGGCGTGCAAATCACTCCGCCCGACCTCCACGGTGACACGATGCGCATCTTCATCCCGCGCACCGCTCTTACCGAGCTCACCGTCCTCGGCGTCGTCGGTGTGGCCCGCCGCGAACCCAAACGCCTCCCGGCAGAGGTCGCCGCCCGTCAGCCCCGCCTCTTCGGCGAGTAGCTCCGGCCCATGCACTTCCAATTGGCATCCGACGCCACTCCCCTTGTAAGATTCTGCGTCGTTCCGCGGCCTTGGTAGCGCCGGCCGGAACCTGTCCCGACGCCTTGTGTCGGGAGGCCGGCATTCATCGCCTGCGGTAAGGGGGGAGCCATGAAACTTTCGGAAATCGCCCGGCGCCTGGGCTGCCAGCTCGATGGCGATGGCGAGATCGAAATCACCGGCGTGGCCGGAATCGAGGAGGCTCATCCCGGCCAGCTCACGTTCCTCGCCAACCGCAAGTACGCCCCCGCGGTGAAGACCACGCGCGCCTCGGCGATTGTGATCGCGAAGGACGCCGGCCCGCTGCCCCTGGCCGCGCTGCGTTCCGATAATCCCTATCTCGATTTTGCGCGCGCCATCGAACTCTTCTATCAGTCGCCGCAGTACTCACCGGGCATCCATCCGGCGGCCGTTGTTTCAGCGAAAGCGAAGATTGGCGAAGGCGCGCACATCGGCCCCTATTGCTTTGTGGACGACGAAGTCGAAATCGGCCGCCACGCCGTACTGCACAGCTTCGTTTCCATTTACCGCGGCGTGCGCATCGGTGACAATTTTTTCGCCCACTCCCACTCCGTCGTGCGTGAGTTCTGCCGCCTCGGCAACCGCGTCATCCTGCAGAACGGCGTCGTGGTCGGCGCCGACGGTTTCGGCTTCGCCAAGCAGGCCGATGGCCGCTGGCACAAGATGCGGCAGTCCGGCATCACCGTCGTCGAAGACGACGTCGAGATTCAAGCCGGCAGTTGCGTGGACCGCGCCACCATCGGCGAGACGCGCATCCGCCGCGGCGCCAAGCTCGATAACTTTGTCCAAGTCGGCCACGCTTCCACGGTTGGCGAGGACACGCTTCTCTGCGGCCAGGTCGGTCTCGCTGGTTCCACTGTCGTCGGCAACCGCTGCATCCTCGCCGGACAGGTCGGCGCCGCCGGCCACCTCGAAATCGGCGATGGCGCCGTTCTCACCGCACGCAGCGCCGTCCACAACGACGTTCCCGCCGGGCAAGTCGTCTCCGGCTCTCCCGGCATGGACAACAAGCTGTGGCTGAAATGCACCGTCGCCTTCAACCATCTGCCGGAGCTTGTGAAGACGGTTCGCGAACTGAAGTCGGAGCTGGAAAAACTTCGGAAGCGCTCGTAGCGCCGGCCGGAACCTGTCCCAACGCCTTCTGTCGGGAGGCCGGCATTCAAGATCGAAGGTGCCCACCTGAAGGTGGTCTCTACAGGCCGGCATGTGGCGGCATCGTCATCCCGAGCGAAGCGAGGAATCTCTCTGTTCTGCCTAAGGACGCACTCTATCCCTGCCTCACCGGCTGCTGATCCACCGGCAGCCCCGACGCCACAATCGCGTGCACCCGCACGATCAGCTCGTCCCGCTGCTCGATCGTGTACCCCGTCACTTCCACCGGCGGGTGAAACTTCACCGTGACGCTTCCCGGATGCGCCGCCAGCTCACCCTTGAGCATCACCTTGTGCGCCCCGATCACCGACACCGGCACGATCGGCGCCTGTGCCCGGATGGCCATCACGAAGCTGCCCTTCTTGAACGGACGCAGCCGCCCGTCGGGGCTGCGCGTGCCTTCCGGAAAAACCAGATAGGAAACGCCGCCCTTCAGGTTCTCGAGCGCCTCGTCCACGCTGGCGATGGCCGACTCGCGGTTCGCGCGGTCCACCGGCACAAATCCCGCCAGCCGCAGCACTGTTCCCAAAATCGGCACCCGAAACACTTCCTTCTTTCCCAGGAGCGCCACTCGCCGCGGAATTGCGCCCACCACCGCGGGCGGATCGGCGTTGCTCGTGTGGTTGGCCACGAAGATGCACACGCCAGCCGGAATATTCTCCAGCCCCTCGACGGCTACCTTGATCCCGCAGATCACCAGCGCAAACCGCGCCCCGGCCACGCTCATCCGGAACAGCAACTCCGGCGACCGCGTGAGGATGCAATGCAAAATCAGCGGCGGCCCCATCACGAGGATGTAGAGCGCCAGAAAGATGACGGCAATGACGGTGCGCAGCATCTGGTCAGCGGTCGGCCGTACCCTTTAGCAACCCTTCGCGGATTCGCCGTTGCTTCTCCGTGGCGGCTTCGTCCTCTTCGATTCGGTAGCTCGACTCCTGCCGCTGCCCCAGCGCGAACGTCAGTTCCCGCTCGCTGCCGTTGCGGCGCACCTTGATCTTTATGCCTTCGCCCGGCTGATGCGCGCGGAGCCAGTTCGACGCGTTCCGCGGAAACGCTGCGCTGTTCACTTCGAGCAGGATGTCTCCTTCGCGCAGCCCCGCCTTCTCGGCCCCGCTGCCGGACTCCACTTGCGTGACCGTCGTCGCCAGCTCCAGCCCGCGCCCCACCGCAAATCCGAAATCCGCCCGCACCTGCCCCAGCGCCTTCAGCCGCAACCCCGCGCGGGCCAGTGTCTCCCGGCACGGCAGCTCATCCGTGCCGGCCACGTACCGCGCAAAGAATTCGCGGAAGTCTTTCCCCGCCGCGCGCTCTGCGGCCGCGCGCAGGTCCGTGGTTTCATCATAGAACTTGCCGCGCTTTGCAAAGTTTTCGTTCAGGTCGCGGAGTACATCGTCCAGGCCCGCGCGGTTGTCGGTCGCGTCGCGGATCAGGATGTCGAGCAGCACGCCCAGGATCTGCCCTTTGTTGTAGTAGGAGATGCTGTACTCCGGCCGCCGGTAGAAGTTGTACTTCTCGAGCCACGCGTCCAAGCTTGCTTCTTCGGCACTCTTCCACAAATGCGACGGGCGGGATTCCAGCTCCGCGATCTGCCCACCCAGATCGTCGTAGAATTGCCCGCGGCTCCACAGCCCGCTCCGCACCAGCGTGTAGCTCGCGTAGGTACTCGTCACGCCTTCGGCAAACCACAGCGCCCGCGTCCAGTTTTCCTTCGTGTAGTCCACCGGTTCGAGGCTGCGGGGCCGGATACGCTTCACATTCCACAGGTGGAAAAACTCGTGGGCGGTGACGCCTTCGAATTGTGCCGCGTTGCCAAGATGGATCGCCGCCGAATTGGCGTGCTCCATGCCTCCCCCGCCGCCGCCCGTGGCCGTGCCGAAGTGATAGATGAAAAGAAATTCCTCGAATGGCACGTCGCGCATCGTCTCCGTTTCGGCCGTCACAATCTTCTTCAGACTCTCAGTCAGCACGGCCTGATCCCAGCCGTCGCCGTGCACCGCCACCCGGATTGCAATCTTCCGGCCGGCGCCCTGTGTCTCGAAACGGAACTGCTGGAACTCGCCGATTTCCACGGGCGCATCGACCAGCGCATCGTAGTTCGCCGCCAGAAACGTTGCCGAATTTTCCCCCGGGCGCACCGCCACCGCGATGCCCCAACCCTCGCGCACACCGGTAAACGTGATGCGCGCGTCTTCCCCGCGCCGCCCCGGCACATACATCAACACCGTCGCCAGATTGATGAACGCGTGGTTCGCATTGAGCTGCGTGCTGAAGGGCCCCGGTTCGTCCCAGAAAATCGCGTATTCAACCGTCACCGCGCCTCGCCCGCGCACCTGCCACGTCTGCTTGTCGAGTTTCGTTACCGTGAGCGGCACATCGTTCGCATCCCGCGCTCGCACGTTTTGCACGCGGTAGGCGAAATCGCGGATCTGATACAGGGCGTTCCACGCGGGCAATTGAACGATGAGTTCGTCCTTTACCTCCGGTGCCGTCATCTTCACCCGGAAAATGTGTTTTTCTGGCTCCGCCACCGACACTTCGTACCGGATCGTCGCGCTCGCCGGCACGGCGGAGAAGCACACCACGGCGACACAGAGCACCCCGAGAGTACGCAGAGGAAAGGACAAGCCGCATGGCTGTTTCATCAGGACGCTCCGGTTCGGGAAGAAAGTGTCTCCATCGGAAGAGTGCTGCGATCAACGCGCGTGGTTTACAGAAAAAATGTCCCCTCGACCGTAACCACTGCCGGCCCGGTCAGCTCGACCATTCCATCTTCGCGCCAATTCACTTCCAGCTCGCCGCGTTCAAGCGCCACGCGCACCCGCCGCCCGGTTTTCCCCGCCAGGTGCGCCGCCACCACGCACGCGCACGAGCCGGTGCCCGACGCCAGTGTGTGCCCCGCGCCGCGCTCCCAGAAGCGCGCTTCGCTTTGCCCTTCGCTGACCACCCGCACGAAGCCGATGTTGGCGCGGTCCGGAAAGTACGGGTGCCGCTCCAACTCCGCGCCCAGCGCCATCCAGTCCTGCGCCTCAAAGTCGTCCACCAGCAGGATGCACTGCGGATTGCCCATCGAAAGGATTGTCGCGTTCACAATCGTGTCGCCCATTGGCAGCGGATAATTCGTAATCGGTTCACGCACGGGCCGCGGCGGACGGAAGGGCACGTCGGCCGCGGCAAACGATGGCCGCCCGATTTCCGTGCGCAGAATCCACTCGCTTCCCTGCTGCCCAAGAAAAAACAGCTCGCGCCGGCCCACGCGCGTCTCCAACGCAATTCGCGCGGCGCGCCTTTCGCTCCGTGAGAGCAGCCACGCCGCCGCGCAACGCACGGCATTTCCGGAAAGCCCTGCCTCGCTCCCATCCGCGTTGTAGATACGGAAGCTCGCATCCGCCGCCGACGACGGCCCGAGCACGACCAGCCCGTCTGCGCCCGCGCCGGTGTGCCGGTCGCACATCCGCACCGCCAGCTCGCCGGGGGCGCGTCCGCTCATGCTCGCCTGCTCCACCAGCAGGAAGTCGTTGCCCAGTCCGTGTGCTTTGGCGAATGGAATGGAGTGCGGCGCCACGGTGACTATTCGCGGGCGGCTTCGTGCGGCACGATCTCGCAATGCGCGCCGAGGCCGGTCAGCTTGCTCAGGAGATGTTGTTGCTGGACGTGGGTGACATCGGCCTCGAACTCCATCACAAAATCTCCCCCGACGCGATACATCTGGAAGTGCTGCATCTGGAGTTTCATCTCGCCGAGCGCGGTGTTGGCCGCTTTCATCGAAGGCTCAGGGTCCGCGGAGGTGATGCGGAAGACCATCACGCGGCTTTTGAAGACGCGGTTTTCGATCCAGCCGAGGATGGAGAGCGCCAGCAGGCACATCAGGGCGGTGTACGTGCCCGTCCAGTACATCCCCGCTCCCACCGCCATGCCGACGCTGGAGTTGACGAAAATCGTTGCTGCGGTCGTCAGCCCCACCACGCTCCCGCGCTCCCGCAGGATGGCGCCCGCGCCGATGAACCCGATCCCCGGAATGAGCTGCGCCGCGATTCGCGCGCTGTCGTTCGGCACGCCGAACCGCACCGCCACCTCATGCGAAAGGAGTGTGAACAGCGCCGAACCCACGCAGATGAACAGGTTTGTCCGCAATCCCGCCGGTTTGCGGTGCAGTTCACGCTCCAGCCCGATCATCCCGCCGAGCAGCGACGCGAGTAGCAGGCGCCAGACAATCGTGAAACTCAGGTCCATCGGCATGATGCACCCCTCGGATGCGAGTGCCGCGATTCTACTACCGTTCCCGCCCGTAGCGCCCGCCTTCAGGCGGGCACTCTGTCCTTACAGCGCAAACTGCGTCAGCTTCGAAAAACGTCTTGCCCGCGCGTTGATCTCGCTCCGCGTCAGCATCCGCAACCGCTCCGGCCCGAACCGCTCGCACGTGAAGCTCCCCAGCACCGACCCATACACCATCGCTCGCCGCAACGTGGCCACGTCCTGCCGCCCGGCGCTGGCCAGGTAGCCCATGAATCCGCCGGCAAACGTGTCACCGGCACCGGTGGGGTCCTGCACCTCATCCAGCGGAAATCCGGGAATCGCGAACACCGAATCGTTGTGCACCAGCAGCGCCCCGAATTCCCCGCGCTTGATTACCAGCGTCCGCGGGCCCATCGTGCGGATCTTGGCCGCCGCGCGCAGCAGGTTGTGCTCGCTCGAAAGCTGCCGCGTCTCCGTGTCGTTGATCAGCAGCACCTGGACGTGCTTCAGCGTCTCGCGCAGCTCCGCCGGTGTCCGCTCGATCCAATAGTTCATCGTGTCCAGCGCCACCAGTTTCGGCCGCCGGCTCACCTGCTGCAAGACCGACCGCTGCAGCGTCGGGTCAATGTTCGCGAGGAAAATGTACGGCGTCGTGCGGTACGCCTCCGGCAGCTTCGGATTGAATGTCGCAAAGACGTTCAGGTCCGTGGTTAGCGTGGTGCGGTCGTTGAAGTCGGCGGAATACTTCCCCGCCCAGAAAAACGTTTTTCCCGGTGCTCGCTCGAGCCCCTTCGTATCGATCCGCCGGCGCCGGAAAATATCCGCATCCTTTTCCGTGAAATCGTCGCCCACCACACCCACCAGGTTCACCCGCGTGAAAAAGCTCGCCGCCACCGCAAAGTACATCGCCGCGCCGCCCAGCACACGTTCCGCTTCGTGGAACGGCGTCTGGATGGCATCGAACGCAACTGAGCCCACAACCAGTAAGGACATCCCGGATTCCCTTTCCTAGGAAATGTATTTGCCGATGATCGCCGCCAGGCGTTTCTTCGCCGCCGCGGGGATCATCGTGCGGTCCGTGATCAGCGCCGTTGCGAGCGCCGAACCGCACGGGCACTCCCGCGCCTCCGGCATCGCACGCACCGCCTGGCGGATGACGTTCTGCGCGTTCTCCGCGTTCTTTTGCAGGTTCTCGATCACCATGCCGATCGTTACGGCGTCGTGTTCCGGATGCCAGCAGTCGTAATCCGTCACCATCGCGCAGGTCGCGTAGCAGATCTCCGCCTCGCGCGCCAGCTTTGCTTCCGTCAGATTGGTCATGCCGATCACGTCGAAGCGCAGTTGCCGGTACACGTGCGATTCCGCTTTCGTCGAAAACTGCGGCCCCTCCATGCACACGTACGTGCCGCCTGCGTGCACTCGCACCCCGGCGCGCTCGCATGCCGTCCCCAGCCAGCGGGCCACCTGCCCGCACGCCGGCTTGTCGAACATGATGTGCCCCACCAGCCCCGCGCCGAAAAACGTGTCCGCGCGGTGCCGCGTGCGGTCGAAGAACTGGTCGGGGATGACGAAGTCCTGCGGACGCAAGTCCTCGCGCAGCGATCCCACCGCGCTCATCGAGATGATCCGCTCCACGCCCAGCAGCTTCATCGCATAAATGTTCGCGCGGTAGTTGATCTCGCTCGGCAGGATGCGGTGCCCGCGCCCGTGCCGCGCAAGAAACGCCACTCGCCGCCCCTCGAGCTCCCCGATCACAAACGCATCCGAAGGGCCGCCAAACGGTGTTTTCACGCAGACCTCGCGGACGTCCGCCAGCCCCGGCATCGTATACAGCCCGCTGCCGCCGATAATCCCGATTCGCACCACTTCCGTTTTTCCTGCACTGCCCTTTTTCGCCTTTGTTCGTGCCATCCGGTGCTGTCCTTTTCGCCAGGAAAATACCTGTGCAAGAAATCGCCAGCAGCCAACTCGAGGGTGCTACTTCAATCCCGCGCGCGCCAGGATCTCGCTCACCACGCTGTACGGATCTTTTCTCCGTCCCGCCACTTCGTTCGCCAGCGCCGCCAGTGCCTGCTCGCCGAGCCCTTCGCCCACCACGCGCTCCATCAGCCGCGCTTGCAGCAACTCCAACAGCCGCTGTTTCCAGCGCTCCACATTCTTTTCGCTGCGCCGCTCTGCCGACTCGAAGTGCGCGCGGAACTTGTCAATCGCCGCGGCCAGCTCCGCCGTGCCTCGATTCTCGGTCGCCACGGTGCGCACCACCGGCGGCCGCCAGCCGTCGCGCTCCGGCGCAAGCGCCAGCATCGCCGTCAACTGCTGCTCGAAGCGCTCCGCGCCCTCGCGGTCGGCCTTGTTGAGCACGAAGACGTCGCCGATTTCCATGATGCCCGCCTTGATCGCCTGCACCTCGTCGCCCAGGCCGGGCATCAGCACCACCAGCGTGCAGTCCGCCAGCTTTACGATGTCCACTTCGTCCTGGCCTACGCCGACTGTCTCCACCAGGATCACGCGCTTCCCGGCCGCGTCGAGCAGCAGCGCCACGTCCGCCGTCGTCCGCGCCAGCCCGCCGAGAAACCCGCGCGTGGCCATCGAGCGGATGAAGATCCCGTTGTCGGTCGCGTGGCCCTGCATGCGGATGCGGTCGCCGAGGATCGCCCCACCGCTGAACGGGCTCGACGGGTCCACCGCCACAATGCCCACGGCCAACTGCTGCTTGCGGTAGTGCGACGCCAGCCGGTCCACCAGCGTACTCTTCCCCGTACCCGGCGACCCGGTGATGCCGATGAGATATGCTTGCCCGGTTTCGGGAAAAAGCTGCCGCAGAATCTCTTCCGCCTCCGGCTGGTGGTTCTCAATGGCCGTGATCGCGCGCGAAATCGCCCGCACGTCCCCCGCGCGAATCTTCTCCGCCCAGTTGTTCGCGCTCACAGTCATTCGCACCGAACTCGAAACGGGAGTTGCCATTCGAACGAAGCGCGGAATCTACTGCTCCCCGCTCGTTACTTTTTTCCCAGGATCTGCCGCGCAATCACCATCCGCTGGATCTCGCTGGTGCCTTCACCGATCGTGCACAGCTTAACGTCGCGGTAATACTTCTCCGCCGGATAATCCTTGACGAAGCCATACCCGCCGAACACCTGCACCGCTTCGTTGGCCACGCGCACCGCTACTTCCGCCGCATAAAGCTTGGCCATGCAGGACTGCGTCGTGTACCGCGAGCTGCCGTCCTTCGCGGCCTGGTCCGCCATCCACGCCGCGCGGTAGGTCAGCAGCCGCGCCGCGTCGATCTGTGTGGCCATGTCCGCCAGCTTGAACTGGATGGCCTGGAACTCGCTGATGGCCCTGCCGAACTGTTTTCTCTGCTTCGCGTACTTCGCCGCCGCCTCGTACGCGCCTTGCGCCATCCCCAGCGCCAGCGCCGCAATCGAGATGCGCCCGCCGTCCAGAATCTGCAGGCTGTTCACGAACCCGTCGCCCTCCTGGCCCAGCAGATTTTCCGCCGGCACGCGGCAATCACTGAACACCACTTCCGACGTGTCGCTCGCCCGCAGCCCCAGCTTGTTCTCTTTCTTTCCCGGCTTGAAACCCGGCGTGCCCTTCTCGATGATGAACGCGGAAATTCCGTGCGAGCCCTTCGACTTGTCCGTCACCGCCATGGCCACGCACACGTCGGCGTAGTGCCCGTTCGTCGTGAACGTCTTCGCGCCGTTCAACAGGTAGCCATCGGACGTCCTTTCCGCCACGGTGCGCGTCCCACCCGCGTCCGACCCCGCTTCCGGCTCGGTCAGCGACCAGCACCCCAGCTTCGCGCCCTGCGCCAACGGCGTCACGTATCTTTTCCGCTGCGCTTCCGTTCCCGCTTTGTAGATGTGGTTCGTGCACAGCGAATTGTGCGCTGCCACGGTGATGCCCACCGACCCGTCCACCCGCGACAACTCTTCAATCGCAATGACGTATTCGATGTAGCCCAGCCCGGCCCCGCCGTATTGTTCCGGAAAGATGACGCCCAGCAATCCCATCGCGGCCAGTTGCGGAATGATTTCGGAAGGAAAGTGCGAGACTTCGTCCCATTCCATCACGTGCGGGGCGATTTCCCCTTCGGCAAATTCGCGAACCGTGCGGCGAAGCTGTTCCTGTTCTTCCGTAAACGCGAAATCCACGTGCACCTCGTTGACGGGCGCTGCCACGCAAACGGCTTACATTTATAGCACAGCCGGTCGCTGCCTTCCCACCGCTCACGCGCCGGCCGGCGCATTCCGCCATCGGCGGCTTGACGCCGGCGCCCACCCTGCGTAGGCTTCTTCGCCGTCGCATCCAGTTCAGCGCTCTTTTCGTATAGGACCGTTGTGAGCGAACAACACAACGCGCAGCCGCCGAAACGCAAGGTTTTCGTCACCGGAGCCACCGGCCTCATGGGCCGATATCTCATCCCCGAACTGCTCCGGCGCGGTCACGACGTTCGTGCGCTCGTCCGCCCCGGCTCGGAGAGAAAACTCCCCGCCGGCTGCACCGCCGTCCTCGGTAATGCACTGAAGAAAGACTCCTACGCACAACAAATTGCTCCCGCGGAGACCTTCGTCCAACTCGTGGGCGTGGCCCATCCGAATCCCTCGAAGGCCGCCGAATTCCGCGCCGTAGATCTTCAGTCCGCCCGCGATGCCGTCAGCGCCGCCCAAGACGCGGGCGTCCGTCACTTCATCTATGTCAGCGTTGCCCAGCCCGCGCCGGTGATGAAGGCCTACGTCGCCGTTCGCGCGGAATGCGAGGAGATCATCCGCGCGAGCGGTCTTTCCTCCACCATTGTCCGCCCGTGGTACGTCCTCGGCCCCGGACGCTGGTGGCCTCTGGTTCTGCTTCCCATGTATTGGATTGCGGAAAGAATTCCCGCCACGCGCGACGGCGCCCGCCGCCTGGGCCTGGTCACCATCGGGCAGATGGTCGCGGCCCTCGCCACCGCCGTGGACAGCCCGCCCGACGGCGTGCGCATCGTAGACGTCCCCGCCATCCGCGCCGCCCGGTACTTCGCGCGTTGATTCGGCGCCCGGCGACGGTTCGACATCCTCGCGGTGGGTGCTTTACGGGCGGTTCCCCGGGCATTTGAAATCTTGCAGGTAAAATTCTCGCCCCCGAAAATCTAACTCATTTCCAGAAGCCGGCCATCCGATCTTGTGGTAGACTCCCGCCATTACCTAGCTGGGTCGTTAATTCCTAAGGAAATGAGGGGCACGATGCCCAAGAAGAAATCAGTCAAGGCCACAGCCTCCTTCCGGTTTGCAGTCCGTCCCGAAGGCGCGCGACGGACCGAAGCGCTGATGCGAAAACAAGTGGAGGCGGCGGTTCAGGAAGCGGTCCTCGAGATGCGCCAACAAGAGGAAGGATTTCGTGCTCAGGCCGAGCCCCAGGGCGGCCTTCTGGGACTCGGCGCTGAATGGGGCTGGGTCCTGACGACAGTGATCACCCTCGGTGACGTCGCCGCCAAAGCAGCTCTCGGCGGCACGGCCGCTGCAGCCGGCAAGTTATTCATGGAAAAGTATCTCTACCCGAAGCTCCGGAAGCTGAACCTGCTCCCTGGACAGGTAACAGAATCTAAAGCGCAGGTCACGCCGCGGAACAAAAAAGTGAAGGCGAAAAAGTAAGCCGCCTTCTTTCGGCGAGGATTACTCCTTGGCAAGCCAGCCAGCCCCCATCCTGGGCGAAAAATTCACCGCACCGGCGGTTCTCGCCAAGCTGAAAGCACTCCTGCTCCTGGCGCGGGCACTTCAACCGCAGCTCCGTCGCCTGTGCCTGACCGCAGACTTCCGCGAAAATCCGATCAACTCCCTGGAAATCATTCGGAAATTGGGAGGCTACTACCAGAACAATGTCGAAAGCATCGAAGAACCCGACAACGTGATGGCTGTATGGGGTCAATTCGAGCAGGATTTGGAGATCAACCGGCTGCCCCGCACCGTAGCCCCAGTGCTGGCCGATATTCGAGAAGCACTGGAAACCCATCTGGCGGGCTCCGAGGATCCCATCGTCCTTCTGGCCCAGGCGAACCAAAGCGGCTACGAATTGCTTCGTTCCATTCTCCATGCATACGGGCTGGGTGAACTCCTGCCGCCCGCGCCGGCGCGCCTCTTCCTGGACTACGATCCCAAGTTAGAATCATACTGCGCTTCGACCAGCCGGGCAGACGGCCAGATCCACTGGGCGTTTCACCTGCGCGGCTACGCCCTGTCTGGGGCGATCCTCGGCGATCTTGTCTTTGCCCACGAGTACTTGTCTCACTTGGTCCCGCGAAATCGCTATCTGTCTAGGGACATTACCGAGGGCTGGCTTGTCGTGGCTTTGTGCGAAGAAGTTCGAGAAAAAGCACTGGACTTCGAAGAGGCCCGTTGGAAACTCGCCCTGCTGGACATTTTCCGCAACGACCTCGCCGAAGTCGTCACTCAGGTTCGGCGCGCCACCTCGGGGCAAAGTTTACTCCCTTTCACCAGCAAAGCTAGCGTGACGGCACTGGCGAGATCTTTGTATTTTCATTCTCCTCAGACCTTCTGGAGATTGACGCAGGCCATCCTGACGCTGCGCGGCCAGAGCGAAGAGGCGGAGAGCGTAGACGAGTTGTTGGAAGAAATCGGTAAGAGGCGTAACCAGTTGCAAAAACAACTACTTAAAGAAAACTGGGCGACTGTTACGGACTTTCTCAGGGGGGTCAGGAAGACTCCATCTGCGTAATTTAATTTATTTTACTTGACAAGCCAAGCAAATCATGCATAATCCCTCCAGGTAAAGGAAGTGACGGAGTCACCTGCTCTCGCTTTTGGGCCGCAGTTTCGGCTCGGCCAGCTCGCGCTGACGTTGAGGAGCTTCAGCGTCTCGGAGCTTCAGACGCTCACGGGGTATACTCCCAGCTCGATCCACGGTTTTATTCACCAACTGAAAAAGGTCAACCCCGAATTCATTGACTTCAAGGAAGTTCCCAGGGCTGGACCCGGCCGCCCGCCCAAACGCTACTGGCTGACGCCGGTCGGAGTTGAATACTTGATGGAGAAGAGCAACGATCTGGCTGCGCTGGTGGACCAGGAAATCGCCCGCTCTCGAGAACCCGCCGTTAGGCCTACCCAGGCCCCACAAAAGGATGAGGCGAGGGCAGTTGCCGCTTCCCTGTTTCCCCGCGGACCCGAGGGCTCGGAAGACCTTGACCGTATGCTCGAGTGGGCCGGGCAAGTGGATGCCACCAATCTCTATTTGGCAGCCGACCGGCATCCGTGTGTGAAGGTGGGCGAGCGCCGGCACTTTCTTGTCGAAAAGCCCATTCTGACCAGGGAGGATATCCAGGCGATCGCCTCCGGCATCCTGACCCCCTGGCAAAAAGAACGGCTGAGTGACTCTGGTTCAGTCGTGTGCACCTATCACCCCCCGAATCCCAGCCGCTTTGCTCGCTATTTTGTGACTGCAAGCTACGAACAAAGCGGCATCGGGCTTGCCCTGCACACCCTCAGGCCCACGATTCCCCGGCTGGAAGAACTCGATCTGCCGTGGGCCGCCAACTCCCTGCCTGACCTGGAAAGCGGCCTGGTTTTTGTGACCGGGAGCGAGGGCAGCGACCAGACCGATACGCTGGCCGCCCTGCTCGATCGCATCAATGAGACTCGGGACGCGCGCGTTGTGACCCTCGAAGACCCCATCGTCTATTGCCACCGGAACAAGAAAAGCATCATCAGCCAGCGCGAGGTGTACGTGGACTGCCCGGACGTCGCGACCGGCCTTCAAGCTGCGGTACGCGACGATGCGGATATTCTCGTTCTGAGCGTGCCTTGGGACCGCCCAGGCCTCGAAGCCGCCCTCGAGGCTGCCAGCAGCCGGCTGGTTTTCTGCCGCGGCTTCGCGCGGGATTCCTGGCGCACCATCCGGTGGCTGCTCGACCAATTCCCGGAAGCGGAGCAACCCTCCATTCGTTCGAGCGTGGCCGCCCATCTGCGCTCGATTGTTGCGCTGCGCTCCATGCCCCGCGCCGACCACACCGGCCGCATCCGTGCCACTGAAATCCTCCTCGAGAACCCAGCCATCCGGGACCTCATCTTGCATTCTGACGATCTGGCGGTGATTCCCAACTGGATGGAAACTCGCGGGTCTGAATCGGGGATGTGGACCCTGGATCAGGCGATTGCTCACTTCTACCACTCCGGCCTGATCACCTTCGTGGTGGCCATGGCCAATGTTTCCTTAGCCGAAAAGCTTGGGGCCTTTCAGGCCGAGATCGCGCCCCCTGCGCTGGAAGCGGAGCCCGAGGAACTTCGAGGCCCAGCCACGGCCTTCTCGGAGTAATTGCACTGATTCTGCCCGGCTCAGCCCCGCGTAATCTCCCGCATGGCCTCCAGCGCCCGCTCAATTCCCACGTGGTCCACGTCGTAGTGCGTGACCATGCGGATCGTGGTCGGTCCGGTCGGATTTGCCAGGATGTTGCGCTTCTTCAGTTCCGCGGAAATCTCCGCGGCCGTGCGTCCCGTCCCCTGCACGTCGAAGACGACGATATTCGTCACCACCGCCGCCGCATCCACATGGATGCCCTTCATCGGCGAAAGCCCCACGGCCAGCGCATGGGCGTTCTCGTGGTCGGCGGGCAGCCCCTTCGGCGACTCCTCGAGCGCGATCAGCCCCGCCGCGGCCAGCACGCCCGCCTGCCGCATCCCGCCGCCGAACATTTTCCGGTACACCCGCGCCTTCTCGATGAACTCGCGTGCCCCCACCACCATCGAGCCTACCGGCGCGCCCAGCCCCTTCGACAGGCAGAACATCAGCGAGTCAAACTTCCGCGTCATCCGCGCCACGCTCTGCGCTGCGCGCCAGCGCGCCGCCGCTGCGTTGAAAATCCGAGCGCCGTCGAGATGCATCTTCAGCCCCGCCGCGTGCGCCTCGTCGCAAATCTTTTCCGCCACCGCGGTGTCATACACCGTTCCGCCGGCCATATTGTGCGTATTCTCCAGCGACACCAGCGCCGTCTGCGAAATGTAGTACGTCTTCGGCCGGATCAGCGGTTGGATGAGTTCCCACGTCAGCAGCCCGTCCGCCGTGCGGGCGGTGCGCGGCAGGCAGCCGGCAATCGCCGACATCGACGCCATCTCGTACTGGTTGATGTGCCCGCGCTCCTCGCAGATCACTTCGCTCCCCGGCTGCGTCCAAATCTTGATTGAGATCAAGTTGCCCATCGAGCCGGACGGCACAAATAGCGCCGCGTCGCGCTCGAAAATCTCCGCCGCCCGCGTCTGCAAGCGGTTCACAGTCGGGTCTTCGCCATAGACGTCGTCGCCGACCTCGGCCTCGGCCATCGCCCGCCGCATCGCCGGCGTCGGCTTCGTCACCGTATCGCTGCGCAGGTCCACCGGCGCCAGCGCCTGCTTCCCCTGCTCAACCTCGTTCTGTGTTGCCGTAGATTCGTGCATGACTCACTTTCCCCATGTCATTCTGAGCGAAGCGAAGAATCTCTCCTGCAATCAACCGAGCAGCTCCACAAACACTTCGTTGGATACGGCCAGTCGCGCGGCAGCCAGCCGCGCGCGCGTGCCTTCGATCGCCACCAGGCCCGCGGCGCGCAATTCCTCGAGCCGCGCCGCCAGGCTCACATTGTACCGCCGCTCAATCTCCGCAAAATCAATTCCTGCAAGCAGCCGCAGCCCCAGGAAAAGCTCTTCGTGCAGCGCCGCGTCGGCTCCGACGGTTTCCATCTGCTCCACCGGAACGCGTCCCTGCTGGATTGCTCGCACGTACGCCGCGGCGTCGTGCGCATTGGCCCAGCGGTGCGTCCCGCTGAACGAGTGCGCCCCAGCGCCCAGCCCCAGATATGGCTCGCGCTTCCAGTACTTCAAATTGTGCCGCGACCTGCGCCCCGGCAGCGCCCAGTTGGAAATCTCATAGTGCTCGTAGCCGGCCGCTGCCAGCCGCGCGCACGCCAGCTCGTAAAAGCTCGCCATCTCATCATCGCTCGGCAGCGCGCCGGCGCTGTACCGGCTCCCGCCGGAGAGCACCTCCCTTCCCAGCCGGCTGCCTTCATCAATCTCCATCATGTAAATCGAAATGTGCTCCGGCCGGACGTCGAGCATTTCGCCGAGCGAACTTTCCCAGCTCGACGCCGTCTGGTGCGGCAGCCCGGCGATTAAGTCACACGAAACGTTCTGAAAGCCCGCCTCGCGCAGCGCGTGCACCGCAGAAGAAATATCCGCACGCCGGTGCATTCGTCCGGTGGCCTTCAACTCCGCATCGGCGAACGACTGCACGCCCAGGCTGATTCGGTTGAACCCGGCCGCGCGCCACGCCGCTGCCTTCTCCGGAGAAATCGTTTCCGGATCGGCCTCGAGCGTCACTTCTTCCCACGCGCACTCGAATGCGCGCCGCAGCGCATCCAGCACCCGCGCGAGCGCCGCTGGTTCCAGCAGACTCGGCGTTCCGCCCCCGACGTACACCGTGTCCACCGTCTGCTTTAGCCATCCTTCCGGCGACTTGACGCAGAGCCGGATCTCCCACAAAACGCTTTCGACGAATGGGTCGTAGAGGGATTTCGCCACCGGCCCGGTGTGAAAATTGCAATAGGTACACTTCGTCTGGCAGAAGGGCACCTGGACGTACACGCCGAGCGTCATTGCCGTTTCTGCCGTTGCGTCCAGTAATTGTGGACGAGTGCGATCCCGCCGCACAGGAGGAAAACGTACGCCGGAGCCATCACGGCGGATTCCCAGTCGTACTTGTGGAAGTAATCGAGGACCGCCGCGAGGAGGAAGCATCCGCCGGCGATGTAGAGGAAGGTGGCCGCTTTCATGAGACATCGTCCCGCACGATGCGCACGCGCACCTCGCGCTGCCGCGGCCCGTCATATTCACAGAAGAAAATCCCCTGCCAACGCCCGAGCTGCAGTTCGCCGTTCTCGATTTGCACGCTCTGCGACACGCCGGTCAGCGTGGCCTTGATGTGCGCGTCGGCGTTGCCTTCGAAGTGCTTGTACGGCCCGTCTTTCGGTACCATCCGGTCCATTGCTGCTTCGATGTCGCGCGGCACGTCCGGGTCGGCGTTCTCGTTGATGGTGATCCCTGCGGTGGTGTGCGGCACGTAGAGATGGCACACGCCGCTCGCGACGCCCGCTTCGTGGATGACGCGCTGCACCGCGCTCGTAATGTCTTGCAGTTCCGTGCGGCGGCTCGTCTTCACGCGCAGCGTGCGTGTCACCGCTCGGCGGGATTCCTTGGCGGGTTGACTCCCTGGGCTCATTCAGCAGCAACGTGCATGCACGGATTGCGAACAACCTTGAACACTGTTATTCCCGGGGGCCGATGTTTTCTATCGGCCCGAGGAATCTGCTTGGTCCCTGCGAAATCATGCCAACAAGCAGATTCCTCGTCCCGAAGCATCGGGACTCGGAATGACAAGCCAGCACCTTTTCAGCCCCTTGCTAACTCAGCGCCGCCGCCGACGTCACGCCGTAAAACGAAAACCACGGCTTCGCGACCGTCAGCTTGTTGTTCACGTTCTGGATATTTTTCACGCCGTGGTCCGCGAGCCAGTCTTCCAGCGCCTTGAGGCCGCCTTTGGCGTACACCGGCATGCCGTCCTTCCACGTGGCGCGCCCGCAGAGGACACCGGAGAAATTCGTCCCCGACTCCCCGGCCAGCTCCAGTGTCTCGGAAAACGTCTCGTTGCTCACGCCGGCGGACAGATAGATGAACGGTTTGGTCGCCACCGCCGCCGCCTTGCGGAACAGTTCCTTGGCCTGGTCGCGGCTGTACGCGGCCTCGCCCTTGCACGACCGCGTCCCGCCCACGAACGCCATGTTCACCGGCACTTCCACCTTCATCACGTCCACGGCGTAGCGGTCCTTGGTGAACTCCGCCATGCTCCCGGCCACCAGCTCCGGCTTCTTGCGCGCGAACTCGATGCCCTTCTCGTCCAGCGAATCGTCATAGCAGATGAATTCAAGAAAAAACGGCACGTCCAGCGCCTGGCATTCCGCGCCGATGCGCTCCACCCACGCATGCTTGCTCTCGTTGATCTTCGGCGCATCGAACGGCGTGTAGTACAGTAGGATCTTGATGCAGTCCGCGCCGGCTTCCACCAGCCGCCGCACCGACCAGTGGTCCAGCAGGTCCGGCAGCCGCCCCGGCAGCGTCGCGTCGTACCCGGTTTTTTCGTACGCCAGCAGCAGCCCGGCGTTTTTCGACCTCGCCTTGGCCGCTTTCAGCCCGAACTCCGGGTCAAGCAGGATCGCGGTTGCGTGCGGCGTCAGGATGCGCGTCACCGCCTCTTTGAATTCCGACATCATTTCCGGCGTGACGTCTTTCTTATCCACGCCCTTGCCCTGCGCAATGGCTTTCTGCAGCGACCCGCGCTGGTCCATGGCCGCCGCGGCGATCACGCCGCGCGCGTCCGATACCGCTTCCATGCCTTTCCGCTTTCCGGGGGTCATTTTCATCGAAAGTCCTCCAAATCGAAATGATGGCGAAGGGGACGAACGCGCCATTCTAACACGAACTCAATTCATTGCCCGCGCCTGCCTCTCATCCCGAGTCCCGACGTTTTCCATCGGGACGACGAATCTCTCTTCCTCTCTTTTCCATCTGCGTAATCTGCGGCTTCCTCTTCTTCCGAGTGCTACAGATATATCACCTGGTGCTGCGCGTTCCTCACGTGCGTCCGATGCAGCAACTCGTCCAGCAACGGCAATCCATTCCGCGCCAGAAACGGCAGCAGGTTCAAGCTTCGCTCCTGCAATCCGTGGTGCGGAAAGAGCGCGTCCATCAGCACGCGCTCGTGCGCATCCAGTAAGCCAGTGCGCGCGTTTTGCGCCCGCCCCGCCTTTCCGCGCAGCTTCTCGAACTGATACAGCATCTTTCGTTCCGCTGTCCCCAGCGCTCCGGCGAGCGTCTTGTCCAGCTTGCCGATCGGCGTCCGCAGCCCGCGGAGAATCTTCTGCAAATCCTTTTCGCCGGCCGCGAACTTCTTCCCGAGCCCTGCCGGCAGATACGCGCGCTCCATCTCGCGGCGCACATACTGCCGCCCACGAAGAATCTCCTCAAACTCCAGTCCGTACTTCTTTAATAGCCTCGCCGCGTGCGGCTCGACCAGTGTAAACCCGGCCCGCGGCAAGATCGTCGGCATGCGTCCCGACAGCCGCCGGTAGATCGCTTCCGCCTGCGCAAAATACGCCGTCTCCGCCGGGCCTCCCACGTATGCGGCCGTCGGCAGGATCGCGTCCTGCAGCACCGGCCGCAACAGCACGTTGGCGCTGAAGAGTTCCGGCGCGCGCTCCAGCGTTTCTGCCAGCTCGTCCGCCGAAAACGTCTTCGCACCGGCGGCGAATCCATGATTGCGCCGTCGCAGCGCCTGTCGCTGCCCGTCCACTTTTACGAACAGCAGCGTGCTCCGCTCCGTCACTTTCACCTGTGGATGAAAGCCCGCGCGTTCAAGTTCCTTGTTCCGCCGCAGCAACACCTCGGTGAGCGCCTCGCTATCCACGAGCGCCCGTCGATAGATTTCCGCTCCCAGCCGGTGCAGCCGCGCATCGAGCGGATCGAGCAGGACGACGCCCCGTCCGGCCAGCAGGCTTGCCATCATCTTCCCGAATGCCAACCCATAAGAATGTTCCGCTTTGTAGGATGCCAGCAGGGCTTCGCCGACCTCTGCCGCCGCGGTCCCTTCCAGCGCCTCCGCTGCCGCGCGCGCCTCTTTGCTGACGGCCTCGCCCAGCAGGATCTCTCCGACCGGCCGCCCCGCCGCGCCTTCCGGCGTCGCTAGAGTCACGCGATCGAGCCGTGGCCCGCTCCCGAGCCAGAACGTGTGGTTGACTTCCGCGAGGTCGTGGTCTTCTGTAGCCAGCCAGAAAATCGGCACCGCGTCGGCGCCGGTTTCGGTCAAATGCTGCGCCGCGCGCACGGCCGTCAGTGCCTTGTAGAAACTGTACGCCGGCCCGCTGAAAAGCCCCACCTGTTGCCCGGTGACCACCGCCCGCGCGCCCGCGGCCAGCCGGTCGAGGTTCCGTGACACTGCCGCATCCGAACCGAATCGTTCGTTCTGCTCCCGCAGGATTTCGACCACCTGCGCCCGCACCCCGGCATCCAGCGTCACCTCACGCGCCGCAGCCTGCAGCCCCTCTTCGGAAGGCGGATGCGCGTAGAACCGCGCCGCCCGCGGAAAGTCATCCAGGTAACAGGAATAGAGCTTGCTGGTGTGTGGGAGTTCGCTGGACCGGAGACAGTGGCACTCCATGGAGACAGCCATCATACACGCCCCGCGCAACCCCGGCAACGCACCCGGGTTGCTTGTTGCAGAGTGCCTTCCGAGAACAGGATTACTTGTTTGGGATAGGTCACTGGGAGTACACTCTGGCCTCGATGCGCTCAACGCTATCGATAAAGGCCGCTGTCTTTCTCTGCGTGCTCGCGCTGGCGATGCCGGCATTCGCGCAGGCGCCCGCCTCCGCCCCTGCGCAGGCTGCCTCGCAGAAGAAAGAGGAACTGCCTGTCGTCCGCGTCACCACGCGCCTCGTGCTCGTCAGCGCCATCGTCCAGGACAAGAACGGCAACCCCGCCACCGACCTGACCAAAAACGATTTTGTCCTCCTCGAGCACGGCAAGGAGCAGCAAGTCAGCACTTTTGCCGTTGAATCGCTACGGGCTCTTCCCCGCGATGCCGAGCCTCTCCCGCCCAACACCTTTTCCAACCGCATCGAAAACCGCTCCGGCGTGCCCACCAGCATCACCGTCATCTTCCTCGACGGCTTGAACACCACCATCCAGGACCAGTCGTACGCCCGCCAGCAGATCGTCAAGTTCCTCCAGCAGCTCCAGGATCGCGTTGCGATCTACGCCCTGGGTCGCGGCGAGATCCGCATCGTGCATGACTTCACCAGCGATGTGTCCTCTTTGCTCGCCATGCTCAAGCGCGACCGCGGCCGCGGATCGCCGGAGCTGGACGCCGCCAATCCGCCGGAGCCCACCGGCTTCGACATGCTGGATGCCTTTCTCGCCGAGGCCAGCCAGCAAGCGTCCGCTTTCTTCATTGCCGACCGCGTCCTCCGCACCACCGCCGCCCTGGAAGCCCTCGCCAATCACCTGGCACGATTTCCCGGACGCAAGAATCTCATCTGGGTCTCCGCAAGTTTCCCGATCTCCTTCGGCATGGACGCTGGCATCCTCTCGCCCAATCGGCGATCCTTTTATTCCGAGACCGAGCGCGCCGCCCACGCCCTCAGCAACGCGAACGTGGCCATCTATCCAGTGGACGCCCGCGGCCTGATCGCCGGCTTCCCCGGCCCGAGCATATCCGGTCCCGCCACGCGCGGGCGCATGAGCACCATGCCCAGCCTCGGCGATGTTTACTCCGGTATTGACACCATGCAGATTCTCGCCGAGAAGACCGGCGGCAAGGCCTTTTACAACCGCAACGATCTCGACGGCGCCGTCCGAAACGCCATGGACGACGCCCGCGTCAGCTATGTCCTCGGCTATTATCCCGCGCACGGCAAATGGGACGGCCGCTTTGTGGACCTCAAGGTAAAGGTAAATCGTCCCGGCCTTCGCGTCCGCGCCCGCACCGGCTATTACGCCGAAGCCGAAGCAAGGCTGGATGAGAAGCGGGTTTCCAGTCTCCTGAAAGAAGCCGCCGCCAGCCCGCTCGACGCCACCAGCGTCGGCATCACCGTCCGTGTGGAACCCGCAGAAGTCGCAGGCAAGAAGGGGCTGAAGGTCAGTGTGGAAGTTGAGACGCGCGACATCACCCTGCATCACGAAAACGGCCGCTGGGTCGGCGGCCTGGACTTCCTCTTCGGCCAGCGCAGCGCCGAGGGCCAGACCATCACCGGCATCAGCCAGACCGTGGACATGCACCTGAAGGACGAGACGTACCAGCAGTTGGTCTCGAAAAAGACCGTGAGCTTGAGCCACCTTATGGAACTTGACGCCCAGCCGTTTCAGTTGCGCGTCGTTGTCCGTGACGCCCTCTCCGGCGCCGTCGGCTCCGTCACCATCCCGCTCAGCAAACTGCAGCCCGGCGCGAATGTCAGTCGGCGCTCTTCCCCGCCCCGATAACCGCTTCCAGCACGCGCTCTGATTCCGCGCGTTGCGCTTCGTTCAACGGCAGCAGCGGTCGCCGCGCCGGTCCGCCATAATACCCAACCCGGTCCATCGCGTACTTCACGCCCGGTATGCCCAGCTTGGCCACCAGCGTCATCGTCGGTTCGAGCAGCCGCTCCTGCCGCGCCCGCGCCCGTGCAGGATCGCCCGCCACGCACGCGTCGTACAGTTCCACGCACAGTTCTGGAAAAATGTCCGCCACCGCGAGGATTCCGCCCACCGCGCCCAACGCCATCGATGGATAAAACGTCGTCGCCGACCCCACCAGCGTCTGGAAGCCTGCCGGCGCGAGGTGAAGAATCTCCCCCACCCGCTGTACGACCCCCGAGCTTTCCTTTATCCCGATGATGTTCGGGTGCTGCCCGAGGCGCGCCACCAGCGGCGCTTCCACCGCCACGCCGGTGAACTGCGGCACCGAGTAAATCAGCAGCGGGATGCGAGCCGCGTCCGCCACGCGCAGGTAGTGTTCCGCGTGGACCTCTGCCGTCATTTGCGGTTTGTAGTAATACGGCGTCTTCACCAGCGCAACGTGGTAGCCCAGTTCCGCGGCGCGGTTCGTGCGGTCAATCGTCTCTGCGGTCGAGTCCACGCCGGTGCCGGCGATCAGGATTTTGTCGTCCGCCGCGGCCTCGCGCGCCGCCGCCCACACCTGCTCGATTTCCGCGCGGCTGAGCAGCACCGATTCGCCCGTTGAGCCAATCACCACGTACCCGGCCACGCCGGTCCCGTTGTAGCGCGAAATATTTTCCCGCAGGCGGTCCAACGCCAGCGAGCCGTCCTGGTTGAAGGGAGTTGTTACCGGAGGAAATATGCCATGAAGTTTCATGGCCCAATTCTATCGCATTCTGATTCACAGGGGCGTATGGCATACGCCCGATCGCTCAGCATCAACATTGTCATTCCGAGTCCCGATGGTGTTGATCGGAACGAAGAATCTGCTTTTACTTGAACGCGGCCCCGATACCCCGCCCTCAATCCGACGCCGACGCTCCCGACGTAATCGGCTTCCCCGCGTGCAGGTCCTGCAACGCTGTCACGCTCACGCCGTGCCGCTGCAGCGCCCGGATGCCCTGCGCCGCCGCGTGCGCCGCCGAAAGCGTCGTGATGCACGGGATGTTGTACCGGATCGCTGCGCTGCGGATGGCCTTCTCGTCGAAGAACGACTCCCGGCCCAGCGGCGTATTGATGATCAGGTCCACCTTGCCGGTTTTCACCAGGTCCACGATGTTCGGCCGGCCTTCGTTCACCTTGAAGACCGGCTCCACCGCTACACCCGCCGCGCGCAGCGCCGCCGCCGTGCCCCGCGTTGCGATCAGCGTGAAGCCCAGCGACTCAAGCTCCTTCGCCAGCGGCGCAATCGTCCGCTTGTCCCGCTCGTTGACGCTGATGAAGGCCGTGCCCGACCGCGGCAGCCGGATTCCCGCCGCAAGCTGCGCCTTCGCAAATGCCTCGCCGAAGCTCGCCGCCACTCCCATCACTTCTCCGGTCGAGCGCATCTCCGGCCCCAGAATCGTGTCCACTCCGCGGAATTTGTTGAACGGAAACACCGGCGACTTCACCGCGAAATACTCGCGGATCGGAATCTCCGCCACGCCGTTCGCCTGCGCCAGCGGCAGGTCCATTTCCGACAGCTTTTTCCCCGCCATCAGCCGCGCCGCCACCTTTGCCAGTGGCACGCCCGTGGCCTTGCTCACGTACGGCACCGTGCGCGACGCCCGCGGGTTCACCTCCAGCACGTACACCGTGTCGTGCTGGATGGCGTACTGCACGTTCATCAGCCCCACCACGTTCAGCGCCTTTGCCAGCCGCTGCGTGTATTCCCGGATCACCTTGAGCACTTCCGGCTTCAGGCTTACGGCCGGCAGCACGCACGACGAGTCGCCGGAATGAATTCCCGCTTCCTCGATGTGCTCCATGATTCCGCCGATCACCACCGTTTCCCCGTCGCACAGCGCGTCCACGTCCACTTCCGTCGCGTCTTCCAGGAACTGGTCAATCAACACCGGCCGCGCCGAGCCCATCAACGCCGCCTGCGCCACATAATTGCGCACCGTCTCCGCGTCGTACGCAATCACCATCGCGCGCCCGCCCAGCACATAGCTCGGCCGCACCAGCACCGGCAGGCCGATCTCGCCCGCCAGCCGCACCGCTTCTTCCGGCACCAGCGCCGTGCCGTTCCGCGGCTGCGGAATGCCCATCTCCACGAGCAGCCGCCCGAACCGCCGCCGGTCTTCCGCCAAATCAATCGACTCCGGCGTCGTCCCCAGGATCGGCACGCCATTGCGCTTCAACTCGATAGCCAGGTTGAGCGGCGTTTGTCCGCCGAACTGCACGATCACCCCGCGCGGCTTTTCGCGCTCGACGACGGCCAGCACGTCCTCGAGCGTCAGCGGTTCGAAGTACAACCGGTCGGACGTGTCGTAATCCGTCGATACGGTTTCCGGGTTGCAGTTCACCATCACCGTCTCGTACCCGTCCTCCTTCAGCGCAAACGACGCGTGGCAGCAGCAGTAGTCGAACTCGATGCCCTGCCCGATGCGGTTGGGCCCGCTGCCCAGGATGACGATCTTCGGCCGCGCGTCCACGTCCGCCTCGTCTTCCTCCTCGTAGGTGGAGTAGAGGTACGGCGTGTAGGACTCGAACTCCGCCGCGCACGTGTCCACGCGCTTGAACACCGGCGCAATCTTGTGCTTCGCGCGCGCGTTGCGAATTGCTGCTGGCGTCGTCTGCCAGATCCGCGCGAGCTGCTCGTCGCTGAATCCCGTGCGCTTCGCTTCCCAAAAGAGTTCCCGCGGCGCCGTCTCCAGCGTTACGCCCGCCGCCCGTTTCCCGACGGCCACGATTTCCTCGATCTGTTGAATGAACCAGGGGTCCATCTTCGTCAGGCTGCATACTTCCGCTGGCGACAATCCACTTTCCAGCGCCACAAACAGCCAGTGGATTCGGTCCGGACGCGGCGTCGTCAGCTTTTCCCTCAGCAGCGCCGGAGTCACTTCCGCCGGCGGGCGCCACGGCGTATGCGGCTCGAGCGCCCGGATGCCCTTCTGCATCGCTTCCTTGAACGTCCGCCCGATGGCCATCACTTCGCCGACCGACTTCATCTGCGTGCCCAGCGTGGAATCCGATCCGGGGAATTTTTCAAATTGCCATTTCGGAATTTTCGCCACCACATAATCAATCGACGGTTCGAAGCACGACGGCGTCTTCTGCGTGATGTCGTTCGGGATTTCGTCCAGCGTGAAGCCCACCGCCAGCTTCGCCGCAATTTTCGCGATCGGGAATCCGGTGGCCTTGCTGGCCAGCGCCGAGCTGCGCGAGACCCGCGGGTTCATCTCGATCACGATCATCCGGCCGGTCTCCGGGTGCACCGCGAACTGGATGTTCGACCCGCCCGTCTCGACGCCGACCTCGCGGATCACCGCCGCCGCGGCGTCGCGCATGATCTGGTATTCCTTGTCCGTCAGCGTCTGCGCCGGCGCCACGGTGATCGAATCGCCGGTGTGGATGCCCATCGGATCGAAGTTTTCAATCGAGCAGATCACCACGAAGTTGTCGCGGTGGTCGCGCATCACTTCCAGCTCGAATTCCTTCCACCCCAGCACCGATTCCTCGATCAGCGCTTCGTGCACCGGACTCGCGTCCAGCGCCCGCGCGATCGCGTCGGTAAATTCCTCGCGGTTGTACGCGATCGAGCCGCCGGTGCCGCCAAGAGTGAATGACGGCCGGATCACAATCGGGTAGCCCAGCTCGTCGGCGAGAAGGATGGCGTCCTTTGCGTTATTCACGACAGCAGAATTGGGCACGTCCAGCCCGATGCGGCGGCACGCGTCCTTGAACAGCAGCCGGTCCTCGGCAATCTTGATGGACTGCAGTGACGCGCCAATCAGCTTCACGCCGTATTTTTCGAGGATGCCTGCTTCGGCCAGCTCCACCGCCAGGTTCAGCCCCGTCTGCCCGCCCACCGTGGGCAGCACGGCGTCCGGGCGCTCCTGCTTGATGATCTGCTCAACGTATTCCGCGCGCAGCGGCTCGATGTACGTGCGCGGCGCGAGGTCCGGGTCGGTCATGATCGTCGCCGGGTTCGAGTTCACCAGCACGACTTCGTACCCTTCCGCGCGCAGCGCTTTACAGGCTTGCGTGCCCGAGTAGTCGAACTCGCACGCCTGCCCGATGACAATCGGTCCCGAGCCGATGATTAAGATTTTGTGTATGTCCGTCCGCTTTGGCATCTAGTCCTTGCTATTCCCGTCCCTATTGCAGTTGCCTTTCATCTCGCCTGCTTCTGTTTGTCATCCCGAGCGAAGCGAGGGATCTGCTTTTCTTCCAGTGCCTGTCCCAACGGCTTGTATTTCACAGGGGGTGAGTACCACTCCGCTGCTAAATCGTGCCAAGTCGGATTTCCCTTCTCAATCAAGGCCACTCGCTTCTCTCTTCTCCATGACTTGACTTGCTTTTCGCGTGCAATCGCGGCGTTCACGTCGCCAAAGGTCTCAAAGTACACCAGTCGGTGAATGCGGTAGCGGGTCGTGAAACCTGGGATCCTCCCCGTTTTGTGCTCATACACTCTGCGCTCGAGATGGTTCGTAATTCCGGTGTAGAGGTTTCTCGAACGACTCGCCAGGATGTACACGAAATAGCTTCTCTCATTCATGCAAGAGCAGATCCCTCGCTTCGCTCGGGATGACAACCTTTTTCTGCGGACGAAATGGTCCCCTTCCAATTGCGTCGCGGCTCGCGGCCTTGTCCGATGGCGATCGGCCCCGAACCGATGATTAAGATTTTGTGGATGTCTGTCCGCTTTGGCATCTACGCTTTCGCCCGAAATAAATCTCGCGTAAATCGCGAGTAGTAATACTCGTCAGCCAGTTTGGCCATAGTTTTTGTACGCTTTGGCAGGGATTGAAGGTTTTCGATTGCGTCCCTTCTACTAGAGAGAGCAAACCGCCCCATGGTTTCCTTGACAAGGCCTTCAAGGTCTACTTGCACCTTCGGCAGAAATACATTTGCGTAACTCTCCCAGTACGGCCATCGCCGGCGAGTCAACTTGCCCGAGGTGCTGTCGTCCCACATCACGAAGAAATTTGGCGCCAATAAATGCATTGTCTTAGCTGGGGCAACAAGCGCAAAGCCCTGCCCAACTTTGTAAAATATTCGGAAGACATCTTGTGCGGCCTTCCTAACAGGGATCTCGTCACCGCCCACTCGGATTGTGGCATCAAGGTCACAATCTTCTATCTTCCAGCCTCTCAGCAGTTGCAGATAGGGAAGCGCCTGCAAAATTGCAGATTGAATTCCATCGAGAAGCTTATCGCTCTCGCGCAACCGCATCCCAAACTTGTTAAGAAAACGGACGATGTGCCTTGCCAATTGCCTAGAGGGAATGGGCCACTCCCGGTCCACCAGATCGACAAATCGGAAATAGACGGAATCATATCGGAGCGTTTCGTAGAATCGGACAGCCGCAGCAAAATGCTCGAAGTTCATGGGCGGCCCTCTTGCGTCATCATTAGGTCCAAAAACTCCTGGAATAAGTAGCGCGAATCGTGCGGTCCGGGCGAGGCCTCCGGGTGGTACTGGACGCTGAACAGCGGCAGCGTGCGGTGGCGCATGCCTTCGTTGGTGTGGTCGTTCAGGTTGACGTGGGTGATTTCCACGTCGCTTGATGGCAGCGACTCCGGGTCCACCACGAAGCCGTGATTTTGCGCCGTGATCTCCACCTTTTCCGTCAGCAGGTTTTTCACCGGATGGTTCGACCCGTGATGCCCGAACTTCAGCTTGTACGTCCGCCCGCCCAGCGCCAGCCCGCAGAGCTGGTGCCCCAGACAGATGCCGAACATCGGCACGCGCCCCAGCAGCTTGCGAATGCTCTCGATGGCAAACGTGGCCGGTTCGGGATCGCCCGGGCCGTTGGAGAGAAACACGCCGTCTGGTTTCAGCGCCAGAACGTCCTCGGCAGACGTTTTCGCCGGCACCACGCGCACGTCGCAATGATGGTCCACCAGCACCCGCAGAATGTTTTGCTTAATGCCGAAGTCGTAAGCGACCACGCTGAATCGCCGCGCATCCGCGTCGGGCGACCTGCCGGCCTGCCCTGAGCTTGCCGAATGGGTCGCCCCTGCAGAAACTGCCGTAAACAGGGATGGCTGGTCGGCGCGGTACGCTCGCGTCAGTCCTCCACTCGTCCCCGCCGCGGCCCCTGCCGCCGCTGCGAGTTCCACCGAGCCGCGTGCCCATTCATACGATTGGTCGCAGCTTACGCGGCTGGCGAGTTCGAGTCCGGCCATGGTCGGCAGCGCCCGCGCCTCTTTGATCAGCTTGGCCGCTGGCGTGCCGTCGGTGCACACCACGCCGCGCAGCGCGCCCACCGTGCGCAGGTGCCGCACCAACGCGCGCGTGTCCAGATCCCAGATCACGGGAATGCCGTGCCGTTCGAGATAGTTTTGTGCCGTTTCCGTTGAGCGATAGTTCGACGCGAGCTGGGAAAACTCGCGCACGATCAGCGACTCGATGTACGGCCGCGGTGATTCTTCGTCACCTACGTTTGTGCCGACGTTCCCGATGTGCGGGTAGGTGAGGCAGACAATCTGGCCGGAATAACTGGGGTCAGTAAAAACTTCCTGGTAGCCGGTGAGACTGGTGTTGAAAACAACTTCGCCGCCCCGGCGGGTGCGAGCGCCCGCCGCGCGCCCGTTAAATACGCGCCCGTCCTCGAGCGCGAGAATCGCGGGGGTTCCGTTGAGCCTCAGGTTGTCCTCCGAATCGCATCATTGCTGATCGCTGTCGTGCGCCGGCAGCGCGCCAAAGCGCTCCACCGGCCAGTACACGAAGACCGCTTTTCCGTAAATGAATTGTCCCGGCACCGCGCCGAACACGCGCGAATCGTTCGAGCTGTTGCGGTGGTCGCCGAGCACAAAAAACGATCCTTCCGGGATGCGCGCCGGCGCGAGCGAGTTGCGGTCGGCGAACTGCGCCGGCACGTACGGCTCGTCCACTTCCTTGCCGTTCACCACCACGCGGCCCTGCCGGATCTCCACCGTGTCCCCGGAGAGCGCGACGACGCGCTTGATGAACGATTTCGAGCGGTCCAGCGGATACCAGAACACCACCACGTCTCCGCGCTGGATCGGCTCGAAGCGATAGACAAACTTGTTGATGAAGATGCGCTCCTGGTCGGTCAGCAGCGGAGACATGCTCGTGCCTTCCACCTTCACCGGCTGGTACAGGAAGACGATGATCACCGCCGCCAGGCCCAGCGCGATTAGCAGGTCGCGCGTCCAGTTCACCACCGCCGCGCGCACCGCGGAAAGAGACGCGCCCTGCTCTTTGGGTTGTAGAGTGCTGTTGGCGGGTTGTTCCATCGCGCGAAGAAGCTCGTTCTTTTATACCACAGGAGCGCGCCTCCGCCAATGCCCGTGATCGGCATTCGACAGCGCGCCGCCCCGCATCGTAGGATGCCCTCTGATGCCCGAACGGTTTGCTCTGATCATTCCCGCGCTCAACGAAGAAGCCGCCATCGGCGCGACCCTCGACTCCCTCCCCAGGGCCGCGCTCGACCAGCTCATCGTCGTGGACAACGGCTCCGCCGACCGCACCGCCGATGTCGCCCGGTCGCACGGTGCCCAGGTTGTCTCCGAACCCCGCCGCGGGTACGGCCGCGCGTGTCTCGCCGGCATCGCCGCACTTCGCCCCGAGATCACGGTCGTCGGCTTCATGGACGGCGACGGCAGCGACGATCCCGCCGATCTCCCGCGCCTGCTCGATCCGATTGTCCGCGGCGAAGCCGAGATGGTTCTCGGCTCCCGCGTCCTCGGCCAGCGCGAGCCCGGCGCGCTCACTCCGCAGCAGCGCTTCGGCAATGCGCTCGCAACGTTTCTGCTTCGCATTGTCCACGGCGCGCGCTACACCGACCTCGGCCCATTCCGCGCCCTTCACCGCGATGCATTCGACCGCCTCCGCATGTCTGACCCCAATTTCGGCTGGACCATCGAGATGCAAATCAAGGCCGCGCGTGAGGGCCTCCGCGTACTCGAGATTCCCGTCCGCTATCACCGCCGCCGCGCCGGAGAATCCAAGATTTCCGGAACTCTGCGCGGCACCCTCTCCGCCGGCGCCAAGATCATCTGGACTGTCTTCCGCTACTCATTCGGCGGAAAGTCTTGATTAGGAGGATGCTGAAAAATTGCGCTGTGTCATCCCGAGAACCGATCCCGAAGCATCGGGATTCGGGACGAGGGATCTGCTTTTCTGTGGAATGATCGAATGGAATGGCAGGTTTTCCTGCTGACCGCTGGAAGCTGATCGCTCTCCTCTACTTCACCGCACCATAATCGAACAGCCGGAAATCCCTGCTGATACCGAAGGTGAATCCGCTCCGCGGGCTGCTCTTGGTCAGACCTGCAATCCCGGCCACGTCCCACTGGAAACCTCCCGCCAAGATCTGCAAGCCAAAGCGCCCCTGCGAACGGCTTTCCGTCCCCAGCAGGCCCGGCGACATCTTCCGCGTGCTCTGGTAGCCGGCCACTTCACCCACCACGTTCACGCGCGGGTGTGCCGCGTAGCTGAACCCGACCCCAAAGGTGAGCACATCATTCTGCGTGAAGTTCACCGCCGGCGCCTGCCGGATCGCCACACCAGCGTTGCCCATCAGGTTCAGCTTCCCAAAATGCTTTTGGAGGATGAACTCGGCAAATAGATTGGACGTGTTCGAGCCGATCCCGCGCGCCTGGTCCGAGTTCGGCATCTGGTATCCGAAGCGGAACCCGACGGCCGGGCGTTTCTTCGTTTCCGAAATGAGCCGGATTTTCGTGGCAATCGAAAAATCGCCCACGTCGTGCGTCGAACCCGGCCCCGTCAGCACCGGCGTCACGAACGAGCCCACCTGCTTTTTCACGTCGAGGAAGTGGTGCACCGCGCCTTCCAGTTGTACCTCGACCATTTTCCCCACACCCATGCGGATCTGCACTACGCCCACGGACGTCAGGTCGCCGGAAAGCCCGGAAAGTGGGAAATCCACGTCCTGAAGGAAATCGAAGCCCGCCTGTACGCGCACCGTCCCCGCCGGCAGCGTCTCCGCGTCCACCGTGCGCAACGGCCGGTTCTGCGCGGAAAGAGGCAGACAAATCAGGCAGAAAAAGAAGGCGAGGCTGAGGAACCGCCGCATATCGCCGCTAATCCTAGTTGAGTGGAGCCTATTCGCCAAGCGCATAGTTGAGAATCGCCAGCGCCGCGGCCACCGCGGTTTCCGTGCGCAGGATATTCTGCCCCAGCGACGCTTCCAGAAATCCCGCTGCGCGCGCCGCGGACAATTCCTCGTCCGTCCAACCGCCCTCCGGTCCAACGGCAAGCGCCGCCGCGGTGGCGCTCTTTCCGACCAGCACCGTCCGCAGCGCCGGCGCATCGGCGCGCTCGCTGAGCAGCGCGGAAATGCCGCCTCCGTTTCCAACGGAACGGAAAGCGTCCGCGGGCCTCACCGCTGGGCAAAGCACCGGCGGCGCCAGCCGCCGCGATTGCTGCGCCGACTCCAGCAGAATCCTTTCCCATCGCTGTGACCGCTTCCTCGCCGCCACAATCAGCCCTTTTTCGCTTCGCGCCGCGGCCAGCGGAACAATTTCTCCGGCGCCCAGTTCCGTCGCCTTCTCCAGGGCCCACTCGAAGCGGTCGAACTTCACGATGGCCAGCAGCAGCGTCAAGTGCAACCGCGTGGCCTGCGCCGGCAGTTGCTCCACCAGCGCAAATTCCACTGCGTCCCGCCCCACCCGCTCGACGCGCGCCAGCCACACCGCTTTCCCGTCGCTCAACTCGACCATCTGCCCCGGTTCGGCCCGCAGCACACGGCCAAGATGGTGCGCTGCCTCGCCATCGAGCGAAGCCGTCGCACCGTAAAAGGCATCCACAAAAAATCTTCGGCGCATGGTTGAGGTCTCGTCCCGAAGTGTACAACAGCGAGAACTAAGAGGCAGGATTGCAGGCAGCTTTTTTCCGTAATCTGCCGAAAGTCGATCGCTGACTGCTGACCGCATCCTTCAGCCAAAAATATCTTTCACTTTTTCGAAGATCGAGGAATTGCGCTGCGCCGGCCGGCTTTCTTCCGGCAGCGTCTGCGCCAGTTCCTGCAGGAGTCTCTTCTGCTCGCGGGAGAGCTTCGCCGGCGTCACCACGCGGATGTTCACGTAGAGATCGCCCTTCGTGCCGCTGTTCGGATCGGGCAGGCCCTTCCCTTTCAATCGGAAGATGGACCCGGTCTGCGTGCCCTCGGGAATCGAGAGTTTCTCTTCCCCGGCCAGCGTCGGCACTGCGATTTCCGCTCCCAGCGCCGCCTGCGCGAAGTTAATCGGAATCGTACAGTAGAGATCTGAATTGCGCCGCTCGAAGAACGGGTGCTCTTTCACCGCGAGGATCACATAGAGGTCACCGGGCGGCCCGCCGTTAATGCCCGGTTCACCTTCGCCCGGGATGCGCAGCCGCGTCTGCGAGTCCACACCCGGGGGAATGCGAAGCTCCAGCGTCCGCTCGCGCTCCACGCGCCCGTCACCCTGACACGCCTTGCACGGCTCACGCACGATCTGCCCCGCGCCCTGGCAACTCGGACACGTCCGTGTAATCGTGAAGAATCCCTGCTGGTAGTGGACCTGCCCGCGCCCGCCGCAGGTCTGGCACGCGACCGGCGACGTGCCCGGCTTCGCGCCGCTGCCCTTGCAGGTTTCGCAGAGCTCCGTCCGCGGGATTTTGACTTTCGTCTGTAGCCCGTTCGCCGCTTCCTCGAACGACAGCGTCATGTCGTACCGCAGATCGCTCCCGCGGTGCGCACGCGTGCGGCGCCGCCCGCCGCGCCCGCCGCCCGCTCCGAACAGGTCTTCGACGCCGAAGAAGTCCCCAAAGATGTCGTTGAACTCCTCGAAGATGGATCGGTCGAAGCCCGCCTGTTCGAACCCGCCGCCGGTCACGCCCGCCAGGCCGTAGCGGTCGTACGCCGCCCGCTTCTGCGCATCGGAGAGCACGCCGTAGGCTTCCGTGGCCTCCCGGAATTTCTCTTCCGCGTGGGATTTGTCGGAGGGATTGCGGTCGGGGTGATACTTCAGCGCCGCTTTGCGGTAGGCGCTCTTGATTTCGTCCGGGCCGGCCGAGCGGCTCACGCCCAGGACATCGTAGAAATCCCTTTTATGGGCCACGTCGGCGTCCTCAGTTCACTCGGGGTTCCGCGTCGGCGGGTTCGGGCGCCGGCCGGAAGGCCACGCGCACCAGCGCCGGCCGCAGCACGCGCTCCCGCAGCTTGTAACCATGCCGCAAATCTTCCACCACCGTGCCGTCCTCGTGCTCGTTCGACTCCACCCGCTCCACGGCCTGGTGCACGTGCGGGTCGAACGGCCTGCCCAGCGCTTCGATGCGCTCCACGCCGAACCGCCCCAGTGCGTCCAGCAGTTGCCGGTAGATCAGTTCAAAGCCCTTGCGGTAGTCCTCGTACGCCGGATCGGAATGCGCCGCCAGCGCCCGCTCGAACCCGTCCAGCACCGGCAGCATCGGCTCGATCACGTGGACAATGGCCCTCGCCGCATCTTCCCGGCGCTCGCGCTCGATTCTCTTCCGCGCGTTGTCGAGGTCGGCAAGATGACGCACCGCCGCGTTGTACTTCGCCGCCAGTTCGTCCTTTTCCATTTGCAGCCGCACGAGCAGTTCCATGTTTCCGGGCGCCGCTTCTCCGCCCACCGCGGCTTCTTGCGCCGCTGCCGTCGCGCCTGTCTCGGCCGGCGGTTCTGTTTCCTGGTTGTGGTTGGGTTTGCGTTCGTCCTGGAAGCTCAAGGCCGGTCGCTCCTGCTCAACTGCTTGCTGAAGAGCTGGGCCACGTACGCGACGGCGGTGATGGCCCGCTCGTACTGCATGCGCATCGGGCCCAGCACGCCCAGCGATCCCTGCACGCGGTCGTGCACCGCATACGGCGCGCTGATCAGCGCCAGGTGCGCCCCTGCGTTTTCAATCTCCTTGATGCCAATTTGCACCTGCACCGGCTCCGGGCCCTCGATGCATCCGGTCAGCAGCGTCACCAGCTTGCGTTTCTCCTCGATGGCGCCCAGCAACTCGCGCAGTTGCCCGGCGTCGGCAAACTCCGGCGCCGTGGCGATTTGCGCGGCGCCATCCACGTACAGTTGCGCGCCCGTGTCCTCGCCCAGCACGCTGGTCTCACACAGCATCAGCGCCGTGCTGGCGAGTTGGTCGTACCGCTCATGCTCCTGCGCGAGGCGGGCCAGCAGCTCCGCGCGGATGGCGTCCAGCGTCCAACCGGTGTAGTTTTGATTCAGGTACTCTGCCGTGCGATCCAGTTCCTGCTGTGTGAACGCCTGCTCCGGGCGGACCAGCTTGTCCCGCGTCATGCCGTCCTGGGAAATCAGCACCACCAGCAGCCTGCCCTCGGGCAGCGCCAGGAACCGGATGTGCTCCAGCACCGACCGCGCCAGCGGCGGCGATACAACGATCCCCAGCCCGTGCGACATCGTGGCCAGCACGTGGCTCGCTCGCTCCATGATTTCGCTCGGCGTCTGCGCCGCGTCCAGCTCCTTGCGGATGTACGTCTGGTCTTCCGGGCTCAGCGTCGCTTGCGTGCCAATTTCCTGCACAAAAAACCGGTATGCCGTAGCCGTGGGCACACGCCCCGCCGACGTGTGCGGCTGAAAGAGGTATCCCTCTTCCTCGAGGTCCGACATCACGTTGCGGATCGTCGCCGGGCTGAGCGACTCCGGCGAGCGACGCGAGATCGCCCGCGACGACACCGGCTCGCCGGACTCGATGTACGCGCGCACGATGTCTGCAAGGATTTGCCGGTTGCGTTTGTCGTTGAGTGCTGCGGAACGCATCAATCGCCTCGAAATTTGATTGTAATCGGGCCTTGCAGGGTCGTCAACCGGATGGAACAACGCGGCGATGCGAGAGTTACGAGCTGAATGGAGCCGGAAATTCGTAGGGGCGTATGACATACGCCCCTAAATCCACAAGAAGTGATCGGCTCAGTCGTTGCTCGACCCGAACCCTCCGGTGTCGATCTGCGCACGCTGCAGGCGGTCGGAGTAGTCAATGTACAGCGTCTTCCATTCCGAGTAGAAGTCCAGACAGGCGACGGCGGCCTCGCGATGTCCGTTGCCGGTCTGCTTGACGCCGCCGAACGGCAGGTGCGTCTCCGCGCCGATGGTCGGCGCGTTCACATAGACGATGCCGGTGTGCACGTCGCGCATCGCCCGGAACGCGTTGTTCACGTTCCGCGTGTAAATCGAAGACGACAGCCCGTACACCGTGCCGTTGCAGACTTCGATGGCCTGGTCCAGATCGTCCACCGCGGTCACGCTCACCACCGGCCCGAAAATTTCCTCCTGCATCAGACGCATCTTCGGGTCGCAGTCCACGAAAATCGTCGGCTCGTGGAACCAGCCCTTGGCGTACTTCCCGCCTTCCAACCGATGCCCGCCCGCCGCCAGCTTCGCGCCCTCGTTCCTCCCGATCTCGACGTATTCCATCACCGTCTTGAGCTGCGACTCGCTCACGCACGGCCCCATCTCGGTTGTCGGGTCGAGCCCGTCGCCCACCTTCAGCCCTTTGGCCCGCGCCGCATACCGCTCGACGAACTCCTTGTACACCTTCTTATGCACTGCCACGCGGCTCGTGGCCGTGCAGCGCTGCCCCGTCGTCCCGAATCCGCCCCAGATGCAGCCGTCCACCGCCAGGTCCAGATTGGCGTCGTCCATCACCATGATCATGTTCTTGCCGCCCATTTCGAGCTGGCACGGTTTGAAGTCCGTCGCGCACGCCTGGCTCACCACCCGCCCGATTTCCGTCGAGCCGGTAAAGCTCACCAGCTTCACGTCCTTGTGCGCCATCATCGGGCTGCCCACTTTGCCGCCCGAACCCGTCACCAGGTTCACCACCCCGCGCGGGATTCCCGCCTCGGTCAGCGCCTGCACCAGGTTGTAGGCCGAAAGCGGCGTATCCGAGGCCGGTTTGACCAGCACCGTATTGCCCAGGATCAGCGCCGGCATGATCTTCCACGAAGGAATCGCCATCGGGAAGTTCCACGGCGTGATCATCGAGCACACCCCGATCGGCTGCCGGATGCACATCGCGAACTTGTTGGGCAGCTCAGAGGGCGTCGTCTGTCCGAACTGACGCCGGCCCTCCCCGGCCATGTAGTACGTCATGTCGATCGCTTCCTGGACGTCGCCGCGCGTCTCCGCCAGGATTTTCCCCATTTCGCGCGTCATGTCCCGCGCGAAATCTTCCTTGCGCTGCACCAGGATTTCGGCAGCACGGAACAGGATCTCCGCCCGCTTCGGCGCCGGCACCAGCCGCCAGCTTTTGAACGATTCCTTCGCCGCTTCCACCGCGGCGTTCACGTCCTCTTCGGTGGCCAGCGGAAACATCCCGACCAATTCGTCGGTGTTGGCCGGGTTGCGGTTCTCAAACGCCTTGCCGGAGCGCGATTCGACCCATTCGCCGTTGATGAAGTTCTTGTGGACTTTGGGGATGGATAGCGTGGCCATACTGCCTCCTCGGAATTGGCTTGTACGATTGCGGTGACTTCAAACCGCGGATTGCTGGTACCGCGGGATGTCTGCGGTGCGCGGCCCCATCAGTTTAGCAGAATTCCCTGTTTCCGCCACCGCTCGCCCGTCCGCCAGTTAACTTGTCATCCCGACGAAGCCCTGTCCGCCGTGGTGGACACGGCGAAGTGAGGAATCTGCTTTTGCTGGCGCCGCTCTCTTCGGATTTTCTGGAAGGAACTCTTCGGAGAGTTTACGGCCGCGGGAGCTGCGGTTTGGTCCCGTTCGCCGGCGTGCGCGGCGCGGCGGAGCCCGCCACTTCCGAGCCCAGCCCCAGTTTCTGCAGCGATTTCGCGTCGAACTTCCCCGTCTCGGTCAGCCCATTCGCGCCCTGAAACTTCTTCATCGCTTCCACCGACCGCGCGTCCCACTTCCCGGTCGGCTCACCTTCATAAAAACCCCTCAGCGCCAGCGCTGTTTGTATTTCCTTGATCCGGTCGGTTGTCGGCGCGGACTGTCCTCGCGCGCGCGCCGGCTTCTTCTTCGAGGATTTACTGGTTTTTTTCTTTGACGGTGCCGGCTGCTTTGTTGAAGGTGGGGTCTTCGTTTGCGGCGGAGCTGCAAAAGCAGAAAGGGGAGCAGCGCTCGCGAGGAGCGCCGCCCCCAGAATCACAGCTAGTTTCGACCGCGTGCGCTGTTTTCGCACAGGTTATTGTGGGTTCGGCACCACGCCGGACAGGAACATTGTCAGGTAACGATCTTCCCCGGCGCGCCGCAGAACCTTGAACATGATGCTTTGTCCGGGCTTGACCCTGGCCACCGCCCGGCGGTACTCCGCGAGACTGGTGACCGCTTCGCGGTTCACTTCCACAACAATGTCTCGCGGCTGGAAGCCGAGGTCTTCCGCAAAGCTCGTCGGCTCCACCTGCGCGACGATCACCCCGCGCCGATCCTCCATTCCCAACTTCCGGCTCAGCTCCGGCGTCAGCTCTTCGACGCGCAGGCCGAACTCCACCGGCCCGTCTTCCTCGGGCTGGTCGTCGCGGGCCGCCCCGCGCGGAAAAATCTTGGTGCGGTCTTCCACCGCCACGGTCACTTCGCGCTTCTGCCGGTCGCGCACATACGTCAGCTTCACCTTCTGCCCGATCGGTGTCTGCGCAATCGGATTAACCAGGTCCGTGCCCGTACGCACTGCCTGGCCGTTCACTTCGGTAATCACGTCGCCTGGCTGCAGCCCCGCCTTCGCGGCCGGCGCACCCGGCTCGACCGACTCGATAATGATCCCGTGCGGCGCACCCAGTTCCTTCAGCGTCACCGGATTCGTGCTCCGCTCTTCCGTGAAGATGATGCCGATGGACCCGCGCGTCACCCGCCCGAACTGCACCAATTGGTTATACACGCTCACCGCCGTGTTCGACGGCATAGCAAATCCCACGCCATCGAAGCCCCGGCTCATCGTATAGATCGCCGTGTTGATCCCGATGATCTCCCCGGCCATGTTCACCAGCGGCCCGCCCGAATTGCCCGGATTGATCGCCGCGTCGGTCTGAATGAACCGCTGAAACTGCAACCCGATGTTCGCGCGGTCCTTCGCGCTGACGATGCCCGCCGTGACCGTGGCATCGAGGCCAAACGGGCTGCCGAACGCCAGCACCCAGTCGCCGACCTTCACCGCATCTGAATTCCCCAGCTTTGCCGTCGGCAGGTCATGGTCGGCTTCAATCTTGATAATCGCCAGATCGGTCTCTTCGTCCGTCCCGACCACCTTGGCCGTATAGACCGTCCGGCCGCCGTTCAGCTTCACCTGGATTTTCGACGCCCGCTCGACCACGTGGTTGTTCGTCAGGATGTAGCCCTTCTTGTCCACCACCACACCCGAGCCCAGGCTCCGCTCCGGCTGTTGCGGCCCGGCTTCCTGGCCATCAAAAAAACGGTCGAAAAAGTCTTGGAAGGGGTCCTGTTGCTGCGGCGGCGTGCGGCGGCGCTGCGGCGCGCGCCGGCGTTCGACCACCTGCGTCGTCGAGATGTTCACTACGGCCGGCTCCACCTTGTCGGCAATCGCCGCAAAGGCACTCGAGAGCTGCACCGGGCTCGGCACCGCCAGCAGTGCTGCGCCCGGGTCCCCGCCCTGATTCCGCGTCGCGCTCACCCGCCCGCTCACCACCGTGCCGATCAGGATCCCCACGGCCAGCGTCAGCGTTACCAGGATCAGAGCCCCCAGCTTCCTCTGCTTCGCCCATTCAAACCAGTTCCGCGTTTCCATCTTTCACTTCCCTCTTTCTCTGGATGCTCAGGTAATTCGAGTATAACACTGTTGCCGCGCGTCGCTTCACTTAGACGCTCTCTTGCCGCGCTTGTGAGCACGGCCAGCAAATCCCCTTGGCCGCCTCACATCCTTCGACGCCGGAATGGCCGCGCCGTGTTGCATCAGTGACACATGGCTGTTGCGAATTCCGAGCGGATTGTTAGAATACATTGCGGGAGAAAAATGGCGCCGCGTACACTCTACGGAAAAATCTGGCAAGCTCATCTGGTTCGCGAAGCACCCGGTCAGCCCGCGCTGATCTACATTGACCGCCACTTCATCCATGAGGGCACTTCGCCGCAGGCCTTTGCCGGCCTGAAGGCTGCTGGCCGCAAAGTCCGCCGTCCCGACTTGACCTTCGCCATGATGGACCACTCGGTCCCCACCAGGGACCGCCACCTGCCCATCCTGGACGAAACCGCGAAGGCCCAATTCGACGTGCTCTGGCAGAACGCCCGCGAGACCGGCATTCGCCTCTTCGACATGCACAGCCGCAACCAGGGCATCGTCCATGTCGTCGGCCCGGAACTCGGCATCACCCAGCCCGGCCAGACCATCGTCTGCGGCGACAGCCACACCTCCACCCATGGCGCCCTCGGCGCGCTGGCCTTCGGCATCGGTACCAGCGAGATCGAGCACGTCCTCGCTACCCAATGCCTCCAGCAGTTCCGCTCGCGGACCATGCTCGTCCGCGTGGACGGCAAGCGCCCCAGTGGCATCACCGCCAAGGACATCATTCTCGCCATCATCGGCAAGATCGGCATCGCGGGCGGCACCGGCCACGTCATCGAGTACGGCGGCGAGGCCATCCGCGCGCTCTCGATGGAAGGCCGCATGACGGTCTGCAACATGTCCATTGAAGCCGGTGCCCGCGCCGGCATGGTGCCGCCCGACCAGACCACCGTCGCTTACCTCGAAGGCAAGCCCTTCGTCCCGCGCGGCAATAATTTCCAGGCCGCCGCAGACCGCTGGCTCTCGTTCGTCTCCGACCCCAACGCGCAATTCGACACCGTCGTCGAACTCGACGCCGCCAGGATCGCGCCGCAGGTCACCTGGGGCACCAATCCCGGCATGGTTACCGACGTCACTGCCCGCGTCCCGGATCCCGGTCAGTTTGCCGATCCCGTGCTCCGCAGCGGCGCTGAAAAAGCGCTCGAGTACATGGCCCTGCGCCCCGGCACGCCCATTGTGGACATCCCCGTGGACCGCGTCTTCATTGGTTCGTGCACCAACTCCCGCATCGAAGACCTCCGCGCCGCCGCACGCGTCGTTGCCGGCAAAAAAGTTTCGCGCACCATCAAGCAGGCGCTCGTCGTGCCCGGCTCGCGCGTCGTCAAGGTTCAGGCGGAGCAGGAAGGCCTCGACCGCATCTTCACCGAAGCCGGCTTCGAGTGGCGCGACGCCGGTTGCAGCATGTGCATCGGCATGAATGACGACATCCTGCCGCCCGGCGAGCGTTCCGCCAGCACCTCGAACCGCAATTTCGAAGGCCGCCAGGGCCGCGGCAGTCGCACGCATCTCGTGAGTCCGCTCATGGCCGCCGCGGCGGCCATCGCTGGCCACTTCGTGGATATTCGCGACTGGAACGTGGACGGGAATGAGTAAGAAAGTCAGACCCTCGGTACAGAACGGAGCCCATGCAGCCATTCGACAAACACACCGGACTGGTCGCCCCGATTGACCGCGTCAATGTGGACACCGACCAGATGATCCCCAAGCAGTTCTGCAAGCTGCTCACGCGCGAAGGCTACGGCAAGCTGCTCTTCTTCGACTGGCGCTATCTCGACGGCGGTGCGCCCAATCCCGAATTCATCCTCAACTGGCCCCGCTACCGCGGCGCTTCCGTCCTGATTGCCCGCGACAACTTCGGTTGCGGCTCCAGCCGCGAGCACGCGCCCTGGGGCGTGCTCGACTACGGCTTCCGCGTCGTCATCGCTCCCAGCTACGCCGACATCTTTTATAACAACTGCTTCAAGAACGGCATCCTGCCCATCACCCTCGCTCCCGACCAGGTGGATGAGCTCTTCCGCCGCACCGAGGCGAAGGAGGGCTACCAGCTTTCCGCCGACCTCATGAACCAGACCGTCTCCGACGGCAACGGCCTTCTCTTCCGCTTCGAGATTGATCCGTTCCGCAAGGAAATCCTGCTCAAGGGCCTCGACGATATCGGCATGTCTCTGCAACACGAGGCGAAAATCTCCGCCTTCGAAAAGTCGCACCCCGCCACCGCCGAGATGTTCGAGCCGGTGGACCTTTACAAAGTCGAAAACTAACCCCCGCTCCAGGATTCCGCCTGTCATCCGAAACCCAACGAAGGAGCGAAGGATCTCTCTGCTGACCGCTCGTTTCCCGTGGGCACGTTTCCGACAGGTGCGGTCCTTGTCAGCCCCCAGTCCGCCGTTTGTCCCACGCGAAGCCGAGGAGAGGTCGACGAGGAATCTCTCTGTCACTGTTTCTTCCCGGTACGTCGGGTGGTGGGCCTGGAACACCCACTGCCGGAAAAACCATGTCAGGTCCTTCAGACCGTACTTTTGCGCGACTGGTACACGGTTCCCTGGATGATTGCGCTTCCGTCCGGCTGGTCCTGGATCTGATACGCCAAGTGGTCGTCTTTTCCGAGAGCACCCACTGATCCGGGTCCAGTTCCGCCGACTCCGGCCGCCCCTGCACTTTAATGCTGAACGGCGTCTGCGTGCCCTGCACGTACACCGTCCCGCGCCCTTTCTTGTCCTTGCCGTAACTCACCACCAGCGGCAGCACCATGAACCAATCGTTCGGCGCGTTGTCTCGGTGTGCGCACGAAGTGCTCGCTGGCCACCTGCATAAAGCTCTCCGTCGTCGCCCAACCATCCTTGTGCCTCTTCACGAAGTCGCTCATCATGTCGAAAAATGGCTGGCCGTCTCCGGTCGAAGGATTCGTGAACAGAAAGTGCAACATGCGCAGCACCAGTGCGCCCTTGTAATAGGTCAGCACGTAATAGGCGTTCACTGACTCGCGGGTGAACAACCGCTGACCGAGAATGAGGGGTCCGATGTCCGTAACACGGCCCTTGCCGATGCCCAGCTCCGTGCCCGGCGGCGCGTTCAGTTGATCGCGCATCCACTTCATCAGCTCCACTTGGCTGCTGTACCTGTCGCGCCGCGCGGTGTAAAGCAACCCCGAATACTCTGCAAACCCCTCGCTCAGCCACTGGTCGCGGTACGACCGCCACGCCACCACGTTGCCCCACCACTGGTGCGCCGTCTCGTGCGCCACAAATACGTACGTGTACTTGCTGGCCCGGTCGGTCGGCGGGATCATCAGCATCGTCGGAAAGCCCTGCCCGAACCCGAACGGATGAAACGTGGCGCTGAACGTCGGGTAGGGATACGCGCCAAACATGACGCTGAAGAAATTCAGTGCGTTTGTCATCTCCGCAACGATGAAGTCCTCTTTGATGGGCATGACCGAACCGGAGAGGGAATTGAACTCGATGGGGATCTCCGCGCCTCCCTGTTGGAGTTTGGCCTTCTCCGCGTACCGCTCGAACGGCCCCATCGCAAAGGTCACAAACGCGACGCGATGATCCATCCGGTACTCGGTGACCATCTCTGATTTATTCTCCCCTGCAAATTCCTCGCGGACCCGCGTGCCCACCGTAGCGATCCGGTACTGCTTGCGATGGTGGAAGGTCATTTGAAAAATTGACCGTTTCAGATAGCCGTGCCGCGGATACCAAGAAGTGTTGGACCGCAGATACAAGCAATCCGGCAGACTGACGACGCTGAAACCGCGCAAGATGACATTCCCCGCCTCGTCTCTGAGAAAATTCCCTTCCAGGAAAAGCTCGGCGGAAAACTTCTCGTCCGCCTTGCGCGCCGCTGGCAGCACCAGCGTCAGCCCGGCCTCCCAGTCTTCCTGAATCACATCCAGCGGCCCTCCGCCAAGACTGGCTGACTTCACTCGCATAGCTTTCTTCAGTCGATCGTTGTCGTACTCCGAGAGGCCCTCGTTGATCACCAGCGGTATGACGCGAAGGTGGTCCACGGCTGATACCATGTCCATGCCCACCGTCAGCCGGAGTGTTTTCCTTGGCTCGCGCACGTCGGCGTTCATCGTGAACTTCGAAATCGCGATGAGATCAAACGCATCCGAATAGCTCACTATTCGCTTCTGGTAATCCTCCAGCGAGTAAAACGCCAGCCAGACGTCATTTCCGAACATCTCTTTGCGGTACGCGAAAATCAGTCCCTTCTCCCCGCCGTTGATGTCGAAATTCGCCACCGGCATTCGCGTCTGGTAATCCAGAAGTAACGTGAACCGCCCCCGCTCTCCCTTGTCGAACTGCGCGACAAAGAACCCCGGCGTTTCCTGGTTGGCGATGGACACCAGTTGCCGCGCGGAAATATTCGCGCCCGTCTCCTTCAGCATCCGCGGCTCGAACCCCGCCGCCAGCTTCATCGCCTCCGGCGTCGCCCCGCCCGAGGGCGGAGCACCTTTCGCCAGCATCTCGTACGTATCGTCGGTGAACCGCAATACGGCGGTCTGAAAATCCGATTCCACCTTGTCCGCTTTCAACAGCCGCTGCAGGTTTTCTCGCTCGAAGAGGCTCGCCGGCGGCTCCGCGCGGAACGTTCCTTTCCCGATAAACACCGCGCTGCGCACCTTTCCCCCTATTGGTGCGCCAAAATAAAACATTCCGTTGAACGTCATTTCCCCCCGGTCGCGCTTCAGCACAACGTTTTCCGCCCGCATCAAACTCACCAGCTCGGCCTTCTTCAGCGCCGCGTAAATCTCCATCGCATTGCCCGGCGCGGATTGCTGCGCCGCCGCGCCGCCGGCAAACAACAGCAGGAAGCCGAGGGCCAGTGCCAGCAGACAACGGAAATATCTACATTTGAAGAACCGCATGCGTGCCTCCGAGAGGATGCGTCGGTCAACCGTACGGTTGGAGAATCTATCGCGGTGTTACTGGCGTGTCAATTGGCCGGCTCGTGCAGGGTATCGCGCTCGTCCACCGGCCCGGGCGATTCCGGAGCCGCCTGCGCCGGGCCCAGGAGCTCAGAAATCAGGATGCCAGACAGGATCAGCCCGCCGCCGGTCAAGCCTCGCGGCCCCAGTCGCTCATGCAGCACGATATAAGAAGTGAGCGCAGCGAAAACTGGCTCCAGCGTGAATAGGATGGCGATGTGCGTCGGCGTGGTATGACGCTGCGCCCACACCTGCACCGAAAACCCCAGCGCCGTGCAGCCCACCGCCGTCACCAGCAGCCGCCAGACCAGACCGCCGGTCCATTCCAGCCGGTAGCTTTCCCATCCGGCAAAGTGAAACACCGGCAGCGCCACCGCCGCCAGCACCGCCGTCGTCGCCACCTGCAAGAAACTCAGCGCACCGATCGAGTGCCGCGGCGAGTATTTCGCCGTGAAAATAATGTGCAGCGCCCAGATGATCGCCGCGAGGAACACCAGAACGTCGCCGAAATTCAGCGCCGCCCACCCGGCCGCTCCCGCTTGCCCTGAGCCCGCCGAATGGGCTTGCCCTGAGCTCGCCGAATGGGCCGGCACGCTCAACAAGTACAGCCCCACGAATGTGGCCACCGCCCCGCCCCACACCCAGACGTTGATCCTCTTCCGCCAGAACATCGCCAGCAGCACCGGCACCAGAACCACGCCCGTGCCGTTGATGAACCCCGCTTTCGAGGGCGTGGTGAAGCGCAGCCCATTCGTCTGAAACAGGTAACCCAGAAAAAGAAACACACCGATCAACACTCCCGCGCGCACTTCAGCGCAGTTCAAGCGCCGCAGGTCTTCGCGGAAGGTCGCCGCCATCAGCGCGCCGCCCAGCGCAAACCGCAACGCGATGAACGCCAGCACCGATGCGTCGCGCAGCGCGTCCTGCACCACCAGGAACGTCGCCCCCCAGATCGCTGCGCAGAACGCCAGCGCCAGATCCGCCTTGAATCGCGTGGACACGTTTCTGTCGCCCCTGTTCCTCCGGTTACTGCTTTACGGCAATGGCCTGCACTTCAAATCGCGCGCCAAACAACAGTGGCCCCGACCCGACAAACGCTCGCGCCGGAAATTCCTTCTTGAAGTACGTCCGGTACACGCCGTTGAACTTGTTGAACAGCGACACGTCCGGGCAGTACACCGTCACCGTCGCCAGGTCGTCCATCGTCATTCCCGCCTCTTTCAGAACCGCCTGCATCCCGTCCAGCACCAGTCGCGCTTCCTGCTCGGCGTCCTCCGGAGGCTTGTTCGTCTTCGGATCGAGGCCGATCCGCCCCGCGAGATACAGCGTGCCGCCCGACAGAACTCCATCGCTGAACGGCGCCTGCACGGTCCGGTTCGGCAGATTGATCACTCGCCGCTTTTCCGGCGCCGCGCTGGACGCCACACTCCCCATCGCAATGGCCACCGCCACCAGTATCCCGCAAACAACAATCCAGGCCGTCCGCTTGGTCATTTTCCCTCCTCGTGCGCGCCGCGAGTTTAGATTGCCGCCCGCCGCCGCGCAAGACCGCAAGCCGCCCTGGAGGCAACCTCTGGCTCAGTTGACGCATACAGGGTCTTGGGATAAGAGTCGCTTATGCGACGCCGGGCCACATTCATCGCTTTGCTGCTCTCTTTTGCGCCCTTCTGCCTGGCCGCGGAGAAAGACGAGCGCTGGCTCGAAGTCCGCAGCCCTCACTTTTCCGTTATCAGCAACGCCGATGAAAAGCTCGCGCGCCGCGCCGCCGCTCAGTTCGAGCAGTTCCGCGAAGTCTTCCGCGCGGTCATGCCCCAGTGGCGCGTCGATTCCGGCACGCCCCTCGTCATTCTCGCGGTGAAAGACGAAAAAAGTCTCAAGGCCGTCCTCCCCGAGCGTTGGGACCGTAAGGGCTCCGCGCGCCCCACCGGCTACTTCCTCCGCGGCCTCGGCAAGGATTACGTCGCCCTGCGCCTCGACGCTGTCGGCGACAACCCCTACCACGTCATCTATCACGAGTACGCGCACAACCTGATGAGCCTGAACTACGCCGTCGTTCCATTGTGGCTGGCGGAGGGCCTCGCCGAATTTTTCGGACACGCCGTCATCAACGCCCGTGAAGCCGGCATCGGCATTCCCAGTTCCGGTCAGTTGTGGCTGCTGCGCAAGACGAACATCCTTCCGCTCGAAACCCTCTTCGCCGTGGACTACATGTCCCCCTACTACAGCGAGGAGACCAAGGCCTCCATCTTCTACGCCCAGTCCTGGGCCCTCACGCACTACCTGATGATGTCCGGCCGGGGCGCGCGTCGCCCGCAAATCCCTGAATTCCTGCACCTGCTCGCGCAGGACGTCTCCGCCGCCGAGGCCGCCACCCGCGCCTTCGGCGATCTCGCCGCGCTGGCCCGTCAACTCGACGAGTACGTGCGCCAGGGCTCCTACTCCTCGCTCAAGGTTCCTCCGCGCGCCGCTCCTGACGAAACCTCCTACCTCGTCCGCGACGTGCCCCTCGCCGAATCGCTCGCCGTTCGCGCCGATTTCCTTCTCCACAACGATCGCCTTGCCGAGGCCCACAAGCTCCTTGCCGACGCTCTCTGGCTCAATCCCGACCTGGCCCTCGCCAACGAGAGCATGGGCTTTCTCCTCTTCCGCCATGGCGACCGTGCCGCTGCCGAAAAGTGGTTCGCTAACGCGGTCGAACTCGATTCGCAAAACGCCCTCGCCCACTACTACCACGCCCTCGCCCTGGCCCGCGAAGGCGAAGAGATTGGCGACTTCGACGCCACCGAGAAGCACCTCCGCCGCGCCATCGCGCTCAACCCCGACTTCGCGCCCGCCTACTCCATGCTCGCACTCGCATACGCCACGCAGGATGCGCACCTCGGGGACGCTCTTTGGCTCGCCCGCCGCGCCGTCGAACTCGAGCCCGGCGACCTTGAACACCAACTCCGCGTCGCCAGTGTCTTGCTTCGCATGGAGCGCGTGGACGAAGCGCAGCGCATCGCCCAGCGCGCCAGCGCCGCCGCCAAGACCCAAGAAGACCGCGCCGCTGCCACCGATTTCTTCGAGCATATCCGCAAGTTTCAGGAATTCCTGGCGCAGAGGAAGAAATACGAGGATCAGGTTGCCGCCGAGCAAAAATTCCTCGAAGAGCGCCGCCTTCAGCGCTCCGCGGCTGCCACGAATGCGCCGCAAGCCTCCGCGCCGGCGCCCGCCGGCGTCAACACCGCCATCGAGGGCGCCATCGTTGCCGCCGCCTGTTCCGATTCCTCTGCGCTCGATCTCACGGTCGAGAATGCCGCCGGAACAGCCATCCTGCACTCGGAAAACTTCCTCAGGATTGAGTACTACGGTGCCGACTGGCAGCCGCCCAAAGACTTCCAACCCTGCAAGCACCTCACCGGCCTGCGCGTCAAAATCACCTATCGCATTACCCCTGGCCAACCCTTTGCTGGCGAAATCCTCGCCATCGAGGTCAAAAAGTAACTCACCCCCTGGCGCACGACGTCATCCTGAGTTCTTCATCGGGACGAAGAATCTCTGTGCCTCTCTGCGATTTCGGTGTTGATGTTTTGCTTTCTCTCTTCCGAACTCTTGAATTTTCATCGTGCCTGCTTCTTCTCATTCACCGGCCGCAAATCCGCCAAGACATACGAACTTGCAGGGTGACAACGCGGTTGACGAACGTGTCCTGATGCGTTACATAGGCTTCTATGTTAACGCGCACACTCGCACTCGCCTTCGTGCTCGCGGCCGGGACGGCCACCGCAGCCGAAAAGCCGGAGACCTGGGTCGAGGCGTGCAGCCCGCACTTCCGCGTGATCAGCAATGCCGGAGAAAAACAGGCGCGCCGGGCGGCCGGACAGTTCGAGCGATTCCGCGACGTTCTGCACCACGTGCTGCCCAAGGCCCGCGTGGACTCCGCCACGCCGATGCTGATCCTCGCAGTAAAGGACGAAAAGAGCCTGAAGGCCTTAATCCCGGAATTCTGGAAAACAAAAGGCTCCACGCACCCCGCCGGGGTGTTCCTCAGAAGCACCGGAAAGGACTTTGTCGCCCTGCGGCTGGACGTGGAAGGCGTGGATCCCTACCACGTCCTCTACCACGAATACACCCACAGCCTGATGGCGCTCAATTTCGGAACGCTTCCGGTCTGGGTGGGCGAGGGTCTGGCTGAATTCTTCGGGCACGCCGAGATCGGCGAGAAGGAGGCTGGCACGGGCCGCCCCAGCGCCTACCAGCTCGGGTTATTACAGGCGAAACACTTGCTCCCGATCGAGACGCTGCTCACCGCGGACAAGAAATCGCCCTACTACAACGAGGCCGACAAGACTTCCCTCTTCTACGCCCAGTCCTGGGCGCTCACCCACTACTTCATGCTGGGGGACAAAGGCGCGCGACAGTCGCAACTCCTGAAGTACCTGACCCTGGTGGACCAGGGCGTGCCCGAGCTCGAAGCCGCGCAGCGCACCTTCGGGGATTTGAAACATCTTGCCAACCAACTCGAGGGCTATGTGCGCCTGGCGCAGTATTTCTATCTCGGAGTCAAGCTGGGCGCCGCCAGCGACGAAAAGCAATACGCGGTGCGCGAAGTGCCCGAGGCCGAAGCCCTCGCGGCTCGCGGCAATTTCCTCCTGCACGACAGCCGCACCGCCGAAGCGCGCGCCATGCTCGAGGAAGCCCTGCGGCTGGACCCCCAGCAGGGCCTCGCCCACGAGGGCCTGGGATTCTATTATCTGCGCCAGGGCAACCGCGAAGAGGCCGCCCGCCACTTTGCCGAAGCGATACGCTTCGATCCGGCCAACTACCTTGCGCACTATCACTACGCGATGCTCTCCGCCGCCAAACCGGATGCCGCGGGGACCGACCTTGTCGAAATCCACCTGCGCAAAGCCATTGAATTAAATGCGGAGTTCGCGCGCGCTTATTGGGCGCTGGCCAGTCACTACGCGGTCCGCGGAATCAAGCTGGAAGAGGCCCTCCAGCTCGCCTTAAAGGCCGCACAGCTCGAACCCGGCGAGCTGGCGCACCACATCAATGTCGCGAGTGTTCTCCTGCACATGGGGCGCGCCGACGAGGCCGTGGGCATCGCCCAACGCGCTCTGAAGGCTGCGCGGAGCGACGATCAGCGCGCCGCCCTCCAGTCCTTCCTCCTTCATGCGACGCAGGTCCAGGGTCGTCTGGCGCAGAAAAAACGCGATGAGGAAGAGTCCGCCGCCGCTCAGAAACAGGGGGAGGTGGAAAAGGCCCGCCGCGAGCAGGAGAGGAAAGCAGCCGAGGAAATCGCCCGGCAACAGGAGGCGGCCGCCCAGAAGGCGAGCAAGCCAGGAAAGTCCCCTGCGGGCGTGAGCCGCGCGGCCGGCCGGCCGGCGGCCATGGAAGGGAAAGTGGCCAATGTCACGTGTGGGCCGGGCATGGCCATCGATCTCACACTTGGCACCGGCTCCGCAGCCATGCTGTTGCATGCGGACAACTACTTCAAGATCGAGTTCTATTCGACAAACTGGCGCCCCCCGGACAACTTCCAGCCTTGCCAGCACCTCGGCGGCCTGGCGGTGAAAGTGGCCTATAACGCCGTGCAGGGAAAGCCCTACGTCGGAGAGATTCTCGCGATTGAAGTGAAGCGGTAGAGGAATCTCCCTGTCTCTGTGTCCTCTGTGCTTCCCCGCGTTCTCTGCGTTGATGCTTTACTTTTTCTCTCTTTAGCCTTTGAACTGCTTGACTTTCATCCAGGCCATCCACCGCACGCCTACTTCTTTTCGTACACCAGCCGCCCGCCCACAATCGTCATCAGCACATCTGTCCGCAGGATCTGCCGCGGCGGAATTTGCGTCAGGTCGTTGGACAGTACAATGATGTCTGCCAGTTGCCCCGCCGCGATGCGGCCCTTATCTTTCTCCGCGTGCTCCGCGTACGCCGAATCGGCGGTGTACCCGCGGAGGCAGTCGTCCAGCGGAATCTTTTCCTGTGGCTGCCAGCTCGACCCCGGCTGCCCGTCGACCTCGCGCGTCACGCACGCATAGAGCCCGCGGAACGGCGTGATCGGCTCCACCGGGTAATCCGTCCCGAACGCCAGCCGCGCGCCCACTCGCTGCATCCACTTCCATGCGTACGCGCCCTGCACGCGCTCCGGCCCCACGCGCTCGGCCGCCCACCGGCTGTCCGTCGTCTGGTGGCACGGCTGCATGGACGCGATGACGCTCAGCGCCGCAAACCGCGGGAAATCTGCGGGGGCGACAATCTGCGCGTGCTCGATGCGGTGCCGCGGGTCCCATCCCTTTACGGCCTCCCGCGTCTGCCGCGCTTTCATTGCCGCCTCGAACGCATCCAGCGCCGCCCGGTTTGCCCGGTCGCCGATGGCGTGCAGGTTGATCTGGAAGCCGGCGGCGTCGCGCTCCACCACCATCTGCTTCAGCCGCTCTTCGGGAATGATCAGGATGCCGCTCGCGTTCGCCTGGTCCGAATACGGCGCGAGCATCGCCGCCGTCCGCACGCCCAGCGCGCCGTCCACCACGCCCTTCAGCCCCGCCGTGCGCAGCCACGGGTCGGTCGTTCCGCCGTGCTTGCGCAGCTCTTCAAGTCGTTCCAGCGGCGCGTCGAACGGCAGCCACTCCGAAATCCGCGCCGTCAGCTTCCCTTCCCTCTTCAGCTCCTCGTAAAGCAGAAAATCGTTCCATCCGGAGTTGTCCTGGATGGACGTCACCCCGAAGCGCGCCGCCTCCGCCAGCGCCAGTTGAATTCCCCGCCGCCGCTGCTCCGCCGAGAGTTCCGGCACTTTCCGGAAGACCATCCCCAGCGCCGGGCCTTCCTTCAACATTCCGGTCGGCTCGCCCGATGCGTCCCGCTCAATCTCGCCGCCTTCGGGATTCTTCGTTCCCTTCGTGATTCCCGCCAGCTTCAGCGCCAGCGAGTTGGCAATCGCCACGTGCCCGTCCACGCGGCCGAAAATCATCGGATGCTCTTTCGATACAGTGTCCAGGTCCCTGCGCGTTGGAAACTTCTTTTCCGGCCAAAGCGTGTGATCCCAGCCCCGCCCGGTCACCCACTCGCCCGGCTGGTAGTCCTTCAGCCGGTCGCGGATGCGCTGCTGCATCTCGCCAACGCTCCGCGAGCCTTCGAGCGACACCGCGAGCTTGGCTTGCCCGCCGTTCGCCAGATGCACGTGCGCATCGTTGAACCCGGGCATCGCGAACCGCCCCTTCAAATCGACGACGCGCGTATTCGGCCCGACCCACGATTGAATCTCCTTCGCCGTTCCCACCGCGACGATGCGCTCCCCGCGCACCGCCACCGCCTCCACGCGTGGCCGCGCCGCGTCCACCGTGTAGATGATTCCGCCCGTCAGGACCAGGTCCGCGAATTCCTTGGCCGCCTGCGGCGGCTCCGCGGCCAGCGCGCTTCGCGGCGAAGGCGCAAACCAGCAGAACGCCCCTACAATCACGTCTCCTTTCGCTGTCGCCACCACGCGCGTGGCGGCGCCCGCGAAATTCCCGCCATTTCTCCCCGAAAGCGCGGCGGCAATTGTCAACCCGCACAGAAAGACCATAGCGGCGAATCGTTTCGTATTGTTCACTCTTCCACTCCGGCCGCCGCGAGTAATGTCAGCAGAATACGTTTCAGGCCGATCTCCCGCCCCGAAGGGTCGTACCATTCATTCAGCGAATGTGCGGCGCCGCCCTGCCCGCCGCTCCCCAGCGCGATCGCCGGGATGCCCTGCGACAGCGGAATATTCGCATCCGTGGAAGACCGCTCCAGCCGCGACCTCTGCCCCACGTAGCGGTCCGCGCTCCGCACCGCTTCGAGCAGGAACGAATCCGCGGGGAGTTCCCCGCCCGGCCGCGCGCCGATCACGCTCACTTTCAACTTGAGATTGTCCTCGCCGCCGTGTATCGCTCCGCGCTCCCGTGCCGCCGCCATCTCTTCCTCGATGCCGGTCTGCATCGCCTCGCGCAGAATGTTTTCCAGCCGGTCGAGTTCCGCATCCGACTCCGACCGCAGGTCCACCTTGATCGTCGCGTGGTGCGGGATGGAGTTCACCGACGTGCCGCCTTCGATCAATCCCACGTTGAAGCTCGTCCGTGGGCTCTCCGGCACTTTCACTTTCACAAACCGCGCGATGCCCCGGCCGAGCGCGTGGATCGGGTTCGGCAATCCAAAATCCGCCCAACTGTGCCCGCCCGGGCCTTCCACCGCCGCTTCGATCCGCCGCGAGGCCAGCCCCATGTTCGTGATGTGCTCGCTCGACGCGCCGTCCACGGCGATCACCGCCCGCAGCCGCCCGCGGTACGTCTCCACCAGCTTGCGCATCCCGCGCAGGTTGCCCTCGCCTTCTTCTCCCACGTTGGCGGCAAACACAATCGTTCCACGCGTGCGGATCTTGGCTTCCTGCACCGCGCGCGCCACCGCGACCAGCGCCGCCAGTCCGCTGCTGTTGTCCGAAATTCCCGGTGCCAGCAAACGCCCGCGCTCTTTGCGCACGCGCACGTTCGTCTCGCGTGGAAACACCGTATCGAGATGCGCCGAGAGGAGCACCACATCCTTCGCATCCCGCCGCCCGCGGCCGGCGCCGCCGCGCTCGCAAACCACGTTGCCCAGTTCATCGCTGCGGCACTTCATCCCAGTTTCTTCCAGGAGTTTCTTCAGCAGCAGCCCGCGCTGCGCTTCTTCAAATGGCGGCGCTGGCGTTTCCGTAATGCGAATGTGCTGGTCTGTGACCCAATCCGCGTTGCGCTCGAGCCACGCGAGCGCCCGCGCCACGCGCGGCTCCTGGGCGAGTTGCGGCGCCGGCGTGGGCACGGCAGCGGCGGTTTGGGCCGTGAGGCTGGTCATGGACGCGAAGAACCAGACAAAGAGTAGTCTCACCGTCTTGAATCAATCATTCCCTAAAGAGTTGCGCAGTGCGGCGGATCACCGGTTGGCGGTGTTGCTTGCCCCGGCAACGGACAGGATCTCTTCCTCCGTCATCACCCGCGTGGCTTTTTTCGCGGCGCTGAAGATGCGGTCCACCACGTCGTCGGTCGCCGGGATGCCCCGCTTTTCGAGCCAGAAAATCACGTTTGACCGCCCGCTCATCGGCCCGATTTCGATCACCTGGTCCAGCCCGAACAGGTTGGAGGGTACGCCGCTGTACACACGATTCGCCAGCAGCGGATCGTTCTTCTTGTACGCCTTGATGATCGCCGCCGCGTGCACACCCGTCGCCGTGCGGAAGGCATCCCGCCCGATCACCGGATAGTTCGGCGGAATCGTCGTGCGCGTCGCCCGCGCCACCTTCTCGCAGTATTCCTTCAACCGCGAAAGGTCGCGCTCGATCAGGCCCATTAGCTTCAGGTTGACGAGCATCAGCTCCATCGGCGTGTTGCCCACGCGCTCGCCCAGCGAATTTGCCGCCGCGTGCACCTGGTCCGCGCCGCCCGCCAGCGCTGCCAGTGAGTTCGCGATCGCCAGCCCGCGGTCGCAGTGGCCGTGCCAGTCCACGCGGATGCCGCCGCCTGCCGGCTTAATGACTTCTTCAAGAACAAACTTCACCAGGTTGTACGCTCCGCGCGGCGTCGCATGCCCCACCGTATCGCACAGCACCGCCGCCTTCGCCCCGCACCGGATGGCTGTCGTGTACAGCGTCTTCACCGTTTCCGGGTCGGTGCGCATGGTGTCTTCGGTGACGTACATCACCGGCAGCCCCTGCCCGACGGCGAAGGTCACCGCTTTCTCCGTGGTGCGCTGCAGGTGTTCGACTGTCCAATCCTCTGCCAGCCGCCGGATGGGGCTTGACCCCAGAAACGTCGCCGCCTCAATAGCGATCCCCGCGCGCTCGGAAATCTCCGCAATCGGACGGATATCGCTCTCCACCGTGCGCGCCGCGCAGTTCGGACGGATCTTCATCTTCGCCCGCACAATTTCCTTCGCCAGTGATTCGGTGTCGGCGTACGCCCGCGGGCCCGCGCCGGGTAGACCGATGTTCACCGTGTCGATTCCCAGCGCTTCCATTAGGTGCAGGATTTCAATTTTTTCTTCGATGGTGGGGTCGTGAACGGAGGGATTCTGCAGCCCGTCGCGCAGCGTCTCGTCGTCGAGCATCACCTTGCGTCCAGAGGGAATTTCCGGGCCGGTGAAGACGTTCCAATCGTGGATGTATTCGCTGTAATCCATCGCTTCACTCCACCGGGCCAGGCCGCCCGGCGCCCGCCCTCTCCCCGACTAATAGCGGAGCGTAAAGCTTCGCGGCAATTCGCTCAGGTCCGGCGTGTAGAGGGTCCGGCAAAACTCGCAGCGGTAAATCTCCGCTTTCTTGCCAATCAGCGCTTCGATCATGGGAGGGTAGTCGTACCACCGCTTCAGGTGCCCGCAGCAGACCTTTCCCTTGTCATCCTTTTCGTCGCAGGCTCGCTGCCGGAGTTTCTTGATTTTCACTTTCGGCGCCGCCGGCGGCTCGGCCGCTGCAGCGGCTTCCGGTGCGACAGGAGTGGTAGTTTCAGACATTCGTTGACCTCGCCCGATGGGCACGCCTTGACATCCCCTGCGTTCTCAAATGCGGTGTCCGCGGAAAAGCGTTTTCAGCGCCCCGCGCGCGCTCCCCAGCCGCTCGCGGAATGTCGGCGCAAACAGCATCTCTAGAAAACGGTCCGCGGCAACGCCCAGTTCTTCGCTGTAGCCGTACCACCACGACTTCGGAACGCGCGGCAGCCGGTCCACATCCACATACTTTACCTGAACCAATTCCAGCAAGCCATGCTTCGAGTGCGTCCGGCCCCAGCCGCTCGCCCCGCGCCCGCCGTGCGGTGCTTCGCAGATGGCGAAGTAGCTCGCCACATCGTTCACCATCACCGTCCCGACCTTGAGTTGACCCGCAATCTCCCGCCCGCGCCGCGCACTCCGCGTCCACACCGTCGCGCCCAGCCCGAACGCCGAATCGTTCGCCAGCCGCACCGCCTCGGCCGCGTCCACCACCGGACAAATCGCCATCACCGGCCCGAACGTCTCCTCCTGCATCAGCAGCATCGAATGGTCCACTCCAGTCACCACCGTCGGCTCGAAGAAGCAATCGCCCAGTTCTGTGCGCCGCGCGCCGCCGGTCCGCACCCGCGCGCCGCGCGCCACGGCATCGCGCAACTGCTCCTCCACGCGCGTCACCTGCCCCGCGCGGATCATGGGCCCGATTTCGGTGTCGCCGTCGAGCCCGCGGCCGACCTTCAACTTTCTTGTCTTCGCCACGCAGATCTGCGTGAATTTCTCCGCCACGCTCTGTTCTACGTACAGCCGCTCCACCGAAAGGCACGCCTGCCCGCAATTCGTGAAGCTGCCCCACACGGCCGCGCTCGACGCAATCTCCAGGTCCGCGTCGGCCAGCACGATCATCGCGTCTTTGCCGCCCAGTTCCAGCACGCACGGGATCAGTTTCCGCGCGCACGCTTCGGCTACGCGCCGCCCCGTGGCCACGCTGCCGGTAAAGATCACTTTGTCCGGCCCGCCTTCGATCAGCGCCGCGCCCACGTCGCCTTTTCCCTGGATGATTTGCAGGACGCCGGCCGGCAGCCCCGCCTGCTCGAACAACTCACCCACCAGCGCTCCGCACCACGCTGTCAGCTCCGACGGCTTCAGCACCACTGCGTTGCCCGCCACAATGGCTGGAATGAGCACGCCAATCGGAATGCTGATGGGATAGTTCCACGGTGAGATGACGCCCAGCACGCCCCACGGCTCATATTGCAGCCAGGCGCTCTTCGCCTTCACCGCCAGGCTGTGATGCGGCACCCGCTCCGGCCGCAACATCTTCGGCGCCTTGCGCGCGTAGTAATCCGCCGTATCGAGGATGAGCATGACTTCCGAAAGGAGGGATTCCACCCGCGGCTTGCCCGCCTCGCGCGTGATGACCTCGGCAATCTCCTGCCGCCGCGCAAACATTACTTCGCGTAGCCGCCGCAGCAGCGCGCACCGCTCCCGCAGCGGCTTCTGCGCCCACTCCGCCTGCGCCTGCCGCGCGCGTTCAAGCACCCGTGCCACTTCGCCCGGCGGCGTCATTTCAAACCGCGCGATTACTTCTCCGCTGGCCGGATCAATGGATTCCAGATGGTTTATGGCGGAGGGCGTTCGTGCCGTTGCCGGACTGGATGAAACGGACGGGGCAACCATGGGAAGACAATTCTACCAGAGAAGAACCTCTGCGAAAGTAACCATTGCGGGCCCGCCTTACCCCTTCCACGGCTCCGGGTACTCCACCGCCACCATGCACAGCCCCTGCGGCGGCATGGTCATCCCCGATTTCGACCGGTCCCGCAATTCAAACAGCGCCGGGATCTCCTCCGGCTTCAACTTCCCCTTCCCCACTTCAATCAGCGTGCCCACGATCTTCCGCACCATGTACCGCAGAAACGATTTCCCCCGCACCCGGTAAATCAATTCCTCCCCTTCGCGCCGGATTTCCGAGGAATAGATCACGCGCACCGTCGTCCGGTCCCTGTCCTCTTCTTCCGAACCGCTCGACGCGGCAAACGATGTGAAGTCGTGCTCGCCCTCGAGCACGCGCGCCGCCTTCATCATGGCCTCTTCGTCGAGTGGAAACGGATAGTGCAGCACGAAGCGCCATTCAAACGGCGGCGCTACTCGCCCGCGGTAGATCCGGTATTCATACGTCTTCGCCTGCGCGTTCCACCGCGCATGAAAGTCCGGCCCGACTTCTTCGGCAGCCACGACGCGAATCGTCGGCGGCAGCAGCGCGTTGAAGGCCCGCTGGAATTCCCCCGCCGTCAGTTCGGAGTGTGTCTTGAAGTGCGCCACTTGTCCCAGCGCATGCACGCCCGCATCGGTCCGCCCCGCCGCGTGCACTTGCAGCCGCTCCTGCGTGACTTTCCGGAGAACTTCCGTCAGCGCACCCTGAATCGTGGGCTGGCCCGGCTGGATTTGCCAGCCGTGGAACTCCGTGCCGTCGTACGCGAGTGTCAGCTTGATGTTGTGCATGCGCGAGTGATGAACCCTTAAGACTCTCGGATGGGAATGCTCAGGAGGAACGCACAGATCAGGCGGACGTGCGCGTAGATCGGCTGCCGGGACGCACCGCTGTGCTCCCCGCTCGGCACTGCGGACACAGTGCGGCCTCGTAGCTTTCGGCCTTCAGTTCGAGCAGCGCTTCCGCGCGCACCGGGAACTCGAGTCGCCCGTTGCTGCGGTCAATCAGCGCTCCGACGGCCACGACGCAGCCCCCGGCCTGCTCGATCACCCTCATCGTCTCCGACGTGGACCCGCCCGTCGTCCACACGTCTTCCACCACCAGTACCGATTCCTGCGGGCTCAATTCGAACCCGCGCCGCAGCGCCATGCGTCCCGTCGAGTCGCGCTCCACGAAGACGGCGCGACAGCCGATGGCCCGCGCCACCTCGTGCCCCAGGAGGATGCCCCCGAGCGCCGGCGACGCCACCACGTCCACCTTCAAGTCGTGAAACTCCGCCGCCAGCGCCCGCCCGAGCTGCTCCGCATATTTCGGATACTGCAAGACCAGCGCGCACTGCACGTAGGTCGCGCTGTGCCGGCCGGAGGAGAGCTCAAAATGTCCCTGCCGGATGGCCCCCACGTTCTGAAACAGCTTCAAAAGCTCTTCAGGCCGCATCGGTTTCTCCAGGGAACTCCTGGCGCAAGACATCGCGGCGAAGCCTATCCGCGCTGGCATTCATTGTCAAGGAAAGCAGCCGGGTGCTACACTGGCACGCTTCCCGCGGCGCGTGAACTGTTCACAGACGGACAGCGGCGCCCCGCTTTTGAGATTCCCAGGCAGACCATTGTCTGCTAAGTCCGTCTAATGACTGGACACGACGTGCTCCCAGAAAGATTGAAACAATTTGCGTGTTTCAGACGTTTAAGCACTATGACGGGGGTTTTGGTATTCAAGTGAGCCCGATGATTCCGCTGAAGGAGAAGGTCAACATGACTGGAAGGATTTTCCTCAGGATGGCGGCGCTGGCTTTGGTGGCAGTGTTGTTTGTGGCCGCGCCGATGGACGCCCAGGAGCAGCCCAAGTTCAAGATCGAGAAGGGCCCCGATTACTCCAGGGGCAAAACCAACCCGCTCGCGGTGTATGCCCCGCTGCGCGTGGAGACTCCGCAGCTACAGAACTCGCCGCGCGTCGAGCAGCTCGTAAAGGACGGCAAGCTCCAACTGACCCTGAAGGACGCGATCGCCCTGGCGCTCGAGAACAACCTCGACATCAGCGTCGCCCGCTTTACCCCGTGGATTGCCGATACGGACGTCCTGCGGACCAAGAGCGGCGGCGCCGGCCGCGGTCTCGCCGGCACCGGCACTGCTTCCGTGCTGGGCACCATTCCCTCGACCAGTTTCGATCCCACCTATACTTCCTCCTTCTCTTGGGATCGGCGCTCCATCCCCATCAACAACCCGTTCCTTGCCGGCACCGGCGTCGCCCTTTCCGCGTTGACGAACTACAGCACGCAGTGGAACAACCAGATCTCGCAGGGCTTCCATACCGGCACCGGCTACGCTATCTCCTGGAACAACACGCGTTCCTCCAGCACCAACCCCAGCACCTTTCTGAATCCGTCGGTGCAGTCCACTCTCTTCTTCTCCTTCTCGCAGCAATTGCTCAACGGCTTCGGCCTGCTGGCCAACACGCGCTTCATCCTCAGCGCGAAGAACGGCAAGAAAATCGCCGATCTTGCCTTCTCCGAGCAGGTCATCACCACCGTCTCCTCGGTGCAGAACATGTACTGGGACCTCGTCTTCGCCCGCGAGGACGTCAAGGTCAAGCAGCGCTCGGTTGAGCTCGCCGAAAAACTCTACAACGACAACAAGCGCCAGGTCGAAATCGGCACGCTGGCCCCGATCGAAGTCGTCCGCGCTGAAGCGGAAGTCGCCCGCACTCGGCAGGACTTCATCGTTGCCCAGACCTTCCTGCTCCAGCAGCAGACCTTGATCAAGAACGCCCTCACCAAGAACCCGGCCACGCCGGGGATCATCAACGTCGAAGTCGTTCCCACCGATGCCATCATCAAGCCCCCGGTCACCGAACCGGTAACACTGGAACAGGCCGTGAAGGAAGCCTGGGAGAAGCGCCCCGAACTCCGCCGCCTCCAGATTGACTTGCAGAACCGCGACATCAACGTCAAAGCCACGCGCAACGCCCTGCTCCCCACTCTCTCCCTGGCGGGCCAGTACGGCGGCACCGGCCTCGCCGGCAATTCTCGCACTACGACGAAAACGCTCACCGGCACGTTCACCAGCACGGGCACGCCCATCGTGGACAGCGCCGGCGCGCCCCTGCTCATCGGTGGCGTTCCCGCGTTCCTCGGCAGCCCGGTCTCTACCTCCACCACTACGCTTGGTGAGGCCGGATGGGGCGGCGCGTTGGGTCGCATGAAAAATTTCGACTTTCCCACCTACAGCGTGCAGTTGAGCCTGAACATTCCCATCCTCAACCGCGCTGCGCAGGCCGATAACGCCCGCGCCCAGCTCGAGAAGAGCCAAGCGGAAACCAGCTTCCGGCGGCAGCAGAACACCATCGTTGTGGAAGTCCGCAACGCTCAGATCTCCCTCGAGCAGAACCGTGCCCGGGTCGAAGCCGCTCAGAAGTCCCGCGAGCTTGCCGAGCGCACTCTGGACGCCGAGCAGAAAAAATACCAGCTCGGCGCCTCCACCATCTTCTTTGTCATCCAGGCGCAACGTGACTTGGCGGCGGCACAGAGCGCCGAAGTCAGCGCCCTCGTGGCCCTCACCAAGTCCAACGTGGAATACGAGCGCGCCCTGGGCCGCACCCTCGAGGTCAACAACATTACCCTAGCCGAAGCCAAGGGCGGCGCATTGAACCAGAATCCGCTCATTCCCGGCACGCCCACCGCCGAACTCGTCGGCGCGCCCGCCAAGTTCTGACAGGTTACTATCACTCCGCGTCTGCCGCGGCGGACGAAGAATCTGCTCTAACGGCCCGGCGAAGACACTCGCCGGGCCTTTCCCTTTTCAGGTAAGATAAATACTCCGATGACGCACCGTATCCGAATGTGACGCGCCAGCAACCCGCAGGCGCCAGGAGCCGGACGGATGAGCGACGAGCCTAAACGCAGCAGCACCCTGACCGCGGAGCGCGCCGGCAAACGGAAACCTTCGCCGCGCGAACTGGAGTGGGAAGCGAACACGTTGAACCCCTCCCTCGCCAGGTCTCCCGAGCGCGCTGCTGAGTTCACCACTACTTCTTCTCATCCCATCCGCCGCCTCTACACGCCAGCCGATCTTCCCAACTGGAGTCCCGGCCGCGATCTCGGCCTTCCCGGCGAACCGCCGTACACCCGCGGCATTCACGCCACCATGCACCGCGGCCGCCTCTGGACCATGCGCCAGTTCGCCGGCTTCGGCACCGCCGAGGACACCAATCAGCGCTTCCGCTATCTGCTCTCCCAAGGTCAGACCGGCCTTTCCGTCGCCTTCGACCTGCCCACCCTGATGGGTTACGACTCCGACCACGCGCTCGCCGAAGGCGAAGTCGGCAAGTGCGGCGTGGCCATCAGCTCGCTCGCAGACATGGAAGTCCTCTTCGACCACATCCCGCTCGCGGATGTCACCACCTCGATGACCATCAACTCCCCCGCCGCAGTTGTTTGGGCCATGTACCTCGCCGTCGCCGAAAAGCAAGGCGCTGACTGGAAGAAAATCGGGGGAACCATTCAAAACGACATCCTCAAGGAATACATCGCCCAGAAAGAGTACATCTACCCGCCCGAGCCTTCCATGCGGCTGGTGATTGACACCTTCGAGTTCGGCGTTAAGCACACGCCCAAGTTCAACTCCATTTCCATCAGCGGCTACCACATCCGCGAGGCCGGCTCCACCGCCATCCAGGAACTCGCCTTCACTCTCCGCGACGGCATCGAGTACGTGGACTGGGGCGTCCGCCGCGGCCTCGACGTGGACGAATTCGTCCCGCGCCTCTCTTTTTTCTTCAACGCCCACAACGATTTTTTCGAGGAAATTGCCAAGTACCGCGCCGCTCGCCGCATCTGGCACGCCACCATGCGCGACCGCTACGGCTCGAAATCGCCCCGCACTTGGGCCCTGCGCTTCCACACCCAGACCGCCGGCTGCTCGCTCACCGCCCAGCAGCCCTACAACAACGTCGTCCGCACCGCCATCCAGGCCCTCGCCGCAGTGCTCGGGGGGACGCAGTCGCTGCACACCAATTCCCTCGACGAAGCCTGGGCATTGCCCACCGAATTCGCCGCCACCGTCGCTCTGCGCACACAGCAGATCATCGCCCACGAAAGCGGCGTCACGAACACCGTGGATCCGCTCGGCGGCTCCTATTTTGTCGAAACTCTCACCAACGAAGTCGAGGAAGGCGCCTGGGACTACATCAAGAAGATCGACGCTCTGGGTGGCATGGTGGCCGCCATCGAGCGTGGCTTCCCCATGCGCGAAATCGCTGAAGCCTCCTACCGCTATCAGATGGCCGTGGACAAAAAGGAAAAAATCATCGTCGGCGTGAACGACTACGTCATCGGCGACAATCCCATCGACATTCTCCAGATTGACGAGACCGTTGCCCACCGCCAGGCCGCGCGCTTGAAGAAACTGCGTGCCGAGCGGTCCAGCGACGAAGTTGCCCGCCGCCTCGCCACCCTCCGCAAGGCCGCTCAGGGCACCGAGAATCTGATATCGCACATCTACGATGCCGTGAAGGCTTACGCCACCCTCGGCGAAATCTGCGATGCCCTGCGCGACGTTTTCGGCACCTACGAAGAAGTCGCCGTCACCTAGTCCTGGCTGTCATCCCGAGCGAAGCGAGGAATCTGCTTGTCGTTCTCTCATGCCTGCCATGAGAATAGATCCGTTCCGGAGGAAAAGATGAATTCCAGACAACTCCTGAAGGCTGCCATTTCCGTTGTGCTGTTCAGCGTGGTGCTGCTCGTACCGGCCGCCTTCCCCGCGGACAAGAACGCCGCAAGCAGCGCTGCCGCACTTCCGGGGACGAAGAGCGGGTTCGTAACGACAGCGGATGGCGTCAAGATCCATTACCTGCATGCAGGGCAGAAACTGGGATTCATCCAACAGGACGGAAAAACTGTGAAGGGAACGGCCTGGCCATCGCCCGCGATTCTGTTTGTCCCCGGTTGGACCATGCCCGCGTGGATCTGGGAACACCAAATCTCCCACTTCTCGAAGACGCACCGCGTCGTGGCCATAGATCCGCGCGGCCAGGGTGAATCCTCCAAGCCCACTGATGGCTACTATCCCGCCGCCCGCGCCCGCGATATCAAGGCCGTCATGGATCAGCTCAGGCTCGCTCCCGTCGTGCTCGTCGGCTGGTCCATGGGCGTCGGCGAAGTGGTCTCCTACGTGGACCAGTTCGGCACGAAAGATCTCGCCGGCGTCATGCTCGTGGACGGCATAGCCGGTGCCGACCCCAATCCGCAGATGATGTCCGCCCTCATGGCCTTCGCGGGGAATTTTCTCAAGGAGCGCGAAAAGTTCACCGAAGGCTTTGTCCGCAGCATGTACAAGAAGCCACAGACGGAGCCGTACATCCAGAAAGTCATCGCCGCTTCGAAACAGACGCTCACTACTGCTGGCGTTGCGCTCTTCGTCGGCGCCTTCACCACCGACAATCGCCCCGCCCTCGCCAAAATCGACAAGCCCGCACTCATCTGCATCGCTCCGGGCGGCCCCTGGGACGCGCTCTATGACGACATGCAGAAACGAACCCCCGGCTCCCGCCTTGAAAAGTTCGACGGCGCTGGCCACGCCCTCTTCGTCGACGACGCCGCCAAATTCAACGCTTTGCTGGATGACTTCATTACAAGAATCCGAAAACCATGAGTCGCGGTGTTCGTTCCTGTCTTTCTCTGCGTGCCTCCGCGAACTCCGCGTCTCTGCGTTGGATTTTGACTCTGCATGGACTGGCAAGCCGTGAATAGCGCAGCGGTTCTTGTCTTTCTCTGCGTGCCTCCGCGAACTCCGCGTCTCTGCGTTGGATTTTGACTTTCCATGGGGTATTCTTGCTTGACTCTTCCGGATTGTCCCACGAATGACTGACAACGAGCTTACCCACGCGATAATTGGCGCTGCGATTGAGATTCATCGCGAGCTTGGTCCCGGCTTACTCGAGACCGTCTATGAAGAATGTCTTGTTCGCGAGCTAATGCTGCGCGGAATCTCTTTTGAACGGCAGAGGGGCGTGCCGCTCGTCTACAAGGGCCTTGAACTCGAGTGCGGATATCGCTTGGATTTGCTGGTCGCTGGCCGGATCGTCGTTGAGATCAAAGCGGTTGAGGCCCTGGCTCCCATCCACGAAGCAATCATGCTAACTTACCTGCGCCTTTCGGGATGCCATTTAGGGCTGCTGATCAATTTTCACACCCCCATCCTGAAAGATGGCATCCGGCGCTTTGTGTGGCACTATCAGCCGAAAGAAGAATCAAAGGATAACGCAAAGACGCAGAGTTCGCAGAGGAACGCAGAGAATGCCTGAGAAGAAAATCAGAGTCCTGATTGCCAAGCCCGGCCTCGACGGCCACGACCGTGGCGCCAAAATTGTCGCCCGCGCCCTCCGTGATGCCGGCATGGAAGTCATCTACACCGGCCTTCGCCAGACCCCCGAGATGATCGCCGCCGCCGCCGTCCAGGAAGACGTGGATGTCATCGGCCTCTCCATCCTCTCCGGCGCGCACAACACACTCTGTCCCCGCCTCCTCGATCTCCTCCGCGAGAAGGGCATGACCGACGTCACCGTCCTCATCGGCGGCATCATTCCCGAGGCGGACATCGCCGCACTCAAAAAGGCCGGCATCGCCGAAATTTTTCTTCCCGGCACGTCCACGCAGGACATCGTGAAGTTCATCCAGGACCGCATGGCCCAGCGACAGCAGGCCTAGAGCGCGGTGGACTCCTCTGTCCGATTCGAGCTGCGCGGCTCCGTCCTGCTCATTTCTCTCGAAAGCCCCGACCAGTTCCCCCGCCTCACCCACTCCGTCCTCAGTCAACTGCTCGATCGCTTCAAAAGCCTCGCAGCGGATACCTCCGTCCGCGCCGCCCTCATCACTGGCACAACGCAGTCGTTTGCTGCCGGCGCCGACCTTGAAGAAGTCAGCGCCCTTACGCCTGTCGAAGCGCTGCGGTTTTCTGCGCTCGGCCAATCGTTGATGCGCGCGATCGAAAGCTGTCCAAAGCCCATCGTTGCCGCCATTCGCGGCTATTGCCTCGGCGGCGGCTTCGATCTCGCGATGGCGTGTCACCTGCGCGTCGCGGGAGAAGACGCGCGCTTCGGCCATCCCGGGGGTTCGCTGGGGATTATCACCGGTTGGGGCGGCACCGCGCGCCTGCCGCGGTTGATCGGGCACGCTCGCGCTCACTAGATGTTGATCACAGGAAACATCATCACCGCCGCCGAAGCGCACGCCTGGCGGCTCGTCAGCCGCGTCGTCCCCTCTGATGATGTTCTTAATGTTTCTTTGGATTTCGCCAGCCGCGCAAGTCTTTCCGCCGAGCGTTAGTCGAAAAACGAAAAAGCTGGGTCGTTGTCATCCCGAGTCCCGAATCGGTCGGGACGTGGGATCTGCTTTTGTCCGCTCGCGGCTTGAAACCCCGCATTGGTTACGCCCACTCGCGCTGCCACTTCGTGCGCGTGTACGCCACGCGAAATCCCTGCCGCTCGTAATTGCGCTGCGACGTACTCCCGCATTGCGTGCTGGCCATGGCCAGGTCGCATCCCAGCGCGGCCGCCGCTTCCAGCCGCGCCGCAATCAGCGCCGCCTGCACTCCGCGCCCGCGATGCGCTGCAATCGTGCCATCTCCAAACAGATTCACCACACCCTCGTGGACCATCATCCCGCCGCCTCCGACGGCCTTCCCATCCAGCCACGCGAGATACGCCGTACCTGTTTCCGTCCGGAACAATCCGTGAAATAACTCCAACATTTCCGGCGGATAGTCCGGTCCCAGAAAACCCTCCGCGACAACGCGTGACCATAACTCCGCCTCCGTGCTCCCCGCACGCCTCACGGCGACGGCGCTTGATGGGCTATCTGCGTTCCTGGCCGGGAGCTGGCGCACCAGGACGTTGGAAAATTCGATTGCCCTATAGCCCCGACGATTAAGATGTTCGGTGAGGGTCACGTCCGCCAGCGGGCAGACTTCAATGAACACTCCAGAGCCCCGGCTGCGGAAGAAATCCTCCAAGGCGTCCATTTCCATGTCGCTCATCGGCCCGTGCAGGCCGAGGGCAAATGCCTGCGTAATGGGCGATCCCACGCCCACAAACATCGCTTGCCCGCCAGCGATCGTGAGCGATGTGGCGCCCGACAGCGGCCTCAGTTGCGCCTCCGCCGTCGCAGAGGCAGCGCCTCCGGCCGCATCCACTCCCTCCAAACGTTGTGCAAGTCCCAGGTCCGCGAAGATCATGTGTGCTCCTTGGCGCGCCGCGCGCGCGGTTCGACCCGTCCGGCGGCAGCCGGACACGCAAGTTCATGGATGCATTGGAAAACTCAGGAGACGAAGGAAGGCACTGCGACCGCTATGAGCTTATCTCAGGAGAGCGGAGACAGACCAATCCTTCGCATTCTCGGCAAGGATATTCACAGGCCTACCTCCGTTGGGGATGGTCCCGCAGAGCGGGACGCAAACCAGTGTAACGAATGCGCGCGCGCCGGTCAAAGAGTCCTTTTTCGCCGCGTGCGCCACTTCAGAAACAGGGGCGCACACTGTTGCGCCCCTGCCCTTGGCTCTCTTACTTCTTCACGTTCCCATCCGCGTCGCGGATCTCCACCGGCCCCAGGTTCAACTTCGCCAGTTCCGGCTCGATTCTTGCGCGGTCGCCGACGGCGATTACGATCATCTCTCCCGGCGCCAGATATTTTTTCGCCACCGCCTGCACGTCGCCCGGCGTGACGCCCATGATCCGCGCCGGATACTTCGAGTAGTAGTCCAGGCCCAGGTCATACACGTAGATGTTGGAAAAACTTCCGGCGGCGCTGCCGCTCGTCTCGAAGTCGCCCGGGATCGAGCGCACCAGCGAGTCCCGCGAACGGTTCATCTCCTCCGCGGTCGCCTGCCCCTCCGCCATCCCGCGGATTTCCTTGAGCACTTCGCTCACAGACGGCCCGGTCACGTCCGTGCGCACACCCGAGCCGATCAGGAACGGCCCGGCGGATCGCCGGAAGACAAACGTGGAAAACGCGCCGTACGTGTACCCGTGCTCCTCGCGCAGGTTCATGTTGATCCGGCTGCTGAACAGCCCGCCCAGGATGTTGTTCATCACGATCATCGCCGGGTAATCCGGCGTTGACCGCGCCGCGCCGATCCGCACCACGCGGATCTCCGTCTGCGCCGCTGCGGGCTTGTCCACCAGAATGAGTCGCGCCTTCGTCGTCGCCGGGTTCCCCAGCGTGGGTCGTGCCGGCGCGCCGCGTGGCCAGCCTGCAAACGCTCTCTCGGCCAGCACCTTCAGCTCTGCGGCCCTGATGTTGCCCGCCACCACCAGCGCGGCGTTGTTGGGCACGAAGTTTTGCTTCCAGAACGCCGTCATGTCTTCGCGCGAAATCGTCTTGATTCCCTGCTCCGTGCCGATTTCGCGGTAGCCGTAGGGATGCTGCGGCCCGTAGAGCGCCGACGCCGTCACCCGGCCCGCCACGATCCCCGGGTTATCGCTCTCCTGCACCAGCGCCCCCAGCCGGATTTTCCGTTCCCGCTCGATCTCCGCGGGGGGGAAACTCGGCCGCAGGACCACGTCCGCCATCAGGTCCAGCATGGCCGCGAAGTTCTTCTTCAGCGACCGTGCCGTCACGAACGCCGCGTCCATGCTCGAGCTCGTGCCCAGCGTGCCGCCCAGTCCCGCCACTTCGTCCGCGATTTGCAGTGCGTTGCGCGTGGCCGTGCCTTCATCCAACATCGCCGCCGCGAAATTCGCCAGCCCCGGTTTCTCCGGCGGGTTTGAGTCGCTCCCGCTCCGCACCACCAGGTTCGCGGCCACCACCGGCAGCCCCGGCCGCTCGCTCAGAATCACCGTCAAACCATTCGACAGCGCGAACGTCTGCGGCACCGGAAGCTGTAGTGCCCGCGCTGCTCCGGCCTTTGGCGTCTGCTCCCGCCACGGCTCCGCTGCGTTGATGGACTCCGCGCCCATTCCGGCGGCACTCTCCGCCTTTGGCGTCGGCACCTCCGGCCCCAGTTGCTGCGCGCCCGGAATGCCGTGCACCACCACGCGCGTATTCGTTTTCAAATACTGCTGCGCAATCTTTCTTACCGACTCCGGCGACACGTCCCGATACCGCTGAATGTCCATCGAAAGAAAATCCGGCGTGCCCAGGTAGTGGTTGTACCGGTTCAGCAGGTCAGCTACGCCGCCGAATCCCCCCAGCGTCTCCAACCCCTGAATGATGCGCGTCTCGATCCGGTTCCGCGCCCGCTCGACTTCTTCCGGCGCCGGTCCATCGGCGCGGAACTTCGCCAGTTCCTCGTCAATCGCCGCTTCGATTTCCGCAATCGACTTCCCGGGCCGCGCCGTGGCCGTAATCTGGAAGATCGAGCCGAGAATCAGCGACTGGTTTTGCACGCTCACGTCCTGCGCGATCTGCTTTTCGTAGATCAGCTTCTTGTAGAGCCGTCCCGACTTCCCGCCGCCGAGGATTTCCGCCGCCGCGTCAGCATCCGCGTCGCCCGCCTTGTAAATCGGCAGCGTGAACCAGGCCATGTACACCCGCGGCAGCTCAATGCGGTCGGTCACCACGGCGCGCCGCTCGCTGGCAATCGGCGGCGTTGTCGCCTGGATCGGCGGCGCCGGCGCTCCGCGCTTCAGCGTCCCGAAGTATTTCTCCACCAGCTTCTTCGTCGCCGCCGCATCGAAGTCCCCGACAATCGCCAGGCTCGCGTTATTCGGCGCGTAATACAGCTTGAAAAATTTCTTCACGTCCTCGAGTTTCGCCGCCTGGATATCCTCGTGCGACCCGATCACGCTCGCGTAGTACGGATGGCCCTTGGGATAGAGCGCATGATAGAGCGCCTCCTCCACGATGCCGTACGGCTGGTTCTCCACGCCCTGCCGCCGCTCGTTCCGCACCACGTCTTGTTGGTTGGTCAGGTTGGCCTGGTCCAGCTTGTCCAGCAGCCACCCCATGCGGCTCGACTCCAGCCACAGTGCCATCTCGAGCTGGTTCGCGGGCAGCGTCTCAAAATAGTTCGTGCGGTCGAAGTCCGTCGTCCCGTTGATGTCGCTGGCCCCCGCCGCTTCCAATAGCTTGAAGTGCGCGTCCCCCGGAACATACTTCGAGCCCTGAAACATCATGTGCTCGAACAGGTGCGCGAATCCCGTCCGCCCCGCCTCTTCGTTGGCCGGCCCAACGTGGTACCACAGGTTCACCGCCACCATCGGCAGCCGGTGGTCCTGGTGCAGGATCACCTTCAGCCCGTTCGCCAGCGTGTACGTCTCAAACGCCAGCTTCGGAAGGTCCGGCGGCGCCGCCTTGGACGCGGTTTGTGCCGCTGCCTTCTGCGGCGCTTTGGCCGGCGCCTTTGACGTTTGCGCCTCGAGCGGCCCCGCGCACACAGCGAGCATGCAGACAAGCACAAGTGCAATCAACCGTTTGGTCATCGAATTCTCCTTGCCGAATTATACGCAAACGCCGGTGTGAAAGTTTTGTGGCGCGCCCGGCTCCCATCAGATTCATGGGACGGCCCGCCACAGGCGGCCCCACATTTTGCCACGACTCCCCGTAAAACACACCGCACTACCCAAGCCACCCGCGGAAGCGTATGCTCTGCGGAGCCAGCCCCGACACATCGGGGCCAGCGCCCGCCAGGAGTCTTCCATGCGCCCTGTCTACATGATTTCCGGGGGTATCACCAAATTCGCCAAGGGAGAGCCGCGGAAATCCTTCCGCGTGATGGTGAAGGAAGCGTTCGACTACGCAATGCGGGACTGCCCCCGGCTCACACGCGAGCGCATTGACGGCAGTGTGCTGAGCTACTTCAGCGACCACTTCACCCGCCAGCTCATGGCCGGCATCATGGCTGCGGACATGTGCGGCCTGGTGCCCAAGCCGACCATCCGCGTCGAGGGCGGCGGCTCCACCGGCGGCCTCTGCTTCCAGGAAGCCTGGCGCCACATCGCGTCCGGCTGGATGGACTGCGTTGTGGCTATGGGTTTCGAGACCATGTCCCACGTCAACACCTGGAAGGGCAACGAATTTATCGCTCTCGCCAGCGACACCAACTTCGACTATCCCGTCGGTGGTTTCTACTCCGGCTACTACGCCATGATGGTCGTCCGCCACATGCACGAGTTCGGCACCACCGTCGAGCAGATGGCTCAGGTCAGCGTCAAAAACCACAAAAACGCCCTGCACAACAAATGGGCGCAGCACCACTACGACCTCACCGTCGAGGACGTGCGCCGCTCGCCCATGGTGGCTTACCCGCTTACCATGCTTGACATCTGCACCATGTCCGACGGCGCTGCGGTGGCCATCCTCTGCAGCGAAGAGGTCGCCGAAAAGCTTTGCGACAACCCCGTGCGCGTCCTCGGCGTCGGTCAGGGTTCGGACGCCATGCGCATGGCCGACCGCCCGCACGGCAACGTCATCCTGCTCAAGCATGAAGACGCGAGTTGGTACAAGAACCTTAAGTATCCCGGCGTGCACAGCTTCCGTGCCGGACGCATGGCCAGCAAGCTGGCCTATGAGAAATCCGGCATCGAAGACCCCCGCGAGGACATTGACTTTGTCGAGCTGCACGACGCCTACACCTCCAGCGAAATCCAGACCTACGAGGACATGGGGCTGTGCAAGTACGGCGACGGCGGCAAGTTTATCGAGCAGGGCCATCCGGAGTTGACCGGCCGGATCCCGGTCAATCCTTCCGGCGGACTGATTGCCTGCGGCCATCCCGTCGGCGCCACCGGTCTGATGCAGGCCGTCTTCGCGTTTTGGCAGCTCCAGGGCGCCATCGCCAAGCACAATGACGGCGACGGCTTCATCCAGGTGAAACAGAAACGGGGTCTCGGACGCCGCAAGATGCGCGGCGCCATTCACAGCCACGCCGGGACGGGCACCTACGTCACCGTCAGTATTCTCGAGAGCACGCGCTAGCCGCGCGCCTGTACAGAAAAGGAGGAAACTGTCATGGCCAAAACAATTGCGAACAAGAAATCCTCAAAGCGCGCGCAGGCCAGCCCCGCGAAAGCCGGCGGCCCGAAGCCCAAATACGACAAGGTGCGCCTGCCGGAATCGGACGAGGGCGCGGTGGTGTTCTGCACCGACCCGCTGACCGTGAAGAGCCACTACGAAATTGATTACATCCACAGCTACGCCGAGGACTCGCCCTTCTTCCGCGGCCTCGCCGAAGGCAAGCTCTGCGGCAGCGAGTGCACCAAATGCGGCTACCGCTTCGCCACGCCGCGCGCCTACTGCATGGAATGTGGCGCGCCCACGAAGTGGTTCGACCTGCCGCTCAACGGCCGCGTCCATACCTGGACCACCTGTTATTTCGGCTCCGAGGCGTTTCTCAAGGAGGCACCCTTCAACCTGGCGCTCATCGAATTCGACGGCGTCAACACCCTCTTCCTCTCACGGCTCATCGGCGCCACCGAAAAAGATATTCGTGTGGGCATGCCGGTGAAGGCCAAGTTCCGGAGACTCGCGCAATTCAAGCCCACGGATGTTTATTTTGTCCCTGCGGAGAAGGCCTGAAGGGCGCGAGCGATTCCGCGCTGGTGGACGGAGCGGGGATAAAAAGGTGAGCCATGACGAACCGGGAGTTTTTCATCAAGCGTTGGGCGGAGGAGTACCCGACGTTTCTCAAGGTGTTCCGAGCCCTCCCCACGGACAACCCAGAGTTCCGGCCTCATCCTGTCTCTCGTACGGCGGCGGCACTGGTGTGGTTGCTGGTCCTGGAAGAACAAGCATGCGTGGCTTGGGCCAGTGGCAAAGACGTCCAGTGGAAAGAGACGCCGCCGCCGAAGAGCCTTGAAAAAATCATCGCGGCCTACCAGAAAGCACATGCCGATTTTGAGCCCGGGCTCAAGGCGCTTGACGATGAAACTTGGGAAAACAAGAACGTACGGCTGAACGTCGGCGTGGCACCTGGTTTCTATGAGTTGCCCCTGGGGGAAATGCTGTGGGCCGTGATGTTCGATGCCATCCACCATCGCGGGCAGCTCAGCCTCTACATCCGGCTCACCGGCGGGAAAGTACCTCCCATCTACGGCTCGTCGGCGGACGAAAAGCTGGAATAGGCTTTGGCGGACCGCTGCGAAGCCGGATTCCGCAGACTCGCGCAATTCAAGCCGACCGACGTATACTTTGTGCCGGCCGAGAAGGCATAAGCCGTCAGCGCTTCGGCGCTCTTCGCGGCTCAATTCACGACGCACGAGGTAGCGGAGTGTCCACGTCTGTCTTGAAGACTCACGTTCACCACCCACATTCCCACGAATTCGAGAAGCACACCCGCCGTATGGTGGACCTCCTCACCGAAATCAAAACGGAAGAGGAGCGCATCCGCCAGGGCGGCGGCGCGAAAGCCATCGAAGCGCAGCAAAAGAAAGGCCGCCTCACCGCCCGCGAACGCATCGCCAAACTGATTGACCCCGGCAGCTCCTTCTTCGAGCTCGGCATCTACGCCGCCTGGGAAATGTATGAGGAGTGGGGTGGCGCGCCCGCCGCCGGCACGCTCACCGGCCTCGCTCGTGTCTCTGGCCGCCTGGTGATGATCATCGCCAACGACGCCACCGTCAAAGCCGGCGCTTTTTTCCCCATGACCGCGAAGAAAGTTATCCGCGCGCAGAACATCGCCATCGAGAATCGCCTCCCCACCATCTACCTCGTGGACTCCGCTGGCGTTTTCCTCCCGTTGCAAGAAGACGTTTTTCCGGATACCGACGACTTCGGCCGCGTTTTTCGCAACAATGCCGTCATGAGCGCGATGGGAATCCCGCAGACCACCGCCATCATGGGCATGTGCGTGGCCGGTGGCGCCTATCTTCCGGTCATGTGCGACCACATCCTGATGACCGAGGGCTCCGGCCTGTTTCTCGCTGGCCCCGCGCTGGTGCAGGCCGCCATCGGCCAGAAGGTTTCCGCGGAAGAACTCGGCGGCGCGAAGATGCACGCGCAGATCAGCGGGACCGTGGACTTCCACGAGCCTAACGACGACGCTTGCATCGCCCGCATTCGCGCGCTCCTCGACAAGCTCGGCCACCCGCCCGCCTCGCGCTTCGACCGCAAAGCCTCCGCGCCGCCCGCCTACCCTGCTGACGAAATCTACGGCGTCTTCTCCAGCGACGCCGCCAAGCAGTACGACATGCGCGAACTCATCGCCCGCACCGTGGACTCGAGCGTCTTCGAGGAATATCGCCCCGACTTCGGCAAGACGCTGCTCTGCGGCTATGCCCGCATCGGCGGCTTTTCCGTCGGCATCGTCGCCAACCAGAAGAAGCACGTCCACACGCATGCGCCCGGCACCGGCGAAAAGCGCGTCGAATTCGGCGGCGTCATCTACAGCGAATCCGCGGATAAGGCCGCGCGCTTCATCCTCGACTGCAATCAGAGCCTTGTTCCGCTCGTCTTCCTTCACGACGTCAACGGCTTCATGGTCGGAAAGGAAGCCGAGTGGACCGGGATCATCCGCGCCGGCGCGAAAATGGTCAACGCCGTGGCCAACAGCGTGGTGCCGAAAATCTCCGTCATCTGCGGCGGTAGCTTTGGCGCCGGCCACTACGCCATGTGCGGCAAGGCCTACGACCCGCGCTTCATTTTCGCCTGGCCCACCGCGCGTTACGCGGTCATGGGCGGCGATGCCGCCGCCGGTACTCTTGTCGAAATCAAGATCAAGCAACTCGAACGCGAGGGCAAGAAGCTCACCGACAAGGACAAGAAGGAACTCTTCGAGTCGGTGAAAGCCACCTACGAGCACCAGACCGACCCGCGCTACGCTGCCGCCCGCCTCTGGGTGGACGCCATCATCGATCCCGCCCAGACTCGCGACGCCCTCATCTGGGCGCTCGAAGCCGCTGCGTTGAATCCCGACGTGCGCGAGTTCAAGACGGGAGTCCTGCAAACCTGATGAAGAAACGCGGAGCGATCTTACTTCTGGCGGCGGTACCTGCATGGATCTATTCCATACGCTCCTACTACGCAGCACTGAAAGGTCCGTTCGGCTATGAATTTGGTTCGATTGCATATCCAATTCCGCCCCTTTTGCGGATCATTTCGCTAATTGCGATTATTCTTACGTCGGTCGGGCTGGCTCTCTTTGCTGTTGAGCTCTTTGAGTGGATTCGAAAAAAGCGTCATGACAACACCAACTAAGCTGATCGAGTGTCCGCGCGACGCTTGGCAAGGCCTGACGCAAGTAATCCCTGCTGAAGAAAAAGTCGCCTACCATCGCGCGCTCATCGCCGCTGGCTTCGGCCACATTGATGCGGTCAGCTTCGTCTCGCCGAAATATGTCCCGCAAATGGCCGACAGCGAAGAAGTCATGGGTCTCCTTCAGACCTCCTTACCTCCGACTTCCTTACTTTCTGAAATAATCGGCATTGTTGTGAATGAGAAAGGCATGGAGCGGGCTCTGGCCACTCCCGGCGTCACCACGCTCGGCTATCCGTATTCCATCTCCGCGCATTTTCGCCAGGCCAACGCTCGCATGACCCGCGCCGAATCTCGCGCGCTGGTCGAGCGTTTGCGCGCCGCCACAAAAGCCGCCGGCCGCAGCCTTGTCGTCTACATTTCCATGGCCTTCGGCAACAACTACGGCGAACCCTGGGGCCCCGAGATCATCGAAGACACGCTCATCTGGCTGAAAGACATCGGCGTGCGCACCGTCTCTCTCGCCGACACCATCGGCACCGCCTCCCCCAACCTGGTCGGCAGCGTTTTTAATGCCGTGAAGAACTGCGTCGCCGGCATCGAGCTCGGCGTGCATCTTCACAGCCGCCCGGATGGCGCCGCCGAAAGAGTTCTCGCCGCTTATGAAGCCGGCTGCCGCCGCTTCGATAGCGCTCTCACCGGCCTCGGCGGCTGCCCCTTTGCCGGCGACGACCTCGTCGGCAACATCCCCACCGAAATCGTCGTCCACACGCTGGCGAAGAAAGGCGTGGACACCGGCATCGCCCCGCAGTCACTCGGACCCGTGCTCGCTCTCACCCACGAAATCCGAACCAAGTACGCCCACTAACACCCGCTCTCGGGACTTGTCATTCCGCACGAAACGAGGAATCTGCTTTTCAGTCGTTAGGGTTTCTTGCCTCTCTGCCTCTTTCCCTCTATTCTTTCCGCCTATGCCCACGACTCTCACCCTCGCCTTCGATGCCGCCATCGCCACGCTCACTCTCGCGCGCTCCGAAAAGCGCAACGCCATTTCCCCGCTGATGATCGACGAACTGCTCGCCACCCTCGACGAAATCGAATCCGGCTCGGCACGCGTCGCCATCATCACCGGCGCGGGAAAAGCCTTCTGCGCCGGCATGGACATCGAAGCCCTCTCCGCCCTCGCCGCCTATTCTCCCGAGCAGAACATCGAGGACTCCCGCCACATGGCGCGCCTCTTCCGCCGCCTTTATTTTTTCCCCAAGCCCCTCATCGCCGCCGTCAACGGCCCGGCGATTGCCGGCGGCGCCGGCATCGCCACCATGTGCGACTTCACCCTCGCCGTCCCCGAAGCAACATTCGGTTACACCGAAGTCAAAATCGGTTTTATCCCCGCCCTCGTTTCCGTGTTTCTGCGCCGACAAATTGGCGAGAAGCGCGCTCGCGGTCTGCTGCTCACCGGAAGAATCTTCGATGCCGCCGAAGCCCACGCACTCGGCCTGGTGACCGAGATCATCCCGGCGGACGTCCTGATGTCCCGTGCCCGCGAACTCGCCACTTCACTGCTCTCCGCGAGCCCCACCAGCCTGGTCCGCACCAAGTTGCTCCTCCGCCGCTGCGCCGAGGCGGAAATCGACGGCGAGATCGAGCTGGCCATCCAGGAAAACGCCGCCATCCGCTCCACCCCGAATTTCAAGGAAGGTCTTTCTTCGTTTCTGGAAAAACGCCCGCCTAAGTGGCTGGACCACTGACTATGCTTCCCGACTACCCTCGCCACTGAAACACGGAGAAAAACTCCAGTTAATTCTCTTTTCTGTCTTTCTCTGTGTTCCTCTGCGGCCTTTGCGTCTCTGCGTTAAGGAAAACCGGCAAAACGCTGAACTGTCATCCCGAGTCCCGATGGTTTTGACCGGGACGAGGGATCTGCTTTTTCTTCTCGTTTTGTGGGCAACGTGCAGGATTCCCTCAACGCCCGGCTACTTCCTCTTTGCCGCAAACGCCCCGTTCGGCTGGAAGAACACCGCCTCCACAATCTTCCCGGAATCATCCTTCTTGAACTCCACGCTGTACCCCCCAACCCCCTCCAAAGTTTCCTTCCGCTCTCGCCCCTGCTACACTTCTCCATCCGGATGGCTGCTCCCGTTCACGAAACCACGTTGCGCGTGCGCTACGCCGAAACCGACCAGATGGGCGTCGTGTATCACTCCAATTTCTTCATCTGGTTCGAAGTCGGCCGCGTCGAGCTGCTTCGCGCCCTCGGCTTTTCCTACCACGACATGGAAAAGCTCGACGACAGCCACATCGTCGTCGCCGAAGCCAAATGCAGCTACAAAAAGCCTGCGCGGTACGACGACCTCCTGCGTATTCGCGCACGCATCCTCCAGGTCCGCCGGCGAACCATCCGCTTCGGCTACGAAGTCATCCGCGACTCCAGCGGCCAGCTCCTCGCCACCGGCGAGACTCTCCACGTCATCTGCAACAGGAGCGGCCGCCCCAGATCGCTCCCAGAAAAGTACGTCAACGTTTTCTCCGCCACTCTCCGCGGGAGTACTCCTCGTTACGGGGATTCGCCATGACGCTCCTGAACATCAAGGCCGCCGCACTAGCGGCACAGGAAATTCATTCGATGGGGAGTACGGAATGAACAACGCAGAGCCAGCCCAGCAAAACCTCCACCTGGAGAAGATGCGTCGCGAATGGACCAGCGAGCCCACCGTGGCGGCCTGGCGCAAGTGGCACGCCCCGTTTGCGGAATGTACCCGCGGCGTTACCGACGCGATCCTCCACGCTGCGATGCTCACCCCTGGGCACCACGTTCTGGATTTGGCCAGCGGAAGCGGCGAGCCGGCTCTGGCCCTCGCCGAGGCCGTCGGCCCGGAGGGTCACGTCACCGCCACCGATCTCGGCTCCGAGATGCTCGCCACCGCCCAGCATCACGCCACCCAGAAAGCTCTCCACAACATGACCTTCCGCCAGGCCAATGCCGAGTCTCTTTCCTTTCCCGACGCTGCCTTTGACCGCGTCACCTGCCGCTTCGGCGTCATGTTCTTCCCCGACCACGTCCGCGCCTTGCGGGAATCCCGCCGCGTGCTCAATCCGGGCGGTCGTGCCGTCTTCGTCGCCTGGGGTTCGCCCGAGCAGCCCTTCTTCTCCTGCACCGCGGGCATCCTGAAAAAGTACGCGGAAATCCCGCCGCCCGAGCCCGGTGCTCCTCACGTCTTCCGGTTCGCCGCCCCGGGCACGTTGCGCGCCGCGATGGAGCAGGCCGGATTCTCCGCCGTGCGCGAAGAAGCGCTCAGCATCACCCTGACCTGGCCGGGTTCGCCCGAGTTATTCTGGGAACACTTCCAGGAAATCGCGGCGCCGTTTCGCCCGTTCATCCAAGCCCTTGCCCCCGATTCGTACCAGCGGATGTCCGCAGAGGTTCTGGCCGCCCTGCAGCCCTACTGCAGGGGCGGGCATGTCACCTTGCCCGCCAGCATCGTGCTGGTCACGGGGATGCGCGCATGACAATCGTGAACATCAACGGCAATGACCTGGCGTTTGAAAACCTCTACGCCGTCGCCCTCGGCGGCGCCGAAGCCGCCCTCACGCCCGACGCGCACAAGCGCATGGAAGCCTCCCGTGCGGTGATTGACCGCCTGATCGCCTCCGAAACCGCCGTGTACGGTGTCAACACCGGATTCGGCGACCTCGCCGAGGTCCGCATCTCCCGCGACCAAATCCTCCAGTTGCAGCTCAACCTCGTCCGTAGCCACGCCTGCGGTGTCGGCGCTCCACTCAGCGAATCCGAAACCCGCGCCATCATGCTCCTCCGCGCCAACGCTCTCGCCAAGGGCTTCAGTGGTGTTCGCCCGGTCGTGGTCGAAACGCTCTGCGCCATGCTCAAGCACGGCGTCCACCCGGTGATTCCCTCGCAAGGCTCCGTCGGCGCCTCGGGTGACCTCGCGCCGCTCGCCCATCTCGCTCAGGTTGTGATTGGCGAAGGCGAAGCCCTCTGCAGCGGCGAGCGCCTCTCCGGCGGCGACGCCCTGCGCCGAGCAGGAATCGCCCCGCTTTCTCTCGAAGCAAAAGAAGGCCTCTCGCTCCTCAACGGCACTCAGGGCATGCTGGCTCTCGCCTCGCTCGCGTTGCGCGAAGCGGAAATCCTGGTGGATACAGCCGACGTCGCCACATCGCTTTCACTCGACGCCTTGCGCGGCAGCCCGGCCGCTTTCGATCCGCGCATTGCCGAAGCCCGTCCCTTTCCCGGCGCCGCCGCCACCGCCCGCAATCTCGTCCGCCTCAATCAGGGCAGTGAGATTCGCGAGTCCCACCGCGCCGCCGAGCGCGACCCCCGCGTGCAAGACGCCTACAGCCTTCGCTGCACCCCGCAGGTCCATGGCGCCGTGCGCGACGCCCTTGCCCGCGTGCGCGCTACTCTTGACGTCGAGCTGAACAGCGCCACCGATAACCCGCTGGTGTTTGCAGACGGAAAAGGCGGCGGCGAGGTGATCAGCGGCGGAAATTTCCACGGCCAGCCGCTCGCCATGGCCGCCGACCAACTCGCCGTGGCTCTCGCGACTCTCGGAGGCATCAGCGAGCGCCGCATCGAGCACATGACCAACCCGCACACCAGTCTTCTCCCCGCGTTCCTCACCACGCAGCCCGGCCTCAACTCTGGCTTTATGATTGCCCACGTCACCGCTGCTGCGCTGGCCAGCGAAAACAAGGCTCTTGCCGCGCCGCACTCGGTGGACTCCATTCCTACTTCCGGCAACCAGGAAGACTACGTCTCCATGGGCATGAGCGCCGCGCGGCGTCTCCGCCCCATGCTGGGCAATGTGCGCCACATCCTCGCCATTGAGCTCCTCGCCGCCTGTCAGGGGATAGACCTCCTCGCACCGCTCCGCACCGGCGCCCTCGCCCACAAGGCCCACGCCCGCGTCCGCTCCGTGGCGAAAAGGCTGGACGAAGACCGCCCGCTCGCGAAAGAAATTGAAGCGGTCGGCAGTATCATTTCAGACGGCGATTTTCAGGCGATTTTGCGCTAACGCGGTTTCCCGTTGAGACGCCAACAATAGTCCCGCGCTTTCGCAGGGCCATAAGATGGCCGTTTTATTTTTTGCGGGCGATAACAAAGCTTACTTCGTCATCCCGAGTCCCGATGTTCGTTATCGGGGCGAGGGATCTGCTTTTGGGGTTGTTCGTGGTTTCAGAACTAACGTGTGACTCGTCTAAGTCAGGTATTGGAAAAAAAACGCCGCGAAGCGCCCGCCCGCGGCCCAACTGAACGGAAATTCTCCCAGCGAATAATGTCCGCACGGCAAGCGCAGCACTTCGTGCCGCACTCCGTTCGAGTGCAGCGACCCGATAATCTCTTCGGACAGCTCGGAAATAAACGTGGGGTCGTACTTGCCGGTAATCATCAGGCAGCGCTGGCCGGTGCCGTGCACGCGGTGGATGTAAGGGAACGGGCTGACCGGCGCCCAGTACTCGCGGAGTTCATCCGCTGACACCTTTGCGCGCAATCCTTCCCACACATGGTTGGTCGTCATCCCTGTGCGCACCACGTCGCCGAAGTACGTGGACACGTGCAGGTACGCGCCGGCGCGCACCGCGCGGTCGTGCGCCATCGTAATGAACGCAATGGACGACCCGATGCTCGTCCCCAGCAGCCCGAGCTTTCCATAACCCATCTGCTCGAGCCACCGCAGGCACCGCCGCACATCCATCACCGCCTGCCGGTTCGCCTGGATGGTTAGTCCGATGTTTGGCCCCACCAGATGGTCCGCGCGCTCGTGCCCCGGCGCGTTGCGCTCCTCATGGTACGGCAGCACCAGCCGCAGCGCCGTGATGCCCAGCGTGTTCAGCCACCGGCAGATCGGGACGTGGTTGTCCGCCTTCGCGTTCCAGTTGGGCATCACCACCACGGCCGGCCCGGACTTCTTCGCCTGGAAAAATCGCGCCCGCACCAGATTGTTTTCCGCCCACGGCGACTCCATCGCGCTCGTGAACGTCAGCCGGTCGCCCTCCAGCCGGTAGTCCGTGGCCGGCTCGGTCGCATACCATGCGTCGCTATGGGCAATCGTTTCCGCAGAAAAACGCCGCAGAAATCCGCGCGGGTCCGGCTCGTCGGCGCGCCCGCCGATGTGCTCCAACCCCCACGCAAACGGCAGCACCTGCCGGTTGTCGTCGCTGGTCCAGCGGGCATGTTCGTAACGCCGAATTTTTTGTTCGAGCCAGGACATGATACTCAAACCATTTTATTATCCAGGCCTCTGCGCCGAAGTGTCAATTTCCCCCCGCCGAACCGCATAAATCGAGGGTTGGGTTGCTCCCTGTGCATGTTGTGCTGTTGATGTCGTGCCCAGCAGAGCGTAACGCTCCCACACGTGGCAGGTCGTTATGCCTGTCCCCACCATTTCACCCAAATACGTGGACGTGTAAAGGGTCGCGCCCGCTGCATGCAATCACAATCCCATCCGCAAACGAGCTATCGGTTTTCTGCACCCTACACCCAACACACCCTGCTTGTTACTCCCCTGCAACCTGATTGGACACTTCCGCCCCGTTGCACCTTGAGCGCCCATCCCGCTTGTGGCACATTTCCCTTGTGACCATAAGCTTCAGCTCCTTCCCCGGCCTTCCCCCAGGCGTCGTGCTCACGATGGTCTTCATCTTCGGTCTGCTGATCGGCAGCTTCCTCAACGTCTGCATCCGCCGCCTTCCCGCCGAGCAGCCCGAGGAGCGCAGCATCGTCCACCCGCGCTCACATTGTCCCCACTGCAAGGCGCCCATCGATTGGTACGACAACATTCCGCTCCTGAGCTACCTCCTGCTCGCGGGCAAGTGCCGCTCGTGCAAAATGCCCATCTCCGCTCTCTATCCCGTTGTGGAACTGATCACCGCTCTGCTCTTCCTCGCCAGTGCTGCCGTCTTCGGACTTACCTTCATCGCGCTCAAGTGGACCATCTTCGCTTGCCTGATGATCGTTCTCGTCTTCACCGACATCATCGCTCGCATTCTGCCCGACCCCATCACGTTTGGTGGCCTGGCCGCGGGGCTTGTGCTCGCGTTCTTCTCTGTCCCCGAGGACGGCGCCGCGGCGTGGCTCAGCCGCCGCCTGTTCGACTTCCCGCCGCCCGCTCCCGTCCTCTCTTTGGCGGATACCCTCTTCGGCGCCGCCCTCGGCGGCGGCCTGCTCTGGCTTGTTGGCGAGGTCTATTTCAAGATGCGCGGCCGCGAAGGCATGGGCTTCGGTGACGTCAAAATGATGACCCTGGTCGGCGCATTTCTCGGCCCGCAACGCACCTTTCTCACAATTCTTGTCGGCTCGCTGCTTGGCAGTATTCTCGGATTGCTTTTCATTCTCGTCCGGCGCAAGGGCGCCGACTACGAGTTGCCCTTCGGCAGCTTTCTCGGTATCGCCGCGCTTCTCGTCGTCTTTTTCGGCACGCCGGTGCTCGAATGGTATCTCCGCATCTCCGGCATTCGGTAGAACACGCATGACCCCGCTGCTCGCCATTCAATTACCCGCCAACCAGCCGCTCTGGCTCGCCGCCGGTTTTGTCTTCATCCTGCTCGTCCTCTTGATTGTTTTTCTGGTCTCTGTTTCCCTGCGCAAATATCTGCGCCGCGAATCCGGCCCCACGCGCAAGGAATTCGACCCCGCCGCTCCCAGCCCCGCCGACCAGCCGGCCTTTCTCAGCGCCTCGATGCAAGGCGTTATCCAGCGCCTCAAGACGCAGGAGAAGGAACTCGAGCGACTGCACCGCGAAGAAAAGCAGCGCGCACTCCAGACCGAGCGTTTGAGCGAAGCCGTCACCCGCAACATGCCCACCGGCCTGCTGCTCATCAACTCGCACGGCCTCATTACCCTCGCCAATCCCGCCGCGCAGGCCGCCCTCGGCGCGGCCACGCTCAGCTACCGCCGCTACGACGAGGCCCTCGGCCCCGATTCACCCTTGTCGCGTCTGTTGACCGAGTGCCTCCGTGACGCCCGCACTTTCCAGCGCGAGGAAGTCGAGCACTCCACGCCCGCCGGCGACGTCCGCCACCTCGGCGTCACCATCTCCCCCGTCCTCGCTCCACTGCCGCATCTCCGCGGCCAGGCGCCTGAATCCGTTCCCGGCAAGATCGCCGGCGCGCTCTGCCTCCTCAGTGACCTCACCGAGCTCACCGCCCTCCAGAAACAGGTGCGCCTGAAAGAAAGCCTGGCGCTTCTTGGCGAGCTTTCCGCCGGCATCGCCCACGAATTTAAGAGCGCGCTCGCCACCATCTCCGGCTACGCCCAATTGCTCAAGAGCGAAGCCGCCGCGGGCGAGCAGGCCGAGTGCGCCGAAAAAATCGTCCAGGAGACGCGCGCGCTCACTCATCTCGTCACCGAATTCCTGCGCTTCGCCCGCCCCTTCGAGTTCACTCCCTCGCCAGTGGATTTGCAAGCGCTCGTCGCCCGCACTGTCGCCGAGCTCCGCGAGGAGATGCCCGGCGTCATGTTCTTCACCGAGGGCGAATTCGGCCTCATCCCCGGCGATGACGGACTCCTCCGCCAGGCCCTGCTCAATCTTGCCCGCAATGGCGCCCAGGCTGCGGCCGAGTCCGGCGCTGACGTCCGCGTCACTCTCCGCGGCTCGCTCGAACACGCCGCCGCCGGTCCCACGCAGCGCATCGCCATCATAGACAACGGCCCGGGCATCGCTCCCGCCGATCTCACCAGAATCTTCCTGCCCTTCTACACCACCAAAGTTGACGGCACCGGCCTCGGTCTCGCCATTGTTCAGAAAATCGCCGTCCAGCACGGCGGCGCCGTCACCGCGCGCAACCTCCCCGAGGGCGGCGCCGAGTTCGTCCTGACGTTACCCATCCAGCAAGCCCTCAACTCCCAGGCAGTTGATTCCCCCGTGGGGAGCATCTAAACTCAATAGGAGCAGATTCCGCTGAGTCTCTCCGGAGAGGTGCGTGATGCGCAGAGTGATTCCCGCGCTGTTGGGCCTTTTGCTGGCCTTCCCTGTGGCCCTCGCCGCACAACAGCAGGAGCCCAATCTTGTTGAGGCGGCCCGCAAGGCCCGCGAAGCCAAAAAGAGTGCCCCCAAGGCGAAGCTCGTCTTCACCAACGACAATATCCCGACAACTCCGGATGCTACCACCACCGCCCCTGACACCGCCGCCGCTCCCGCCGATGCCTCCTCGAAGGCATCAGCCGCTGCTTCTGGTGAGGAGAAAAAAGGACTCGACGGAGCTGACTGGCGCAAGCGTTTCTCCGAAGCCCGCGGCAAGCTTGCTTCCGCCGAAAAAGAGCTCGACATCCTCCAGCGCGAGTTGAACCTCAACCAGCAGCAGTACTACAGCGACCCCAACAAGGCCATGCGCGAGCAGTACACCCGCGGCGAGATCAACAAGGGCCGCGCCAACATTGATGCCAAGAAGCAGGAAGTCGAGCAACTCCGCCGCGCTCTCGCCGATCTCGAAGACGAGCTCCGCCGCGCAGGCGGCCCCCCATCCTGGGCCCGGCCCTAGCCCCGGTCTGTAGAGGCGGGTCCCGGCGCTTTTTATCCCGAGCGAACCCGAGGGACAGCGCCGCCCTGCTTTTCGGCGCTCGCGCCTCTCGACCTCCTGACTTCCTTACCTCCCTTCCTCCTTATTCCCTTTCTTCTTTCACTTCCGGAAACATCCCGCTCCGACCACTCATCCACGGCCGTAAATCTGTGCTACAAAAGACCCCATGGAACCCGTTCTCCTCGTCGAAGACAAGGCCGAGCTTCGCGCCATGCTCCGGAAAGCTCTCGAGCGCATGGGCTATGCCGTCGAGGACTCCCCCGACGGCAACAGCGCGGTCACGAAGATCCGGGCCCGCCGCTTCCTCGTCGTCCTCACCGACCTCAAGCTCCCCGGCCTCTCCGGCATTGACGTCCTCCGCGAAGTGAAAGACGCCGACAGCGGGATCCCCGTCATCCTCATGACCGCCTACGGCTCCATCGAGGAAGCCGTCACCGCCATGAAGGAAGGCGCCTTCGATTTTATCCAGAAGCCCGTGGACCTCGACCACCTGAAGCTGTTGATGGAGCGCGCCGCCCGCCAGCAGGAGCTGCTCCGCGAAAACCTCATCCTCCGCGAGGAGTACGCCGCCCGCTACGGCTTCCCGCGCATCGTCGGCGAGCATGAGTCCATGAAGCAGACCAGCCAGCAGGTGCAGCGCGTCGCCGCCACCGATTCCACCGTCCTGCTGCTCGGCGAGAGCGGCACCGGCAAGGAACTTTTCGCCCGCGCCATTCACCACTTGAGCCGCCGCCGCGATAAGCCGTTTGTCGCACTCAACTGCGCCGCCATTCCCGAAGGTCTGGTCGAAAACGAGCTCTTCGGCCACGAGAAGGGCGCCTACACCGGCGCCGGCGCGCGCAAAATCGGCAAGCTCGAGCTCGCCCAGGGCGGCACCTTTTTCCTCGACGAAATCGGCGACCTGCCTCCCGCCATCCAGGCCAAGCTCCTCCGCGTCCTCGAGGAGCGCCGCTTCGAGCGTGTCGGCGGCACCCAGGAAATTGACGTGGATGTCCGCATCATCACGGCGACCAATAAAAATCTCCGTGATGCGGTCGCGCAAAAACAGTTCCGCGAAGATCTCTATTTCCGCGTCTCCGCCGTGCCCATTGAAATTCCCCCGCTGCGTGACCGCGGCGATGATGTCCTGCTCCTCGCCGAGCATTTCCTCGAGCGCTACCGGCGCGAGTTCGGCAAGCCCGCGCTCTCCTTCACCGGCGACGCCCGCGCGCAGCTCCAGTCCTATCCCTGGCCCGGCAACGTCCGCGAATTGCAGAACACCATCGAGCGCGCCGCCATCCTCGCCGACAGCGATGCACTCGACGCCGCGGCCCTCCAACTCCCCGCCGCGCGTCCCACCGCCGCGCAGATCCCCGCCGGCATGTTGGACGAATCCTTTTCTTGGGAAGGCACTCTCGAGGAAGTCACCTCCCGCGCCACTCAGCACATCGAGCGCTTCCTTATCGAAGCCGCCCTCCGCGAATGTAAATGGAACAAGACCCGCGCCGCCGAAAAGCTCGGCGTCTCCTACAAAACTCTGCTCTCCAAAATGAAGACGCTGGGCGCCGAAGACTGAGAGCCTTTCGAAACACGGCCAATCACGGGACTATTCAAACGGAGTCCTCCCCGCGGACGGAGATTCTGCCAAAGGTTTTCCCTCGCAAGACTGCAATTGTGTCCCCCCCCCGCCAAACTTACTGTGAGGGGATCAATGGTCCGGGCATCGAAGGATGGGCTGCTAAAGATGGCAACGGGGACGGTTCCGCCCGAGCCGAGGTTTATCGAATTGGGGAAGCTATCTGGTTTGATGTCGATTTCAACTCTGATAACGCAAGGGTCGGTGCTCGGGACGCCCCACACCCAGGTGTCGTCGGCGAAAGAACCAGTGAAGCCACCGAAGAGTACAATCTCCGCGCACGCTTCATCGAAGGCCAAAGTGTGCCCAGTTCTGCCCGAGGGACTGCTCGCCGGGAACTTCTGTGTCCAATTAACCCCATCCCACACCCATGTGTCGTCATAGAGGGGATCGTTGCTGGGTCCATGTCCGCCGAAGAGCACCACCTGCTGCCGGGAAGCGTCGTAAGCCATGCGGTGCAGAGCTCTCGGTGTCGTCGGGATCGTTGCCGGGAATTTCTGCGTCCAGTTTGTGCCATCCCAAACCCATGTATCATTCAACCAGGTGTCGCCATCCCCCCTGCCGGCATACAACACTGCCTGTCCGCGAGCAACATCGAAAGCGAAGCCGAAGTTACTCCGTGCCGGTGGACTGGTCGCCGGGAACTTCTGCGTCCAATTGTTTCCATCCCAGACCCAGGTATCTCCGAAGGACTCCGGAGAACCAGGTCCGCCCCCGAACAGCACCACCTGTTGGCGGACGGGATCGTACACCATTGCCGCGCCCAGTCGAGGCGAAGGGCTGTTCGCGGGGAACCTCTGGGTCCACGTCGTGCCATCCCACACCCAAGTATCGGACGAAATGACGGTGTTGAAGACATTGTCACCAACGGCGCCACCAAACATCACGACCTGCTGCCGGGCGGCATCGTACGCCATCGCTTGCGAGCCCGTTCCCGAAGGACTTGTAGAAGGGGACTTCTGGGTCCAATTTGCCCCGTCCCACACCCAGGTGTCGTGGAAATTGGTGCCGGTGATGGTATCGGCGCCACCAAACAGCACCACTTGACCCCGTGCAGCATCGTACGCCATATGGTGTGCATATCTCCCTTGAGGACTTGCCGCAGGGAGTTTCTGCGTCCAGGTCGGCTCCTGCGCCGGCACCGGCAGAGCGAATGTGAGGCCAATAACAGACGTGCTCAGGAGTTTCGAAAATCGCATTTCCGTCCACCTCGCTTTTCTGTGAGCCACCAGCCGAGCTGCAGAGCATCCAAACAGAACCTCGGACGTAGCTCACTACTGTTTCGACCTTGCACTCGCGATACACTTCGATTAGGTTCTTGTAAACAGGCAAAGTGCGACGACGCGCGACAAAAGCCGACAATTGCCGGAAACCCAGGTAGCACGTCGCCGGAAAGCGGATATCGGCAATGAGTGATCCCGTGGGCGATAAACGTCTGGACTCGTGGAAAGAAATCGCCGCCTACTTGCGGTGTGACGAGCGGACCGCCATGCGTTGGCAGGAGGACGGTCTGCCGGTTCATCACGTGGGCGGCCGGGGGAGAGGTAGGGTGTTCGCCTATAATCAGGAGATAGACGCCTGGCTGGCAGGCGCGAAGCCTGCCGGGCCAAGTTCCGCGACGCACCACGAAAGCGTGGCGGCCCCGGCGTTAGGCTGGCTGGCGCGGATTCCGCGCATTGTCCAAGCCGGTATCCTTGCAGCTCTTGCGATTGGCCTCTACGCCTCCGCCGCGCTCATTTGGAAGGCGACGTCATCCGCGCCGCTGGCCAGCGTTACGCTGCGCGACAACAGGTTTTTGGGTGTGAGTAAGAGCGGCAAGACGCTGTGGACATATTCGCTTCCGACAGAGCTTGCCGAATCGCCGCCGACCCGGCCACCGGCAATTGCTTACATTGGCGACCTCCAAGCCAGCGGTGGGCGACAGACGCTGGTGAGCGTCCCCATGCCCGGAGGCCTCCGGTCCGAAATGCCGGCAAACGAGCGCGAGCTCTACTTTTTCACCGAGACGGGCCGATTGTTGTGGCATTTTCAGCCCAAGGAAATTCTCACTTTTGCTTCTGGAGATTATGGTCCGCCCTGGCCCATCCGCGTTTGGCTGGTCTATCACGCTGCGGGTCACACGCGCATCGCAATCGTGGTACATCACAACACTTGGTGGCCTTCTGTGCTCTGGCTGTTTGACGGGCAAGCGCGCGAGCTGGGAAGGTTTGTGAACTCTGGCAACATCTTCGCGCTCAGTTCCGTGGATACACCTGCTGGGCCTCTCCTGTTGGCCGGGGGCGTGCGCAACCACGAGGATGAGGTTTCCGGTATGCTCGCCGTGCTGGACGGCAATCACGTTACTGGCAGTTCCCCCGAGCAGCCAGGATCGGGCTTCGAGTGCAAGTCGTGCCCTCCCGAGCGGCCCTTGCACTATTTCGTCTTCCCTCGCTCAGAATTGAACAGGCTAGACCCGAACGGGTACAACCCTGTGGTACTCATTTCGCCTTCAGAAGGAGGAGTCACGGCGAGGTCTGCCGAAGCCAGCGATGTTCCCGCCGCGCGAGGGAAAATAGTGGCGGATGGCATCTTTGAGTTCTCGCCGGACTTTCGATTACAGCGTGCGAGCTACAGCGACGGTTATCGGGAGTTGCACAAGAAATGGGAACGCGAAGGAAAGATAAACCACCCCTGGGAAAAGTGTCCTGACCGCTTTGGCCCCCGGCTGATTCGCTCCTGGGACCCGCAGCACGGCTGGATCGAAATCCACCCAAACGCCGGTCGCAGATAATTGCTGCTCCCACCATATGCGGACTTCGGCATAATGAGCCACCTCTACATTTTGCGTGCCGTGTGTAATGCAACGATTCCCGCGGTCCACAGCATAAAGCGCGCGTCCACGAAGCCGCAGCGCGTCATCAACGCCGCCAGTTCTTCATGCGACGGAAATTTCAATACCGATGCAGGCAGATACGAATACGCTGCATTGCTTCCGGAGATCGCGCCTCCGATTCGCGGGAGAATGTGCCGGAAATAGAATCGATAGAGCGGCCGGATGAGCAGGGGCCTCGGCTCGGAAAACTCCAGAATGCCCGCTTCCCCGCCCGGCTTCAGCACCCGAAACATCTCTCGTAACCCCGCCTCATAGTTCGCAAGATTGCGGAATCCAAACGCCGCGGTCACCAGGTCGCAGCTCCCATCCGGAAAGGGCAGATTCAGCGCATCCGCTTCGACGTACTGTTGCGGCCCTGCCCCGGAATGTTTCTTCCGCGCCAGACACAGCATGGGGTGCGCAAAATCACTGCCCCACACCTGCGCCCCTTCCCTGCCGCTCCGCCGCGCTTCCTTCCACAGCGCCAATGTTAGATCGCCCGTGCCGCAGCACAAGTCCAGCACC